>NZ_LT607752.1:1365000-2047500 GCF_900090265.1 Micromonospora rifamycinica
GCTCGCGGCCAGCGCGGCGGGCACCGCCTGCCGCAGCACCTCGCGGTAGTCGTCCGGGTCCTGCAGGGCCCAGTCGGCCGGCAGGGGCCGGCCGTCGACGGCGAGCGTCGTGTCCATCACCCCGTGGCGGTACTCGTGCACCGCCGTGCCCAGCTCGGCGCCGTCGCCGACCCGCACCACCAGCGCCCGACCCGACAGCGTGCCGTAGTCGACGCCGACGACGTACCGGTCCTGCGGCTTCGCGCCTGCATCCATGCCGTTCTCCGTTCAATCGTTGGGGGCAAGTGTTAGCGCTCACATGGAATCCGTCAAGGCGCATCCGTGTAACACTGCCGTAACCATCTTCGGCAGCCCTGCCACCGGGTCCGTACGCACCCCTCCGACCAGCCGTCGAATGATCGGCATACGTCGAATCAGGTGAGCGGTCACATCCGGTCGGCCGGGCCGACCCTTGACACGCCTCGGCGGGCGGTTCCAGACTTCGGGGCGACCGCGCGACGGGCCGGAGACCGGGCCGGACGGTCGACCGCCGGCGTCACCGGCGTCGACGCCGCCCACCGGCCGCCCGCGCGGGACGGACCACGGCCTTCGTCCGCGCGAGGCGGACCGGACGGCCTTCGTCGCCATCCGAGGGAGGCCGTGTGCGGATCGTCGACGCCCGGGTCATCGTGACCTGCCCGGGCCGCAACTTCGTGACCCTGAAGATCGTCACCGACGAGGGGGTCACCGGCGTCGGCGACGCCACCCTCAACGGCCGGGAGCTGGCCGTCGCGTCGTACCTGCGCGACCACGTGGTGCCGCTGCTGATCGGGCGGGATCCGGCCCGGATCGAGGACACCTGGCAGTACCTCTACCAGGGGGCCTACTGGCGGCGCGGACCGGTGACGATGAGCGCGATCGCCGCCGTGGACACCGCGCTGTGGGACATCAAGGGCAAGGTCGCCGGCCTGCCCGTCTACCAGCTGCTCGGCGGCCGGTCCCGGGACGGGGTCACCGTCTACGGGCACGCCAACGGCGAGACCGTCGAGGACGTGCTGGTCGAGGTCGCCCGCTACGTCGACCTCGGCTACCGGGCGGTGCGGGTGCAGTGCGGCGTGCCCGGCCTGCCGAAGACCTACGGGGTCAGCGCCGACAAGCTGTTCTACGAGCCGGCCGACGCCGCCCTGCCCAGCGAGGCCACCTGGTCCACCCCGCGGTACCTGGCCCACGTGCCGACCGTCTTCGCCCGGGTACGCGACGAGTTCGGCCCGACCCTGCGGCTGCTGCACGACGTGCACCACCGGCTCAGCCCGATCGAGGCGGCCCGGCTCGGCAAGAGCCTCGAACCGTACGCGCTGACCTGGATGGAGGATCCGGTCCCCGCCGAGCTGCCGGAGGGCTTCCGGCTGATCCGGCAGCACACCACCACCCCGGTCGCCGTCGGCGAGGTGTTCAACACCGTCTGGGACGCCGCCCAGCTCATCCGGGAACAGCTCATCGACTACATCCGGACCACGGTCGTGCACGCCGGCGGGATCACCCACCTGCGGCGCATCTTCGACCTCGCGGCGCTGCACCACGTGCGCAGCGGCTCGCACGGGGCCACCGACCTCTCCCCCGTCTGCATGGCCGCCGCCCTGCACCTCGACCTCGCCATCCCCAACTTCGGCCTTCAGGAGTACATGCGGCACACCGAGGCCACCGACGAGGTCTTCCCGCACGGCTACCACTACGCCGACGGCTACCTGCACCCGGCGGAGACCCCCGGCCTCGGGGTGGACATCGACGAACAGGCGGCGGCCCGCTACCCGTACGCCCCGGCGTACCTGCCGGTCAACCGGCTGGAGGACGGCACCGTCCACCCCTGGTGAGCCGGGGCGTCACCGGGCCGCCGACGGTCGGCCGACCCGGAGGTGGGCTGCCCGCCGACCCGCTCAGCGCAGCTCCTTGACCCGGATCAGGTTGCCCGCCGGGTCGCGGAAGGCGCAGTCGCGCACCCCGTACGGCTGGTCGATCGGCTCCTGGACGACCTCGGCGGCGCCGGCCTGCACCCGCTCGAAGGTGCCGTCCAGGTCGGGGGTGGCCAGCATCAGCCAGCCGTAGGTGCCCTTGGCCATCATCTCGGCGATGGTGCGGCGTTCCTCGTCGGTGACGCCGGGGTCGACCGCCGGCGGGGCGAGCAGGACCGACGTACCGGGCTGGCCGGGCGGGCCGACCGTGATCCAGCGCATCCGCCCCGACCCGACGTCGTTGCGGACCTCGAAGCCGAGCACGTCACGGTAGAAGGCCAGCGAGGCGTCCGGGTCCTCGTGCGGCAGGACACAGGTGTCGATGGTGAGATCCATGCCGTCACGCTAGGTGAGAATCGCCGCCGGTGCTTCTCGATTCCTGACCGGACGCGCCACCTGTCTGGTCAGGCACGGCGGAAGGTGCGCCGGCCGCTGCGCGGCCAGCGCCCGGTAGCTACTCGGCGGCATGCCCACCAGCTCGGTGAAGCGGGTGCTGAAGGTGCCCAGCGACGCGCAGCCGACCGCGAGACAGACCTCGGTGACGCTCAGGTCGCCCTGGCGCAGCAACGCCATCGCCCGCTCGATCCGCCGGGTCATCAGGTAGGAGTACGGTGACTCACCGTAGGCGCGGCGGAACTGCCGGCTCAGGTGCCCGGCCGACATGTGCGCCCCCCGGGCGAGCGCCTCGACGTCCAGCGGCCGGGCGTACTCCCGGTCGATCCGGTCCCGGACCCGGCGCAACCGGGCCAGGTCACGCAACCGCTGCTCGGACGCCGCTCTGCTGCTCACCCCGCGATCGTGCCACGTCCCACCGACACCGCCGGCCCGACCCGCCCCGGTCCGGGACGGGCTGACCGCCGGCAGGCCGGACGACGCCGCCGACCGGCTCCGGCGGCGACCGTGCGGCTGGTGCCGGTCGCCGCCGGTCAGTAGATGCGGCGGCCCCGGGCGTCGGGCACCCCGGACTTGCGGAAGAAGTACGTGTTGATCTGGTCCCGCCACTCGATCGCGCAGCGTAGCTGCTCGTCGAGACGCTCGGCGACCCGGTCGTGCACCCCCTGGTCGACCACCCCGGCCAGCCGACCCCAGCGGTCCCGCATCGCCCCCACCTGCTCCACCCCGGCGAAGTGGGTGTCGTAGATGTGCTGGATCACCGTGACGCCGCTGTGCAGGACATGGCCGTACGGGACGTGGTGGAAGAAGAGCAGCAGCTCGTCCGGGCAGCGCTCGGGTGACTCGTACACCTGGGACCAGGGCGGCGGGTACTGGCCGGTGAAACCGGTGCCGGTCGCCCGGGTCCGGTCCACCCCCACGCCGTCCCGGTCGGCGTAGTGGTAGGTGCCCCACCGGCTGTACTCGTAGCCGTCCACGCCGGGGCCGTAGTGGCCGTCCGGATCCACCATGAAGCCGACCCCCAACGGGGCGGTGTACCGCTCGTAGGTACGCCAGGAGTCGTCCAGCACCGCGTGCAGCGTCTCCCGCACCAGGGCCGGGTCACCGACCGTCGGGGCGGGAAAGGTCAGATCGATCCACTCGTCGAGGACGGCTGCGGGATCGAGGTACGGATCCCAGGCCAGCCGCCCGAAGGCGTACAGGTTGGCCTGGGCCAGCGGGTGCCCGCACCAGAACCGGTCGTCACCCACGTTGGCCACCGCGACCAGGTCGCCGTCGCGGCGGGGCTCCGGGCCGGGCACGCCCGCCAGCACGTCGGCGACGGTCCGCTCCGGCGGCCCCCACGGCCGGAAGTCGAGCACCTCGCTCCACAGCGGGGCGAGGTAGCAGGCGTGCCACTGCTGGCCGGTGTACTCCTGGGTCACCTGCAACTCCACCGCCAACCGGGTGGCCGGCATGGCCGCGATCACCGGCGACACCGGCTCCCGGGGCTGGAAGTCCACCGGGCCGTACTTCACCTGGAGGACCACGTTGTCGGCGAACCGCCCGTCCAGCGGGGCGAAGTGGTCGTACGCGGCGCGGGCCCGGTCGATGGAGCGGTCCCGCCAGTCCCGCCGGTGGTCGTAGACGAACGCCCGCCAGTGCACCACTCCCCCGTGCCGGGCCAGCGCCCCGGCGAGCAGGTTCGCCCCGTCGGCGTGGTCCCGCCCGTAGGTGGCCGGGCCGGGCTGCCCCTCCGAGTCGGCCTTCACCAGGTACCCACCGAAGTCGGGGATCCGGGCGTAGACCCGCCGGGTGGTCTCGTCCCACCAGTCCCGCACCCGGTCGTCGAGGGGGTCGGCGGTGGGCAGGCCACCGAGGACCACGGGGGCGGCGAAGGTCACCGACAGGTGCACCCGGATGCCGTACGGCCGCAGCAGGTCGGCGAGGTCGGCCACGTCGTCGAGCCGGTCGGTGAGCAGCCGCGCCTCGGTGGCGTGCACGTTGACGTTGTTCACCGAGATCGCGTTGACCCCGGTGGCCGCCAGCAGCCGCCCGTACGCCCGCAGCCGGTCCCGGTCGCCGTTGGGGCCGCCGTCGTGCCAGAAGATCGAACCGCCCGCGTAACCCCGCTCCACCTGCCCCATGTCCGGGTGCACCGCCACGTTGTCCCAGTGGTCGAGCATCCGGCGGCGCAGCGCCGGCCGGTGCGCCCGCGCCGGCCGGTCCCCGGTGAACGCGGCCTCGCCGAGGCGGACCAGGTGGAACAGCCCGTACAGCAGCCCGGCCGGCGCGTCGGCCAGCACCACCGTCACCCCGTCGACCCGGGTCGACAGGAACCCCTCGTCGCCGAGCGGCCCGTCGTCCCCGGCCGGGGCCGCCGCCGCGCCGGGCGGCACCGCCGGTGGCAGCGGGTGCGGACCGCGCAGGGCGAGCACCAGGTCGACGGGGCCGGCCGCCGGCTCCCCCTCCGGGCGCGGCGGCGCAGCACCGTGCTCCGGCGCGGCGGCGGACGACGGACCGGCAGCGGACCGGTCCACCCGGCCGCCGTGCCCGGCGCAGGCCCGCACCACCTCGGCGAAGACCGTGTCGACGAGCAGACCCGCGCCGTGCACCAGGACCCGGCGTGTCCCGAGCGGCCGGAACACCTCCGGCGGCAGCCAGGCGGCGTGTGGGGTCGGGTCCGCGCCGGTCGTCGACGCGGTCTCGTCAGCCGGTCCACCCGCAGCGGCGTGCTGGGCGGTGACGGGCAGGCTCATCCGGTGAATTCCTTCCGCACAATGTCGATCATCGGGGTGCAGATCCGCAGGTACGCGAGGGCGAACGGCCCGGCCAGCAGCACCGGCACCAGCTCGGAGACCCCCACGGTGAGCGCCCCGGCGGCGGCCAGCAACAGCAGGGTGCCGACGGTGACACCGGGGGTACGGACCAGGAAGTACCGCGCCAGCCGCAGCACGTCCCGGGTGCGGAAGGCGAACAGCGCGGCGATCACCAGGGCGTTCCCGCCGACCAGCGCGACGCCGACCCCGACGCCGACCAGCGGCACCGCCCAGCCGGCCGGGACGACCGCGGCGGACAGGTAGCTGAGATTGACCCCGATGACGGTCAGCCACAGCAGCACCGGCACCCAGATCCACAGCGTCTGCCGCAGGTTGGCCCGGTAGCCCTGCCGGAACCAGGCGGCGGGCCGTAGGTCGGTCAGGTCGGGGCGCTGATGGTGCAGGGCGTACAGGGCGGCGGAGAGCGCCGGGCCGACCGGGAGCAGACAGAGCGCGACCAGTGGCAGGTTGCTGGCGTCGGGGCGGAGCAGGAGCAGTGGGACCAGGCCGGGTAGGACGGCGAGGATCAGCAGCAGCCCGACGACGAGCACCGTGTAGACCGAGGCGGCGGCCCGGGACAACGGCCCGTCGCCGACCTCCCGCCAGGGCTGCGTGCTCACGGCCGTACGTCCCGGCCGGTCGGCGCGGTCGCCGGGGGCGGCTCGCCGAGCAGGCGGGCCGCGTCCCACCACGGCGGCGTCTCGTCGCGCACCGCGGCCAACTCGACCAGGGTGACCTCGTGCCGGGTCAGGGTCAGGTCGATCTCGACCCGACCCGCGACGACCGGCAGGGCACGGTGCGAGCGGACCGGCTCGGCGGCCTCCCGCAGCGCGTCGAGCTGACCGGGGCGCGGCGACCGGGGGCGGCCCATCTCGGACCAGGCGGCCCAGGCGTTGCCGGCTTCCTCGCTGACCGACGAGCGGAGCAGGAAGGCCGAGGTGACCTCCGGCGCGGTCGCCGCCGGGGCGGGGTCCACCGGCACCGACAGGGCCAACGGGTGCCGCTCGGGTACCGGTGCGCGGCCGGTCACGTCCACCGGCGCCCAGGCCAGGATGGCGACCCGGCCGTCGGGGTGCCGGGTGACCAGGTGGTCCGGCCCACGGGCCAGCACCTCGTCGCCGAGCCGGGCCACGAAGGCGTACAGGTGGTAGGTGGGTTTCTTGATCTGGCGGTGGGTGAGCAGGCCGAACCCGCCGTGGAACAGCGCGGTCGGCACCCCCGTCTCCTCGAACATGTCGCTGAACGTCCAGTACGAGAAGGAGTCGACCAGGTCGCCGCCGGCCGCCAGCACCGGGGCGAGGTACGCGGCGTGGAAGGCGGTGTCGTGGATCGGGTTGTCCGGCCGGTAGGACGAGTTGAACTCGGTGATGTGCACCGGCAGGTCCGCCAGCGCGGTGCCGTACAGGTGCCGGCGGGGCGCGGCGAACTGCTCCAGCAGCGCCGACGCCGGAGTCAGCGTCTGGTGGGTGCCGAAGGGCACGTGCTGGGCCGGGCCGGAGGTGTACGCGTGCCGGCTGACGAAGTCGACCGGCACGTCGCGGGCGGTGACGAACTCGGCGAACGGTTCCCACCAGTCGTCCGCGCCGGGCGAGATGGCCGGGCCGCCGACCTGCAACCCGGCGTCGACCTCCTTGACCGCGTGCGCGGTGACCTCGTAGAGGCGGTGGTAGGCGGCCCGGTCCGCGCCCTGCCAGAAGTCGGCCAGGTTCGGCTCGTTCCACACCTCGATCGGCCAGCCGCGCACCTCGTCCAGGCCGTACCGGTCGACCAGGTGGGCCACCGTGGCACGGACCAGGTCGGCCCACTCCGACCAGCTGCGGGGCGGGGTGACGTTGCCCTGCCACCAGAACACCGTCTGCTCGCCGGAGGCCAGCGCCTCGGGCATGAAGCCCAGCTCCACGAAGGGCCGGATGCCCAGCCCGAGGTAGGCGTCGACGACCTGGTCGACGTAGGTGAAGGAGTGGTGCACCCGGCGCTCGCCCCCGTACTGGTAGGGGCGGTGGACCCCCACCCCGTCGCTGAGCAGTCCGTGGCCGCGGATGTGCCGGAAGCCGATGTCCTGTTGGATCAGGGCCAGCGAGTCCTGGTAGTCGCGGCGCAGGGCCAGCTCGAAGCGGCCGGTGCCGACGCACTGCCGCCAGGCGTCGGTGAGCCGCCCCACGGGGTGGGCCGGAACGGTGGTCCGCATCGTCGTCGTCCTCCGGGAGTCGCCGGGTCGGTGACCGGTCCGGCCGGGGCACCACGCCCCGGCCGGACCGGACGGTCAGCCGTTGTCCTTCTTGAACCGCTCGTACGCCTTGTTGACCACCCCGATGTACTGGTCGGCGTTCTTGGCCTTCAGCTCACCGAGGTAGGCGTCCCACTCGGTGAGGGGGCGCTGGCCGAGGATGAACTTCAGCGTGTTCTGCACGACGTGGTCCTTCAGCGGGGTCTCCCACAGCGACACCTGTTCCCGCTCCTCGTCGGTGAGCGGGGCCGGCGGGTCCACCGGCAGCGGCTTGCGGGCGTTCATCACGTTCTGGAACTCCATCTCCTCCGGGGAGAAGAAGGACTGCACCAGGTCGAGCTTGCCGCCGTAGGCGAACACCCCGTTGCCGAAGCCGAAGTCCTTCTGCAGGTGCTTGGTGCCCTTGGGGTTGAGCCCGATCATGTCGACGTCGGGGGTCAGGGTGTACTTGCCGGCGGCGTCCTTGGTGAAGGTGGTGCCCTCGACGCCCCACTTGGCGAACTCCTCGCCGGCCTCGGAGTAGTACAGCCAGTCGATGAACTGCATCATCGCCACGAAGTTCTTGCTGTCCCGGGCCTTCTTGGAGATCATGATGCCGTTCTCCAGCCGGCTGGCCGGATTGATCTCGCCGGCCGGGCCGACCAGCATCGGGATCTTCGTCAGCTTGGCGTTCGGCAGGGTCTTGGCCAGGTCGGGGCGGTAGTCGTTGACCAGCGTCTGGGCGTTGCTGCCGATGACGAAGGACTTGCCGTTGGCGAGCTTCTGCCGGGCCTGCTCATCGGTCTGGGTGAAGCTCTCCGGGTCGAGCAGCTTCTCGGCGACCAGCTTGTTGAGGTACACGATGACCTGCTTGTACTGCTCGGTGGCGCCGGTGTAGACGAACTTGTTGGCCGTCGGGTCCCAGGTGGCGGGGTTCCAGCTCCACCCGGTCCGCAGGCCGTGCGCGGCGCCGACGATGCTCAACAGCTCCCCGCCCGGGTTCGGCTTGCTCCACCGGTCCGAGTACGGGTAGGTGTCGGGGTAGCGCGCCTTCATCGCCTTCAGCACGGTGTACAGCTCGTCCCAGGTCTTGGGGATCGGGAGGTTGAGCTGCTGGAGGATGTCGGTCCGCATCGCGATCGAGTACTCCGCCCACGGCTTCTCGTGCAGGCCGGGGAGGAGGTAGAACTTGCCGTCGGACTGTCGCAGCGTGTCGAACTCCGGTTGGAGGTTCCACTTGGCGATCTTGTCCTTGAGGTTGGGCATCAGGTCCAGGTAGTCGCTCACCGGGAGGATCGCGCCGGAGGAGACGAAGGCGTTCTCCGACGGGTGGTAGGTCTTCGGAATGATCAGCGGGGCGTCCCCGGCGCCGATCAGCAGGCTGCGCTTCTGCTCGTAGTCGCTCAGCGGCACGGCCACCGGTTCGAGCTTGACGTTGGTCCGCTTGGTCAGCTCCGACCAGAACAGCCAGTCGTCCTTGAGCGGGTAGTTCGGGTGGTTGTTGTAGAGGATGGAGAAGGAGAGCGGCTCGGTCGCCTTGAACTGCGTGCCGGAGCCGTAGTCGGACATCGCGCCGACGCGGTTGCCGTCGAGGTTCTTGCCTTCCGCGGCGTCCTCGGAGCAGGCCCCGAGGAGGGAGAGGGTGAGCAGCCCGGCAGTGGCTATCGCCATCCGGCGCCACGTTCTGTGGAACACGGCTCGTCCTTTCGAGGGTGTGTGGTGCAGGGATGGAGCTGGGCCGGGCTACCCCTTGACCGCGCCGAGCATCACGCCGGACACGAAGAACCGCTGGACGAAGGGGTAGACCGCGAGGATCGGCAGGGTGGTGAGCACGATGGTCACGGACTGGATGGTGGCCGCCGCCTGCACCGCGTCGGACTCGGCGACACCGCCGGCCGACTGCGCCCCGGTCGCCCCGGCGATGAGGTTGCGCAGGTAGACCGTGACCGGCAGCAGGTCCTGCTGGTCCAGGTAGAGGAACGCGGTGAACCAGGAGTTCCAGAAGGACACCGCGTAGAACAGCAGCATCGTCGCGATGATCGCCTTGGACAGCGGCAGCACGATCCGCAGCAGGGTGCCGTACGTGCTCAGCCCGTCGACGGCGGCGGCCTCCTCCAGCTCGACCGGCAGGCTCTCGAAGAACGCCTTCATCACCAGCAGGTTGAACACGTTGATCGCGTTGGGCAGCACCACCGCCCAGATGCTGTTCTTCATCCCCAGGCTGGTGATCAGCACGTAGTTGGGGATCAGCCCGCCGGAGAAGAACATGGTGAACACGGCGATCCCGACGAGCACCCCGCGCCCCTTGAGCTGGTGCTTGGACAGCACGTACGCGTAGCAGGTGGTCAGCACGATCGAGATGGCGGTGGCCACGACCGTGTAGACCACGGTGTTGCGGTAGTTGGTCCAGAACATCGGGTCGGACATCACCAGCCGGTAGGAGGTGAGGTTGAAGCCCTGCGGGACGAGGTTGACCCGGCCCGCGATGATCGGCGCCTCGTCGCTGAGCGACCGGGCCACGATGTTGACGAACGGGTAGAGCGTCACGATCACCACGAGGGTCAGCACGATCCCGTTGACCGCCTGGAACACCCGGTAGCCCCGGGTCGGGCGGATCCCGGGCCGGCGGCGGGGACGCCGGACTGCCGGGGTCTTCGGTCCGGCCGTGCCGGGTGCCACGGTCACCACAGGCTCGTCCCCACCGTGCGCCGGGAGATGGTGTTGGCGCCCAGCACCAGGATCAGCCCGATCACCGCCTCGAACAGGCCGATGGCGGCGGCGTAGCTGAAGTTGCTGGACTCGAAGCCCAACCGGAACAGGTACGTGGAGATCACGTCGGCGGTCGGGTACGTCAACGGGTTGTACAGCAGCAGGATCTTCTCGAACCCGACCGCCATGAAGGTCCCGATGTTGAGGATCAGCAGGGTCACCATCGTCGGCCGGATCCCCGGCAGCGTGACGTGCCAGGTCTGCCGCCAGCGGTTCGCCCCGTCGATCCGGGCCGCCTCGTACAGGTTCTCGTCGATGGTGGTGAGCGCCGCCAGATAGAGGATCGTCCCCCAGCCGACGGTCTGCCAGACCTCCGAGGAGACGTAGATGGCCCGGAACCAGCCCGGCTGTTGCAGGAACGGCACGGCGTCGCCGCCGACCCCCCGGATCACCTGGTTGACCGAGCCGTCGATCGACAGCAGCTGCATCACCATCGCCGCCACGATCACGATGGACAGGAAGTGCGGCAGGTAGGACACCGACTGGACGAACCGCTTGAGCCGCCGGGTGCGGACCTCGTTGAGCAGCAGCGCCAGCACGATCGGCAGCGGGAAGCAGAACAGCAGGGTCAGCATGCCCAGCACCAGGGTGTTGGTGAACACCTGCCAGAAGGTCGGGTCGGCGAGGAAGAGCCGGAAGTACCGCAGGCCCACCCAGTACTCGCCGAACACGCTGCCGCCGGGGGTGAACCGGCGGAAGGCGATCACGTTGCCGAGCATCGGCAGGTACCGGAAGACGAGGAAGAACACCAGCGGCAGGACGGCCAGCGAGTAGAGCTGCCAGTCCCGGCGCAGCGCCCGCCCCCAGGATTGGCGGCGGCGCCGTCGCGACGGCGGGGCGGTGGCCGCCGGGGCCGGCCGAAGCGTCTCGGATGTCATGCCGGGCCTCCTATCCGGCGTGCCGGCCGGTCGTGGCGGGCTCGACCCGCACCGAGGTGAGCAGTTGCCGCCGGACGCCGACCTCCCGCTCGACGCCGGTCAACCGCAGCGGCACGACCGCCGCCGGGTCGCCGCTCGAACGGCCGAGCCGCAGCTCGACGTCGCCGGGTTCGACGATGCGCCGGCCGTCGCGCCCGACGAACGACGCGACGTCGGCCGGTACCACGAAACTGACCTGCGCCGACGCGCCGGGGTCCAGCGGCACCCGGGCGTAGCCGACCAGCCGGACCACCGGGCGGGTGGTCTGCGCGACCGGGTCGTGCAGGTAGAGCTGGACCACCTCGGTGCCGGCCCGGCCCCCGGTGTTGCGCACGGTGATCCGGACCGTCGTCTCGCCGTCGACCGGCCAGGCCGGCGGTCCACCGGCCGCGGTGCCGCCCGACGCCACCGGGTCGGACCACGCGAAGGTGGTGTAGCTCAGCCCGTGGCCGAACGGGTACGCCGGGGTGGGGTCGATCGAGGACACCTCGGAGCGCCGGCCCAGCGGCGGCGTCAGGTAGGTGCCCGGCAGGCCACCGGCGTCGCGCGGAACGCTGACCGGCAGTCGCCCGGACGGGTTCACCGCACCGGTGAGCACCTCGGCGAGCGCCTGCCCGCCGCGCTGGCCGAGGAAGAACGCCTGGACGACGGCGGCGGCCCGGTCGTACTCGGGGCCCAGCGCGTAGGGTCGGCCGGTCATCAGCACCAGGACCACCGGGGTGCCGGTGTCGAGCACGGCCCGGACCAGTTCCGCCTGGACGCCGGGCAGCCGCAGGTCGGGTGCGTCGCAGCCCTCGCCGGAGGTGCCTCGGCCGAACATGCCGGCCCGGTCGCCGACGGCGAGCACGCAGACGTCGGCCGCCGCGGCGGCGGCGACCGCCGCGGCGATGCCCGTGGTGTCGTCGCCGGTGATGGCGCAGCCCGGCTCGTGCACCAGTCCGGGAACCCGTCGGGCGAGTTCGTCGTGCAGCGAGGGCAGGTCGATGCCGAGCCCGTGGTCGGGGTGCCGGACGCCGACGTGGTTGGGGAAGGAGTAGCAGCCCAGCAGGGCCATCGGGTCGTCGGCGACCGGCCCGACCAGGGCGACCCGGACGTCGCTGGCCAGCGGCAGCACGCCGTCGTTGCGCAGCAGCACCACCGACTCGCGGGCCAGCCGCACCGCTACGTCCCGGCTGGCCTCGTCGTCGAGCCGTGCCTCTGCCAGGTCGTCGGGCAGTTCCCGCCAGTCCTCGTCGAGCAGCCCGAGTTCGATCTTCTGGATCAGCACCCGGCGCAGCGCGCGGTCGATCAGCGCCTCGTCGATCTCGCCGGCCCGGACGGCCGCCACCAGCGGCTCGCCGAAGGCGTCCACGGTGGGCAGCTCCACGTCGATGCCGGCCCGCAGGGCGAGCCGGGCGGCGTCGGCGGCGTCGCCGGCCACCCCGTGCAGGGTCTGCAGGAAGCGCACCGCGAAGTAGTCGGCGACGACGGTGCCGGTGAAGCCCCACTCGTCGCGCAGCAGCCCGGTCAGCAGGCCCTCGTCGGCGGCGGCGGGCACGCCGTCGATCTCGGCGTACGAGTTCATCACCGAGCGGGCACCGCCGAGGCGCAGGGCCATCTCGAACGGCGGGAGGATCACCTCGGCCAGTTCCCGGCGGCCCATCGACACCGGGGCGAGGTTCCGGCCGCCCCGGGAGGCGGAGTAGCCGGCGAAGTGCTTGAGGGTGGCGACGATGCCGGCCCGTTCCAGACCCCGCACGTACGCCGCGCCGGTCGTCCCGACCAGGTAGGGGTCCTCGCCGATGGTCTCCTCGGTACGCCCCCAGCGGTAGTCCCGGGTGACGTCGAGCACCGGGGCCAGTCCCTGGTGGACCCCGACGGCGCGCATCGACCGGCCGATCCGGCCGGCCATCTCCTCGACGAGTTCCGGGTCGAAGGAGGCGCCCCAGCCCAGCGGGGCCGGGTAGACCGTGGCCCGCCAGGCGGCGAAGCCGGTGAGGCACTCCTCGTGCACCTGCGCCGGGATGCCGAACCGGCTCGCGGCGGCGATCTGCGCCTGGGAGGCGGCCAGCGAGCGCGCCCCGACGACCGGGTCGACGGGCGCGGTGCCGAAGGGGCGGGTGAGCTGGCCGAGGCCGTGCCGGATCAGGGTGCTCCAGGGCGGGCCTTCGGCGATCATGTCGGCCTGGTGCGGGGCGACCCCCTCACCGGAGGCCTCCGCGCCGACCCAGACCCCGACGAGCTGGGCGATCTTCTCCTCCACCGACATGAGCGGGACCAGCGCGTCGGCCCGCTCCGCGGGGGAGCGTCGGCGGTCGCGCCAGGGCAGGGTGTCGCGTCGTGCCGGGCCCTCGTCGACGGGCACCTGACTTCTCATGCCACACCCCTCACCTTCGACCGCTCCCCCGTCCCGCGCTGCGCCGCACGGCAGGCGACACCGGGGAGGGCTCGAAAATTTCGTAAACAGCGCGTTACCTTTTTCGGCAACTTAGGAGGGACCGCCGGGGCATGTCAAGGGGCTCAAATCGGATATGTGTCAGCGTTCCTCCCGGAAGGTGCATTCACCCCCGTCGAAATGCTCTATCGATATCCGTCTCGCTTTTCCGGTTGGACATGCTAGAGTCCCTCGAAACTTTCGGAAGCGCCCGGTGAGGCTTCGATGACCGCGTCCCGCCCGCTCACCCCCCAGGCCTCGGCCACCATCGCCACCATCGCCGAAGAGGTCGGCGTCTCGGTGGCGACCGTCTCGAAGGTGCTCAACGGGCGCGCGGACGTCGCCGCCGAGACCCGGGCCCGGGTCGAGGAGAGCCTCGAACGGCACCGCTACCGCCGCCGCATCCGCCGCCGCTCGCTCGGCACCGACCAGATCGACCTGGTCTTCCACGAGTTCAACTCCGGCTGGGCGATGGAGATCATGAGCGGGGTGGAGGCGGTGGCCTCGGCCGCCGGCCTCGGGATCGCCATCTCCCAACTCGACGGGGCACACCGGCCCGCGCCGCGTCGGCTGGACGCCCTGGTCGCCCGGCGTCCGCTGGGTCTGCTCTTCGTGCTCTGCCACCCGACCCCGCCGCAACAGCTCCTGCTCACCGAGCACCACATCCCGTTCGTGGTCGTCGACACCGACAGCGCCACCTCGGCCTCGGTGCCGACCGTCGGCTCGAACAACTGGAACGGCGGCCTGCTGGCCACCCGGCACCTGATGGAGCTGGGGCACCGGCGGATCGCGGTCATCTCCGGGCCACGGGACGTGCTGTGCAGCCAGGCCCGGGCCGCCGGTTTCCGCTCCGCCCACGACGAGGTCGGCCTGCCCCTCGACGCCGACCTGGTGCGCTACGGCAGCTTCTACGTCGACGGCGGACACACCCACGGACTGGAGCTGCTGGCCGGGCCGGACCGGCCCACCGCGATCTTCGCCGGTTCGGACCTCCAGGCGATCGGCGTGCTCCGGGCCGCCCGTCAGCTCGGCCTGCGGGTGCCGGTCGACCTGTCGGTGATCGGGTACGACGACCTGCCGGTCGCCGGCTGGACCGACCCGCCGCTGACCACCGTGCACCAGCCCCTGCGCGACATGGCCGGCACCGCCACCCAGATGCTGCTGGAGCTGGCCCGGGGCAACGCGGTGGCCACCAGCCGGATCGACCTGGTGACCGAGCTGGTCGTCCGGGAGAGCACCGCGCCGCCGGCCGCCGGCCGGCACTGACCCGACGAGGAGCCCATGACCCCGCACGACGAACTGCGACGGTACGCGCCGAGCGTCGTCGAACCCGCCGACTTCGACGCGTTCTGGCGGAGCACCCTCGACGCGGCGCGCAGCCGACCGGTGCTCGTCGACGTCCAGCCGTACCGGACCGGCCTGCGCCTGGTCGACACCTGGGACGTCACCTTCGCCGGTTTCGGCGGTGACCCGGTGCGGGCCTGGTACACCCGCCCGGCCGGGGTCGACGCCCCGCTGCCCGCCGTGGTCGAGTTCGCCGGTTACGGGCGCGGGCGGGGCCTGCCGCACGAGCGGCTGACCTGGCCGGTGGCCGGATACGCGCACCTGCTGATGGACAACCGGGGCCAGTCCGGGCTGCACGGCGCGGGCGACACCCCCGACCCGCACGGCGCTCCCGGTGGACCGTGGCCCGCCACCTGGGGCATCCTCGCCCCGCACGACTACCACTACCGCCGGCTGATCACCGACGCGGTGCGCGCGGTCGAGGCCGTCCGCGCACTGCCCGGGGTGGACACCGACCGGGTCGTGGCGGCCGGCAACAGCCAGGGCGGTGGGCTCGCCCTGGCCGTCGCCGGGCTGCGCGACGACCTGGCGGCGCTGCTGACCACCGCGCCGTTCCTCTGCGACGTCCAGCGTGGGATCGAACTCACCGACGCCGCCCCGTACGGGGAGATCGCCCGGTACCTGGCGGTGCACCGGCAGGCGGAGGAGGCCGTCCGGCACACGCTGTCCTACGTCGACGGGGTCACCTTCGCCCGGCGGGCCACCGCCCCGGCGCACTTCGGCATCGGGCTGCGGGACAACGTGTGCCCGCCGAGCACCGGCTTCGCCGCCCACAACCAGTACGGCACGGCGAACGGCCGGGCCGAGCGGCCCGCCCTCCAGCTGCACGCCTACCCGTTCAACGGCCACGAGGGCGGCGAGGCGCTGCACGTCGGGCGGCAGGTGCGCTGGCTCGACGCGCTGCTGCGGCCCACCGCGCACCCGGCGGGCTGACGGCCGGCCGGTGCCGCCGGCCGGGCCACGCGCCGGCACCCGACGACCGGGACCACCCATCCTGACATCGTCGCGTACCGATCTGTTGCCGATGTTAGCGATAACACGATATGGTGCACCCGGCGGGAGCGCAGGGCACGTTCCCCGCCGTGCCTCACCGGTCTGTCCCCTTCGGGGAGTCGGTGGCCGTCGGCACGCGGCATCCAGGACCGTCGACGAGTCCGGGTTCCTGGTCGTCGCGCACGGCGCACCTCGCCCGTCGCCCCAGGGAAGCCGCCGGGACACCGCTGTCGGCCCGCACCGGTGAGCCGACAGCCGAGGTACCCCCTCGTCCACGAGCCGGGCGAGACGGCGCCGTTCCGGGACGACCGCCGTGCTGCACCGCCCGCACCGCGCACCCGCGCGCCACCACAGGGAGTTTCCATGAGCAGCACGAGCTGCCCGCATTCCGGCCCGTCCCCGTCCGACCGCCGCCGATCCCCCACCGCCGGCCCGCCCGGCACCGACCGGACCACCCTCGCCGGCGCCCGGCTGACCCCCATGCGTCGGGGTCTGCGCCTGCTGGGCCTGGCCACCGCCGCCCTCGTGGCCGTGGTCGCCGCCGGCTCGGTGGTGACCGCGCCCGCGAGCGCCGAATCCAACGGCGGGGTACGGGTGATGCCGCTCGGTGACTCGATCACCGACGGCTTCAACGTCCCCGGGGGCTACCGGATCGAGCTGTGGCAGCGGCTGGTCGCCGACGGCTACCGGGTCGACTTCGTCGGCTCGATGTTCAACGGCCCGTCCAACCTGGGCGACCACGACCACGAGGGCCACTCCGGCTGGACCATCTCCCAGATCGACGCCAACGTGGTGAACTGGCTGCGCACCACGACCCCGCGTACGGTGCTGCTGCACATCGGCACCAACGACATGTACAACGCCTCCGGCGCCCCGGCCCGGCTCTCCACCCTGATCGACAAGATCACCAACACCGCCCCGAACGCGGACGTCTTCGTCGCCACCATCATCCCGCGCAACGGCACCGAGTCGGCGGTACGCACCTTCAACGCGGCGATCCCCGGGATCGTGCAGAGCAAGGTCAGCGCCGGCAAGCGGGTGCACCTGGTGGACATGTTCAGCGCGGTGGGCACCGGCGACCTCGCCGACGGCATCCACCCGAACGCCACCGGCTACCGCAAGATGGCCACCACCTGGTACAACGCGCTGCGGGCGGTGCCGGGAAGCCTCGGCGGCAACACCCCGACCACCCCGCCGACCACCGCCCCGCCGACCACCCCGCCGCCGACCACGCCCCCGCCGACGACGCCGCCGCCCACCACGCCGCCGCCGACCACGCCGCCGCCCTCGGCGGGCTGCCGGGTCGCGTACACGGTCAACGCCTGGAACTCCGGGCTCACCGCCTCGATCAGCGTCACCAACACCAGCAGCACGACGGTCAACGGCTGGGCGCTGGCGTTCACCCTGCCCGGTGGGCAGACCATCACCAGCGGGTGGAACGCCACCTACTCGCCGACGAGCGGTGCGGTGACCGCCCGCAACGTCTCCTACAACGGCACCATCGCACCGAACACCTCGGTCGACGTCGGCTTCCAGGCCGACCACACCGGCAACGCCGGTCGACCGTCCTCGTTCACCCTCAACGGCACCGCCTGCAGCGTCGCCTGATCCGCCGTCCGGCACCGGTGCCCGGCACCGGTGCCGGACGTTCCTCGACCACCGACTCCCACCACCCCCAGTAGGAGTACCGCATGCGACTCACCAGAACGTTGCCCGCGCGGCTGTTCCTGGCCGCCGGTCTGATAGCCGCCGGAACAGCCGTCGCCCTCCCCGCCGAGGCCGCGGCGGCGGGCTGCGCCGTCGACTACACCGTCTCCTCCGAGTGGGGCGGCGGCTTCGGCGCGAACGTGGCCATCACCAACCTCGGCGACCCGATCGACGGCTGGACGCTGACCTGGTCGTACGGGGCCGGGCAGCAGGTCACCCAGGCGTGGAACGCCACCGTCACCCAGTCGGGAGCCGAGGTGACCGCCCGCAACGTCAGCTACAACGGCGCCATCGCCACCGGCGCCAACGTGTCGTTCGGGTTCAACGGCTCGTGGAACGGCAGCAACCCGAAGCCGACCAGCTTCACCCTCAACGGCACGGTGTGCACCGGCGGTACGACCACCCCGCCGCCCACTACACCCCCGCCCACCACGCCGCCACCGACCACACCCCCGCCCACCACGCCGCCGCCCACCACACCCCCGCCGACCACGCCGCCACCGACCACACCCCCGCCCACCACCCCGCCGCCGGGTCAGTGGCCGCCCTCCTCCACCTTCGCCAACCCGGTGCTCTGGCAGGACTTCGCGGACATCGACATCCTGCGGGTGGACGACACCTACTACTACTCCGCGTCGACCATGCACTACTCCCCCGGCGCTCCGGTGCTGCGCTCCTACGACCTGGTCAACTGGGAGTTCGCCGGCCACTCGGTGCCCAAGCTCGACTTCGGCCAGAAGTACGACATGACCGCCGGGCGTGGTTACGTCCGGGGCATCTGGGCGTCGTTCCTGGGCTACCGCAAGAGCAACAAGACGTTCTACTGGGGCGGCTGCATCGACTTCAACAAGACCTACATCTACACCGCGCCGTCGGCCGAGGGGCCGTGGACCCGGCACACCACGCTCGACCAGTGCTACTACGACGCCGGTCTGCTGGTCGACGACAACGACACCATGTACGTCGCGTACGGCAACACGAACATCAGCGTCGCCCAGCTCTCCGCCGACGGGAAGACCCAGGTCCGCTCGCAGCAGGTGTTCACCACCCCGTCGAACGTGGGCACCCTGGAGGGTGCCCGGTTCTACAAGCGCAACGGCAGCTACTACATCTTCCTCACCCGGCCCGCCAACGGGCAGTACATCCTCAAGGCGTCCAACCCGTTCGGGCCGTACACCATGCAGCAGGTGCTGCTGAACCTGCCCGGACCGATCGCCGGCGGCGGCGTGCCGCACCAGGGCGGCATGGTGCAGACGCAGAACGGGGACTGGTACTACATGGGGTTCGTGGACGCCTACCCCGGCGGCCGGGTGCCGGTGCTCGCCCCGGTCACCTGGAACTCCAGCGGCTGGCCCGTCCTCCAGCTGGTCAACAACACCTGGGGCGCGTCGTACCCGTACCCGAACGTGCCCCGGCCACCCCGCCAGGTCAAACCCATGATCGGGACGGACACCTTCGCCGGCACCACCCTCGGCCCGCAGTACGAGTGGAACCACAACCCGGACAACACCAAGTGGTCGGTCAACAACGGGCTGCGGCTGCAGACCGCCACGGTGACCAACGACCTGTACAACGCCCGTAACACGCTGACCCACCGGATCCAGGGTCCACGGTCCACGGCGACCATCGAGCTGGACTACTCCACGATGCGCGACGGTGACCGCAGCGGCCTGGCGATGCTGCGCGACCAGTCGGCCTGGATCGGCGTCCGCCGCGACAACGGCGCGACCCGGGTCGCCGTGGTCAACAACCTGACCATGGACAGCAACTGGAACACCACCAACACCGGCACCGAGGTCGCCGGGGTTGGCATCTCCGGCGGGAAGATCTGGCTACGGATCAACGCGGACATCAGCCCCGGCTCCGGCCGGCAGGCCCGCTTCTCCTACAGCACCGACGGGGTGAACTTCACCTCGCTCGGCCCCGCGTTCACCCTCAACAACGCCTGGCAGTTCTTCATGGGCTACCGGTTCGCCATGTTCAACTACGCCACCAGCTCGCTCGGTGGCGCGGTGACCGTCCGGAAGTTCGACCTGGCCAAGTCGTAGGACCCGTCCCTCCTCGCCGGCCGACCACCCCCGTGGTCGGCCGGCGAGGCGTATCCCCCACCTCCGACAGGAGCATCCCCGTGTCCGCCTCACACCACCCCCGGTCGGCCGTCCCGCCGTACCCGCACCCGCCCGCCACCGCACCCCGCACCGACCCGCCGCCCGCCCGCCACTCCGGCCGGGCCCGGACGGCGGCGCTGCTCGTGCTGACCCTGCTGGCCACCCTGCTGACCGCCGCCGCCCCGGCCGGGGCGGCCCCCGCCGTGCGGGTCACCAACCCGCTGGTCGCGCAGCGCGCCGACCCGCACATCGTCCGGCACACCGACGGCTACTACTACCTGACCGCCACCGCCCCCGAGTACGACCGGATCGTGCTGCGCCGGGCCACCACCCTCCAGGGCCTGTCCAGTGCCCCGGAGACCGTCATCTGGCGGCGGCACACCAGCGGGATCATGGGCGCGCACATCTGGGCGCCGGAGATCCACTTCATCGACGGCCGGTGGTACGTCTACTTCGCCGCCGGCGCCACCGACAACGTCTGGGCGATCCGGATGTACGTCCTGGAGGGCACCGGGGCGAACCCGTTGACCGCGAGCTGGGCGGAGAAGGGGCAGATCCGTACCCCCTGGGAGACCTTCGCCCTGGACGCCTCGACCTTCGTCACCAACGGGGTGCGCTACCTGATCTGGGCGCAGGCCGAACCGGGCATCGCCACCAACTCCAACCTCTACATCGCCCGGATGGCCAACCCGTGGACGCTCAGCGGCGCACCGACCCGGATCGCCGTGCCCACCCTGGAGTGGGAGATGCGCGGCGGGGTGAAGGTCAACGAGGGGCCGACCGTGCTGCAACGCAACGGCCGGATCTTCCTCACCTACTCGGCCAGCGCCACCGACGCCAACTACTGCCTCGGTCTGCTGACCGCCTCGGCCGGCAGCGACCTGCTCAAGGCGTCGTCCTGGGTGAAGTCGCCGCAGCCGGTCTTCACCAGCAACTCCGCCACCGGCCAGTGGGGGCCGGGGCACAACTCGTTCACCGTCTCCGAGGACGGGCTCAGCGACATCCTCGTCTACCACGACCGCAACTACCGGGACATCAGCGGTGACCCGCTGCGCGACCCCAACCGGCGGACCCGGGTCCAGAAGGTCTACTGGAACGCCGACGGCACCCCCAACTTCGGCATCCCGGTGCCCGACGGGGCCACCCCGGTCCGACTGCGGTCGGACAACCTGCCCGACCGGTTCGTCCGGCACTGGGAGTACCGGGCCCGGCTGGAGGCGAACGTGACGAACCTCGCCGACTCGCAGTTCCGTCTGGTGCCCGGCCTGGCCGGCGGCAACACGGTGTCCCTGGAGTCCACCAACTTCCCCGGCTACTACCTGCGGCACCGCAACTGGGAGGTGTGGGTCGAGCGGGACGACGCCTCGTCGACGTACCGCGCCGACGCCAGCTTCGTGCAGCGGACCGGCCTGTCGAACCCCGCCGGGGTGTCGTTCGAGGCGGTCAACTACCCCGGCCAGTACCTGCGGCACAGCGGTGGTCTGCTCTACCTGCGGACCGTCGCCGACGCCACCGGCAACGCCGAGGCCACCTTCGTGCTGGAATGAGCCGTTTCCCGTCGGGCCGGGTCGGATGCCCGGCCCGACGGGCCGGCGGGTCGGCGGACGGCGGACGGCGGGGCGGGATAGCGACCGGCCTACGACCCGCCGGGCCGGTCGCTACCGGACCCGGCGCATCCAGCCGTGCCGGTCCTCGGCCCGACCGGCCTGGATGTCGAGCAGGTGCCGCCGGAACTCCCGGGTGTGCCTGCCCGGCGTCCCGTCGCCGACGGCGAGGGTGAAGTCCTGGTTCTTCAGGCCGATGATCGGGGTGATCACGGCCGCCGTGCCCGCCGCGAAGGCCTCCGTCAGCGACCCGTCGGCGAACCCGGCGCGCAGCTCGTCCAGGTCGATCGTGCGCTGCACCGGCTCCAGCCCGTGCTCGGCGGCGAGGGTCAGCACGCTGTCCCGGGTCACCCCGTCGAGGATGGTGCCCAGCCCGGGGGTGAGCAGCCGGTCGTCGCGGGTCACGAAGAAGACGTTCATGGTGCCGGACTCGTCGATGCTGCGCCGGTCCTCGCCGCCCAGGTAGAGCACCTGCTCGCAGCCGTGGTCCAGGGCCTCCCGCTGCGGGGCCAGACTCGCCGCGTAGTTGCCGCCGCACTTCGCCGCGCCGGTGCCCCCGATCGACGCCCGGCTGTAGGTGGTGCTGACCCAGAGCGTGACGCCGGTGACCCCGTTCGGGAAGTACGACCCGGCCGGGCAGGCCAGCACGCAGTAGGTGGCCTGCCGGGCCGGGCGCACCCCGAGGAACGCCTCCGCGGCGAACATGAACGGACGCAGGTAGAGGCTCTGCTCACCCCCGTACGGCGGCACCCAGGCCTCGTCCGCGCGGACCAGCGCGGCCACGCTCTCGACGAAGGTCTCCTCGTCCAGCTCGGGCAGGACCAGCCGGCGGGCGGACGCGGCGAACCGGCGCGCGTTGAGTTCCGGGCGGAACAGCCAGATGCTGCCGTCGGCGTGCCGGAAAGCCTTGAGCCCTTCGAGGATCTCCTGCGCGTAGTGCAGGACCGCCGCGCCGGGGTGGAGGGTGAACGGCTCCAGCGCGCCCACCCGGTGGTCGTGCCAACCGGCGTCCGCCGACCACGCGGCGGTCGCCATGTGGTCGGTGAAGTACCGGCCGAAGCCGGGGTCGGCGAGGATCTCCTCCCGGGTCCGCGGCGGGGTCGGGTGGTCGGTGGGGACGAACGGGAACTGCGCGGTCATCCGGGCTCTCCTCGGGGGGTGTCGGTGCACACGACGACGCGTCGCCGCACGTCGCTGCCCCATCATGTCCTGACAGGACGGTCATGTGGGGGCGGGCCACGGGCGACCCGGGACTCCCGGGCACGGTCGACCATGGCCCACTCGCACGAACGCGCCGCCCGACCGGAGCAGGTCGGGCGGCGCGTCCGGGTGGTGGCTAGCGGACCGCGGGAATCCGCAGGACGCCCACCTCGCCGACGTTGCCGGCCACGTCGACCGCGCGGTAGCGCACCCCGTGGGCCTGGTCGTCCAGCGGCACCGGCCCGGTCCAGGTGGTCCACTCCCCACCGTCGAGCCGGTACTCCAACCGGGCCACCCCGGAATCGGTGTCCCGGCCGGTGACGACCAGCGTGCGGTCGACCAGGGCCGCCCCGGCGGTCGGCGCGACCCGGTCCACCCGCACCGGCACCGACCACGGCTCGCTCCAGAACAGGTTGACCCCCTGGGCCCGGTACTCGATCGTGTGCCGGCCCGCCGGCAGGGCCACCGGCTCCCGGTACGGGAACCAGCCTCCCCCGTCGATCTGGTACTCCACCAGCCTGATCAGTTCGCCGTGGGCCAGGGTGAGGGCGGCGTTCGCGCCGTACCACCCGTCGGCGCCCGGGTCGGTGATCCGCAGCCGGGGCTGCCCGCCCCGGTAGCGCAGCGGCTCGACGCCGCTGAGCGTGGGCACCACCGGGATGATGGTGCCGTCGTCGGCGAAGTACAGCCGGTCGATGGTGGTCTCCCGGTGGGTGCCGTCGCCGCCCGGGACGGCGAACCGGTGGTACGCCACGTACCAGTCGTCGGTGCCCGGCACCTGGATGATCGAGTGGTGCCCGGTGCCGAGGATGCCCTGGCCCGGGTCCTTGCCGAGGATCTCCCCCCGGCTGGTGAACGGCCCGAGCGGGCTGCTGCCCGTCCCGTAGCCGACCCGGTAGTTCTCGCTGCCGGTGTCGTCGATCGACCAGGACAGGTAGTACACGCCGTTGCGCTTGTTCAGGAACAGGCCCTCGCGGAAGCCGGTGAGCCCGGTCAGCCGGACCCGCCGGGCGACGTCGTACGAGATCATGTCGTCGTTCAGCGGGACCACGTACGGGGTGCCGTTGCCCCAGTACAGGTAGCTCTTCCCGTCGTCGTCGGTGAAGACCGCCGGGTCGATCTGCTGGGCGTTGCCGTAGTCGGCCTTGCTGACCAGGGGCCGGCCGAGCGGGTCGACGAACGGCCCGAGCGGCGAGTCGGCCACCGCGACGCCGATGTTCTGCTGGGCCGAGAAGTACAGGTAGTACTTCCCGTTCTTCTCGATCGCGGCCGGCGCCCAGGCGTTGGTGTCCGCCCAGCTGATGTCCGGCCCGAGGTCGAGAATGGTGTCGTGGGCGGTCCAGTCGACCAGGTTGCGGCTGGACCAGACGGTGAACGTCGAACTGCTCCAGCCGGGGAAGCCGTCGGTGGTGCCGTAGATGTAGTAGGTGTCGCCGAACCGGACGATGTTCGGGTCGGCGTTGAAGCCGGGCAGCACCGGGGTGTTCATCGGCACCGCCCGGACCGTCCAGACCCGGGTGGCCCCGGCGGCGCTGGTGACGGTGACCGCCACCGGCCGGGTGTAGTTGCGTGGCCCGGCGGGCCTGACGGTGGAGGTCGGCGCCACCAGGTAGCGCGGGGCGAGGCTGGTCAGGTCGGTGCCCGGCCGGACCGGCAGGGTGATCGTGCCGGCGGCGGCGTCCACCACGGCCGGAACCTTGAGGCTGTCGAGTTCGACGGCGACCACGCTGGTGCCGTTGCTGCCGAGCGCGGCGACCTCGGCGTCGCTGAGCGCCCGGTTGTAGAGGGAGAAGTCGCGGATCCGGCCCTTGAGGTAGCGGTCGCTGGCGTACTGGGAACGGCCCAGGTAGTTGGCGGTGGTCCGACCGCCGCCGATGTCGCCGGGGGCGACGGTCAACCCGGTCTTCTCGGCCACCCGCACCCCGTCCAGGTAGAGCCGGGCGGTGCCGGCCCGGTTCAGGGTGTACGTCAGGGTCTTCCACGCTGCCCGGGGCAGCGCCCGGCCGCCGGTGACGGTCTGCTCGCCGGTCCAGTTGCCGAGGCTGATCGAGGTGCGGTAGTCGTTGCCGGTGGTGAACAGGTAGCCGTTGCCGACGCCGGCGGCGTCGGTGTTGCCGAGTCCCCAGACGAAGTACGGGGTGGCCTGGTCGGCGGCGATGTTCACGTCCATCGACACGGTGATCTCGTCGAGGCCGGACATGATGTTGTCGGGCAGGTCGACGTGGCCGTCGGTGCCGCCGAGGGTGAGGCTGCCGGCGTCCCAGCGGGCGTCGCCGGCCAGGGTGGCGTGGTGGCCGTTGCCGGAGTCGTCGGTGACCGTGCCGCCGGTGGTCTGGTCGAGCCGGTAGTGGGCCACCACCCCGTCGGCGTTGGCGCTGACCGGCGGCGGCGCGTCGGTCAGCGCGTCGAGTTCGGCGCGGGTGACCGGGATGACGGTGCCGTGCCGCGGGCTGGCCGGCAGCCGGTAGGAGGCGGGCACCTTCCAGTCCGGCCTGGCCAGGTCGTCGGTGCCCAGCGGGATGTAGCCCCGGCCGCCGTACTCGTCGACGAAGAGGTAGTACCGCGAGCCGGAGGTGTCGCCGGGGTTGGCCTTGAACACGGTGGGGCCCTCCACGGCGGAGGTGCCCGCGTCCCGGCCGATGCACGAGTCGAGCATCGTCCAGGCGGGTCGGCCGGGCAGGTCGACGGCGGTCAGCGAGGGGGACTTCTCCTGGATGATGTCGGAGCAGCCGGTGCCGCCGCCGCCCTCGTCCTTGGTGAACCGGTAGTAGGTGTCACCCTCGCGGATCATCGTGGAGTCGATCCGGGACTCGCCCCGGTCCTGCCAGACCGTCGCCGGGCTGAACGTGACGAAGTCGCGGGTGGTGGCGGCCAGCATCCGGTTGTACGTGTTGCCGGTGTGGCCCGGGTCGTTCTCGGCGAACAGCTTCGAGGCCCAGAAGACCAGGTACTCGCCGCGCTCGGCGTCCCAGTACGCCTCCGGCGCCCAGGTGTTGCCGGCGGTGGGCGGGGAGACCTCGACGTGCCGCTGCGCCGACCAGTTCACCAGGTCGGTGGACTCCCACACCTCCAGGTAGCGGCTGCCCCGGCGCTGGGCGGCGTCCCAGTCGCCGTTGCGGCCGATCGACAGGTCGGTGGCGATCAGGAAGAACCGGTCCCCCTCCGGGCTGCGGATCAGGAACGGGTCGCGCAGGCCCAGCGTGCCGTGGGTCGACTCCAACCTGGGCTGGCCGCCGTTGACCTCGGTCCACTGGAGGGCGTTGTTGCCCCGGCTGGCGGCGAAGTAGATCTTCTCCCCGGCGATCGAGTTGCCGGTGAAGTAGCTGAACGCGTAGCCCGCGTAGGGCGCGGGGGCCGGCAGTTCCCGGACGGTCAGCGCGATGGTCCGTTCGGCGGTGGCGCTGCCGACGGTGACCGTGGCGGTCACCGGCACCGTCGTGTCGCCCGTGCCGTGCGCGGGACGACGCACCACGCCGTCGGCGGTGACCACCTCCGGTCGGGCCGATCGCCAGCGGACCGTCGCGTCGTGCCGACCGGTGGTGGGCATGGTCAGGTTGCCGCGGACGTCGTCGGCGTGCACCAGGGACAGCGCGGCGGCGGCGGACTCGGCCCGGGTCTGGTCGGACTCCTCGGGTCGCACGATCGCGGCGACCTCGGCGGCGGTGAGCGCCCGGTCGTAGATCCGGAAGTTGGCCACCCGTCCCTTGAGGAACCGGTCGGTGGCGTAGGTGGACCGACCGAGGTGGTTGCTGGTGGTGACGCCGTTGCCGACGGCGCTGGGCGGCACGGTGACGGCGGTGTTGCGGGCCACCTGCACGCCGTCGGCGTAGAGGGTGCCGGTGGTGCCGGTCTGGGTGTAGGTGACCGACTTCCACACCCCCCGGGTCAGGTTGCCGCCGGTGCCGGTGACCTTCTCGCCGGCCCAGTTGGTGGTGGTGATGCCGGCGCGGAACGCGTCGCCGCTGGCGAACAGGTAGCCGGTGCCGGCGGCGGAGGTGGCCGGGTTGCCCAGGCCCCACAGGAAGTACGGGGTCTGCTGGGTCGGGTCGACCATGACGTCGACCGCGACGGTGAGCGACGACCGGCCGGCGAGGATGTTGTCCGGCAGCTTGACGTGGTCGTCGACGCCGTCGAGCAGCAGCCCGTCCGGGCCGGTCCAGGTGCCGCCGCCGACCAGGGTGCCGTCGTTGCCGTGTCCGGAGGCGTCGGTGACCGTGGTGCCGGTGCGCTGGTCGAGGTCGTAACGCAGCAGCAGGCCGGCGGTGACGTCGGCGGCTGCCGCGTCGGCCGGTGTCGCCACGGCGGGGGTCAGCGCGGCGAGGAGGGTGAGCAGGGTGGCGGTGGCGAGGGTACGGGTGCGGCGGGGGGTGGGGGTGGTGTGGTGGTCCCGGGGAACTGCTGAGCGCATGGGGGATTCCTCGGTGTCATGTGAGCGTTAACAGGCTGGAATTGTCAGCGCAACAAACAGACCCCGTCAAGGAGACGAACCCCGCCGCTGCGCTGCGCTCACAACCGCTCACCGCCCGGCCACCCGACACCCGCCCCGACCCCCGTCGAGCGACCGGAACCGCCCCGGCGGACTACTTGATCCTGCGGGTGGACCGGACCACGATGTCGGCGTACTCCGGGTGCCGGCCCAACCAGTCACTGAGGAACGGGCAGATCGGCACCACCGTCCGCCCCCGGGCGCGGGCGTCGTCCATGACCGCGCGGGCCAGCGTCGAGCCGACCCCCCGGCCCTCGAAGGCCGGATCGACCTCGGTGTGCGTGTAGGCGATGATGGCGCCGGTCAGCTGGTAGGTGACCAGCCCGGCCAGCGCACCGGTCTCGTCGCGCGCCTCGAACCGCTCCCGGTCCGGCGCGTCTGTCACAGTCAACTCCACCGGACCATCCAAACACGCCGGACGCGGGGGCAGCGACGAACGCCCGCAGGGGGCTGACGGTGCACTGGGGTCGTCGGCGGAAATGACCGTCGGTCACGACGGTGGGTGGGCTAGAGTCCCGCCGCATGGACGGCACCACGCTCCGCACCCCCCGCCTTCACCTGCGCCCGGTACGCGACGGCGACGTCGACCGGCTCCTCGAGTACCGCAACCTCCCCGAGGTCACCTACTGGCTGCTGCGCACCGAGGTGGAGCCGGCGGCGTTCCGGGCGGCCTGGCGGCGGGCGGCGGCGGACCCCGACGACCACAGCATGGCGGTCACCCTGGACGACCGGCTGATCGGCACCGTCTCGCTGGAGCTGCTGGACGGGATGGGGCAGCCCGGCATGCCGACCCGCACGGAGGCCGCACTCGGCTACGTCTTCGACCCGGCGCACCGGGGCCACGGCTACGCGACCGAGGCGGTCGTCGCGGTGCTGGCTCACGCGTTCACCGGGTTGGGGGTCCGCCGGATCACCGCCGGGTGCTTCGCCGACAACCTCGCCTCGGTGCGGGTGCTGGAGAAGGTCGGGATGCGCCGGGAGCAGCACGGCGTCGGTGACTCCTGGCACGCCGAACGGGGCTGGGTGGACGGCTACACCTACGCGCTGGACGTCGACACGTGGCGCAGCGCAGCCCGTCGGTGACCACTCACGGCGTGTGCGGCGGCCGGGCCTTCTGCGGGTGGAGCGTCTCCTGGCGGGCCAGCATCGCGACGAACTCGTCGATCTTCCGCTCCCGGGTCTGCGCCCGTTTGACGGCGTTGAGGCGGTGGGTGAGCGCGAACCGGTTGGCACTGGTCAGCACGTCGAACATGGCCTGGGCGGCGGGGTCGGCGGCGATGGCGGCGAGCAGGTCGGCGGGTACCTGCGACTCCGAGGGCGGGGCGTAGGCGGCGGCCCACCGCCCGTCGGCCCGGGCGGCCGCCACCGCGGCGCGGCCCGAGGGCTGCATCCGGCCCTGCTCCTCCAGCCGGGCCACGTGGGCGACGTTGCGTTGCGACCAGGAGCTGCGTGCCCGGCGGGGGGTGAACCTGATCCAGGAGCTCTCCTGGTCCCGCTTGCGGGCCTGCCCGTCGATCCAGCCGAAGCACAACCCCTCGTCGACCGCCTGCTGCCAGGTCAGGGTGGTGACGGTGCCGCCCTTGCGGGTCAGGGCGAGCCACACGCCGGGTGAGGTGTCGTGGTGGGCCGTCAGCCAGGCGCGCAACGCGTCCGCGTCGGCAACGATCAACTCGTCCAGTTCCGCGCTCACCATGCCGGCAGGTTAGCCGCTACCGGTGACATTCCCACCCGGTCCGGTGCCTCGTCGGCCGGTCGACGTAGCCGCCCACCCGCGCCGCACCGGGCCGGCCGCCGGGACGCGGGCCGGTCGGGTCCGGTTCACCGGCCGGGTACCCGGAGACCGTCGACCAGGACGGCCAGCAGGCGCGGCCCCCGGCTGTCGAGTTCGGCGTCGTCCACCCGGGAGAGCCAACCGATCAGGACGATGACGTCCCGGGCCTCGACGTCGGCGCGGATGCTGCCGGCCGAGCGGCCGGCGGCGAGCAGCAGCTCCACGGCTTCGCCGATCGGGCCGAGGCTGTGCGCGGCGAGGTCACGCCAGGTCGCCGCCTCGACGGCCGCGAACACGTCCCGCTTGACCCGGGCGTAGGCGGCCACCCGGTCGAACCAGGCGGCCAACGCCGCCACCGGCGGGTGGGTGGCCAGCAGGCGCGGGGCCGCGGCGACCAGGTCGTCGACCTCGTTGCGGTACACCTCGACGAGCAGGTCCTCCCGGGTGGGGAAGTGCCGGTACAGGGTGCCCTGCCCGATGCCGCAGGCCTTCGCCACCGCGTTGAGTTTCAGCTCGCCCGGTTCGTGCACCAGGTCGCGGGCCGCGCGCAGGATGCGGTCGCGGTTGCGTCGCGCGTCGGCGCGGGACGCCGCCGCGCCCTTGACAGAAGCGGACACGTGTCCGCTAAGCTCGTCGGGGTAACCGGACATGTGTCCACTCTACCCTGAGGAGCGTCATGACCATCCCCGGAAAGGTCGTCGCCATCACCGGCGCCAGCAGCGGCATCGGCGCGGCGACCGCCCGCCACCTCGCCGCGCTCGGCGCGTCGGTCGTCCTCGGTGCCCGCCGCACCGACCGGCTCGACCGCCTGGTCGCCGAGATCGAGACCGCCGGCGGCACGGCGGTCGCCGCCCGGGTGGACGTCACCACCCCGGACGACCTGCGGTCCCTGGTCGCCCTCGCCGTCGAGCGGTTCGGTCGGCTGGACGTCCTGGTGGGCAACGCCGGGGTCAGCAGGCTCAGCACCGTCGCCGAGCTGGACGTCGAGGGCTGGTCGGCGATGGTCGACGTGAACGTCAAGGGCGTCCTGCACGGGATCGCCGCCGCCCTGCCCGTCTTCACCCGCCAGGGCAGCGGTCACCTCGTCACGGTCGTCTCGACCTCCGGCCTGAAGATCACTCCCACCCAGGCGGTGTACGCCGGGACGAAGAACGCGGTGCGGACCCTACTGGAGGGCCTGCGGCAGGAGAGCACCACCGGAGCGCTGCGGACCACCTCGATCTCCCCCGGTTACGTGCGTACCGAACTCGTCGACCAGGCCATCGACGACCCCGGGGTACGCGAGGAGGTGCAGCGGACCATGGCCGAGATCGGCCTCGACCCCGGCGCGGTCGCCCGCGCGATCACCTTCGCCATCGACCAACCCGACGACGTCGAGATCGGCGACCTGACCATCCGGCCGACCCGCCAGGGCTGAGGGTGGGGTCGGCCCGGAGGTGACCCCGGCCAGCTCCGCCACCCGTCCCACGGTCAGGCGTTCGTCCACGGCACCGACCAGCTGCCCGCACGCCACCCGAGGAGCGAGCGCCCGCAACGGGTACGGCCGCCGCGGTGCCGCGGCGGCCGTACGGGTTGCTCCGGTCGGCCGGTCAGACCACGGTGCAGGGGATGCCGTTGAGGGTGAAGGCGGTCGGCTCGGCGGTGTTGCCGGTGTGGCTGCCCTGGAAGCCGATCTCGATGGTCGCCCCGGGGGCGATCGTGCCGTTGTAGCTGACGTTGCGGGCGCTCACCTGGCCGCTGCTCGGCGAGATGGTGGAGCTCCAGGCCGAGGTGACCGACTGACCCGACGGCAGCGTGAAGGCCAGCGTCCAGCCGTCGATCGCCGAGGTGCCGGTGTTGGTGATGCTGATACTGGCGGTGAAGCCGGAGTCCCAGGTGTTCATCGTGTAGGCGACCCGGGGTCCGCTCCCACCGGACGTCGGGGTGGGGGTCGGCGTCGGGGTCGGGGTCGGGGTCGGCGTGGGGGTGGGCGTGTTGGTGGGCGTGGGGGTCGGCGTGGTGCCGCTGATGCTGGTCACGAACGTCATCACGCTGCGCGCGGGCAGGCTGACGGTCAGCGAGCCGTTCGACATGGTGAGCGCGCTCTGCGGCGCGACGTTCCGGCTCCCGTCGGTCAGCCAGTTCGCGACGCTGCTGGACCCGGTGACGCCCGAGATGTTGAACTGCTGGCTCACCGACGAGGTGTTCTTGTTGACCGCGACGATGACGACGCTGTTGCCGCTGCGGTACGCCGAGACGTAGACGTTCGTCGCCGGGTTCGCCGTGGCGTCGATCCGCACGTGTCCCGGGCGGACGAACCTGGCGAAGTGCGCCATCATCGCGCCCCGCTTGCTGATCTGGCCGTCCTCACGCATGGGGCCGTAGCTGCGCCGCAGGTACCACCAGACGTAGGTCTGGAACTCGGCGTCGACCATGGAGCGGTGGATGTGCTCGCCGACGTCGAGCGCCTCCGGCCAGGCGTCACCCGAGTTCGCGTTGCTGTTCGGGTAGTAGACCTCGGTCATCCACAGTTCCTTGCCCGCGCCCTTCTGCTTGAACAGCGGGTACGGGAAGTTGGAGTACGAGGTCCCGTACAGGTGAGCCCCGATGATGTCGACGTTCGCCAGCGCGGTGGCGTCGTTGAGGATCGGGTCGGACATCGACTTGACGTACTGGAACGACTCCGGAGCCATCACCCGGGTGCTGATCACCCCGGAGTTCTCCTTGAGGAACTTGATGATCTCGGCGGAGGTCCACCACGTCCAGTCGTGGGCGTAGTCGGGCTCGTTCTGCACCGAGATGCTGTAGAGGTTGACCCCGTTGTTGCGCATGTAGACGGTGAAGTCGTTCAGGTGCTGCGCGTAGGCGGCGTACGAACTGGCCCGCAGCCGCTTCGCGTTGGTCTGGCTGCCCCGGGTGAACGTCTCGATCATGCTGGCCGGCGGGTTCCACGGTGACGCGAAGACGGTCACCCCGAGTTCGGCGGCACGCTTCGCGGTCGCCAGGTCACGGCTGAAGTCCGCCTGGCTCTCGCCGACCGGGATCCGCAGCACGGAGAAGCCGAGCCGCCCCTCACCGGTGCCGAATGCCGTCTCCCGCTGGGCGGCGGTCAGGTCGCCGATCCAGGCCGCGTGGACCATCGCCCCGAAGCCCTTGATCGTCTGCCGCTGCGCCGACGGGTTGATGCTGGCCGGCGCGGCCGAGGCTTCGCTGGCCCCGATGACCGCCGTGGCCGCCGCGACCGGCACGGCCCCGATCGTCGTCAGGACGGCCCGGCGGCTGAGCCGCCTTCGCTCGTCGCCCACCGGCGCGTTCTGCTCCTGCGTCATGGTGCGTCCTCCTGCGTGGTGGTGGTGGTGACACTTTCGATTTCTATCGACTGACTTCATTGTTAACGTTAACCGCCCGGACTCTAGTTTCCTCCATCGACGCCGGTCAAGGAAGGCTCTCCGCCACCCGGTCCCACCTGCGCAGACGCGCCACAACGCCAGCCGTCGAATCGACAGGCGACGATCGAGCCGACCACCCGGCAATCGGGTCGGCCGGACCCCGGACACGCCACTTCACCGCCCGGTGGAACGTCGACCCGGCGGGGACGGTCACCACGCGCGGAACGTCGACCCGACGGGGACGGTCACCGCACCGGGAAACGCGGTCCGTCGACATCGGAAGGGGCGGTAAACGGGCATTGACCTGCATGGCTTCATGATGCCGAGATCAACTTGTCACGTTGGTGACACGATCCGGCTCGACAGTGGGTCATCGTCGCCCACCCCTCAAGGAGCGTCATGGCCCCCACCCCACCGACCGACGCCGAGCTGGACGTCCTCATCCGCGCCCGCCTCGCGTCGCTCGGCATCGACCTCGGCCAGCTGCCCGCCGGCACCACCGCCGACCCGCAGACCGGCTCCCCCGGGCAGGACACCGTGCTGGCCTCGTTGCGCTCGTTCGTCCGTAGCACGGTCGGCACCCTCGCCGCCTACCAGCCGCCTGCCCCGGCGGGCACCGACCCGGTCGTGGCCAGGGCGTTGTCCCAGCAGCCCGCGCCGATGCTCTACCCCTCGATCAGCACGGAATGGCGGAAGTGATGAGCACAGCACCTGCCGACCACGGCGTCGACCGTCGCGCCTTCCTCGCCCGTACCGCCGCGCTGGCCACCGCCTCGGCCGTCGGCGGCGTGGTCGGCCTGCCCGCCGTCGCCTCGGCGGCCGGCAGCACCCGAACATCGGCCGTGCCGGCCGGTCGCTACAACCCGGCGCTCGCCGTGCCCAACGCCTACGTCAAGCCGCGCCCGGAGGCGGTGGCCGACCCGACCGAACTGACCATCGCCGAGGCGGCCTGGCTGATCCGGGCCGGCAAGCTCACCCCGGAGAAGCTGGTCGAGGCTTACCTGGCCCGGATCTCCCGCTACGAGCCGACCTACCAGGCGTTCAACCTGGTGCTCGCCGAGCAGGCGGTCAAGGCGGCCCGCGCGATGGCCCGCAAGCCGCACCGGGGCGCGCTGCACGGCATCCCGCTGGCCATCAAGGACAACTACTACACCGCCGGGGTGCCGACCACCGCCAGCTCCTACCTGTTCGCCGACTTCCGGCCACCGTACGACGCCACGGCGGTGACCCGGCTGGTCACCGGCGGCGGGGCGATCGCGCTGGGCAAGACCCAGATGGGTCCGTTGGCCACCACCCGGGCCACCACCCCCAGCGGGGTGGTCACCACGGTCAACGCCTGGACCCCCACCAACCCGGCCACCGACCCCGGCGGATCGTCCACCGGCACGGCCACCGCCGTGGCGGGACGGCTCGCCACCTCCGGCACCGGCACCCAGACCGGCGGGTCGATCACCGCGCCGTCCAACGCGCAGAACCTCACCGGGCTCAAGCCGACCATGGGCCGGGTGTCGCTGCACGGGATCATCCCGCTCAGCTACACCCGCGACCATCCCGGCCCGCTGGCCCGCGACGCCAAGGACGCCGCCATCATGCTCACCGCGATGGCCGGCGAGGACCCGGCCGACCCGCGCAGCCAGGGCCTGCCCGAGGTGCCCAAGCTGATCGACGCGGCCACCCCCACCTACCAGGCCGGCAAGCTCAAGCTGCGCTGGAAGACCCGGATCGGGGTGCTGCCCGGCTTCACCGCCGGCACCTCGGAGACCGCGCTGGCCCGGCAGGCGTACCTGGCGAAACTCGCCGCGATCCCCGGCGCGACAGTGGTCGACGTGCCGCTGCCCGACGAGTGGGACCTGCTCACCGGCAGCGCGTTCAACAACGTACGGCTGCCGGAGCGCACCGAGCCGTTCCTGCCCTACCTGCGCACCGACCTGCGCGGTTTCGGGGTGTCGGTGACCGGCTGGTTGCAGGGCGCGCTGCTGGGCGGCGGCGAGTTCATCACCGGCCAGCGGGCCAAGCTGCTGCTGATGGAGCGGGTGCTCGACCAGCTCTTCGCCGGCTGCGACGTGGTGGTGCAGACCGGCCCGGTCCCGTTCGACATCCTCGGCCTGCCCGAGATCGGCTTCCCGATCGGGTTCACCGCCGCGGGACTGCCGATCGGCACGATCCTCGGTGGCCTGCCGTACGGCGAGGACCGGCTGCTGTCGGTGGTCGCCGCCTACCAGGCGGTCACCGACTGGCACCTGCGGCGACCGGCCGACCCGCCGGCCACCCCGGCGACGGCGCGCGGCGTGGCCCCGGCCGGTCTGCGGCTCACCGCCGAGGAGGTGGCCCGGCTCAGCCAGTGACCGTCAGGCCGTCCGCCCGCCGGCTCACCGGCGGACGGACGGCACCCGGCGGCGGACCACAGCCGGCCGGGCGGGAGGTGCCGCCACCGGCATCCCCCGCCCGGCCGGGTCGACCGGATGGTGACCGACCTCAGTCGATCGTGGCCAGCTTCGGCAGCACCTCGGTGGCGACCCGCCGGGTGAACTCCACCGGGTGCCGGTCCGGGGTGACCTGCACCTCGGACACCCCGAGCGCGGCGTACTCGGCCACCTCGGCGAGGAACCCGTCCACGTCGGCCAGCGGCGGTCGCATCATGATCACCGTCTTGTCGATGGCGTCGTAGTCGCGGCCCTCGGCGGCGCAGTGCCCACGCAGCACGTCCAGCTTGTGCGCCACCTCGGCGGGGCTGCTGCCGAACAGGTTGCAGGCGTCGGCGTACCGGGCCACCAGCAGCAGGGTCTTCTTCTCGCCACTGCCACCGATCATGATCGGCGGGTGGGGCCGTTGCAGCGGCTGCGGCGAGTTGAGCGTCTCGGCCAGCCGGTAGTGCCGGCCCTCGAACGGCCCGTTGTCGTCGCTCCACATCTGCCGGCAGATCCGCAGCGTCTCCTCCAGCCGCTCGAACCGCTCGGCCACCGGCACCACCGGCACCCCGAGGCCGTGCTGTTCGCGCTCGTACCAGGACGCCCCGATGCCGAGCCGGGCCCGGCCGCCGGAGAGCACGTCCAGGGTGGTCACGATCTTGGCGAGCAGCCCCGGGTAGCGGTACATCACGCCGGTGACCAGCACGCCGAGCGTCATCCGCGAGGTCCGCGCCGCGACGAAACCCAGCGTCGTGTACGCCTCCAGCATCGGCTCCTCGGCCGGGGCCATGGCCTCCATCTGGAAGTAGTGGTCCATCACGGTGAACGACGCGAAGCCGGCCTCCTCGGCGATGGTGGCCGTCTCGATCAGGGTCGGTGCGATCGCCGCCGGATCGGCCGGGGTCGAGTAGTTCCAGTAGTGCAGTCCGAGTCTCATGCCTCGCCACCTCCGCACCGAGCCTAGTCGCGCACCGGGCCGTCCGCCCGGTCGCCGACCGGCCGGGGGACGAAGGGTCAGCCGCCCAGCACCGCGAAGGGTCAGCCGCCCAGCACCGCGCGGGTCAGGGCACGTAGCCCCGCCTCCCAGCGTTCCTCGGGCCAGTCCCGCAGGTGTTCCACGAGGTCGCTCCGGACGGCCGCCAGCAGGACGTGGGCCAGGTAGTCCGCCGACTCCGGCCCCCGCGCCTCGGTGACGAGATCGACCAGCAGGGCTTGCCACTTACGGCCTGACGGTCCGCCGGTCCGACCCGCACCGGAAACCGGCCGGTCAGGGGGTCAGGAAACCCTCGGCCCGCAGCCACGCCTCGCACGCGTCGGTCCAGGTGGCCGTGTGCGCGTCGCGGGCGATGAAGGGGTGGCTCCGGCCGCCGTACGTGACGCCGTCGGCCAGCCCGATGCCGTGTCCACCGCGCGGGTAGATGTGCAGTTCGACCGGAACCCCGGCCGCCACGAGCACCCGGGCCCATTCCAGGGCGTTGGGAACCCCCGGCGGGTCCTGGGCGGCCGCCCATACGAACGTCGGGCAGGCCGTCGCGTCCACGTGCCGCGCCGGCGACAACTCGTCCTTGATCGCGATCAGCTCACCCAGTAGCCCCTCGACCGCCGGCGGCGGAAGCAGATCCAGGTCGGCCAGGGCGTACGCCAGGATCGCGAAGTCCGGACGCGGCGGGTCGACGACGCCGGTCTCGATCGACAGCACCGCACCTGTCATCAGCAGGCCGGCCAGCTGCCCACCGGCGCTGGAGCCGATCACCCCCACCGGGCCGGTGTCGAGCCCGTGGGCACCGCTCCTGACCTGGTCCAGGGCGGCACGGGCGTCCTGCAACGGTGCGGGGAACCGGTCGGGCAGCAGCCGGTATTCGAGGACGAAGGCGTGCAGCCCGATGCCGGCCAGCCAGCGGGCGTAGCCCTCCCCCTCGTGCGGTGGGAGCTCCCGGAAGCCGCCGCCGGGGAGGACCAGCACGGCCGGCCGGGGGCCGGTGAAACGGTCGGCGGCCGGATAGACCGTGATCCGCTCGGAGATCGTTGCCTGAGTCGGCGAGATGGCAGTGCCACCTTTCGCTACCACGCCTCCATGCCTGACGATCCGTCCGTCACCGGCACGCGACGCTGCGGACAGGTTAACCGGTGGGCCGACGGCGTGCGGGGCGGGCGGCCCGGTCGTCGCCCGCCCCGCACCCGGTTCACCCGGCCGCGCCGCCACGTGCGCGTCGGCGGCCCGATCCCGCGCCCACCCGGCGGACCGGGCGGGCGCGACCGGTCAGCTGCGCAGGCTCCACTGCTGGTTGGTGCCGCCGTTGCAGGCCCAGAGGATCAACTTGGTGCCGTTCGCCGTCGCCGCGCCGTTGGCGTCCAGGCAGAGGCCGGACTGCACCCCGGTGACCGTGCCGTTGGCGTTGACGTTCCACTGCTGGTTGGCCTGCCCGTTGCAATCCCAGATGACCACCTGGGTGCCGTTGCCGGTGCCCTGCCCGGAGGCGTCCAGGCACTTGGTGCCGTAGACCATGAGCTGCCGGCTGGCGGTCCGGGTCCACCGCTGGTTCGCCCCGCCGGTGCAGTCCCAGAGCTGGGCCTGCGCGCCGTTGGTGGTGCTGGAGCCGGTGACCTCGGCGCACCGGCCGGACTGCGCCCCGACGAGCTGCCCGGCCTGGGTCTGGGGCGGGTTGCCGGTGCCCTGCACGCCGGCGTTGGCGATCACCGTCTGCGCGCCCGAGGGCCAGTTGTTGTTGCTGACCACGGTGTTGTTGTTGACGACGTTGCCCCGGTCGCCGTTGGTCACGTTGGTGCTGTTGTTGGTCGACCAGTTGTTGGTGACGGTGAAGTTGCCCATGTTCTCGGCGTACCAGTAGTTGGCGGTGGCCCAGGTGCCGGTGCTGGCGAACACGTTGGTGCGGGCGGTGTAGTAGCGGGAGCCCTCGTCGAAGTAGAGCCCGAACCAGCCGTTGGTGCGCAGGCAGTGGTTCTCGCTGATGAGTCCGCCCGGGTTGGCCGACAGCGTGTAGATGCAGCCGCCGTCGGTCATCTGCTGCATCACGTCGTGCACGTAGTTGCCGACGACCTGGTTGTTGGCCGCCGTGGTGGCCGTCGAGTAGCGCGGCTGGTAGTTGTAGAGCCCCCGGTCGGCGTAGTGGTTGCTGCCACCCGCGTCGTTGGCGCCCCAGCCGTAGCCGACCGACAGCCCGGTGTACGGCATGTTGTACACCTCGTTGTGCGACACCAGCGAGGTGTTGACGTAGGTGGTCAGGATCGACACCACGCCCCGGTACTCCAGCCCCAGGTCGTGCACCCGGTTGTTGCTGATGGTGATGTTCCTGTTGACCATCCGCTGGTCGCTCGGGTGGTGGGCGTCGGCACGCACCCCGCCGACCACCACCCCGCCGGCCGAGTTGCGGGCGATCTCGGAGCGGGTGACGGTGATGTTGCTGGCCCCCAGGCCGACCCCGCTGGCGTGCGCGTTGGCGTCGTTGCCGATGCCGATCGCGGTCTGCCCGAGGTTGACGAACTGGGAGTCGCTGAAGGTGACGGTGTTGGCGGCGGAGATCTGCACAGCGGCCGGCATCTGGTTCCAGTTCGGCCGGGTCGCCTCGAACAGCGGGCAACCCTCCTGGCAGGAGGTCAGGGCGTCGGCCGGACGCGCCCAGGTGCCGGTGATGTGCGCGCCGGTCTGCTGGTCGGCGAAGCCGTTGCTGCTGCTCGGGCCGAGCCAGCTGGTGCCGGTGAAGGTGATCCCGCTGAACGCGATGTGGTGCGCCGGGGCGTCGTAGCTGCCACCGACGTTGACCAGGGACGGCAACTGGGGCAGCTCCACGCTGACGCTGTTCATGTCCTGCCCGGCCAGCGGGATGTAGTTGAGCTGCCCACTGCCCGGGTTCAGGTACCACTCCCCCGGGCTGTCCAGGAACTCGTATGCGTTGGCCAGGTAGAACGGGCCGGCGCGGTGCGGCTTGGACAGGGTGTCGAAGCCGAACGTGTTGTTGTTCCAGGCCGGCTGCTGCATGGTCAGGAAGTTGCCGCTGATGCTCTGCACCGGCGAGTACCGGTCGGTGAACGAGCCGACGCTCTCCACCTCGACCCGGTTCTGGTTGCCCAGGTTGTTGAGGTAGCTCAGCGCGCCGTTGCTGAACCGCATGCCGCTGGTGGTGAAGGTGAAGTCGGCCCGGTTGACGGCGGTCCGCGCCCGGGTGGCGACCGCGCCGTTGACGTAGAGCTGCCGGCTGTCCAGCCCGGCGGGCACGCTCGCCCGCCAGATGTTCTTCCCCGCGTCGACCTGCGACCAGCCGGTGACCGCACGCGCCCCGCTGATCTGCGGGCGGGCGGAGGCGGCGGCCCGCCAGGTCACGGTGTAGCCGTTGGTGCCGGAGTCGGCGGCGGTGAACCGCAGCGGCGCGGCCAGCCGGTAGACGCCGTCAGCCAGTTCGACCACGATGTCGCCGGACATCCCGGCGGTGCGGGACCGGACGGCGTTCTGCGCCTCGGTCAGCGTGCACGGCTGGCTGGCGGCACAGGTGGTGCCGCTACCGGAGGGTGCGGCGTAGAGCGTGGTGGTGGCGGCGAGGGCGGGGGCGGCCGGGGCGAGCACGGCGGCCGTGGCGGCGAGCGCCGTGGCGGCCAGCCCGGCCAGCACCTGCCGGCGCCCCCTGGGGGATGTCGGGACGGACACGGTGGGACTCCTATCGGGGTGGGGTGTGGTGGGGTGCCCCCGGTCGCGGTGGAATCATGCCGCCACCGGGGCGAGCAGACCGGCGGCGCGCAGCGCCGGCCACAGCGCCGCCGGGACGTCGGCGTCCGACCGGGCCAGGCTCTGCGTCACCTGGCCCCCGGTACGCAGCCCGACGACCGTCGAGACGACCGCGGGGTGTCGCCGGACGAAGGCGAGCGCCGCCTGGGGCAGGGTGACGCCGTAGGATCCGCAGACGTCGGCGATCCGCCGCGCCCGGTCGATCAGCTCCGGCGGGGCCTGCCGGTAGTTGTAGGTCGCGTCGGCCGGTGGCCGGTCCCGGGACAGCAGACCGGAGTTGTAGACCCCGGCGACCACCACGCCGACGCCCCGCTCCTGCGCGGCGGGCAGCAGGTCGGCCAGCGCCCCCTGTTCGAGCAGGGTGTACCGGCCGGCACACATCACCACGTCGACGTCGGTCTCCCGGACGAACCGGGTGAGCAGGTGGGACTGGTTCATGCCGGCGCCGATGGCCCCCACCACGCCCTGGTCGCGCAGCTCCACCAGGGCGGGCACCGCCTCGGTGGCGGCCTGCTCCCAGTGGTCGTCGGGGTCGTGCAGGTAGACCACGTCCACCCGGTCCAGGCCGGTGCGGGCCAGGCTGGACTCCAACGAGCGGAGCACCCCGTCCCGGCTGAAGTCCCAGACCCGACGGTGGTCCGCGGCGACGTCGAACCCCTCCGGGTCGCGTCGGTGCGCGTCCGGTGGCGACGGGACGAGTAGCCGGCCGACCTTCGTCGACACCACGTACTCGTCGCGCGGCCGGGATCGCAGGGCCGCCCCGATCCGCCGCTCGGACAGCCCGAGCCCGTAGTGCGGCGCGGTGTCGTAGTAGCGCAGCCCGCCCTCCCACGCGGTGTCGATCGCGGCGGCGAACTCCTCGTCGGTGGTGGCCCGGTAGAGGTTGCCGCCCTGTGCCCCGCCGAACCCCAGCTCGGTGAGGCGTACCGTCGGCCGGCGGGGCAGCGCGTGCGCTCTCACGACGCCGCCAGCCGGTACGCCCGCCGCGCGGTACGCCGCCAGATCGCCGCCTGTTCGTCGGGGCCGAGCGGGGCCAGCAGCACCGACAGGGTGTCGATCCAGCGGCGGTAGGAGCTGGCGAGCAGGCAGACCGGCCAGTCTGAGCCGAACATCAGCCGGTCCGGGCCGAACGCGTCGAGGGCGTGCTCGACGGCCGGTCGGAGGTCGTCCGACGTCCAGGCCGGCCGGTGCACCTCGGTGACCAGTCCGGAGAGCTTCGCCGTGGTGTTGGGGGACGCGGCGAGGGCGTGCAGGTCGCGTACCCAGTCGGTGAGGTCGGTTCCGCCGAGCGCGGGCTTGCCGAGGTGGTCGAGGACGAACCGTACCTCGGGCAGGTCGCGCGCCACCCGAGCGGCCGCGCCGAGCTGGTGCTGCCGGACCAGCAGGTCGAAGGCGAGCCCGGCGGCGCCCACCGCGGCGATCCCGCGCCGCACGTCGGCCCGGTCGAGGAACGTCGGGTCGGGTTCGTCCTGGACGGAGTACCGGACGCCGACCAGCAGGTCGCCGCCCCGGGCGGCCCGTAGCCGGGCCAGCCGGTCGGTGACGTCGTCGGTCGTCACGTCCAGCCAGCCGACGACCCCGGCGATCAGGGTGTCGGCGGCGGCGACGCCCAGCAGGTCCACCGTCTCGGCCTCGGTGGAGTTGGCCTGCACCACCACGGTCCGGGTGACCCCGGCGGCGCGGGCCACCGGGGCGAGGTCGGCGGGGGTGAAGTCGGCGTCGATCGCCGCCATGGTGGTCGGGTCGATCCAGGGCTGCGGGTGCCGGGACCGGGTCCAGAGGTGGTGGTGGGCGTCGATGACGTCGGCGCGTCCGGGCGTGGTCATCGGCCCAACCATCCGCCGTCGACGGGCAGCACGACGCCGTTGACGTAGTCCGATGCCGGCGCGGCCAGGAACACCGTGACGCCGGCCAGGTCGTCGGGGCGTCCCCACCGGCCGGTCGGGATCCGGGCGAGGATGGCCGGTTCGCGCTCCGGATCCTCGCGCAGCGCCCGGGTGTTGTCGGTGGCGACGTAGCCGGGGGCGATGGCGTTGACGTTGACCCCGTGCGCCGCCCACTCGTTGGCCAGCGCCCTGGTGAGCCCGGCGAGGCCGGACTTGGCGGCGGCGTAACCGGGGACGGTGACGCCACCCTGGAAGCTGAGCAGCGAGGCGGTGAAGATGATCTTCCCACTCCCCCGGCCGACCATGTCCCGACCGATCTCCCGGCTCAGCACGAACTGGCTGGTCAGGTTGACCTCGAGGACGTGGTCCCACATCTCGTCGGAGTGCTCCGCCGCCGGGGCGCGGGCGATGGTGCCGCCGTTGTTGACCAGGATGTCGATCGGGCCGAGGTCACGCAGCTCCCCGACGAGCCGGCGCACCGCGGCCCGGTCGGCCAGGTCGGCCCGCAGCGCGGTGAACCGGCGGCCGGCCGCGCGTACCCGCTGCTCCACCTCGCTCCCGGTGGCCTCCAGCTGCGCCGAGACGCCGACGACGTCGGCACCGGCGACGGCCAGCGCCTCGGCCATCGCCAGCCCGATGCCCCGGCGGGCGCCGGTCACCACGGCGGTCCGGCCGGACAGGTCGAACAGGGCGCTCATCGGTCGGCCTCCCGCAGGTCGAGCAGTACCTTCAGCACACCGCCGCCGGCCTCGAGGGCGGTGAAGGCCGACGCCGCCTCGTCCACCGGCACCACCCGGGAGATGAGCCGCCGGGCCGGGACCACACCGGAGGCGACCAGCCCGACCGCCTCCACCATGTCCTCACGCCGGTAGAGCCGGGCGCCGAGCAGTTCCAGCTCGCGCCAGAAGACCCGGTGCAGGTTCACCGGTCGGGGCTGCGGATGGATCGCCACCATGACCAGGCGGCCCCGGGTGGTCAGCACGTCGACCGCGGTGCCGACCCCGGCGGCGGAGCCGGAAACCTCGAAGGCCACGTCCGCGCCCGCGCCGTCGGTGCGCTCGTCGACCAGCGCCGGCACGTCGGTGTCCCCCGGGTCCACGGCGTCGATGCCGAGCCCGGCCGCCACCGACCGGCGGAACGGGTCCGGTTCCACCAGCAGGACCCGCGCGCCCCGGTGCCGGGCGACCGTGGCGATGAGGACGCCGACCGGCCCGCCCCCGACCACCACGACCTGGTCGGTGGCGGTCACCCGGCCCCGCCGCACGTCGTGCACCGCGACCGCGACCGGTTCCACCAGGGCGGCCTCGTCGAGCGGCAGCTCGTCGGGGAGCGGCACCACCAGGTCGGCCGGGACCGTCCACGACGACTGCATGGCACCCGGCGAGTCCACCCCGAGGAAGTTCATCGCATGGCAGATGTGCGAGTCCCCGCGCCGGCAGGCGACGCACCGGCCGCAGTAGCGGGTGGGCAGCACGGTGACCGGCTGGCCCACCGCGAAACCGGTGACGTCCGGGCCGACCTCCGCGACCCGGCCGGACATCTCATGCCCGATCACCGCGGCGGCGCCCACCCGGGCGTCCATGTCGCCGTGGTAGACGTGCAGGTCGGTGCCGCAGATCCCGGTGTAGGCCACCGCGATGCGCAGCTGGCCGGGCCCCGGCGGCTCCGGGGCACGCCGCTCGACCTCCAGCTGCCGCGCGCTTCGGTAGACCACTGCCTTCATACGTGCTCCCTCGTGGGTCGGGGTCGGGGTCAGTGCCGGACGGCGGACGGCAGGCCGTCGTGGTGGTGCGCCGCCGCGCCGGGCAGCGGGGTCACGTACCGGCCAGGCCCGGCGGGGGTCTGCTCGGCCACCGCCAGCAGCCGGTGCCCGGCGCGTTCCGGTCGCACGTTGGGCCCCTCCGGGGTGGGCACGTCCGAGCGGCGCGGATACCGCCGGATCTCCTCCTCGGCGAGCGTGACGCCCAGCCCCGGCGCGTCGCCGAGGACGAACGCGCCGTCCTCGACGTGCAGGTCGACGGCGACGCCGACCGGCGGCCGAAGGTCCTGTAGCTCGCTGACCAGGTGGTTCGGCACCGACGTGGCGGCGTGCAGCAGACCGAGGGGGCTGTTGCCGATCGGGCTGACCGGCAGGTCGTAGGCGTGCGCCAGGGCGGCCACCCGGAGGAAGTGGGTCACCCCCCACACCGCGGCCATCTGCACGACGTCGACCGCCGTCGCGGCGATCAGCGGCCGGTACTGTTCGAGGCCGGTCAGGTTCTCCCCGGTGGCGACCGAGGCCCGGATCCCGCGCCCGACGACGGCCAGGCCCTCGGCGTCCCACCGCCGTACGGGTTCCTCGATCCAGACGAGGTCCAGGGTGCGTTCCAGCTCGCCGACGTGCCGGACGGCCTGCTTGCGGCTCCAGGCCTCGTTCACGTCCAGCATCAGGCCGGGGCGCTGCCCCCGCCCGGCCTCGGTCAGCACGTCCCGGACCAGGTGCAGCCGGTGCCGGTCCCGCTCGATGTCGAGGCCGCCCTTGAGCTTGGCGGCCCGCAGCCCGTGCCGGGCGTAGACCTCGTAGGCGGCGGCGAGCGCGTCGTCGTCCAGGCCGATGTCGAGGCCGGAGGCGTAGGCGGGCACCCGCCGGTCGCGTCCGCCGAGCAGCCGCCAGAGCGGTTGGCCCGCCGCCTGGGCCTTGATGTCCCACAGCGCGGTGTCCAGCGCCCCGATGGTGCCGAAGACCGAGCCGGCGTGCCCCGCCTTGAAGGTCTGCCGCAGCATCCGGTCGTAGAGGGTGGTCACGGCGCGGGGATCCTCACCGTCGATCGCCGCGAAGATCCGTTCGACGTCCGCGTACGGCCCGAGGCCGACTCCGGTGATGCCCTCGTCGGTCTCGACCACGATGATCGGGACAGTGGTCACCCCGTCGGTGAAGACGCCGTTGGCGTCGCCGACGGGACGTCCCCACTCCTGCACGGTGGTCAGGGTCCGGTATCCGGTGATCCGCATGTCAGCCCTTCGTGGCGCCGGCGGCGACACCGTCGGCGATCTGGCGCTGGAGGAAGAGGTACACCACCAGGACGGGTACCGCGGCGATCAGCACCCCCGAGGCGAAGGTCGGGATGTCGTCGGAGTACTGCCCGCGCAGCGAGGTCACCCCGACCATCAGGGTGCGGTGGTCGGCCGAGGGCATCAGCAGCAACGAGATCAGCACGTCGTTCCAGCAGAACAGGGCGTCGAGGATGCCGACCGACAGCAGCGCCGGGGTGCCCAGCGGCACCATGATCCGCCGGTAGACGCCGTAGACGTCGTTGCCGTCGATCCGGGCCGCGTCGACGATCTCGGTCGGGATGGTCCGGTAGTAGCTGGTCATCAGGAAGATCGTGAAGGGCAGGAACTGCGCCACGTAGGCGAGCACCAGCCCCGGGTAGGTGTCGACGAGACCGGCGTCGGACATGATCCGGGCCAGCGGCACCATGATCACCTGGAACGGCACGAACAGCGCCGCCAGGCAGCACAGGAAGAGCGCCGACGAGCCCCGGAAGCGCAGTTGGCTCAACGCGAAGCCGGCCATCGACCCGAACAGCAGCAGGAGGAGCACCGAGACCGTCACCACGACTGTCGAGTTGACCAGGTACCGGGCCATCCCCACGCTGTTCCACGCGGTGGCGATGTTCTCCCAGCGCAGGGTGTCGGCCAGCGAGAACCGGTCGAGGACGTAGTCCCGCCGGGTCTTCATGGCCACGTTGACCGTGAAGACCAGGGGGTAGACGGTCGCCAGGGCAAGCACCGCCATCGGGACGGCGATCAGCCACCGGCCCCACCGGACGTTGGACATCACGCCTCCCGCACCGTCCGGCGGAGCAGACTGATCTGCACCAGCCCCACCACGAGCATGATGAGGAAGAGCACCGTCGAGGCGGCCGAGGCGAGCGCCGGCCGGTTCATCTGTCCCTGCTGGATCCAGATGTAGTACTCCGGCAGGTACGTCGAGCCCTCCGGCCCGCCACTGGTCATCACGTACAGCAGGCCGAACATGGAGGTCAACATCCCGATCATCGTGGTGACGACGACGAACTGGATGGTCCGGGAGAGGCTGGGGACGATCACGTGCCGGATGGTCTGGGGCAGCGACGCGCCGTCCACCCGGGCCGCGTCGAGCAGCGAGGCGTCCAGGGTGGCGAAGCCGGCGAGGAACACCACCAGCGCCATCCCGAAGGTCGCCCAGACGTGCACCCCGACCACCACGAACATCGCCAGGTCCGGGTCGCCGAGCCAGTCCACCGGCCCGATGCCGACCCCGCCGAGCAGGGCGTTGAGCGGGCCGTCGAAGGCGAGCAGGAGATTGAAGATCGCCCCGACGATGACCGGGGACAGCACGGCCGGGAAGAAGTAGACGCTGCGGTACAGCCGGTTTCCGGGTACCCGCAGGTAGATGAAGGTCGCAAGGAGGCCGGGAATCGCCACCGCCACCGGCAGCAGCAGCACGAGCAGGCCGACGTTGCGCAGCGCGCCCCGGAACAGCGGATCCCCGAACAGCTCCCGGTAGTTGTCCAGCCCCACCGCCAGCCCGTCGCGGTCGCCGTCGCCGGTGAAGGAGAAGTTGACCCCGAGCAGCAGCGGCCAGAACCGCAGCAGCAGCAGGATCAGCAGGGCCGGGGCCAGCAGCACGTAGGGGGCGAGACGCTCCGCCCGCCGGCCGCCGCGCGGTCCCCGGGCGCGGGGCGACCGGCGCGGCGTCGGGACGGTCGGTCCGGTGGGCGCCGGCCGGACCGACGCCGCCGTCTCGGGGATCGACACCGGTCAGCCGGCCTGATCGGAGGCGGCCAGCTGCTTCACCGCCTCGTCGACGGAGATCGAGCCACTGAGCAGCTGCTGGGAGAGCCGGCCCATCAGGTCGAGCGTCTTCGAGGAGAGCGCCACGTGCAGGGCGGGTTTGCCGGCCTTGAGGTCGGCGACGATGGTGGCCACCGCCGGGCCGCCCTGGGACACGTCGATGGTGGTGTCGGCGGCGATCGCACCGGCGTCGGCGTAGAACGACTTCAGCGCGTCGGTGGAGGTCAGCGAGCGCACCAGGTCGGCGGCGACCTTCGGGTCCTTCGTCCACGTGGCGACGCCGTACCCGATGCCGCCGTCGAAGGGCAGGTTCGGGGTGGCGCCGGGCTCGACGACCGGGGCACGCATCACGCCCAGCTTCTCGGCGGGAACGAACTCGCTGAAGTCCTTCCAGTGCCCCACGTCCGACATCAGGCCGATGACGTGGGCCGCCTTCGCGGACTGGAAGATCGCGAAGGCGTCGTTGAACATGGCCGTCGAGTTCGCCCCGTCGCTGTTCAGCTTCGCGTCCTGGGTCTCCTTCCAGAGCGCGAAGATCCGCTTGACGTGGGGGGAGGTCCAGTCCCGCTTGCCGGCGATCCAGGCGTCCTGCTCCTGCGGGGTGAGCACGCCGGTGCCGAAGGCGGAGAGGAAGAACTGGATGCCGAAGCCCTCCTTGTTGCCGAGGGCCAGGCACTTCGCGCCGGTCCGCTGGGTGAGGGTGGCGCAGTTGGCGACGAACTCCGGCCAGGTGGTGGCCGGCTTGGCGGGGTCGAGGCCGGCCTTGTCGTAGAGCGTCCGGTTGTAGTAGATCGGGTGGCCCTGGAGGGTGACCGGGCCGGCGTAGGTCTTGCCGCCCTTGGTGAACGCCTCCCAGCCGGCGAGCCGCTGCCGGTCCTCGGCCACGTACTCGTCCAGCGGCAGCAGCGCGTCGGTCCGGTCCCGGAGCTGGCCGCCGCCGTTGAACAGGATCACGTCAGGTCCCTTGCCGGCCTGGATCGCCGTGCCGAGCAGGGTGTAGTACTGCTCGTAGGGCTGGGCGACGAACTCGACGGTGACGTCCGGGTGCTTCCGGGCGAAGTCGGCCTTGGCCTTCTGCAGGTAGGCGGCGGCGGTCGGCTCACCGGACTTCCAGTCCCAGACCACCAGTTTCCCGGCGGAACCTCCCGGGGAGGAGCGTGTCCCGGCGGCACTCCCGCACCCGGCCAGCGCCAGCGCCGCGACGAGTACGGTCGAGACCACTGTCCGCTGCTTCATCGGCTGCCCACCTTCGACTCCGCCTGCCACACTGATCGGGAGGCATGAATTTGACGGAAAGGTAACTCGTATGACGTATGACGTCAACAGTGCGCCGTAGAATTCGCGACAGGCAGCAGGTCGTGGCGCGGTCCGCGGAAGGCAGTGGAGGGGACATGACGGCACGAGAGATCACCCTGAACGCGTCGACACCCCCGACCTGGGCCCGGCGGCCCACCAACCTCGCCACGGCCGTCACCGCGGAACTGGTGGAGCGCATCGTGCGCGGCGTGCACCCGCCCGGCTCCCCACTGCCCCCCGAGCCGGCGCTCTGCGAGGCGTTCTCGGTCAGCCGCACGGTCGTCCGGGAGGCCGTCAAGATCCTTCAGGAGAAGGGGCTGGTACAGGTCCGGCAGGGCAGCGGCACCATCGTCACCCCACCGTCGATGTGGGACATGCTCGACGAGCTGGTCCTCGCGGCGACCATCGCCGAGGACGACAGCCTGACCATCCTCGACGACCTGGTGGCCACCCGGCGGGTGCTGGAGTCCGACATGGCCAACGTCGCCGCCCGGCTGGCCGACCGGACGACGGTCGACCGGCTGCGCGCCCTGGTCGACCGGATGGACGAGCTGGTCGACGACCAGGTCGCCTACCACGAACACGACCGGGCGTTCCACGACATGATCATGCAGGCGTCCGGAAACCGGATCGCCCGGGGCGTGGTGCGGTCCCTGGAGAGCCAGGTGGTGAACACCGCCCGCTACATGGGCCGCTCGGAGCGGTCCCTCTGCGTGGCGTCCAACCAGGGGCACCGGCGCATCTACGAGCGCATCGCGGCGCACGATCCGGACGGCGCCGCCGAGGCGATGGTCACCCACATCACCGAGGCCTGGCTGGTCCGCCGCAGCGGCCCGGACACCGCACGGCTGGTGCGCTGAGGCCCGGCCCGACCCCACCCGGCTGCGCACCCCCACCCGGCTGCGGACCCCACCGCGACCGGCTCCGGGCGCTCCCGGGCGGCCCGGCGGACATCGACCAGCCGGCCGCCGACCGCGGGTAGCTCAACCAACGGACGTCAATGGCTTGCGAGTGTTAACGATAACAAGCTAACGTCGGCCCCAGAAGCGAAGGGCACGCTTCCGCACTCCGTCCACCGGCATCCGTCGGCGGCACGGAGTGGGGCGCGGGCAACGCCGGTCGGACACCTCCGGGCACTCGTGTGGACGCTGCACGCCGCCGGGTCGTCGATCCTTCGACTCACCCGGGAGCCCCGGCGCGTATCGCCCATGGCCTCCGTGGGGATCCGACCCGATCGCGCGCTGACCACAGTGCCGTGCCCATCGGTCAGCGCGCGATCGGGACCGCGTACCCACACCGCGTACCCGCACGGCGGCACCCCGGCGAAGCCCGGCACCAGCATCGCGTCCCGGGCCGACCGTCCGGTGTGCCGCCGGAGCGCCGACGCCACCCTCGACACGCATCGCCCATCTGGGAGGTACTGGTGAGACCCGCACTGCCACCACTGACCCGCCTGCGGCGCTCCTTCGCCTGGCTCGCGGCCCTGATCCTGGTCTCGACGCTGCTCCCGACCAGCGCCGCCAAGGCCGACAACCCCATCGTCCAGCACATCTACACCGCCGACCCGGCTCCGCTGGTGCACGACGGCCGGGTGTACCTCTACACCGGCCACGACGAGGACGGCTCGACCTGGTTCACCATGAAGGAGTGGCGGGTCTGGTCCTCCGCCGACATGGTCAACTGGACCGACCACGGCTCGCCGCTCAACGTCGGCACCTTCAGCTGGGCGAAGGCGGACGCCTGGGCCGGCCAGGTCATCGCCCGCAACGGCAAGTTCTACTGGTACGTGCCGGTGACCGCGAAGTCGACCAACTCGATGGCCATCGGAGTGGCGGTGAGCGACAGCCCCACCGGCCCGTTCCGGGACGCCATCGGCCGGCCGCTGGCGGCCAACGGCGAGATCGACCCGACCGTCTTCATCGACGACGACGGGCAGGCCTACCTCTACTGGGGCAACCCCAACCTGTGGTACGTCAAGCTGAACCCCGACATGATCTCGTACTCCGGTAGTGTCACCAAGATCCCGCTGACCACCGCCGGCTACGGCACCCGCAACGGCAACGCCACCCGCCCCACCCTCTACGAGGAAGGCCCCTGGGTCTTCAAGCGCAACGGGACCTACTACAACGTCTTCGCCGCCGAGTGCTGCAGCGAGTTCATCGGCTACTCCACGGCGCCCGGCCCCACCGGGCCGTGGACCTACCGGGGCACGGTCATGCCCCGGCAGGGCGGCAGCTTCACCAACCACGCCGGAATCGTCGACTTCAACGGCGGGTCGTACTTCTTCTACCACAACGGCGCGCTGCCCGGCGGCGGCGGCTACACCCGGTCGGTCGCGGTGGAGAAGTTCACCTACGGCACCAACGGCACCATCCCGACGATCAACATGACCAGCACCGGCGCGCCGCAGATCGGCACCCTCAACCCGTACGTGCGGCAGGAGGCCGAGACCATCGCCTGGGGCTCCGGGATCGAGACCGAGGCGTCCAGCGAGGGCGGGATGAACGTCGGCTTCATCGACAACGGCGACTACATCAAGGTCAAGGGGGTCGGCTTCGGCACCGGCGCGACCTCCTTCAACGCCCGGGTGGCCTCGGCCGGCAGCGGCGGCACCATCGAGGTACGGCTGGACAGCGCCACCGGCACCCGGGTGGCCAGCTGCTCCGTGCCGGTCACCGGTGGCTGGCAGAACTGGCAGACCGTCTCCTGCCCGGTCTCCGGCGCGACCGGCACCCACGACATGTACCTGCGGTTCACCGGCGGCAGCGGCACCCTGTTCAACGTCAACTGGTGGCAGTTCAGCAGTGGCAGCAACCCGACGCCCACCCCGACCGCGACGCCCACCCCGACGCCCACCGTCACCCCCACCCCCACCCCGACGACCCCGGCCCCGACGACCCCGGCTCCGACCACGCCCGGCGGGCGCTCCTGCGCCGCCACCAACACCGTGGTCAACACCTGGCAGGGCGGCTTCGAGGGCAAGCTGACCATCACCAACGGGTCCACCCCGATCACCGGCTGGCGGGTGAGCTTCACCCTCCCCAGTGGGCAGACGGTGGCCCAGGCGTGGAACGGCACCCTGACCCAGCAGGGCAACCAGGTGACCGTCACCAACGCCGCCTACAACGGGCAGCTCGCCGCCGGTGGCTCCACCACAGTGGGCTACATCAGCTCGACCACCGGCAGCAACCAGCCACCGACCGACCTCACCTGCACCCCCGTCTGACCCTGTCGCACGGCTGACAGGCACGCCGGCCCGCTCACCCACCGGAGCGGGCCGGCACCCCACCACCGACACCACCGTCCGCAAGACCCACCCGGACGGGCGTTCGCCCGTGATCCGGTCCGCTGGAGGTTCCCATGTCCTTCCCGTCCCTCAACCGACGCCAACTTCTCCAGGCCGCCGGCGCGACCGCGCTCGCCTCCGCCGCGGGTGGCACCCTGCTCGGGTCCGGGCCGGCCGCCGCGGCGCTGGTGGTCCCCCCGGCGCGGCCGGACCTGGGTGTCTCCGCGTACCCGTTCGAGCTGGGTCAGGTCCGGCTGACCGCCGGCCGGCTGCTGGACAACCAGAACCGGACGCTGAGCTACCTGCGGTTCGTCGACGTCGACCGGATGCTCTACAACTTCCGGGCCAACCACCGGCTGGGCACCAACGGGGCCGCGACCAACGGGGGCTGGGACGCGCCGTCCTTCCCGTTCCGCACCCACATGCAGGGGCACTTCCTCACCGCCTGGTCCCAGGCGTACGCGGTGCTCGGTGACACCACCTGCCGGGACAAGGCGAACTACATGGTGGCCGAGCTGGCCAAGTGCCAGGCCAACAACGGCGCGGCCGGGTTCACCGCCGGCTACCTGTCCGGCTTCCCCGAGTCGGACTTCTCGGCGCTGGAAGCCCGGACGCTGTCCAACGGCAACGTGCCCTACTACTGCATCCACAAGACCCTGATCGGGTTGCTCGACGTGTGGCGGTACATCGGCAACACGCAGGCCCGCTCGGTGCTGCTGGCGCTGGCCGGCTGGGTCGACACCCGCACCTCGCGGCTGAGCTACAACCAGATGCAGGCGATGCTGGAGACCGAGTTCGGCGGCATGAACGAGGCACTGACCGACCTCTACCAGTACACCGGGGACGGGCGTTGGCTGACCGTCGCCCAGCGTTTCGACCACGCGGGCGTGTTCAACCCGCTCGCCAGCAACTCCGACCAGCTCAACGGCAAGCACGCCAACACCCAGGTGCCCAAGTGGATCGGCGCGGCGCGGGAGTTCAAGGCGACCGGCACCACCCGCTACCGGGACATCGCCGGCAACGCGTGGAACATGACCGTCAACGCGCACACCTACGTCATCGGCGGCAACAGCCAGGCGGAGCACTTCCGCCCGCCGAACGCGATCGCCGGGTACCTGACCAACGACACCTGCGAGCACTGCAACACGCACAACATGCTCAAGCTGACCCGGGAGCTGTGGCTGCTCGACCCGAACCGGGTCGCCTACTTCGACTTCTACGAGCGGGCCCTGCTCAACCACGTGGTCGGCGCGCAGAACCCGGCCGACGGGCATGGCCACGTCACCTACTTCACCCCGCTCAAGCCGGGTGGCCGCCGGGGCGTCGGGCCGGCCTGGGGCGGCGGCACCTGGAGCACCGACTACAACTCGTTCTGGTGCTGTCAGGGCACCGGCATCGAGGCGAACACCAAGCTGATGGACTCGATCTACTTCTACAACGACACCACGCTGACGGTGAACCTGTTCGTGCCGTCGGTGCTCACCTGGTCACAGCGCGGCATCACGGTCACCCAGAGCACCAGCTACCCGGCCAGCGACACGACCGCGCTCACCCTCTCCGGGTCGATGAGCGGCTCGTGGAGCATCCGGGTCCGGATCCCGGCCTGGGCCACCGGCGCGACGATCGCCGTCAACGGCGAGACCCAGAGCGTCGCCACCAACCCCGGCAGCTACGCCACGGTCACCCGCACCTGGGCGGCCGGCGACACCGTCACCGTCCGGCTGCCGATGAGGGTCGTGGTGCAGCCGGCCAACGACAACGCCAACGTCGGCGCCCTCACGTACGGGCCGGCGGTGCTGGCCGGCAACTACGGCAACACCGCGCTGAGTTCCCTGCCGTCGCTCAACGTCTCGTCGGTGACCCGGACGAACAGCGGCACGCTGGCGTTCACCGCCACCGCGAACGGCTCCACGGTCAACCTCGGGCCGTTCTACGACGCGCACGGCTTCAACTACACGGTCTACTGGAACACCACCGGCGGCAGCACCGGCGGCGGCAGCACGCGCATCGTCAACGTGGGCAGCGGGCTGGTCCTCGGCATCCAGAACATGTCCACCGCCGACGGCGGGCTGGCCCTGCAGTGGGGCGACACCGGCACCGCCGACCACAACTGGGTGGTGGTGACCGACGGCGACGCGGTCCGGTTCCGCAACGTCAACAGCGGCAAGGTGCTCGGCGTGGAGAACATGTCCACCGCCGACAACGCCCGGGTCCTGCAGTGGGCGGACAACGGCACCGCGGACCACCGCTGGGTCCTGCTCAACCAGGGCGACGGCACCTACAAGATCCGCAACGTGAACAGCGGGAAGCTGCTCGGCATCCTCAACGGCTCGACCGCGCAGGGCGCGCAGGCCGTCCAGGACTCCGACAACGGCAGCCCGGACAACCGGTGGCGGTTCGTCGCCAACCCGTGAGGACCACCGTCGGTCCCGCACCGCCGGCGAGACGGTGCGGGGCCGACGGTCCCACGAACGGGGCCGCCCTTTGCGGGGGCGGCCCCGTTCCGTGCGTGGTGGCTCTGGGTGTGGTGGCCCTGGGGGCGGTGGGCGGGCGGCCGCACCGCCCGCAGACGCGGGCCGGGCCGCCCGTACCGACCGGCCCCGCGCAGCGGTGCCGACGGTACGGGCGGCCCGGGTCGTCCCGGTCCGCTGACCGGACCGGTCAGGGGGTGCTGAGCTGGAACCGACGGATCGTGCTGGTGCCGCCGAGGGCCTGGGTGGCGTGGTTGAACAGGGCGAACCGGTAACCCATGAAGAACTGCCAGTTGCTGTCGAGGGTCAGCGCGTTGCCCAGCGCGGTGAAGTTGACCCCGTCGGTGCTGTAGGAGAACCGGGCCTGCCGGCCGGACCCGGGGCGGATGTCGGCGGTGGCCCGTAGCCAGATCCGGCCCCCGCTGACCGGGGCCGAGGCGATCTCGGTGCCGGTGTTGGTGGTCCGCCAACTGCCGTCCATGGTGAGGTTGTTGGTCATCGACACCCGGGTTGCCCCGTTGTCCCGCCGGACGCCGATCCAGGCCGACGAGTTGCGCAGCACCGCCAACCCGGTCCGGTCCCCGTCACGTAACGCCGAGTAGTCGAGCTCGACGGTGGCCGTGGAGGTCGGCCCCTGGATCCGGTGGGTGACCGTGTTCCGGGCGCTGTAGAGGTCGTTGGTCACCGTGGCGGTCTGCAGCCGCAGGCCGTCGTTGACCGACCACTTGCTGTTGTCCGGGTTGTGGTTCCACTCCCACTGCGGGCCGAGGGTGCTGCCGGAGAACGTGTCGGTGCCGGTCAGCGGCTTGACCGGCCGGGTCGGCAGCGGGTTCGGGTACGACGTGCCCCAGCCGCCGTTGACCGTCTGGATCTGCGGCCAGCCGTCGGCGGTCCAGGTGATCGGGGCCAGCGCGGGCACCCGCCCACCGGGGTAGGCGTCCACGAAGGACATGTAGTACCACTGGCCGCCCGGGGTCTGCACCAGGCCGCCCTGGTGCGGCACGCCGCCGCCGGAGATCGGGCCGGGCATGTTGAGCAGCACCTGCCGCATCTCGTACGGGCCGAACGGGCTCGACGACTTCAGCACGTACTGGCCGTTCGCCGGCCGGGTGAGCCAGATGTAGTAGCTGCCGTTGCGCTTGTAGAACCGGGCCCCCTCCAGGGTGCCCACGCTCGACGGGGTGGAGAAGACCTGCTGGCTGCGGACCTCGCTCTTGCCGTCGGCGGACAGCTGCGCCACGCTGATCTGGGTGTTGCCGTAGGCGACGTACATGGTGTCGTTGTCGTCGACCAGCATGCCGGCGTCGTAGTAGCACTTGTTGATGGTGGCGTGCTGGTTCCAGGCCCCGTCCACGGCGGCGGCGGTGTAGATGTAGGTCTTGGCGAAGTCGATGCAGCCGGCCCAGTAGTAGGTGCGGTTGCTCGGGCGGTAGTTCAGCGTCGACGCCCAGATGCCGTTGACGTACGCCCGTCCACCCGACATGTCATACTTCGCGCCGAAGTCGAGCTTGGGCACCGAGTGCCCGGCGAACTCCCAGTTGACCAGGTCGTAGGAGCGCAGGATCGGGGCGCCCGGCGAGTAGTGCATGGTCGAGGCGGACAGGTAGAACGCGTCGCCGACCCGGATGATGTCGACGTCGGCGAAGTCCTGCCACACCACCGGGTTGGTGAACGAGCCGCTCGCCGGTGGGGTGGTGGGCGGTGGCGTGGTCGGGGTGGTGCCGCCGTCGACCCGGACGAGCTGCCACTGCTGGTTGGTGCCGCCCCAGTCGGCGTACTGGACGATGTTGCCGCCGTCGGCGGTGGAGGCGTTCTGCACCTCGACCGCCTTGCCGCTGTTGCGGTTGAGCAGCCGGACGTAGCCGTCGGCGGAGTCGGCGAGCCGGAACTGCTGGTTGGTGCCGTTGCCGTCGGTCCACTGCACGATCGACGCGCCGTCGGCGGTGGAGAGGTTGTAGACGTCGAGGACCTTCCCGGACAGCCGCGACTTCAGCCGGTAGTAGCCGCCGCCGGAGTCGACGAACTGCCACTGCTGGTTGGTGCCGTCGCCGCGGGTCCACTGGGTGATCCGCGCGCCGTCGTTGGTGGCGAAGTTGTAGACGTCCAGCGCCTTGCCGCTGTTGCGGTTGACCAGCACGTACCAGGCGGTGGTGTCCACCGTCGCCGCCTGGGCGCCGGTCGACTGGACCACGACGAGTCCGCCGCCGACCAGCAGTGTCATCAGGGCGGCGACGATCCGTGACCGCCAGCCGCGCCGTCGACGGACCGCGATCGGCACCTCTCCCATGGCTACCATGACCCTCCTTCACGAACGGTGGCACGACGGTCGCGCCGGGAACGCGGGCCACCGTCGTCACATTGTTCGAAGCCTGCCGATGTCAACGTTCACTCGGCGGTGCGCCCGCGATGGCGTACGACGCGGTGCAGCGGCGGATCGGGCCTGCCGACCAGCCGCTATGGGAACGGCTTCAGCTATCCATAGACTGTGAGCGATAACATGATGCTCGTCAAGCTGAAACAGCGCGGACATGATCGGCGGGCGGAAACGCCGACACCCCGGGTCAGGTCGGAACGGTCCGACCTGACCCGGGGTGCCCGGCGAGGAGGAGGTGCGACGCGGCAGGTGCCGCGTCGCCGGTCAGCGGGAGGAGCCGGCGCGACGCTTGTTGTAGACGTCGAAGGCCACCGCGACGAGCAGCACCAGACCCTTCACCACCGACTGGATGGACTGGTCGACGCCCATGAGCTGCATGCCGTTGCTCATCACCGCCATGATCAGGCCACCGACCATCGCGCCGACCACGGTGCCGACCCCGCCGGTGACCGCCGCGCCGCCGATGAACGCGGCGGCGATCGCGTCCAGCTCGAACATGTTGCCCGCCGCGGGCTGGGCGCCGTTGGAGCGCGAGGAGTAGATCACCCCGGCCACCGCCGCCAGGAAGCCCATGTTGACGAACATCCAGAAGTTGACCGTCCGCACCTTCACACCGGACAGCATCGCCGCCGACAGGTTGCCGCCGATCGCGTAGACCTGCCGGCCGAACACGGTACGCCGGGTGAGCAGGCCGTAGACCAGCACCAGCGCGGCCAGGATGATCAGCACGATCGGCAGGCCCCGGGCGTGCGCCAACTGCCAGGCGAAGTACATGATGACCGCGCCCACCAGCACCACCCGGGCGACGAACAGCGGGAACGACTCCACCGGCTGCTGGTAGCGGACCCGGGCCACCCGGGTCCGGAAGCCGCTCACCGCGTACCCGGCCACCGCGACCGCGCCGATCAGCAGGGTGAAGGCGTCGAAGCCGTCCCCACCGAGCAGGCCGTTGAGGAAGCCCGCCGCGACCTGCTGGTAGTCGGCGGGGAACGGGGACAGCGAGATGTTGTCCAGCACCCGCAGGGTCAGGCCCCGGAACAGCAGCATGCCGGCGAGCGTCACGATGAAGGCCGGGATGCCGGCGTACGCCACCCAGAAGCCGTGCCACGCGCCGACCGCGACGCCCACCGCCAGCGCGGCCAGGATGCCGACCCACCAGGGGAAGCCCTCCCGGATGACCAGCACGGCGGAGACCGCCCCGGTGAGCGCGACCACCGAGCCCACCGACAGGTCGATGTGCCCGCCGATGATGATGATCACCATGCCGATCGCCAGCACCAGGATGTAGGAGTACTGGAGCACGATGTTGGTGATGTTGCCGGGGCTCAGCGACACCCCGTCGGTGAGCACGGCGAAGAGCCCGACGATGACGACCAGCGCGACGTAGATGCCGCTCTGCCGCAGGTTGTTCAGCACCAGCGCCCGCAGATCGCTGGTGCCGGCGTGCAGGGCGACGCCCGGACTCTTCCCGGCCGGCGGCGGGGACGGCGGCGATGAGGTCTTGACGCTGGTCATCCCACGCGCTCCTTGTCCTTCGTCATCAGATCCATGAGGTTCTCCTGGGTCGCCTCGGCCACCGGCACCTGGCCGGTGATCCGGCCGGCGGCGAGGGTGTAGATGCGGTCGCACATGCCGAGCAGCTCCGGCAGCTCCGAGGAGATCAGGATCACCGCCTTGCCCTCGGCGACGAGCCGGTTGACGATCGTGTAGATCTCGAACTTCGCGCCGACGTCGATACCCCGGGTCGGCTCGTCCAGGATCAGCACGTCCGGGTTGGTGAACAGCCACTTCGACAGCACGACCTTCTGCTGGTTGCCGCCGGAGAGCTTGCCCACCACGGCCATCACGCTGGTCGTCTTGATGTTCATGTCGCGCCGGCTCTGCTCGGCGACCTTGATCTCCTCGTTGCCGTTGACCCAGCCGAAGCGGGCCAGCCGGCCCAGCGCGGCGGCGGAGACGTTGCGCCGTACGTCGTCGATGAGGTTGAGGCCGAACCGCTTGCGGTCCTCGGTGACGTAGGCGATGCCGTGCTCGATGGCCTCGGCGACGCTGTTCGCCCGGACCTCCCGGCCCCGCACGAACAGCCGGCCCCGCACGTCCCGGCCGTACGACCGGCCGAAGACGCTCATCGCCAGCTCGGTGCGGCCGGCGCCCATCAGCCCGGCGATGCCGACCACCTCGCCGGCCCGGACGTCCAGGCTGGCGTCGTCGACCACGAGCCGGTCCTGGGTGGGGTGCCGCACGCTCCAGTTCTCGATGCGCAGCACCTCCTCCCCGGGCGACGAGACCCGGTCGGGGTAGAAGCTGTCCAGGTCCCGGCCGACCATGCCGCGGATGATCCGCTCCTGGGTGACCTCCCCGGAGGCCAGGGAGAGCGTCTCCACGGTGCGCCCGTCCCGGATGACAGTGGTCGCGTCGGCGATCGCGGTGACCTCGTTGAGCTTGTGCGAGATCAGGATGCAGGTGATGCCCTGGTCGCGCAGCCGGCGCAGCAGGTCGAGCAGGTGCGCCGAGTCGATGTCGTTGAGCGCGGCGGTCGGCTCGTCCAGGATGAGCAGCCGGACCTTCTTGGACAGCGCCTTGGCGATCTCGACCAGCTGCTGCTTGCCGACGCCGAGCTGGATGACCGGGGTCACCGGGTTCTCGTGCAGGCCCACCGAGGCCAGCAGCTCGGCGGCGTCGGCGTTGGCCCGGTTCCAGTCGATGAGGCCGCCCGGACCGCGCCGCTCGTTGCCGAGGAAGATGTTCTCGGCGATCGACAGGTGCGGCACCAGCGCGAGTTCCTGGTGGATGATGACGACGCCCTGGGACTCGCTGTCGCGGATGCCCCGGAAGTGCACCGGCTTGCCGTCCAGCACGATCTCACCGTCGTAGGAGCCGGTCGGGTGCACCCCGGAGAGCACCTTCATCAGGGTGGACTTGCCGGCGCCGTTCTCGCCGCAGATGGCGTGGATCTCCCCCCGGCGTACGGCGAGGGAGACGTCCGCCAGCGCGGTCACCCCGGGGAAGGTCTTCGTGATGCGTCGCATCTCGAGGATGGTGTCGTCCATGGTCAGCGTCCTGATCGTCGAAGCCTGAGGCGGGCTTGCGATGCGTCGGGCGCGGCGGTCGGTCACCGCCGCGCCCGACGACCGGCTTACTTCTTGGCCTGACCGGCGGCGACCTCTTCGGCCGACCAGTAACCGGAGTCGACCAGCACCTTGGTGATGTCGTCCTTGTAGACGGTCTCGATCGGCAGCAGGTAGGCCGGGACGACCTTGACCTTGTTGTTGTAGGTCTTGGTGTCGTTGGCCTGCGGCTCCTTGTCCTGCAGGAACGCCTCCGCCGCGATCACGGCCTGCTCGGCGAGCAGCCGGGTGTCCTTGAAGACGGTGGACCCCTGCACCCCGTCGTTGATCAGCTTGACCGAGGCGATCTCGGCGTCCTGGCCGGTCACCACGGGCAGCTTCTTGGCGCCCTTGCCGTAGCCGGCGTTCTGCAGGGCGGTGATGATGCCGCGGGAGATCCCGTCGTACGGCGACAGCACCCCGTTGACCACGGTGCCGTCGTTGTAGCCGGAGGTGAGCAGGTCCTCCATCCGCTTCTGCGCGGTCTCCTGCTGCCAGCGCAGGATCGCCGCCTGCTCGATGCGGGTCTGGCCGGACTTGACCTTCAGCGTGCCGTTGTCCATGAACGGCTTGAGGGTGTCCATCGCCCCGCCCCAGAAGTACTGGGTGTTGTTGTCGTCCAGCGAGCCGGCGAACAGCTCGACGTTGAACGGGCCGGTCGCGGTGCCCTTACCGCCGTCCTTGGTCTGCAGGCCGAGGCCGACCAGCAGGGCGGTCGCCTGGGCGACGCCGACCTTGTAGTTGTCGAAGCTGACGTAGAAGTCGACGTTCTTGTTGCCCAGCAGCAGCCGGTCGTAGGAGATGACCGGGATCTTCGCCGCCGCGGCGGCGTCCAACTGGCCGCTGAGCGCGGTGCCGTCGATCGCCGCGATGATCAGGACGTCCGCGCCCTGCGTGATCATCTGGTCGACCTGCTGGGACTGGGTGGGGATGTCGTCGCCGGCGTACTGCAGGTCGACCTTGTAGCCCTTGGCCTCCAGCTTCTCCTTCACCGCCTTGCCGTCGGCGATCCACCGCTCCGAGGTCTGCGTCGGCATGGAGACGCCGATGGTCAGATCGGCGGGCTTCTTGTCGCTGCTGTCGCCGCCGCTACCCGCTCCCCCGCCGCTGCACGCGGCAAGGCTGAACGCCAGTGCCGCGCCGCCGAGCGCGACCAGGAATTTCCTGCGCACAGGTTTCTCCTCTCCGGAACTCCCGCCGACTGCGGGGACCACCTGTCACCTTTCGGGGTAGTGTTAGCGCTCACATCGCCCCCGTCAACACCCGCCCGGAAATCCGGACGTCACGGTCTCGTAACGGGCGTCTCCGACTTGTCGCCCGCCGACCAGCTGCTCCACGGGTCTGACACAGGGTGACTTCCGTTGCCACGGCACCGATTCCGGCCCGCCGTGCGCCCCGCGCCCCGCCGGCCGGGACGGCGGTCGGACCGGCATCGGCGGCACGCCGGTTTCGAGCTTGTTACACGGTTGTCGTCGATCCGGGGCAATCGCGCCCGCGTGCCCTGCTGGACCCATTCGGCGCCCGATCTCGTCCGGCATCCGACCCGACCCGACAGCCCGACCCGGCAGCCCGACCCGGCAGCCCGACCCGGCAGCCCGACCCGGCAGCCCGATCTGGCCGGCCCGACGGCCCGGCCGTCACAGGACACGGGAACGGCCCGGCCGCCACGGGTGACGTGGCGGCCGGGCCGTCCGGGTCGGCGGTCAGCCGCCCAGGCAGGAGCGCAGGGCGGCGGTCAGCAGGTTGGCCCGCTCGTCGCCCATGCCCTGCATCTGGTTCACCACGTAACCGAAGCCGACCTGGTGTGCGTCGTCGCCGAAAGCGAGGTTCCCGCCCGCGCCGTCGTGCCCGAAGCTGCGCTCGCCCAGCAGCGGCCGGGCCGGCGGGGAGTGCAGCAGGAAGCCGCTACCCCAGCGCTGCCCGGTGTCCGGCGGGCCGTGCCGCTGCTGGCCCCGGACCCGCACCACTGTCGCGTCGTCCACCGACGCCCGGTCGAGCAGGGGCGGTCCCGCCACCGACGACACGCACGCGGCATAGAGCCGGGCCAGGCCGTCGGCCGTGCTCACCGCGCCCGCGCCCGGGACGCCGGCCGCCTGGATGGCCGGGTCGTTGAAGCTGACCAGGCCGGCGTCGTCGGCCGGGAACGCGAACGCGCCCCCCATGGTGATCCCCCGGTCGGCCACCGGGTCGACGAACGGCTCCGGGTCGGGCGGCGGGGCGACGTTCCAGGCGACCGCGTCCCGTTCGGCCGCCGGCAGACCGAGCCAGGTCCGCAGGCCCAGCGGCGTGGCCAGGGCGTCGCGGAAGAACGCGCCGGGGAGCTGGCCGGTGATCCGTCGGATCACCTCACCGATCAGCCAGCCGTACGTCATCGCGTGGTAGCTGTGCGCCGTACCCGGCCGCCACAGCGGGGTCTGCGCCTCGATCGCCTTGACCACCGGCTCCCAGGCGAGCACCTCGTCGAGGGTCAGCGGGCGGTCGAGCGCGGGCAGGCCGGACTGGTGGGTGAGCAGCCAGCGCACCGGGATGTCGGCCTTGCCGTGCTGGCCGAACTCGGGCCAGTAGCGGGTGACCGGCGCGTCCAGGTCGAGTCGGCCCTGCTGCACCAGCAGGTAGGCGCAGACCGCCAGGATCCCCTTGGTGCAGGAGAAGACGACGACCGGCGTGTGCGCCGTCCACGGCCGGCCGGTGCGGGGGTCGGCCGTCCCGCCGTACAGGTCGACGACCCGGTGGCCGCCGACGTAGACGGTGACCGCCGCGCCGATCTCCCCCCGGGCGGTGAAGTTCTCGCGGAAGACGTCGGCCAGCCGCCCGTAGCGTTCGTCGGCGTGGCCGTGGATCTGCGGCTGCGTGGCCACTGCTATCCCTTCAGTGAGCCCTGGATCAGGGCCTTGATGAACTGACGCTGGAAGATCAGGAAGACGATCAGGGTCGGGGTGAGGATCAGCAGCGATCCGGCGCACAGCAGCACCAGGTCGGTGCCCCACTGGCCCTGGAACGCCCCGAGCGCGCCGGCCATCGTCCGCTTGGCCGGGTCGTCGACCAGCACGATGGCCAGCAGGAACTGGTTCCACGTCCAGAGGAACATCAGGATGGTCAGCGACGCGATGGCCGGCCGGGCGAGCGGCACCTGGACCCGCCAGAAGAGCTGCCAGGTGGTGCTGCCGTCCACCCGGGCCGCCTCGGACAGCTCCACCGGCACGTTGCTGAAGTGCGCCCGCATCCAGAACACCGCGAACGGCATGTAGAGCCCGATCAACGGCAGGATGATCGCCCACCGGGTGTTGAGCAGGCCGAGGTCCTGCATCTGGTAGTAGAGCGGGGTCACCACCGCCTCGAACGGCAGGGTCAGCCCGAGCAGCAGCAGGCCGAACACGATCCGGCCACCGGGCACCCGCAGCTGGCCCAGCCCGAACCCGGCCATGGTGGCGATCAGCACCGACACGGGCACCACACCGGCCACGATGAGCAGGCTGGAACGCAGCAGCGCGCCCATGTTCGACACCGTGAAGGCGTCGGCGAAGTTGCCCCACTGCGGGTCCGACGGCCAGGTCAGGCCGCTGGGCACGGTGCCGCGCGGTTGCAGCGCCGCGGAGAGCATGCTGACGAACGGCAGCAGGGTGACCAGGATCAGGACGATCAGGAAGACCCGGCCGGTCAGGTTCTCGCGCCGGCTCAGGTTCATGGCTTGTCCCCCCGGGTCAGTCGCTGGATCGGCAGCACGCAGACCAGCACCAGCAGCATCAGCACCACGGCCAGGGCCGAGGCGAGCCCGACCTGCCGCTGCGAGAAGGCCAGCCGGTAGATCTCCAGGCCCGGCACGGTGGTCTGCAGGCCGGGGCCGCCGCTGGTCGAGATGTAGACGATGTCGAAGCTGGCCAGGGCGGCGATGATGGTCACCGTCAGGCAGACCCCGATCTCCTGGCGCAGGCTGGGCAGGGTGACGGCGAAGAACTCCCGGACCGGGCCGGCGCCGTCCAGGCGGGCCGCCTCGTACAGCGCGGGGTCGATCTTGCTCATCCCGGTGACCAGCAGGATCGTGCAGAGGCCGAGCAGGACCCAGGCGCCGATGACGCCGACGGCGGGCAGCGCGGTGTCGAAGTCACCGAGCCAGGCACGGGCCACCCCGCCCAGGCCGACCGCGCGGAGCGCCTGGTTGACCAGGCCGTTCGACGACAGCAGCCAGCTCCACGCGATGCCCGCCGCCACCAGGGGGATGACCTGGGGCAGGAACAGCACCGTCCGGACCACGGTGCCGAACGCGCCGGTGGTGATCCGGCGGACCAGACTGGCCACCAGCAGGCCGAGCGCGACCGGGACGAAGCTGAAGAAGACGATCAGGACCAGCGCGTTGCCGATGATCTTCAGCAGGTCGCCGTCGGTGAACACCGTGCGGTAGTTGTCCAGCCCCGCCCAGCGGGCCACCCCGATGCCGTTCCAGTTGTAGAACGAGTACTGGATGGTCAGCACCAGCGGACGCAGCACGAACGCGGCGTACATCAGCACGGCGGGCAGGACGAAGAGCCAGCCCGTCCCGCCCGCGCGGGCCCACCAGGGTCGGTGGGCCCGCGCGGAGGACCGGCGGGGGGTACGGCCCGGCGACGTGCCGGTGCCGTCCCGCCCGGTCGGTGCGCTGCCGAGGGCAGACGTCATCGGGACAGTTCCTTCGCGTACTCGGCCTGGACCGCCTTCACGTACCCCTCGGGCGTCTGCTGACCGGCGATCAGCTTCTGCATCTCCGGCGTGATCGCGGCGGCGAAGATGCCACCGGTGGCGTTCGCGGTGAAGTCCACCGCACCGTTCTCCGCACCGAGCTGCTGCGACGCCTTGAGCGTCTCGGCCAGCACGGTGTCGGGCGCGGCGGCCGGCACGGCCAGGTCACTCGGGCCACCCGGGCTGGAGCCACCGATCTTGACGGCGATCTCCCGGGCGGCGGCGTTGGTGTGCACCCAGTTCAGGAAGAACGCGGCGGCGTCGGGGTTCTTGGCCTTGGCGCTGATGCCGAAGGTGTTGGGGGCCGACATCGCCACGTGCTTGCCACCGGCCGACTCGCTCGGGAACAGGAAGAAGCCCACGTTGCCGGGCATCGACTTGTCGAGGTTGGCCGACTCCCAGTCTCCGTTGAACATGAACAGGCCGTTGTTCTTCTGGAACTCGCCCACCATGCTGGCGTAGTCCAGGGCGTTGGCGTCCTTCGGGAAGTAGCCGGCCTGGGCCCACTTCTGGATGGTCTGGGTGGCCTTCAGCGCGGCCGGGGTGTCGAACGTCGCGCCCGGCTTCTGGAAGATCCAGTCCGCCACCTGGGCCGGGTCGCCGAACTGGTTCTGCAGCGCCTGGTGCGGGAAGTTGATCCCCGCGGTGTTCTTGTTGAACTGCATGATCGGCTGGACCCCGGCGGTCTTGGCCTTGGCCAGCAGCTCCTCGAACTCGGCGATGGTGGCCGGCGGCTGGGTCATCCCGACCTGCTCGGCCAGCTTCTTGTTGTAGAACACCCCGGTGACGCTGTAGCCGAGGCCCATCCCCCACAGCGAGCCGGTGCCCCGGGTGGTGCCGCCGTCGCCGACCCGCAGCTGCACGAGCTGGGAGGCGGGGAACTTGTCCCAGCCGTACGCGGTGAAGTAGGGGTCGAGGTTCTTGAGCAGGTCGTCCTTGACCAGGTCGACCATGGTGGGGAGCCGGATGATGTCGGGCGCGTTGTCCGAGGCCATCACCCGGGGCGCGTTCTCCACGATGACCGTGAACTGGTCCTCGCGGATGTTGAACGTGACGTTCGGGTGCTGCTTGGTGAACTCGTCGGCCAGCGCCTTGGCCAGCGGGAAGCCGGTCTCGGCGTACATCTCCAGGGTGATCGGGTCGGTGCCGAGTTCGGTGCTGACGGCGGCGTCCGAGCCGGTCGACGTCGACTTCTCCGCTCCGGGTGCGCTGCACGCCGTCACGGCCAGCCCCAGCGCCAGGACCGGGGCCAGCAGCGCCGCCCGGCGGGGGAACTTTGTCAATGATGTAGCCAATTGAGGACTCCTTGACTCTTCCGAGTGTCCCGCGACCACCGGCCGCGCCGGTCACCGAACTCGTCACGGCGGGTTGACCAGCCACAACGGTACGTCGCGACCGGCGTGTCGCCGCGGCGCGCGATGTCACCACCGCTGACCGTGCCGGAACGACCGAGGGTGTCGACCGGCCTGCCAAAAGTAGCCGCTAAACTGATTTAGCAGAGCATGCGCGCGGCGGGTTGGGCTGTCAAGGACCAAATGGCAACGGTCCGGAAACACCTGGTTCACGCCGGGGAGGTCCGCTCCGGCCCGCCCGACCGGCACCCCGCGGGTGACCACCGACACGCTCCGGCACCCCGCCGGGGTGACCACCGGCACCCCGCCGGGCGGTCGGCCGGTGCCGGCCGGACTTCCGGCCCGGTGCCGACGGACGTCCGGGGCGCGGAACGGGCGCTCCCGGCAGCACGCCGGGCGACCGGCCGGCACCGGGCCGGGCGGGCCGACGCATCATGATGGGCGGAAGCGGCGCCGGTGACGGCGCCCCGATTCGGAGGACCGATGGCCCGCAACAGAGCAACCCTGGCCGACGTCGCACGGCGTGCCGGGCTGTCCAAGACCGCCGCGTCGATGGTCCTCAACGGCCGGGAGGGCACCCGACTGTCCGCCGAGGCGCACCAGCGCGTCTTCGCCGCCGCCGAGGAGCTGGGCTACCGGCCCAACCTGGCGGCCCGCAGCCTGCGTACCCGCAAGACGGCCACCATCGCGTTCGTCTCCGACATCGTCGCCACCACCCGGTTCGCCGGCGGCCTCATCCGGGGTGCGCTCGACGCGGCCCGGGAGCGGGACCACGTGCTGCTCATCACCGAGACGCAGGGCGACGCCACCTTCGAGCAGTACGCCATCGAGGCCATGCTCGACCGGCAGGTCGACGGGGTGATCTACGCGGCGATGGCGACCCGCCGGTTGACCGTCCCCCCGGCCATCCTCGGCGGGCCGGTGGTGCTGCTCAACGCGACCAGCCCGGAGAACCTGCCCGCGGTGCTGCCCGACGACGAGCGGGCCGGTCGCACCGTCGCCACCGCCCTGCTCGACCACGGCCACCGGGACCGGATCGCGCTGATCGGTCGCAACCGGCTCAAGGAGGACGACGCCGAGGTCTCCCTCGCCGCGCCGGCCCGGCTGCGCGGCATCCACCGGGCGCTCGACGACGCCGGGGTCGAGCTGCTGACCGAGTGCTTCTGCGCCGAGTGGCTGCCCGAGCACGGCTACGCCGCGATGCACACCCTGCTGGGCCGGGCGGTCCGGCCCACGGCGATCGTCTGCATGAACGACCGGCTGGCCTTCGGCGCCTACCAGGCGCTCGCCGAGGCCGGGCTGACCGTTCCGGACGACATCTCGGTGGTGTCGTTCGACGACGACCCGATCGCCGCCTGGCTGCGTCCCGGCCTGACCACCACCGCCCTGCCGCACGAGCAGATGGGGCGGCGGGCGGTCGAGTTCCTCCTCGACGGCGGCGACGCCGAGCCTGCACCGGTCCCGATGCCGCTGCGGCGACGCAGGTCGGTGGCCGCTCCGGCCGCCTAGCCCCGCTCCACCCGGGCCGTCGGACCGGCGCGAAGGCCCCTCGACCTGGTAGCTAAAACGATTTAGTGCTAGCTTCCCGCCATGCTACGTCTACCCGACCACTGGGTGTGGGACAGCTGGTACGCCCGGGACGACAACGACCGGTGGCACGCGTTCTTCCTGCGCGCCTCCCGCGCCCTGCACGACCCGCACCGCCGGCACCGCCGCGCCACCATCGGCCACGCCGTCTCGACCGACCTACGCACGTGGCAGTTGGTCGCCGACGCGCTCGTCCCCGCCGACGCGCCGAGCTGGGACGACCTCGCGACCTGGACGGGCTGCACGGTGCGCGGCCCGGACGGACGGTGGTACCTGTTCTACACCGGCGTCGGCCGGGCCGAGGACGGGCTGGTCCAGCGGATCGGCCTGGCCGTCTCCGACGACCTGACCACCTGGCACCGGCACGGCACCGGCCCGCTGGTCGAAGCCGACCCCACCTGGTACGAACTGCTCGACCGGACGCTCTGGTACGAGCAGGCCTGGCGCGACCCGTGGGTCTTCCCCGACCCCGGGGGCGACGGCTGGCACATGCTGATCACCGCCCGGGCCAACACCGGGCTTGCCGGATCCCGTGGTGTCGTCGGCCACGCCACCTCACCCGACCTGGTGAACTGGACCGTCCGACCACCATTGTCCACCCCGTCCGACTTCGGGCACCTGGAGGTGCCCCAGGTCGCCGTCGTCGACGGCCAGCCCCTGCTGCTGTTCTCCACCGACGCCGCCGGCACCCGGCGCGACGGCCACCGGATCTGGGTGGCGCCGGGTCACGACGTGCGCGGCCCGTGGGACATCGGCTCGGCCCGCCCGTTCCCGCACCCGCACCTGTACGCGCCCCGGCTGGTCGCCGGCCCGGCCGGGGACTGGTCCCTCATCGGTTTCCTCGACCAGGTGGACGGGGAGTTCGTCGGTGCGCTGAGCGACCCGGTCCCGGTCCGCTACCACCCGTCGACCGGCCTGACCGCGGCCACCGCACCGGCCGCCACCGCGACCGGCTGAGAGGTCTCCCGCCGTCCTCCCGGCACCGGAGCCGGTGCCGGGAGGACGGCGCGACCCGGTCGGGCTAGACCCGGTTCCAGCGCTGGTTGGCCGCCGCGCTGCACGACCAGAGGAGCACCGTGGTGCCGTTGGCGGTGCCGTTGTTGTTCACGTCGAGGCAGAGGCCGTTCTGGACGTTGCTGATCGTGCCGTTGGCGTTGAACGTCCACTGCTGGTTGGTGCCGCCGTTGCAGTCCCAGATCTGGGCCTTGGTGCCGGCGGTGGCGTTGGTCGGCGCGTCCAGGCACTTGCCCAGCGACTGGAGGGTCTGGCCGTTGGCCGCCCAGCGCTGGTTGGCGGCCCCGTTGCAGTCCCAGATCACCGGCTGGGTGCCGTTGGCGGTGTTGCTCTGCGGGACGTCCAGGCAGCGACCGGAGGCGACGCTGGACAGCGCGCTCGCCGTGGACGGCGGCGGCGTCGTCGGCGGGGCCGTCCCTCCGCCGCTGACCCGGTACACGACCGTGCCGTGCGACGGCACACTGGCCGAGATGGTGCCGGTGCTGGTGGTGCTGGCGTTGGTCCAGGCGTCCACCAGGGTGAAGGAGGAGCCGGACTTGCCGATCGCCGCGGCGGTGGTCGAGATCGTCGTCGTCGAGCCGCCCTGGTTGAACAGCGCGACCGCGACGTCACCGTTGGCCAGCCGCTTGGCCAGCACCCGCCGGGTGCCGTCGAACGAGACCTGGCCGCCCTGCAGGGCCAGCGGGTCCTGGTTGATGGCGATCAGGTTCGCGTTCTTGAGGATGGTCTGGGTGGCGGAGTTCATCGACCGCACGTCGTTGCCGGCGATCAGCGGCGAGGCCATGACCGCCCACATCGCGAAGTGGCTGCGCATCTCCGTGTCGGTCATGCCGCCGCGGCCCACCTCCATCATGTCGGGATCGGTGAACGCGCCGGGCTTCGCGTACGGCGCCAGCGGCACGTTCACGTCGATGATGTTCTGGATGCCCATCGGGTAGCCGTTGGTCTGCCCGCTGTTCCAGGTGTTGGTGATGTCCTCGGTGGTGCGCCACATGTTCGCCACGTCGCCCCAGTTGCGCTGCGGGCCGGTCTTGGCGTGGATGCTGTTGGGGTTGATGCTGTAGACGATCGGCCGGCCGGTGGCCGCCAGGGCGTCGCGCATCTTGGCGAAGGTGCGGACCTGGTCGTCGATGGTTCCGTTCGGCGAGCACCAGTCGTACTTGAGGTAGTCGACGCCCCAGGCGGCGAACTGCCGGGCGTCCTGCGCCTCGTGACCCTGCGAGCCGGTCGCCCCGGGGTAGGAGTTGAAGTACTGGGCGCAGGTCTTGTCCACCGGCACCTGGTAGATGCCGAACTTCAGCCCCCGGGCGTGGATGTAGTCGCCGAGCGCCTTCATCCCGCTGGGGAACCGGGTCGGGTCACCCTGGAGGTTGCCGGCCGAGTCCCGGTTCGGGTTGAACCAGCAGTCGTCGACCACGACGTACTGGTAACCCAGGTCCCGCATCCCGCTACTGACGAGAGCGTCGGCCGTCTGCCGGATCAGGGTCTCGTTGATGTTGCAGCCGAAGGTGTTCCAGCTGTTCCATCCCATCGGCGGCGTCCGGGCCACCCCGTTGTCCAGCGCCTGCGCCACCGGGGCGTGCACGCCCACCAGGACGCCGGCCAGGAGCAGACCGGCCGCTGCCGCCCGCCCCCAGTTCCGGGCTCGCACGAATCGCTTCACGAAGTCTCCAATCAGTGCCGCCGGGGTCGGCGGGAGGCCGGCCGGGCAGGCGAGAGGGCCGTCCACTCACAACGCCGGGTGTGAGCGCTAACAATGGTCCCTCATGTTACGGAAGCATTTCGTGGTATTCAACTGCTTCCATATATTTCGCCGTGCCGCCGACCGGGCCGACCCCTCCCGGCGCCGGTGACCCGTACCGGTCCGGTCGGCGCGGCCGGCGGCGGCCCGACCGACCGGACGTGGAGCCGTCCTGGAGCTGTCCCGACCCTCATCCATCGAATATCATGGCTCCATGCCCCCTGGCTCCACGCCCGGTCGACGTGCCCGCGGCGAGATCGAGCGGCTGCCCAGCGGCTCGCTACGGGTGCGGGTCTACGCCGGGATCGATCCCGTCTCGAAGCGTCGGCGCTACCTCACCGAGACGGTGCCCGCCGGGCCGCTCGCCGCCCGCGACGCCGAGACCGTCCGCACCCTGCTGCTCGACACGGTACGCCGGCAGCACCGCCGCCCGACCGCCGCGACCGGCGGGCCGACCCCCGCCCCCACCGCCGGGACGCCCGCCACCGCGCTGGCCCCGGCACCCGGCGCGGTCCCGTCGCTCGCCGGGACGGCCGGGGCCCGACGGCGCGGCCGGCGGCGGGGCGAGCCGACCCTGACCACCATCGCCGCGTTGGCGGACGTGTCCGCGCCCACGGTGTCCAAGGTCCTCAACGGCCGCTCGGGGGTCGCGGCGCAGACCCGGTCCCGGGTGGAGGCGCTGCTGCGCGAGCACGGCTACCGCCGGCCGGAGCTGGGCACCCCTAGCGCCAGCGTGGAGGTGGTCTTCTACGGGATGCAGAGCAACCTGGCGGTCACCATCATGCAGGGGGTGCAGCAGGTCGCCGGGGCGCACCGGCTCGCGGTGGGGTTCACCGACGCCCGCCGGCAGGTCTCCGAGGGGCGGTTCTGGGCGCGCGACCTGCTGGCCCGCCGCCCGACCGGGGTGATCGCGGTCCACCTGGGCTTCACCTCCGAGCAGCACGCCCTGCTGGCGGCGAGCGCCATCCCGCTGGTGGTCCTCGATCCCACCGGGGAGCCGCCGCTGCACGCCGTCCCCTCGGTGACGGCGACCAACTGGAGCGGCGGGTTCGAGGCCGCCCGGCACCTGCTCGACCTCGGCCACCGACGGATCGCGGTGATCTCCGGCCCGACCGACCGGCTGTGCGCCCGGGCCCGCCTGGACGGCGCGCGGGCGGCCCTGGAGGCGCAGGGCGTCGGGCTGCCCGCGCGGCGGCTCCGCGTCGGCCACTGGTTCTCCTTCGACGACGGCCTGCACCTCGGCCGGGAGCTCCTGCGGCAGAACCCGTCGCCGACGGCGATCCTGTGCGGCAACGACCTGCAGGCCCTGGGGGTCTACGAGGCGGCCCGGCTGGCCGGTCGCCGGATTCCCGGGGACCTGAGCGTGGTGGGCTTCGACGACATCCCGCACACCACGCTGTGCGGTCCACCGATGACCTCGGTACGGCAGCCGCTGACCGAGATGGGGGAAGCCGCGGCCCGGATGGTGCTGACCCTGGCCGCCAACCTGAGCCTCGCCCAGAACCGCGTGGAGTTGGCGACCACGCTGGTGGTGCGGGACAGCACCGCCGTCGCGCCGGACGCCTGACCCGCCCGGGGCCGTCGCTACGGCCGCCCGGACGAGCGGGGACCGGCCCCGGAAACATGTCCTTGTCGTCGCCGAACCGTTTCGAGTAGCATCCGATCCGGTCGATATGACACGTCGTCGTGACGTGGACGCCGGGACCGCCGGCCGCAACCGTCACCCGCGGGTCCGACGGCCCGGCCGGGTCGGGAGACCGGCCGGGCCGGTCGACCCGGCACGAGCACGCCGACCGCCACGAGCACCGGGCCAGGGTTCCACGAAGGTCGAGGGAGGAAAAGAGGCCACTCGTCACTGTTGGTCCGCGCGTCGCCTGCGATCCGTGATGACGAAAATCACGGTACGCGGACGACTCTCGGCCGCGCCGTCGACTCATCCGGGGCGACACGCCGCGTAGACTCTCGCTGATCCAGCGTTGTCCACGGCGTGTGCGCCCATGCCTTGTTTCCGGAGGTCCCTTCCGGACCTCTGCGCGGGTTACGCCGTCGACGACGGCTGCGGGGCGGACGGAGAGGTGTGGGATGACTGTGCGCGCTCCTGCGATGAGAGACGTGGCCCGCCTCGCCGGAGTTTCCCACCAGACCGTCTCCCGGGTGCTCAACGGCCATCCCCACGTACGCGAACAGACCCGCCTGCGGGTCCAGGCGGCGATCACCGAACTCGGCTACCGGCCGAACCGGGCCGCGCGCACGCTGGTCACCGGGCGATCACAGGTGCTCGGCGTGGTGGCCCTGAACACCACGCTCTACGGCCCGGCGTCGCTGCTGTCCGCCTTCGAGCTCGCCGCGGCCGAGGCCGGGTTCGCCGTCAGCGTGGGCAGCGTCCGCAACCTGGACCGCACCTCCATCACCGCCGTCGTCGAACGGCACCTGGCGCACCGGGTGGCCGGCATCGTGGTGATCGCTCCGGTGGAGTCCGCCGGCGAGGCGCTGGAGTGCCTGCCCACCGACATCCCCCTGGTCACGGTGGACGGCGACCCCCGGCGGCCGGTGCCGCTGGTCACCATCGACCAGGTGGAGGGCGGGCGGCTGGCCACCCGGCACCTGCTCGACGCGGGCCACCGCACGGTCTGGCACGTCTCCGGTCCGATCGACTGGTTCGACAGCGCCGGGCGGATCGCCGGCTGGCGGGAGACGTTGCAGGCGGCCGGAGCGGAGGTCCCCCCGGTGCTCCAGGCGGACTGGTCCGCCGCCTCGGGGTACCGCTGCGGGCAGATGCTGGCCCGCAGCCCGGAGGTGACGGCGGTATTCACGGCCAACGACGACCTGGCCCTGGGCGTGCTGCACGCGCTGCACGAGCACGGCCGGCGGGTGCCGGAGGACGTCAGCGTGGTGGGCTTCGACGACGTCCCGGACGCCGCGTACTTCATCCCGCCGCTGACCACGGTGCGCCCGGACTTCAACACCGTGGCCGAGGCCAGCCTCGGGCTGCTGCTGGCGCAGATCGACGCGGGCGTGGACCACACGTTACGGCGGACCGTCTCCCCCACCCTGGTCACCCGGGACAGCGTCGCCCCGCCGCCCGGGGCGGTGCCCGCGCCGCGTTCTCCCGATCGGGCCTCCTGACCCAGGCGGTCGACCACCATTGCGTCGTCGACCCACCTCTATAGACATCGGTCAGTGTTAACGTTAACGTAACTGACGACTGTCAATTCCTGCAGTACCAGCCGATCGTGCGACGACCCGCCGCTCACGATGCGGGGCCGTCCGGCCACCGGCTCGCGACGCCCGGCCGCGACCCGTCCCCGGCGAGGCCGGACCGGTGGCACCGGCACGGGCCACCGGCGACCGCCGCGCTCCCCCGTTCCCCGGCAGGGCGACCACGCAGCGGGAGCCCGCCCGGGCACCCGCCGCACCGACACCACCCCAGGAGAGCCCCGTGCGACCGACCCGACTCCTGCGACGGCGACCAGCACTGGTCGCCGTCGCCGCCACCACCCTGCTGCTCGTCAGCGCCACCGCCGTCCAGACCGGAGCGTCGGCAGCCGCCGCCGGATGCCAGGTCGACTACGCCGTCAGCTCGTCCTGGCAGGGTGGCTTCGGCGCCAACGTCACCATCACCAATCTCGGCGACCCGGTGAGCAGCTGGCGACTGACCTGGAGCTGGCCCGCCGGCCAGACCGTCACCCAACTGTGGAACGGCAGCTACACCCAGGCCGGCGCCCAGGTCACCGTCACCAACGCCAGTTACAACGGGGCGATCCCCACCAACGGCACCGCCAGCTTCGGCTTCAACGGCTCCTGGACCGGCAGCAACCCCGCCCCCACGTCGTTCAGCCTCAACGGCACCACCTGCACCGGCGGGGTGAACCCCACCACCGGGCCACCGCCGACCACCCCACCCCCGACCACGCCGCCCCCGACCACCCCACCGCCGACCACGCCGCCCCCCGGCACCAGCCAGCCGTGTGACATCTACGCCGCCGGTGGCACCGCCTGCATCGCGGCGCACAGCACCACCCGGGCGCTCTACGCGGCGTACGCCGGCTCGCTCTACCAGGTACGCCGGTCCTCGGACAACACCACCCGCAACATCGGGGTGCTGTCGCCCGGTGGCCGGGCCAACGCCGCCAGCCAGGACAGCTTCTGCGCGAACACCACCTGCGTCATCACGATCATCTACGACCAGTCCGGACGCGGCAACAACCTCGGCTACCAGGGCGCCGGCGGCGTCGGTGGCGCCGTCCAGCCGGCGGTCGCGAACAAGGAGTCGGTCACGGTCGGCGGTGACAAGGTCTACTCGCTCTACATCCCCGGCAAGAGCAGCTACTGGCGGGACGGTCACCTGACCGGGGTGCCGACCGGCGCCGCTCCCGAGGGCATGTACATGGTCACCAGCGGCACCCACGTCAACAGCGGCTGCTGCTTCGACTACGGCAACAGCGAGACCACCCGCCGGGCCGACGGCGCGGGCGCGATGGACGCGATCTACTTCGGCACCAGTTGCTGGTTCGGCGGCTGCTCCGGCTCCGGCCCCTGGGTCCAGGCCGACCTGGAATACGGCCTCTACCCCGGCGGCAGCAGCTCCTGGAACTCCAACCAGCGGGCGTTCACCAGCAAGTTCGTCACCGCCACCCTGAAGAACAACGGCACCTCGCGGTTCGCCATCAAGGGCAGCAACGCCCAGTCCGGCAGCCTCTACACCCTCTACGACGGGTCGCTGCCGCGCGGGTACAGCCCGATGAAGAAGCAGGGCGCGATCATCCTGGGCAGCGGCGGGGACTGCTGCATCGACAACACCAACCAGAGCGTCGGCACGTTCTACGAGGGCGCGATGGTCGCCGGCTACCCGTCGGACGCGACCGAGAACGCGGTCCAGGCGAACATCACCGCCGCCGGCTACCGCTGACCCGATGGTCGAGGAGGTCCGATGCACCAGCGTGTCATCCACCCGGCGACCCGACGGGCGGCCGTCCTGCTCGCCGCCGTACTCCTGCTCATGACGGGCCTGGTCGGCACCCCCGCCCCGCAGCCGGCCCAGGCGTGGGACAACGGTGTCGCCGACACCCCACCGATGGGCTGGAACAGCTACGACTCGTTCAACTGGAGCGTCACCGAGGCCGACGTCCGGGCCAACGCCGACTACATGGGCGCGAACCTGCGCCAGTACGGCTGGCAGTACATCGTCGTCGACTGGGCCTGGTACTTCCCGGGGCAGCACAACGGCAGCCCCAACCAGGACGCCAACCTGCAACCCCGGCTCCGGATGGACGCCAACGGGCGGCTGCTGCCCGACACCACCCGGTTCCCGTCGGCGGCCGGCACCAACGGGTTCAAGCCGCTGGCCGACCACGTGCACGCGCAGGGGCTGAAGTTCGGCGTCCACCTGATGCGGGGCATCCCCCGGCAGGCGGTCGCGGACAACGTGCCGATCCTGGGCACCTCCTGCCGGGCCAACCAGATCGACGCCGGCAACAGCGCGGCCTGGCTCAACCTGATGTGGGGGCTGGACATGGCCAACCCCTGCGCGCAGGCGTACCTCGACTCGGTGTTCCAGCTGCTGGCCGCGTGGGGTGTCGACTTCGTGAAGGTCGACGACATCGCCGCGCCGACGTACCGGCAGGCGGAGGTCGAGGGCTACCGGACGGCGATCCAACGCAGCGGACGGCCGATGGTGTTGAGCCTGTCGCCGGGCGCCACGCCGCTGTCGGCCGGGACGCACGTGCAGACCAACGCGCACATGTGGCGGATCGTCAACGACCTGTGGGACAACTGGTCGTCCGTCGACGCGCTCTTCGACCAGTTGCGCAACTGGACGCCGTACCGCCGGGCGGGCGCCTGGCCCGATCCGGACATGATCCCGATCGGCCGGCTGTCGAAGTACGGCCCGGTCGGCTCGCCGCGTTACTCCAACCTCAGCGCGGACGAGCAGCGCACCCTGATGTCGCTGTGGGTGATCAACCGGGCGCCGCTGATGTGGGGCGGCAACCTGGTGGAGAACCGGGCGGCGGAGCTGGCGCTGATGACCAACAGCGCGGTGCTCGCCGTCGACCAGCGCAGCGCCAACAACCGGCAGCTCACCGGCCGCACCCGGCAGGTGTGGGTCGCCGACGTGCCGGACGGCGACGACCGGTACGTCGCGCTGTTCAACCGGGAGGGCGCGGCGGCCACCGTGTCGCTGAACCTCGCCGACCTCGGCATCGGCTCGGCCACCGCGACCGACCTCTGGTCCGGGGCGGCGCTGGGCACCTCCACCGGGACGTTCAGCCGTTCGCTGCCCGCCCACGGCGCCGGGCTCTACCGGCTGACGCCCCAGACCACCACCCCGACCCCGACGACGTACACCCTGACCGCCCGGCACAGCGCGAAGCTGCTGGACGTCAGCAACGCCGCCACGACCGACGGCGCGAACGTCGTGCAGTGGACCGCCAACGGTCAGGCCAACCAGCGGTGGCGGTTCTCCGACGCCGGCGGCGGCTGGTCCACGGTGGTGAGCGTCAACAGCGGAAAGTGCCTCGACGTCTACGGCGGCGCCGGCACGACCACGGACGGCGCCCGGGTGGTGCAGTGGACCTGCAACGGGGGCACCAACCAGCAGTGGCGGCTCCAGGACGTCGGCGACGGCCAGGTGCAGCTGGTCGCCCGGCACAGCGGCAAGTGTCTCGACGTGCTCAACGCCGGGCTGACCGACGGGGCGCAGGTGGTGCAGTGGACCTGCGGCACCGGCACCAACCAGCAGTGGCGGCGTACGCCGGTGTGACACGGCACAGCGGTGTCCGCAGACGGTCGGGGCGCAGGGCCGGGGATCGAACCCCGGCCCTGCGCCCCGGTGCCGGCCCCGGGTCACCCCGGAGCCGGCTGGAGCAGGTCGTTCAGCTGGCGGTGCAGGTCGGGGTCATCCCCGTACCACTGCCGCTGCCCTGGAAACCGAACTCGGTGGACTGACCGGCACCGAGCTGACCGTTGTAGTCCACGTTCGTAAACCGCACCGTCCCGGAACTACCACTGGCCGTCGCCGACCACGTCCCGGTCACACTCGCCCCACCGGGCAACGTGACACTCACCGTCCACCCACGCGTACCCGAGGAACCCGCGGTCACCTTCACCGTGGCCACGAAACCACCCGTCCACGAGTTCAACGACACCGACGCCGAACACCCGGCCCCACCCGGAGGCGGCGTCGTCGTCGGGTTCGGCGGCGTCGTCGTCGGGTTCGGCGGGGTGGTCGTCGGGTTCGGCGGCGTCGTCGTCGGGTTCGGCGGGGTCGTGGTGGGGCTCGTGCCGTCGAAGCCGAAGAAGCGGACGGCCTGGGCGGCGTCGAACGGGATGGAGTGGCCGTAGCCCTGGAAGCTGATCGCCTCCACCGGCGGCGTGCCCCCGGTGCCGCCGTACCGGGTCCGGGTCGCGCTGGTCTGCGGGTAGTCGGTGGAGCTGGGGGTCTGCGACACGCCGAGCACGTTGGTCCACTGCTTGATCTGCTCGCCGAAGTTGACGTAGCTCAGCGTGGTGTCCGTGGTGCCGTGCCAGATCTGCATCCGGGGACGCTTGCCGGTGTAGCCGGGGTAGGCGTTGCGCACCAGGTCGCCCCACTGCTGCGGGGTCCTGACGATCCGCCCGCCCGAGCAGTCGCTGTTCCACTCCGAGCCGTTCGTGGTGGCGAAGCAGGCGAACGGCACGCCGGACGAGCTCACCCCGGCGTGGAACACGTCCGGGTAGAGGCCGGCCATCACGTTGGTCATCATGGCCCCGGACGACCATCCGATGACCCCGATCCGACCCGCGTCGACCGGGTAGCGGCCCCGGACATAATCGATCATGGACTTGAGACCGACCGGGTCGCTGCCGCCGTCGCGCCGCAGCGCCTGGGGCGAGGAGACGTCCCAGCACTTGCTGCTCCGGGTCACCGACGGGTAGATCACGATGTAGCCGTAGCGGTCGGCGAGCGAGCTGAGCCCGTAGGTGGAGTGCACCGCCGGGCCGCTGCCGGTGCAGTAGTGCAGGGCGAGGAGCAGCGCCGGGCGGGCGGCCACCCGGTCCGGGACGTACAGGTGCATCTGCAGGTTGGTCGGGTTGGTGCCGAAGTTGGTCACCTGGGTGAGCGCGGCGGCCGAGGCCGGCGGGGCGACCGTGACCACGGCCGTCATCGTCGCCAGGGCGGTCGCCAACGCGGCGGCCAGCAGGGTCATGCGTGATCTCATCGACGGTTCCTCTGTCGGGAGTCGTGGTCGGCGGCGGACGACGTGCCGGCCGGCCGATGGACGTCGAGCCGTTCGGGCGGCCATGGACCGCCGGCCCGAACCGGGTGTACCCGGTTCGGGCCGGCGGCGGAACTCAGCTGGCGGTGCAGGTCGGGGTCATCCCCTCACCGCTGCCGCTGCCCTGGAAACCGAACTCGGTGGACTGACCGGCACCGAGCTGACCGTTGTAGTCCACGTTCGTGAACCGCACCGTCCCGGAACTACCACTGGCCGTCGCCGACCACGTCCCGGTCACACTCGCCCCACCGGGCAACGTGACACTCACCGTCCACCCACGCGTACCCGAGGAACCCGCGGTCACCTTCACCGTGGCCACGAAACCACCCGTCCACGAGTTCAACGACACCGACGCCGAACACCCGGCCCCACCCGGAGGCGGCGTCGTCGTCGGGTTCGGCGGCGTCGTCGTCGGGTTCGGCGGCGTCGTGGTCGGGTTCGGCGGGGTGGTCGTCGGGTTCGGGATGCCGGTGCCCGCGTTGAGGGCGTCCAGCACCGAGTTGTACGCCGCCTTCTTGTTGCCGTTGCAGTCGAACAGCAGGGCGTTGTCGGAGCCACGCCACGAGTCGCAGTCCCGCACCCCCCACACGGTGATGCTGGTGCACCGCGAGATGGCCATGCAGGAGCGGGTGACCGTGCCGAAGATGTTGGCCTGGTTGCCGCCGGTCATCACGTCCAGCTCGGTGATCTGGACGTCCACCCCGAGGTCGGCGAAGCGCTTCAGGTTGGCCTGGTAGTCACCCGGGATCGTGGTGCCCAGGTGCGACTGGAACCCGACGCAGTCGATCGGCACACCCCGGGACTTGAAGTCCCGGACCATGTTGTAGACGCCGGTCGACTTCGCGTTGACCCCGTCGGTGTTGTAGTCGTTGTAGCAGAGCTTCGCGCCCGGGTCGGCGGCACGGGCGGCCCGGAACGCCGCCTCGATCCAGTCGTTGCCGGTGCGCTGGAGGTTCGAGTCACGACGACCACCACTGCCACCGTCGGCGAACGCCTCGTTCACCACGTCCCAGGCGTAGACCTTGCCCCGGTAGTGGGTGGCCACCTGGGTGACGTGGTTGATCATCGCGCTGCGCAGCGCGCTGCCCGACATGCCCTGCGCCCAGCCCGGTTCCTGCTGGTGCCAGAGCAGCGCGTGGCCCCGCACGCCCATGCCGTTGGCCTGGGCGTGGCTGACGAGCCGGTCGCCGTTGGTGTAGACGAACCGACCCTGGGACGGCTCGGTGGCGTCCCACTTCATCTCGTTCTCGGCCGTGACGGAGTTGAACTCACGGTTGAGAATGGTGGTGTAGGCGCTGGTGGACAGCTTGCCAACCGCGACCGCCGCACCGAAGTAGCGGCCCTTCTCGGCCGCCGCCGCCCGCAGGGTCGTGCCGGCGCTGGCGGCGGGGGCCAGGGCCAACGTCATCCCGACGGTGAGTGCGCCGGCGACGGCGAGGGTCGCCGTCGCTAGCAGGGCTCTCTTGGGTCTCATGTCGCATCCTTTGCAATGTGGGTGCAGCGGTGGTGGGGTACCTGATTCCGCTTCCGACGATGGACCGCACCGGCCGGCGCGGCACGCCGCGCGGCCGACGACGGTGCGGGTCGGCGAAGCCGTCGCCGCGGTCCACCGGGGCCGACGACGCCGGTGACCTCGACGCCGGGGTCGGCACCCGGGTCAACGAGGGGATCGCCCGTCCGGGGGGACAGCGGAGCGCCGCCCGAGAAGGGAGCCATGATCCTCCTTCACCGAGGAAACCGGGCCGGCCCTCGACGGGCTGTCCGACCCCACGCGTACGGGGTCGGCCACGCCGTCACCGGCATCTGCTGATGGGAATCCTGACCCGACGTCCCGCATGCCCTGGGGGGACGTCGTGATCCGAGGGATCGACCAGCACGGCTCGCCCGGTGAGCCACAGGTGCTGTTGTCCTCGACATCGACTGTGAGCGATAACATGACATTCGTCAAGTCGTAACGAAGTGAGCCGGACCGATCCGGTGTACCACCGTCGTCGGTGGGTCGTCCGGGCCGTAGAGTCTCTCGCCGTGATCGAGATCGGCACGCAGGTCGACCTGCTCCACCCCGCAGACCGGGTCTGGCGTGCGGTGACCGACCCGGAGCTGCTCGGCCGCTGGTTCGCCGACGCCGAGCCGGTCCCCGGTCGGCCGGACCGGTGGCGGCTACGGACGGCCGGGCTCTCCGGTTTCGACACCGACACCGACGTCGAGTGCATCGACCGGCGGACGCCGGAGCTGATCGTCGTACGGTGCCGTGAGGGCACCAGCGACAGCCTGTTGACCTGCTCCGTCACCCCCACCGAGGCGGGCTGCCGGGTGCTGGTCCGGGAGGCCGTGGAGCACGGCGACTGGCCCGCCGGGCAGGGCGCCGGCCGCGAGGAGTGCTACCGGCAGGCGCTGGCCGGACGCCTGCCGGCCCTGCTCGACTGGCTGGCCTTCCGACAGGTCGACCTGCGGCGGGACAGCGCCGCGCCGACCGCCGTGCTGCCGGCGGCGCTGATGGCCGACGTCGGCCGGCCGCCCGCCCGTCGCCGCCGGGCCACCGGGCTGGGCGTCGGACTGGGGGTGGTCACGCTGGCCCTCGGGCTGACCGGGTGGGCGCTGTCACGGGGCGGGCCACCCGCCGACCCCGGGGCGGCGCCGGTGGTCCCGGTGCCCGGATCCACCGCGACGCCCGGTCCCACCCGGTCCACCGCGACGGCGCGCCCGACGCCGACCCCGACGCCGAGCGGCAGCGCCACGCCGAGCCGGACCCCGTCGGCGACCCCGTCGCGGCGCGCCCCCTCCCCCACCCCCACGGCCACCGGGTCGCTGGACGCCCGCTACGAGACCGTGTCGACCCGGCTCTTCGGCTACACCGGCGAGGTGGTGGTGGACAATCCGGGCGGGGCACCGACCCCGGCCTGGACGGTGCGGGTCACCCTGCCCCGGGGCAGTTCGGCCGCCGAGGTGAGCGGGGCCGACTGGCGGCAGGACGGCCAGTCGGTCACCTTCACCGGGCCGGCCGTCCCGGCCGGCGGATCGCAGGTCATCCGGTTCGACGTGCGTACCGCCGATCCCGTCACCAAGGCCCCGACGGGCTGCACGGTCGACGAACGCCCCTGTGCCGGCCTGTGAGCCGGCGCGCGGGGGCGTGGCGACCGCCGGCCGGCACGCGGCGGTGCGGCGGGCCGGGCGGCGCGGGTCGCCCGGTCACCGCACCGGCGGCGCGGTGCTCTCCCGGACGGTGAGGGTGGTCGCCAGCTCCAGCCGGACCTGGCTGGTGCGCTCCCCCCGCCCGAGGGCGAGGGCCAGCTCGGTGGCGGTCGACGCCATCTCCAGCAACGGCTGGTGCACGGTGGTCAGCGCGGGATCCACCAGGGCGGCCATCGGCAGGTCGTCGAAGCCCACCACGCTGAGGTCGGTAGGGATCCGCAGCCCCACCTCGCGGGCCGCCTGATAGACCCCGAGGGCCTGGAGGTCGTTGCAGGCGAAGATCGCCGTCGGAGGATCCGGGCGGCGCAGCAGGCCCAGCGCCGCGGCCCGGCCGTCCTCGTGGGTGAGACCGGCGTGCACGACCAGCTCGGACTCCACCGGCAGACCGGCCGCGTCGAGGGCGGACCGGTGGCCGTCCAGCCGGGCGCGGCAGCACAGGACGTGTTCGGGGCCGCCGATCATCGCGATCCGGCGGTGACCGAGCTCGATCAGGTGCCGGGTGGCCGACCGACCGCCGGCCCAGTTCGTCGCGCCGACGAACGGCACGTCCTCGGGCAGCTCGACGGTGGGGTCGAAGACCACGACCGGGATGCCCCGGGCGCGGAGCTGCTGGCGCTGCTCGGTGTCGAGTTGGGCCACCATGACCAGGCAGTCCGGCCGGCGGGCGAGAGTGTCCTCGATCCAGTACCGGATCGCGTTGCGCTGCGGCCCGAACTCCGTCAGCACGACGCCGACCCGGTGCTGCCGGGCCGCCCGCTCGACGCCCCGGATGATCTCCAGGCCCCACATGTCCGCGATCCGGTCGAAGACCAGCTCCATCATGTTGCTGCGGGTCACCGGCGCGGTCCGGCGATAGCCGTGCTGGTTGATGGCGGCCTCGACCCGGGCCCGGGTGTCCGCCGCGACGCCGGACCGGCCGTTGATCACCTTCGACACGGTGGGAATCGACACGCCGGCCGATGCGGCGATCGCCGCGATCGTCACCGGCCTGGTGTGGTCGGCGAACGAGGCCAGGTCACCACCCGGCTTGCCCGTCTCGACGTGCCTCAACCCGGCCTCCTCCACTGTGGCAGCGGCTGTCGGCCGCGCCGGTATCCGCCCCGCGACCGGGCCGCCGGCACCGTTCAGGAGTCCCAGGATAACCCCGGCCGTCGCCCGCACCGGCCCCGCCCGAACGGCACGGATCGCGGAAACTTTCCGACCAGGCATCGACGACGAAGTGCCCGCCGTCGGTGGCGCTTCGGGCAGCCATGCCCGGATCCGCGGTAGATCGACGTCAGCGGATGCACTTTGCGATCGGGCCGATCCCTCCATTGACGCTCGTCGACCGAAACTTGTAAGGTCTGCGACGGAAACTTTCTGAGTCGAAATCCCGATCGTTTCCAGGCGGGAGCCTCGCCCTTCATCGCGGACGCCCTGGGCAGCGTCCGTACTCGCCACGTCCCCGACCGGGCCGTCAACCGTCCGCACCCGTCCGCACGGCCCGCCCGGGTTGCGCCGACAGCGCGGCCGGTGGCCCGGCCTGATCCGGTCGACGCCGTACCCGCCAGGGCGGCCCGGTCGGCGCGACGTCCGACGACCCCACCCCACCGGCGCCACCATGGCGAGGAGTTCCCTGATGACTTCGCACCACACCCGAAGAATGCGACAGCGAGCCGGCCTGCTCGCCGGCACGCTCGCCGCGCTGCTGCTGGCGGGCCTGATGGTCGCCGGCAACGCGCAGGCCGCCGCCGGCTGCCGCGTGACGTACGCCGTGCCCTCGCAGTGGCAGGGCGGCTTCACCGCCGACGTCAAGATCACCAACCTCGGCGACCCGATCGCCGGGTGGACCCTGGCCTGGACCTTCCCGGCCGGTCAGCGGGTCACCCAGGCCTGGAACACCACCGTCGCCGCCACCGGCGACCGGGCCACCGCCACGAACCTGAGCTACAACGCGGCGATCGCCACCAACGGCACGGTCTCCTTCGGTTTCAACGGGTCGTGGTCGGGCAGCAACCCGGCACCGACCTCGTTCTCCCTCAACGGCGTCGCCTGCACCGGCGAAGTGGGAGGCACCCCGACGCCGCCCCCCACCACCGCCCCGCCGTCCCCGACGCCGACCACCTCCCCGTCGCCGTCCCCCTCGCCCGGGGGCGACGCGACGGCCACGGTGGCCGCGATGCAACCCGGCTGGAACCTGGGCAACACCCTCGACGCCATCCCCGACGAGACGGCGTGGGGCAATCCGCTGACCAGCCAGGCGCTGCTGCGCCAGGTGCGCTCGCAGGGCTACCGCAGCATCCGGATCCCGGTGACCTGGACCGACCATACCGGACCGGCCCCGACATACACCATCGACCCGGTCTGGCTGGGCCGGGTGCGCCAGGTGGTCGACTGGTCGCTGGCCGAGGGCTTCTACGTGATGATCAACCTGCACCACGACTCCTGGCAGTGGATCAACGGGTACCCGGGTGACCGCACCACCGTGCTCAACCGGTACACCGCGCTGTGGACCCAGCTCGCCACCACCTTCCGCGACCACTCCGCCAAGCTGGTGTTCGAGAACATCAACGAGCCGCAGTTCAACGGCACCGCCGACGACGCCCAGAGCGACGAGGTGCTGCGCGAACTCCACCTGGCGTTCGTCCGCCTGGTCCGCCAGTCCGGCGGGACCAACGCCACCCGGCTGCTGGTGCTGCCCACCCTGCACACCAGCGGCGAGCAGGCCCGGATGGACGCGCTCAACACCACCATCAGCCAGCTCCGCGACCCCAACATCGCCGCGACCATCCACTTCTACGGGTACTGGCCGTTCAGCGTGAACATCGCCGGCGGCACCCGCTACGACAGCAACGTCGAGCAGGACCTCGTCGGCACCTTCGAGCGCGCCCGCGCCTCGTTCGTCGCCCGGGGCATCCCCGTGATCATCGGTGAGTGGGCGCTGCTCAGCTACGACTACACCCGGCCCGGCATCATCGAACGCGGCGAGTTGCTGAAGTTCTTCGAGGCCGTCGGCTACCACGCCCGGCTGCGCAACCTCACCACGATGCTCTGGGACGCCGGATCCTTCCTCAACCGCAACACCCTGCAATGGCGGGACCAGGGCATCTTCGACCTGATGAAGGCGAGCTGGACCACCCGCTCGGCCACCGCATCCACGGATCAGGTCTACCTGCCCCGCACCGGCGCCATCACCGCCAGGACGCTCACCCTCAACCTGAACGGCACCTCGTTCCAGGGTCTGCGGCAGGGCAGCACCAACCTGGTCAACGGCACCGACTACACCGTCTCCGGCACCACCCTCACCCTCACGGCGTCGGCGCTGACCCGCCTGGCCGGCAACCGCGCCCCGGGGGTCAACGCCACCATCGAGGCCCGCTTCTCGCAGGGCGTGCCGTGGCAGATCAGCATCATCTCCGCCGACAGGCCCACCCAGTCGGCGGCCACCGGCACCACCGCCTCGTTCGCCATCCCCACCCAGTTCCGTGGTGACCAGCTCGCCACCATGGAGGCCAAGTACGCCGACGGCAGCGGCGCCGGCCCGGCCAACTGGACCTCCTACAAGGAGTTCTGGACGCACTTCCAACCGGACTACAGCGCCAGCACCATCCTGCTGAAGCCCGAGTTCTTCGCCGAGGTCAACGACGGCCCGGTCACCCTGACCTTCCACTTCTGGAGCGGCACGCAGGTCACGTACCGCATCACGAAGACCGGAAGCTCGGTCACCGGCAGCCCGGCCTGACCGGTCGGGGCGTCGCGGAGCCGTCAACCCGCGACGCCCCGACCGCCGGTCGGCCTGCGACGCCCCCTCCGCCAATCGGGTCGCGAGACCCCGTCCGCCGGTCGCCCCGCGACACCCCCTCCGCGGTCGGTCGTGGCCCGTCCGGGCGGCCAGGCGGCCACTCTCAGGGCAGCCAGGAGGCCTCGGCCAGTGCCCGCGACGCCGCCCCCTCGTAGACCGCCAGTGCCAGCCAGGACTCCGCGAACGCCTGACCGTCGTCATCGGTGAGCCGCCCGAAGGCGTCCCGGGGACGGGCCCGGGCCGCGTCGCCCAGAGTCGTGAGCAGCTGCGCGCCCAGATCCAGCCGGGCCGACCGCAGGCGCTGCGCCACCGGATCGGCCAGCGCCTGGACCGCCCGGCCACCCGAGACGACCCGCTCCACCTGCCGACGCAGCAGTCCCCCCGCGGCATCACCGACCCGCGGACCCGGCACGGGACCGGCGCGGCCCGGGGACGCATCGTCCACCGACCCCGGGTCGCCCGCCCTGAGCTGGCTGGAGTGCAGCCGGTCGAAGCCGAGATCGGCGTGCCCCGCCCAGCTCTCCGGCAGGTCGAGCCCCGGCCCGTCGACCGACGTCGGCCCCACCGAGAGCGCCTGGACCGTCGCCCGGCGGGCCGGATCGAGCCGACCCACCAACCGCAGCTCCGCCCCTGCCGCCCGGGCCAGCAACCGCAGGTTGTCCCGGTACGGCAGGACGGCGTGCTCGTCGGCGGCGGTCAGCGTCAGCACCGCCCCGTCGCCGGTCTCGACGAGGACGGTGTGCTCGTGGCCGCCCAGCACCCGCACGGTCAGGAAGAGCAGGTCCGCGCCGGCCGGACGCTCCGGCACCGGCAGGGTCACCGCGTCGAAGGCCCGCCGTACCTGCTCGGGCAGGGGCTGCGTCCACAACCCGGCCAGCGGCTCGTCGGCCCAACCGGCACCGGCGGCGCGCACCGCCCGTACCGCCCGGCCGGCCCCCAACTGCCCCGAGTCCGACGCGGTGCCACCGGACACCACCAGCCCGGCCCGGGTGAGCTGCCGGTGGCTGAGCCCCGACTCGCCCACCGCCACCGTGGCGTCGCCCGCGCCGACGGCCCGTCCCACGTCGCCCGGGGCGAGATCGGCGACCGTCCACAGCCGACCGGTGCGGTCCGCCAGATAGGTGACCACCCCGGCGTACCCGGAATCCGTCACCACCGGCACCGTGCAGAGCCCGTACAGGCGCAGGCCCGCCTGTGGGTCGTAGGCCCGTCGGGCGACACCCAGCAGCGCCCCCAGTTCATCGGCCGGTGGCGCGGCCCCGCGCAGCCGACGCGACACCGCCAGCAGCTCGCGCAGGTCGTCGGTCAGCTCGGCGAGCCGGTGGTGCGGTTCGGCCTCCCGGGCGGCCCGCAGTCCCGCCGCGACCCGGGTGCCGGACGCGGCGGCACGGTGCAGACCGTTGGTCCTGGCCTCGTGCACCGCCCGCAGCAGGGCGGTCCGTAGCACCACCCCGCAGCCGACCACCCCCGCCGCCAGCACCTCCACCGCCACCCGCCACAGCCCTTCGGCGGCGACCCGCTGACGGTCGGTGAGCCCGCCGTCCGACGCCGCACCGGCCGCCGGGGGAGCCGGGGTGCCACCGCCCGCCACAGCCGCCGCACCGGCGGGCGGCGCGGCAGCGGCATCGGCGGGCGGGGCTGCGGTGCCAGCGGCGGGCACCCCGGGCACCGGACCGCCGGGGCGGCCGACGGACGGATCGCCAGGTCGGACGGCGGACGGCGGCGACGGGGCCGCGTCGTCCACCGGGGCGAGGGCGAGCACCGCCATCCGGTGCAGGCAGTTCGGCGCGAGCAGGCAACTGCACCGGACGTCGGCGGCACCGCGCACCACCCCGTCGACCGCCACCAGGGTCACCGTCGTCGACTCGTCGACCCGGACCGTCACCCCGTCGGCCGTGCCGGTGACCGGCCAGCCACGGGCGCGGACCACCGCGTCGTCCACCTTCCTGCGCAGCCGCGCCGGCAACGCGTCCAACGCCTCGGCCAGCACCGGCGCGGTCACCGCCGGCAGAGCGGTCATCGGCGGACCTGCTCGCCGACCCACCGGGCCAGCTCCAGCGGGCTCAACGCGGCGACCGGCATGCCCGCCGCCACCAGCTGGCCCGCCGCCGACACCGAGTAGCGGGGCCGACCGGCGTCGTCCAGGCTGGCGCAGCCCAGCACCTGGCAGCCCGCCTCGACCAACGCCCGGGTCTCCGCCAGCAGTCCACCCATCGGGAAGCCCTCCTCGAAGTCGCTGATCACGACCACCATCGTCCGCTGCGGCACGGTGACCAACGACCGGGCGTACCGCAACCCGGCCGCGATGTGGGTGCCCCCGCCGACGCTGACCTCCAGCAGCAGGGCCAGCGGGTCGTCCACCCGGTCGGAGAGGTCCACGATCTCGGTGGAGAAGGCGACGAAGTGGGTGCTGAGCGCCGGGACACCGGCCAGCACGGCGGCGGTGAGCGCCGACCAGATCACCGACTCCTCCATCGAACCGGAGACGTCGACGACGAGCACCAGCCGCCAGTCCACCCCCCGACGGGCGCGGCTGCGGAACACCGGCCGGTCCGGCACCAGCATGACCCGCCCCTGCGCGTCGCGGCGGATGGTGGCCAGGTTGGCCCGCAGCGTCCGGGGCAGGTCCAGCGGCCCGCCCGGCCGGGGGGTGGGACGGGGGGTGGTCAGCCCGGTCAGCGCCGGGCGCAACCGGGCGGCCAACTGCCTGGTCAGCTCCGCCACCAGGCGGGCGACCAGTGGTCGCAGCCGCGCCACCGTGGACTCCGGCAGACCGCCCGCGAGGGTGAGCACGTCCCGGAGCAACTCGACGGACGGACGCACCGCCGCCGGATCCAGCTCGGCGACCGCGTCCAGCCGGCCCGCCTCGACGGCCCGCGCCAACACCTCCTCACGCACCCCGGGGCCGAACAGGGCGGACAGCTCCTCCGCCCACTCGCGTACGCCGGGAAACGACGCCTCCCGACCGGCCCGACCGGCCGCCTCGGCACCGGCCCCTTCGCCCCGGCCCGCGCCATACAGCTCGTCGAGCGCGGTGGCGTAGCGGCGGGCGCGCGGCCCCACCCGGGCGGACTCCCGGCCGAGCACGAGCCGCCACCGGTCCACCGTCGAGAGCCCACCGGCGGGCCTGCGCCGGTCCGCCGGCCGCGCCGCGGCGGCGACCGCCGCCGGCTCCGGCGACGACGCCGCCGGACCGGGGGTGAGCAGGCCCTCCCGCAGCAGCGCCTCCCGACCGGCCCGGTCGGCGCGCAGCCGGACCAGCAGGGCCTCCGGATCGTCGAGCACCGCGATGTCGGCCGCCGGACCGGTGTCGTCGAGCCGTTCCCGGACCACCTCCAGCAGCCGGTCCCGGCCCGCCGGGCTGACCACGTGGAAGCCGGCACGCAGCGCCGGTAGCCGGGCGAGGAACTCCTCGTCGGGCACCGTCTCGATCCGGTCGAGGAAGCCGTCCAGCACCTCACCGCTGGCCCGCAGCAGCGGTTCGGCGACGACCAGCAGCCCGGTCAGCCGTCCCTGGAGCTGCTGCCGCCCGGTGGGCGTGGTCGCGGTGTCCCACCAGGACGCGACGAGCCGGCCGAGGGCCGCCGGCTCCCGCAGGCCGAGCAGGACCTGGACCGCGCCGGCCGCGGCGGCCATCAGCGGGGTGCCCCCGGCGGCGAGCCGGGCCAGACAGTCGGCCAGGCGCAACCCCGCCCCGGCCGCGTCGGCCCGCTGGGCGAGCGTGGCCAACGCCTCGGCACTGGCCGCGTCCTCGGCACCGGCCAGCCCGTCGACCTGCCGGATCGCCGCGCCCTCCAGCGCCTCGACGGCCCGCCCCAGCTCACCCGGCGACATCCCGGACCCACCGGGCAGGTGGCCGAGGCGCAGCCGGTCGAGCAGCGCCAACGCGGCGACCAGCTCACCGAGGCTGCCCTCCGCCGGCACGGTGACCGACACCTCGGCGAGCCGGCGCGCGGCCAACCCGGCCAGGTCGCACCGCGCGGCGTCCGCCAACCCCGCGATCACCGCGGCGACGGTCGGCCCCCCGTCGGCCCGTTCCCGCCGTCGCCGCTCCACCAGCGCACCCTCGGTGGCCTGCCCCAGGGTCACCCCGCGCAGCCCGGCCACCTCGATCGTCGCCTCGGTCCGGGGGGACCACTCCACCCGCCAACGGGTGGTGACAGTATCCACCCCGCCGACCCCCGCGCCGCCGGCCGGCGCGGCGTAGTCGACACCGCAGACCACCAGCCGGTGCAGCGCGATCTCCCGCCGCCGGTCCAGGGCGGACCGGAGCGGGTCCAGCCGCAGCTCCCGGGCCGGGTCGCCGGCCCCGGGCAGACGCAACCGGGTCAGCAGCTCGCGCACCGCCGGGGCCAGCCCGGAGCGCGGGGTGCCGGGGGCCAACGCGCCCCGCCGGTCGCCGACGAGCACCTGTTCCATCCCGCCGGCCACCGCGCGGCCCCGACCGAGGACCTCGCCGTGGGCGAGCACGCTCTGGATCGCCTCGACCAGCTCACCCCGGCCCGGTGCCGGCAGGCCGCGCAGCCGGGCCAGGTCGAGCGCGAGCCGGACCGCCTCCCGGGCCTCGCCCGGACCGGCTGGGTGACCGGCCCGGCGGATCGCCGCACAGACCGCCACCACCGCGCCGGTCGTCGCCGACTCGACGGCCGCGGGGTCACCGTCGGCGGCGAGCACCGACTGCTGCCACTGCGGATCGCGGATGCCGGCCGGGTAGCCCGACCGGGCGTCGAGCAGCCCGAACGTGTACGGCACCAGCGAGGTCACCACCGACGACGCACCCGCCGGGCCGGCCGGTGGCGGGTCCTGCGCGCCGGTCAGCAGCGCCGGGGCATGGAATGCGCCGACCAGGGCGGCGACCCGGCCCTGCCCCGCCTCGGCCAGGCACCGCCGCATCCACGCCTCCCGCCGCAGGTCGAGGGGGGACACCCCCGGCCCCCGCTCGGCGTCGGCCCGCATCGCCCAGCCGACCGCGAGCGCCGCCCGGCGGACCGCCTCCGGGTCCGCGCCGGGTGCCCGGGCCTCGACCGACCGGTCCCACAGGTCGTCGTCGGGGCGTCCGGTGCCGGCCGCCCGCAGCGCGTCGGCGAACGACCGGCCCGGCGGCGGGGTGCCGGCCGGCTCGCGCTCCTGCCAGGCCGGGTCGGCCAGCGGCAGGTCACACGGGACGACCGGCACCCCGTTGCGGGCGGCCCAGCGCACCGCGACCAGCTCCGGGGAGAAATCGGCGAACGGGTAGAACGCCGGCCCCCCACGGTCGCCGACCACCCCGGCCAGCGCCACCGGGGCGGTGGTGGCCGGGTCGGCGAGCCACGGCAGCCACTCGCCCAGCTCCGGCGGGAGTTCGAGGAGAAGCACCTCGGGTCGGTACCCGGCCAGCAGTCGGGGCAGCACCACCGCCAGCGCGGGCGAGTGGTGCCGTACCCCGATCAGGTACGGCCGGCGGTGCCCGGCCAGCGCGGTGACCGCGACCGCGGGATCGACCAGCCCCGGGCCGGCCGGCGGTGACGGGTCAGTCGGTGAGGACATCGCGCAGTTCCCAGAGTTGCCGCCACAGCCGTCCGCCGTCCTCGGCCCGCCGCCGGACCGCGCCGTCCCAGTAGCCGAGCAGCTTGGCCCCGTCGGCGGGGTCGTCCTTGCGGACCACGCCGAGCAGGTGCCCCGGCAGCAGCGACAGCACGTCCCGGTCACCGGGGAAGTAGGCCGCCGCCAGCGCCAGCGACGACGCGACCGCCACCGCCTCGGCGGTGCTCATCACCGTGGAGGGCCGCTCCACCTCCCAGCCCTCGACCGACCGCCCCGCCCGCAGGTCCCGGAACGCGGTGACCAGCGCCTCCAACACCGCGTCGTCGACCGCGAACGGGGCGTGCACCCGCTCCAGCGTGGCGCGGGCCTGCCGCGCCACCAGGGCGACCTCCTGGGCGAGGTCGCCGATCGGGCCGACCGTCTCGAAGTTGAACCGGCGTTTGAGCGCCGCCGACATCTCCGACACCCCCCGGTCGCGCAGGTTGGCGGTCGCGATCAGCGTGAAGCCGGGGGCGGCGGGCACGGTCGCCTCGGCGGTGCCGGACAGCTCGGGCACCGCGATCCGCCGGTCGGACAGGATGGACACCAGCGCGTCCTGGACCTCCGGCAGACAGCGGGTGATCTCCTCCACCCGGGCCACCGCGCCGGTCCGCATCGCGGACAGGATCGGCGACGGCACCAGCGCGGCGGCGCTCGGCCCGTGCGCGAGCAGCAGGGCGTAGTTCCAGCCGTACCGGAGCTGGTCCTCGGTGGTCCCCGCGGTGCCCTGCACGACCAGCTCGCTGGTGCCGCAGATCGCGGCGGACAGCAGCTCCGACAGCATCGACTTGGCGGTGCCCGGTTCGCCGACGAGCAGCAGGCCCCGTTCCCCGGCCAGGGTGACGACGCAGCGTTCGACCAGTGCCCGTTCCCCGACGAACTTGGCGGCCACGGCCAGGGTGCGGGGCAGGTCGTCGCGGCGGGCCTGCCGGGGCAGCTCCAGCGGGGCACCGCCACTGCCCACGATGAAGGTGACCACCGCACGGGGGGTCAGCCGCCAACCCGGCGGTCGGGGCCCGTCGTCGTACGCGGCGAGGAAGGCCAGCTCGGTGGCGTGGGCGTGCTCGGCCGGCTGGACCTGGCGAGCCGCCGGGGTGGTCGCGGTGGTCATCGGCGCCTTTCCGTAACAAGATCGTCGAAGCGGGGGGCGTCACCCTCGACCAGCCGGGCCCAGGCGAGCGCGAACAGCCGGGGTGCGGGGGCGACCGGGGAGACGATGCCCAGCGCGGTCACGCCGCCCTCGCCCCCGATCAGCAGCGGTAGCTTCCACCGTTCCAGGGGCAGCAGCGGCGCCTTCAGCGCCAACCAGCCGCCGGGCAGGAACAGCGACCGGCCGGCCCGGGGCCGCTTCGCCGCGACGACGTGCTCGGTCGCGGCCAGCTCGGCGCGGGCCGCCTTGAGCCGGGCCGGCTTCCAGCCGGTCCACCGGGCGACGTTGCGGTCGGTCGGGTCGGGCAGGGCGAGCAGCTGCAGGTAGAGCGCCGCGGCGTCGGCGCCCAGCCCGAGCGTCGAGGCGACCGTCGCGACCAGCTCGGGGTCGGACCGGGTCGGGTCCTGCGCGAAGCCGTCGTCCATCGCCGGGACGACGTGCGACACCACCTCGCTGAGCTGGTCACCGAGCAGCGCGCGCAGCGCCGCCAGCAACGGCTCGTTGACCTGGTCGAGGCGCGCCCGCAGCACGGCCAGCGCCGGATCGTCCAGCCCGGACAGCCGGGACGGACGCAACCGGACCTGCTGCCAGCGGGTCGTCGGAGGGATCAGCACCGGGCCGACCTCGGTGCCCGCCGGGCCGGTCGTCACCGGGAGACCGAACGCGGCGGTGAACGCCGGGAGCTTGTTGCCGTCGAGGTGGCCGACCGAAACGGTGAACCCGGGATCGGCCAGCCGCTGCCGGGCCAGTCGGGCGGCCACCGGCAACGCCGACCGGATCGGGTCGTCGACGGCCAGGTGGTACGCCAGCCACGGCAGGGTCCTGGTCAGCGCGATCAGCGCGTCGTCGTCGTCCACGCCGGAGTCGGCGCCGGCCAGCCAGGGGCAGGTCGCCGCGTTGGCCACCCAGTGGACCACCGTCGAGGCCGGGAGCGGGCTGGTCACCTCGGCCCGGTCGAGCTGGACGATCAACTCGTCGGCGACGGGTCGACGTCGCCCGTGCCGCCGGATCCACTCCTCGACGATCAGGTCCTGCCGGGGTCCGTCGACCCAGAGCGTCGCCGGGTCCTCCGGCAGCAGCCGCCCGAGCAGCCCGGCGAAGGCCTGGCGGCCGCGCCCGCCGGTGCCCCAGAACCGGGCCGCCGCGGCGGCGGCCGCCGCGTCGGGCAGCTCCAGGATGGTCCGCAGCTCGGCCGGGGCCTTCTCCCACACGAGCCGGGGTAGGCCGGTCAGCAGCAGCACCGCCTCGGCATGGCTCATGCCCGCCGCCTCGGACAGGGTGCGCGCCCAGCCAGGCTGCCACTCCAGCGGCCCGTTGGCCCGGGCGAGCCGGACGAACTCGTCGAGCCGCTGCGGCGTGACGTCGCCGGTCGGCAGGATCTCCTCCTCGGTGATCCGGAAACCCGGCACCGCCGAGAACCTCCCGGTCGGCGTCCAGTCGAGCACGTCGAGCTCCCGGTCGTCGGTGTCGACGGCGAGCACCAGCGTCCGTCGGCCGCCCTCGGTCAGCACCTGCCCCCGGGCCTGGTCGACCGGGGTGCCGGCGTCGGCGACCAGGGTGAGCCGCCGCAGCCGGCTGCCCGCGGTGAGGAGCCCGGAGCGGGCGCACACCTCCAGCAGCGTCAGCAGCGCCTCGCGTACCTCGGACAGGCAGATCGGGGCCACCGCCCGGTACATCGCGGCCGGCAGCACCCCCAGCAGGTCGAACCAGTCGAGGTCACCGTCGAGTCGACCCCGGGCGTCCGGTGTCGGGTCGGTGCCGGTGAGCACGGCCCCCGCGCGGGAGATCAGCCGCAGGGAGCTGTCCTCCGCGCTGTAGCAGTACTGGATCAGCCCGGCGAGCCCCTCGGAGAGCAGCCGGTCGACCGCCGGTGCCCCGGCCGGGGCCTGCTCCTGCGCCGGCAGGGCATTGGCCTGTTCGCCGTCGAGCACGGCGGCCAGCGTCCGTAGTCGGGCCATCTGGGCGGCGGCCCGGCTGACGAGCCCGGCGACCCCGGCGACGAGGGCGGGCGCGGTGAGCTGCGGGAGGTACCGGCCGACCAGAGCGCGCACCTGGGCGGCGTCCTGACCGGCCGCCTCGGCCAGTAGCGCGCCGGCCTGTGCGTCGGTGACGCCCCGAAGCGCCGCCGAACCGGCCTCGTCGCGGGGCCGCAGGAAGTGCCAGTACTCCAGGGGCGGCACCAGCCGGGTGCCGGCGGCGAAGGCCGACCGCTCCGCGCCGAGCTGGTAGCGCCCGAGCAGGAAGCCGTCCTCGGCGCAGAGCAGCAGCTCGCCACCGGAGCCCCGGCCGTGGTGCAGCACGCCGAAGGTGGTGTCCGCGCCGGGGAACCGCACCGCCGCCGCCAGCTTGCCGCCGGGGGACACCCCCGCCGGCAGGGCGAAGGAGCGCCCGTCCACGGACTCGCCGGTCCAGCCGCCGTCCGCCGCGCGCCGGGCCCGCCAGCCGGCCAGCCCGGCCGCGTGGCCCAGCGGGCCGGCCGACGACTCGACGGGACGCAGCCAGGACGCCTCCGCGTCCAGCGGCCGCCCGTCGAGCGTGCCGTCCTCGAAGAACGTCGGCCGGGAGAACCGGCCCGGCTCGCCCGTGGCGGGGTCGTACTCGCGCCAGCCGAGCGGGTGGTCGGCGGCGCGTACCCAGTAGGTGTCACCGTCGCTGATCACCCGGCCGCCGGTCCGCTCGCCCCGGTCACCGACCCGCAGCGGACGCCGCCCCTGGGTGCGCCCCCCGCCGGGCAGCGGCAGCGACAGCCGGGGGTAGTTGGTGAAGGCGTCGTCGGGGAGGACGAAGACGTCGTCCGGTGCCCCGCTCCAGTAGGCGGCCCGGTCGCGGCCCCGGTCCCAGCAGACCAGCAGCTGCCCGTCGACGTAGCGCAGGACCAGCCGCCAGCGGTAGCGGTTCTCCCCGGCCGGGATCCGCATCAGGTGCTCGAGTGCCACCCCGTCCGGCCCGGCCACCGAGACCAGGTCGCCGGTGACCAGGAGCAGGTACGGCCACTGCCCGGTGAGCTGCACGTCCACCGTCGACTCGGCGAGCCGTTCGGTGGCGGTGTCCAGGGCCGGCCAGCCGTACTCGTCGAGCAGGCCGGAGCGCAGCGTGCGGCCGAGGACCGGGCCGAGGTCGTGGTCGACGAGCCGGCGTACCGCGTCGGGGTTGACGGCGAACCCGGTCGGGCAGGCGACCGTGCCGACCCGGTCGAGGTGGTGGTCGAGGGTGGGCAGCCCCTGCCGTCCGACGGCATCGGCGAGGGTGTCCAGCCAGCCCCGCAGGGCGGTCCGCAGACCGGGCACCGCAACGATCTCCGTCACCCGCGGCGTCGGGTCGCTCAGGTCGCGCGAGCCGGAGCTCAGCCGCCGCTCGACCCCCTCGACCAGGATCGGCAGGAACCGCCGGTCGGCGGCGACGGCGACCAGGTCGCGCCGCCCGTCGGTCTCGTCGGCCAGCCACGAGTCCAGCCGGTGCCGGACGCTGTCGCCCGGATCCGCGACGGGCACCCCCAGGGCCAGGCAGGTGTCGAGCAGGTCGAGGTCCACGGTGTCGTGGGAGCGGCAGAGCACGACCGGCACCCCGTCGGCCTTCAGCCGCCCCGCCATCCGGGCGACCAGCGCCAGCAGCCCGGGGTGTCGCTTGCGGACGTGCCACGAGCGGCGCTCCCGGTGCGCGTCGAACCGGCTCAGCCAGCCGGCCGGTCCGTCCGGCGCGGCGGCCTCGGCGGGTACGCCGTCCGCCGGCCCGGTCAGCGCCAGGGTGGCACCGGCGTCCTCCAGCACGCCCAGCCAGACGTCATCGCCGCAGTGCTGCGGGGTCAGCCCGAGCAACCGGCCGCGCAGGGCGGGGTCGGTGGCGGCGAGCCGGGCCAGCGGTGCCCGATAGGCGTTCCAGAACGCCTCCGGCGCCCGGTTGAGCGCCGGTGCGGCCAGCAGCTCGCCGAGCACCCGCTCGTCCTCGGCGGCCGGGTCGAGGCCGGCGGCGCGGGCCAGCCGGCGCAGGTCGGTGTGCATCGCCGCGTACGGGGGCAGGCCGCCCAGCGTGCGCTCCACGCACAGCCGCAGGAACATCGCGTACGCGTCGGCCGGTGCGCGCCGGGTCGCCAGGTCCCGGGCGTGGCCGGAGAGCGCCTTCGCGGTCAGCGCGCCGGCCAGCGCGAACTCGAGGAAGACGGCGTGCTGGCGGTCCTCGTCGATGGTCAGCCCGTAGGCGCGTTCGGCGTCCCGGGCCTTGCCGAACATACTCGCCGCGTGGGTCACGCTGTCGGCGGCGAGGAACGCCCGCCCGGCCTCCTCGAAGAACGTCGGCAGGAAGTGCGGCACCGACCGGGCCAGCCGCTCGCCGAGGGCGTTGAAGCCGTCCTTCGCCGGGCCGATCCGGGACTTCGCCGTCCGGGCCAGCCGCTCGATCTCCTTGACCAGGGCCAGGGCGTGGTGCCCGTTGGCCGGGTCGTGGACCAGCGCCCAGGCCGGGAAGCCGAGGGCCTGCTGGCGGACCACGCCGACCGGGGTCACCCGGTCCGGCGGGGTGAAGCCCAGGAACTCCATGGACAGGTCCTCGGCCTCGCCGAGGGTGTCGATGACCAGCCGGACCACGGTCCGGCCGGCGAGGGCCGGGTGGGCGTAGCGGCGGGCGGTCAGGGTGGCGGCGGTGTCGTCCTTGGCCACCACCGTGCCGACGGGCAGCACCGCTCCCGCCTCCAGCAGGTCCATCGTGTCGGCGCTCACCGGCCATCCTCCTCTTGTGCTGCCACGACCCGTCCGGCGTACAGCGCGGCGGCCATCCGGGTTCCTTCCGACCAGGCCACCGGGCCGACCGTGCCCAGCGGCAGGGCGGTGCCGTGCCGGTCGGTGAAGACGAGGTCACCGGTCTCGGTCTCGTAGTACGGGTCATCGGCGCCGACCCACGACCGGGCCTCGACGGTGTGGCCGTCCTCGACGATCCGGCACACCGCGTTGCCGCCGCGCACCGGATAACCGAGCTTCGTCGCCCGGGCCGTCAGGTGGCGGAGCTGGTCGTACCGGCCGCCGGAGTAGTCGCCGACCCGGGTCGCCGTCGGGTCGACGTCCGGCCCGCGGACCCAGGTCTGCCGGAAGAGCTGGTCGACCGACTGGCGGACCTGGAGCTCGGCGGCGAACTCCCGCAGGTCGTCGAGGTCGTCGAGGGTGACCGGGTGGGGGACGACGATCCGTCGGGCGGTCCGCCGGACGGTGTCGCCGTCGAGGTCGACCAGCCCGACCTGACCGTCGCCCGCGTCGCGGAGCAGACCCACCCCGTCCGGATCCCGGTGGCCGTCGTCGTCGAGCACCGCGACGACGAGGTCGGTCAGCGCGGTGCGCCACGCCTCGTCCGGCCACACCTCGGTCAGCACCGACACCGGCACCGGCAGCGAGCGCACCATCCAGCGTTCGATGTCCGTCCGGCACTGGGCCTCGTGCCGGGTCAGCCACTCGGTGAGCTGGCGCAGCCCGAGCACCGTCGGATCGTCGCGTAAGGACGCCGGCACGGAACGGAGTTCCCGTCCCTTGGCGTTCCGCGCCACGACGTCGCCGTCACGGAGAGCGACCTGATAGCCACCCGGCACCGCTGACCATCCCATGTGGACATCCCATGCTCGACCGATCAAGACACCGGAGGCTAGCCCACCCGGACGACAAAAACGGCCGCCGTCCCGCCCCGCGGCCACCGGCCCGGCACTGGCAGGATTCCTCACTGTCGGTGAGGAGCAGTGGAGAGCAGCGATCCCCAAGCGCCGCCGATGGTCGCCGCCGCCGGTCGGGAACCGCTTCCCCCGCAATCGGTCCACCTGCCGAAGTGCAGGTCACCGCGATCGGCGGGCCGACCGTCGCGCCGGACCGGCGGAGGCGGGTAGCACCCGACCGCAAGCTCACCGCCAGTGATGATTCTTACTCCGACCGGGGCGACGGGGCCGGTGGGGCCGCAGGGGGCGGTGGTGCCGCCGTGACCAGTCGACATCGCCCGGGTGATGCCCCGCACGGCACCGATGGGCGTTTCACCCGCCGAAAACTGACCGAACGGACAGTCACCGCCCGTAGCCTTTCCGCTGCCACCCGGCTGTTCGACGGACAGCCGTCTAATCGCCTGATCGGCACTCTTGGGTCATCCCCGTTCACCGTCCGTGAGGGTTCCCCACCATGTCGCAGCTGCTGCCCGCCGCCCGGCCCGACGTCCCGGCCATCGTCGGGGGTCCGACGGCGATACCGGATCCGACCGCCGCCCCCGCCACCGGAGCGCGTACCGCCGTGGTGGGCCTCGGGTACGTGGGCCTGCCGACCAGCCTGGCCCTGGTCGCCAGCGGATCCCGGGTGATCGGCGTGGACATCGCCGCTACCCGGCTCGACGACATCCGGGCCGGTCGGGCCGACCTGCTCGACGCCGACCAGGAACGGCTGCGCGAGACGCTCCGGGCCGCCGACCCCGCGCTGCGCCTCACCACCGCGATCAGCGAGATCGCCGACGCCGACACGGTGCTGATCTGCGTGCCGACGCCGGTGGACCGGCACCTCGCCCCGGACCTCACCGCGTTGCGGGCCGCCTGCGCGGCGGTGGTCGCCCACGCCCGCCCCGGCCAGACCATCGTGCTCACCTCCACCAGCTACGTCGGCACCACCCGCGAGCTGCTGGTCGCCCCGCTGGCCGACCGGGGCCTGCGGGTCGGGCAGGAGGTGTGGGTGGCCTTCGCGCCGGAGCGGGTCGACCCCGGCAACGACCGGCACCGCCAGGAACTCACCCCCCGGGTCGTCGGGGGCACCACCCCGGACTGCACCGCGCGGGCCGCCACCGCGCTGGCCCGGATCACGCCCCTGGTGCACCGGCTCGGCTCGCCCGAGGCCGCCGAGATGACGAAGCTGCTGGAGAACACCTTCCGGGCGGTCAACATCGCCTTGGCCAACGAGTTCGCCGACCTCTGCCGCGACCTGCACCTGGACGTCACCGAGGTGATCGACGGGGCGGACACCAAGCCGTACGGGTTCATGGCCTTCCAGCCCGGCCCCGGGGTGGGCGGGCACTGCATCCCCTGCGACCCGCACTACCTGCTCTGGCAGGTCCGCGGGCAGCGCCGCGAGGCCCCCCTGATCGAGACCGCGATGCGGGGGATCGCCGCCCGCCCCCGCCGGGTGGTGGACCGGATCCGGGAGCTGCTCGCCGGGGCCGGGCGCCCCCTGCTCGGTGCCCGGGTGCTGGTCGCCGGGGTGACGTACAAGCCGGGGGTCGCCGACGTCCGGGAGTCCCCGGCCCTGGAGATCATCGGCGAGCTGGTCCGGGCCGGCGCGGAGGTCGGTTTCGTCGACGAGCTCGTCGACACCGTCCGCACCCCCGACGGCCAGACCCTGCGCCGGGTCGCCGACCCGGCCGACCGGGAGTGGGACCTGGTGGTCGTGCACACCCGCCAGTCCGGCCTGGACGAGGCGTGGCTGAGCGGGCAGCCGATGGTGCTCGACGCCACCTACCGGCTCGCCGGGCTGCCCCGGCGGGAGGTCGTCTGAGATGCCGGTGACCGCCCCCGTGCGGCGCGGCCTGCGGCGGCTGCTCACCGTGCTCGCGCTGCTCCCGCTGATCGTCCTGCTGGCCCGGCAACTGCCCCGACTGCCGTACGCCCCGCTGCTGGCGTTCTACGGCTTCGCCGTGCTCACCGCCACCGTCGCCGTGTTCTACCTGGCCTACGCCCGGTACGCCGACCCCGCCGAGGCGCCGGCGCAGCCCCGGCACACCGCCACCTTCCCGCCGCTGCCGCCGGCCCCCCGGGTCAGCCTGCTGGTGGCGGTCAAGGACGAGGTGGACGGCATCGAGGCGTGCGTCCGGTCGATGACCGGCAGCGAGCACCGGCCGTTGCAGGTGATCGTGGTCGACGACGGCTCCACCGACGGCACCGCCGAGGTCCTCGACCGGCTCGCCGCCGAACTCCCGGTCACCGTGCTGCACCTGCCCCGCAACGTCGGCAAGAAGCGGGCCCTGGTGCACGCCGCCCGGCACGCCACCGGCGACGTGCTCGCCTTCACCGACTCCGACTGCGTGCTCGCCCCGGACGCGCTGGGCCGCTGCGTCGAGGCCCTGCTGCGGCAACCGGACCTCGGCGCGGTCAGCGGTCACGCCCGCGCGCTCAACCCGGACGAATCGCTGCTCAGCCGGGTGCAGGACGTCTGGTACGAGGGCCAGTTCCGGGTCTCCAAGGCAGCCGAGGCGTCGTTCGGGGCGGTCACCTGCGTCTCCGGCCCGCTGGCGGTGTTCCGCCGGGAGGCGGTGCTCAACTACCTGCCCGCCTGGGCGGCCGACCGGTTCCTCGGGGGCGAGTTCCGGTTCGCCACCGACCGGCAGCTCACCGGCTACGTGCTCGGCCAACGCTGGATCGGCGACCGGCTCAAGCGGCGCTTCGCCGACTCGTCGTTCGTCCGCGACGAGGACCACCCGCCGCGCGCCTGGCGGGTCGGCTACGTCCGCTCGGCGAAGGTGTGGACCACCGTGCCGGCCCGGCTGCGGCCGTTCCTGCGCCAGCAGACCCGGTGGAAGAAGAGCTACGTGCGGAACCTCTTCTTCACCGGCACGTTCATGTGGCGGCGGGGTGCCGGCCCGGCCGCGCTCTACTACGGTCACGCGCTCTGGGTGGCGCTGGCCCCGGCGATGGCCTTCTCCCACCTGGTGTGGGCGCCGCTGCGCGGCTGGTGGGCGGTGCCGCTGCTCTACCTGTGCGGGGTGCTGCTCAAGGGCACCGCGTGGGGGCTGGCCTACCGGCTGGACAACCCGGGTGACCCGCGCTGGGCGTACCGGCCGTTGATGAGCGTGCTCTCCGCGACCGTACTGTCCTGGCTGCTGCCCTGGTCGGTGGGGACGATCCGGCGTGGTGTGTGGTCCCGGAGCACGGTGTGAACGCCGGGCGGCGGGTGCTGACCCGGCTGGCCCGGGTGGCGCTCACCCTCGCCGGGGCGGGGACGCTGGTGCTGCTCTACGCGGTGGTGTTCACCCGGGGCGAGGTGCTCCGGTGAGCCGGCTCTGGCCCCGCGCGCTCAACGGGCTGCTGTCGCTGGTCACCCTGCTGGTGGTGGCGGCGCCCTTCGGGGTGTCCTGGTACCTCGACGACCTGCGCCGCCACGTCAGCGGGCAGCACGACACCCCGGTCACCCGGGTCGACCCCGCCGACCTGCGCCGCTTCACCGAGACGGCCGGGCGGCTGCCGGCGCGGGCCGCGCCGGTGGTGGTGGCCTACCACGACATCCGGCCGCACGGCGACGACCCGGCGGCGACCGAGCCGACCGGCCGGGAGCACTACGTGGTCACCCCGGAGGCGTTCGACGCCCAGCTCACCGCGCTGCGCACCGCCGGCTACCGGACGATCTCCTCGGCCCAGTACGTCGACTACCTGCGCGGCGGCGAGGTGCCGGCCCGCTCGGTCTACCTCACCTTCGACGACGGCACCCGGGGCCTGTGGTCGTACGCCGACCCGATCCTGAAACGACACCGGATGGTGGCCGCCTCCTACCTGATCACCGGGCAGGTGGGCACCCACCGGCCGTACTACCTGAGCTGGGCCGAGATCGACCGGATGCGGCGCTCCGGCCGGTGGGACTTCCAGGCGCACACGCACGACCTGCACACCCGGGTGCAGACCGCGCCGGGGCGGCTCGGCTCCCCGCTGACCCACCGACGGTGGGAACCGGCCACCGGGGCGCAGGAGAGCCTGGCCGGTTACCGGCAGCGGTTGACCGCCGACTTCGACGCGATGTTCGCCGCGTTCACCGCCCACGAGCTGCCCCGCCCGCAGTTGTTCGCGTACCCGTTCTCCGAGATCGGCGACGCGACGACCGACCCGGAGGCCGCCGCGTTCAGCCGCGACCTGATCGCCGCGCGGTTCGTCGCCGCGCTGACCAACAAGTCGCTCGCCCCGCAGCCGAGCAGCCGCCGGTCGGCGGCCGACGGCCAGGTCGAGCGGACCGAGGTCTACGCCCGGACCACCGCCGCCGAACTGGTCAGCGCGGTCGTCGAGCGGACGGCCGTGCCCGCCGTGCTGCCCGACCCGTTCGCCCGCCCCTGGGACTGGCGTGACCAGCACGGCGAGCCGATGACCGAGCTGTCCCCGCTGACCGCCGGGCGGTTCCCCGCCGACAGTCCGCGCCGCGCCTACGGCACCCTGCTCGCCTACGCCAGCGCGGACTGGACCGGCTACACGGTCGACGCGACGCTGCGCGGCCTGCGGGCCGACGGCGGCACGGTCACCCTGCTGGTCGGGGTGAACGGCGACGCCACGGTCTCGGTACGGGTCACCCACGGCCGGGTGGCGCTGCTGCGCGCCGGCCGGGTGGTCGCCGAGGCGGCGCTCGACCCGGCGGCCACCCACCGGGTCACGGTCACCGTGCGCGACGGCGAGGTGGCGGCCCGGGTCGACGGCGGCCCGGACCTGCGGGTGGTCACCCCCACCGGGCCGGGAGCCACCGGCGGGCTCGCCGTGGCGGTCGACGACGCCGAGGGGCGACCCCACCCGTCCGTCGCCGCCCTCGCCGTGACCACCACCGGGTGAGCGGCGGTCAGTCCCGCCAGCCGGCCAGCTCGACCCCCTTGCCGAGTTCGACCCGGAAACCCAGGGTGATCTCGCCGCGCTCCCCCGGGGCGAGGCGCAGCCGCCAGGTCAGCTCGCCCAGGTCGGTGCGCTCGTCCGGTGGCGGGACGACGGTGGCCTCGCGGACGGTCACCGCTTCGTCGCGGGAGACCGGGAGCTGGTCCAGGACCTCCACCGTGGCCGGTCGGGGGGTGTGGTTCGCCACGCTGATCCGGTACTCCACGTCCCGTCGCCGGGTGGAGCCGAGGGTGGCCCGGGTGTCGGAGCGCCGGGTCAGCTCGCGTTCCACCCGGACCCGGTCGTCCACCCCGAGCGCCAGCTCGGTCTCCTCGCCGGGCGCCCAGGTCGGCAGCCGGGTGGCGGCGACGAAGTCGGCGTCGTGGAACACCGCCGCCGGGCCGGGGAGCAGGGTGTGCGCCGAGGTGTTGCGGACCGTCGCCCGCAGGTGCGCCTCGGCCGCCCGCAGCGGCACGGTCACGTGGTCGAGGCGGACCGGCAGGTCCAGCACGGCGATGACGGCCCGGTAGGCGCTGCCGTCGGCGGGCACCGCCACCGGGCGCGCGGGCCGGTAGGTCGCCGCGGTGACCCCCTGCGCGACCTCTGCCACGCTCTCCCGGACCGCCGGGCGCGGCGCGGCCGAGCGGGCCGCGCCACCGCCGCCGGCCGGGGCCGCCGCGGGTGCGGGTGGTGGCGGTGCGCCGAAGCTCGCCGCCGCCAGGGCCACCGGCGCGGGCCGGAGCCGGTCGAGATACCAGGGCGACAGCTCGGGTACGCCGGCCGCCGCCGCCGGGCGGGCGGTGGAGAGCTGGAGCGTGCACTCCGGCCAGTCCTCGCCGGTGTCCTGGGTGACCAGGCCGAACCAGGTGGCCGTCATGCTCTCCCCGACCAGGCGCAGGTCGTAGGAGGACTGCCAACGTGCGCCGTCGACCAGGTAGCTCAGCTCCAGGTCCAGCTCGGTGTCGTCGGCGTCCACCGCCACCGTCACCTCGGCGGCCAGCCGGTCCGGTTCCCGCTTGCCGCCCGCAGCGGCCAGCTCCCGCTCGACGGCCGCCAGCTCCTCGGCCAGTCCGGTGCGCCGCCGGGCCAGCCCGCGTCGGCGGCGGTGCGACTCGGCGAGCTGGGCGGCCACCGCGTCGGCGAAGGTGGTCACGTCGGTCGGGCCGGCGTCCCCGGTGGCCAGCGTGCGGGCGTACGTGCCGCCGGCCCGGTCGGCCAGTCGGGCGAGGAACTGCCGCCGCTGCGTCTCGACCTCGGTGTCGTCGTCGACCTCGGCCAGCTCGTCGGCCAGCTCCCGGACCCGTCGGGTCAGCGCGTCGACCTGACCGTCGGTGCTGCGGGGCTGCCGCCAGGTGCTCACCTCCACGCCGAGGACGGTGGCCGAGCCGCCGCCGGCGACCCGCAACGAGTCCCGCCGCAGGCGTACCGGCAGGGGCGCGATCCGGATCCGGTGCTCACCGGCGGCCAGGCGGGTGACAGCCCGGCGGGTGACCCGGGCCCGGTCCGGATAGACGGTGACCGCGACGACGGGTGCTTCGATCTCCACAGCGTCCACGGCGGCGAGGGTAGCCGGACCACGCTCACCAGCCGGACCGGGTACCGGCCGGTCACCCCGGCGGGAGGCAGACGACGTCCAGGCGGCGGGGGCCGTGCACGCCCTCCACCCGGCTCAGCTCGATGTCGCTGGTCGCGGAGGGGCCGGAGATCAACGTCAGGGGACGGGTGGGGTCGGGCAGCGCCCGGACCAGGTCGGGCAGGTCGGCGACGATCTGCGTGGCGTGCACCACGCAGACGTGGTGGTCGGGGATCAGGGTCAGCAGCCGCCGGCCCTGCGCCGCTCCCCCGTCGAGCACCAGGGTGCCGGTCTCGGCGACGGCGAGCACGCAGCCGGTGAGCACGGCCAGCCCGGGGGCGTCGAGTTCGGCTGCGGTGAGGGTGTCGCCGGCCAGCGTCGGTCGACCCAGCCGGGCGGTCCACTCCGGCGGGACGCCGGCCGGCAGTACCACGCCCGACGCCCCGGCGAGCAGGGTGGCGAGCAGGTCGGCCAGCGCCGCCGGGGCGCAGTGGTGCACGCCGGCGCGGTAGTCCCCGGCCCGCTCGGCGAAGAGGGTGGTCAGCTCACGGGTCATGGGTCCGGCGCCACCAGTCACGGAAGGACTCGTCGGCCGGCAGCGGGGCGTCTCGGTGTGCCGTCCACGCCGCCAGCGGCCAGGGTGCCCGGCGCAGCCGCCCGCCGTGCGGCCGGGTGAGCACCCGCAGCGGCCGGCCGCCGGACCGGGCCGTCCGCAGCGCCGCCCGCCACCGACGGCGGTCACGCATCGTCCAGGCCAGCACCGCCATCGCCGCCCGTTCGGCCGGCGGCTTCGGCCCCGTCTGGCGCAGGTGGACCAGGATCGCCGGTATGTCGATCTTGACGGGGCAGACGTCGTAGCAGGCCCCGCAGAGCGTCGAGGCGTACGGCAGGGTGGCGTTGTGGCCGGCGTCCTGCCCGGTGAGCTGGGGCGACAGGATCGCCCCGATCGGGCCGGGATAGACCGAACCGTAGGCGTGGCCGCCCACCCGCTCGTAGACCGGACACACGTTCAGGCAGGCAGAGCAGCGGATGCAGCGCAGCGCCGCCCGGCCCACCGGGTCCGCCGCCACCCGGTGGCGGCCGTTGTCCAGCAGCACGACGTGCAGCCGGCGCGGCCCGTCGCCGGGGGTCACCCCGGTCACGATCGAGGTGTACGGGTTCATCCGCTCACCGGTCGACGAACGCGGCAGCAGTCGCAGGAAGTCGCCGAGGTCCGCGAAGCGGGGCAGCAGCTTCTCGACCCCGACCACGGCGATCAGGGTGTCCGGCAGGGTCAGGCACATCCGGCCGTTGCCCTCGGACTCGACGACCACCAGGGAGCCGGTCTCGGCCACCGCGAAGTTGGCCCCGCAGATCGCCACCCGGGCCGCCAGGAAGGTACGCCGCAGATACTCCCGGGCGGCGCCGGCCAGCACCGCGGGGTCGTCCGAGTCGGCGGTGAAGCCGGGCATCCGCCGGGCGAACAGTTCGCGGATCTGCCCCCGGTTGTAGTGGATCGCCGGCACCAGGATGTGCGACGGGGTGTCGTCGGCCAGCTGCACGATCAGCTCGGCCAGGTCGGTCTCCACGGCCGTCACCCCGGCCGCCGCGAGCGCCTCGTTGAGGCCGATCTCCTGGGTCGCCATCGACTTGACCTTCACCACCCGGTCGACGCCCTGCGCCCGGACCAGCTCGGTGACCACCGCGTTGGCGGCGGCGGCGTCCACCGCGTGGTGCACGGTCGCCCCGGCGGCGGTGGCCGCCCGCGCGAACCGGGCCACCAGCTCGGGCAACCGGTCGAGCACGTCGTCCTTCACCCGGGCCGCCCGCTCGCGCAGCAGTTCCCAGTCGGGCACCTCGGCCACCACCGCGGCCCGTTTCTCCCGGATGGTGCGGGTGGCGCGGCCCAGGTTCGTCCGGAGCCGGCTGTCGCCCAGCGCGCCGGCCGCCGCCCGGGGGAAGGGGGTGACCGCCACGATGGGCAACTGCCGGCCCACCGCCGGGTGCTCACCGGACGTCATCCGGTCGGCCCGGTGGCGGCGAGGATCTCGGCGTAGTGGACCGGGCGCGGCGCGGCGGGCCGGCGGGCCAGGCCACCACCGATGTGGGCCAGGCAGGAGCTGTCGGCGGCGGCCAGGTAGTCGGCTCCGGTGCTCGTCGCGTGGGCGCACTTGTCGGCGAGCATGGCACCGGAGACCGCGGCGTTCTTCAGGGCGAAGGTGCCACCGAAGCCGCAGCACTGCTCCGGCTCGGGCAGCTCCCGCAGCTCCAGGTCGCGTACCGCGCCGAGCAGCCGCAGCGGCCGGTCACCCAGCCGCAGCATCCGCAGCCCGTGGCAGGTCGGATGGTAGGTGACCCGGTACGGGAAGCGGGCCCCCACGTCGGTCACCGCGAGCACGTCCACCAGCAGCTCGGACAGCTCGTACACCGGCAGCCGGGTGTGCGCCCGCAGGTGGGCCACGCAGGAGCCGGACGGGGAGACCACGACGTCGTGGCCGGCGAACGCCGCCTCGGTGCCGCGCTCCAGGGCACGGGCCGGGGCCGGGTAGCCGGTGTTGGCGTGCAACTGGCCGCAGCAGCTCTGCCCGGCGGGGAAGGTCACGGTGTGGCCCAGCCGCTCCAGCACCGTCACGGTGGCGATGCCGACCCGCGGGAAGAACGCGTCGTTGAGGCAGGTGACGAACAACGCGATACGCACCGGGCCTCCTCGTCGGCCGTCGGGCCGTGATTGACGAATCGTATATGATCTATGGAGTTCGGTGCGAGGAACGACGTTCCGCGGTCCGGCCGGCCGGGCGGTTCGCCGGCCCACCGACCGGTGCGGCGGACCGGCACCGGTGGGCGCTCGACGCGGGTGCGACGCCCCCCGCCCCCCCGCCGCCCGCGGGTACGAGGTGTCGAGATGACGGATTTCCACGGTCTGGTGGCCGCGGTCACCGGTGGTGGCTCGGGCATCGGCGCGGCGGTCGCCGACCTGTTGGCCGGGCGCGGGGCGCGGGTCGCCGTGCTCGACCGCGACCCGGGTGCCGGCGGGCCGCACCTGCGGCTGACCGCCGACGTCACCGGCCCGCTGGAGGAGACCATGGACCGGGTCGCCGCCACCCTGGGCGGCCTCGACGTGCTGGTGAACTGCGCGGCGGTCAGCGCGGTCGGGACGGTGCAGTCCGCCGACGACGCCGAGTGGCACCGCTGCCTGGACGTCAACGTCGTCGGGGTGGCGCGGGCCTGCCGGGCCGCCCTGCCCCACCTGCGCCGCTCGACCAGCGCGGCCATCGTCAGCATCACCTCGATCGCGGCGACGGCGGGGCTGGTCGACCGGGCGGTCTACTCCGCCACCAAGGGCGCGGTGCACGCGCTCAGCCTGGCCATGGCGGCGGATCTGGTGGCCGACGGCATCCGGGTGTGCACGGTGGCGCCGGGCACGGTGGACACCCCGTGGGTCACCCGGCTGCTCGCCGGTGCCGAGGACCCGGCCGCCGAGAAGCGCCGGCTCGCCGCCCGCCAGCCGACCGGCCGACTGGTCACCGCCGACGAGGTCGCCCAGGCGGTGGCGTTCCTGGCCTCCCCGTCGTCCGGGGCCACCACCGGCACCGCGCTGGCCGTCGACGGCGGCATGTCCGGCCTTCGGCTGGTCCGCTGAACCGCCCCGACCGCAGTGCCGTCCGGACGGTGGCCCGAGCGACCCGTCGGCCCGGCCGCGACGGCGGCTCTCCCGCCGTCGGTCAGGCCGCCGCCATGGTGACCCGCTGCCGGCCCAGACCGTCCACCTCGACCTCCACCACGTCACCGGGCCGCAGGTAGGGGAACCGGCCGGAGAGCGCGACCCCCTGCGGCGTACCGGTGTTGATCACGTCGCCGGGGTCGAGAACCATGTACTGGGACAGGTGCCAGATCAGGTACGCCACGTCGAAGACCATGTCCCCGGTGCGGGAGTCCTGCCGGGGCTCGCCGTTGACCCAGGAGCGCAGCCCGAGGTCCTGCACGTCGGCGATCTCGTCCGGGGTGACCAGCCACGGGCCGAGCGGCTGGAAGGTCTCGCAGGACTTCCCCTTGGACCACTGACCGCCGGAGTCGCGGAGCTGGAAGTCCCGCTCGGACACGTCGTTGGCGGTCAGGTAGCCGGCGACGTGGGCCGCGCTGTGTGCCGGCGACTCCAGGTAGCGGGCCCGGCGGCCGATGACCACGGCCAGCTCGACCTCCCAGTCGGTGGCGGTCGCGCCGCGCGGCACCAGCACCTCGTCGTACGGGCCGACGACGGTGTTGGGGGCCTTGTAGAAGACGATCGGGGTCTCGGGTGGGGCGACCCCGGACTCGGCGGCGTGCGCGGCGTAGTTCTGCCCCACGCAGAGCACCACGCCGGGCCGGGCCACCGGCGGGCCGATCCGCAGGCCGGTGACGTCCAGCTCCGGCAGGTCCCGGGCGGCCCGGACCCGGTCCGGCCCGCCGGAGGCGAAGAAGTCGCCGTCGATGTCCGGGGTGACCGCGGACAGGTCGTAGTGTCTGCCCTCCGCGTGCAGTACCGGCCGCTCCGCGCCGGCCGGACCCACCCGCATCAGCTTCATCCGTCGGCCTCTCCACGATCCGGCACCCCGTTGACGCCGGGGAGGATCGTAGTGCACCCGGGGCGGGTCCGGCCCGTGCTGGTGGGCGCCCCGCCACCGGGACCGGCACCGTCATCCCCCGCCGGGGGCGGCGGTCCGGCGCCGCCCCGGCGCGGCGGAATCCCGACACCTTCACCCGCGACCCGGGCAGCGGCGCGCAGGGCATCCGGGCGGCGGCGGCTCCTCGACCTGCCCGGGGTCGGCGTCCCGGGGGTCGGGGAGCCGCCGGCAGCCCGGTCAGCTCGACGTGGTGGCGGGTCTCCCGGTGCCGGTCTCCGGTCCGACGGCGACCGGCGCGGCCTGCCGGTCGGCCAGGTGCTGGCGCACCGACCAGGTCACCGCCGCCGCCCAGAGCACCGCGAGGACCAGGTAGCAGGCATAGCGGACGGCGTCCGGGGCGGCGATCCAGTCGCTGCGCAGCAGGGTCCGGACGTTGGTCAGGACGATGACCCCGCCGACGGCGGAGCCGAGCACCCGGGGCGGGAGCAGCCGCACCAGCCAGGCGGCGATCGGTGCGGCGATCATGCCGCCGAGCAGCAACGCGCCCACCCACCCGAAGTTGATGTTCGCCGAGCCGATGCCGACCAGGAATCCCAGGCTGGCCGCGACCGCCACCAGGAACTCGCTGGTGTCGATGGAACCGATCACCCGGCGGGGCTCCAACCGGCCGCTGGCCAGGATCGCGGGGGTGCCGACCGGCCCCCACCCGCCACCGCCGGTGGCGTCGACGAAACCCGCGACCAGGCCCAGCGGGCCGAGGAAGCGCTTGCGCAGGGGCAGCCCGACACGCTCGCGGGGCAGCCCGGCGACGGTGAACCGGATCAGCACGTACAGCCCGAGGGTGAGCAGGATCAGCGACATGATCGGGGCTGCGGTCTCGGTGGAGAGGCGGGACAGGAAGGTCGCCCCGGCGAACGCGCCGACGGCCCCCGGCACACCGACCCGGCGGACCACCGTCCAGTCGACGTTGCCGAACCGCCAGTGCGCGGCCCCCGACACCAGGGTGGTGCCGATCTCGGCCAGGTGAACCGTTGCCGAAGCGCTCGCGGCCCCGGTATTGAGAGCCAACAAAAGTGTTGTGGATGTCACACCGTACGCCATACCGAGACTGCCGTCGACCAGTTGTGCACCGAGGCCGACGAGGGCGAGAAGAAGCAGGCTACGCACAATAACCGCCGATCCGGGAGGGGAATGGGTAAGGTGGCCCCCCGCCGGGTCGCGCCACCCTGGCGGTGACGGGCATCCTGGCTGGTCGGGGGCGGTGCAGGAGTGGGAACTGCCGGAGAAATCAGCACGCAGATCGCTCGGGCCGACTCGTTCGACAGCGCGACAGACAGTGCATGAAACGTTCGTTAAGTGCGGGCGTCGACCGCCGGCGACAGCGGGCGTCCGACCGGCCCAGCACGTGGCTCAGCGAAGCACTCCGGGGTGGTTCACCCCGTCGGCGACCGCCGTCAGGGTCAGTGACGACGGGTGAGGCGACGACGGAGCGGGCAGCTACCCCCCGACCTACCAGGCAACTTGATGATCGAAGTCAATCCACCTCGCCTCACGAATGCCACATCTAATCGATAGGGAATGCCGACATGAATGCCGATAGGGATCTTTGATGTTCACCGCAATCTATGGCAAGACCTGTTCCACATAGTGGGACAGGACACAAGTTGATCTCTGCTAACAGGGGCTCTCCGGTGAACAGAAAACAGTTTGGAAATAAAGCTGCAAATGGCCGGACAACCCACGGTGGCACGATTCGGTGACACCGTGGACGCATCGACGATCATTTCGCCTGGTAGCCCCGGCGACATATCCGCTAGCCTTGGTAGGAAATCTTCAGCCTCATCGCGAAGATCGTTGGATTTAACCGGGACGTAACTGGGCGACGCTAGATTGTGACTCAGTGCGACATTGATTGCCGCAAATCACCACCGCATCGCCGGTGCCCCACCGGCAGATCCCCCCCGTCACCACGCGATCCTTCGCGACCGAAGTGGGAGCCCGATGAGTAGCGCACCGTACACGCGTGACCTGATCCTTGTCGTCAATCCCGTCGGCATCCTGGAACCCGGCCCACGGATCGCCGCAGCCGCCGCCACCGGCGGCGGGGTCGGCGTCATCGACCTGGCCACCGGCGACGACTGGGCGTTGCGGGCGCTCACCCGAGCCGCACAGTGGTCCCCCACCCCGGTCGGCGTCCGGGTGCCGGCGGGCTGCCGGGCCACCCTCGCCGAGGTACAGCGCGCAGCGGCCGGTGCCCTGGAGCTGGTCGTGGTCGAACCGACCAGCCCCTGGCCACTGGCCGAGATCACCGCACACCACCGGGTGCTGGTCGAGGTGACCAGCCGGGACGAGGCGCGGGCCGCGGCGGCAGCCGGGGCACACGGGCTGATCGCCCGCGGCATGGAGGCCGGCGGCCGGGTCGGTGAACTCAGCTCGTTCGTCCTGCTCCAGCAGCTCGTCGCCGACGACACCCTCGACCTGCCGGTCTGGGTGGCCGGCGGAATCGGCCCGCGCACCGCCGGCGCCTGCCTGGTCGGCGGCGCGGCCGGCGTCGTCCTGGACACCCAGCTCGCCCTGATGCCCGAGTCGGAGCTGCCGGCGGACGTCCAGGCCGTGATCCGGCGGATGGACGGCTCGGAGACCCTCCTGCGCGACGGGACGCGGGGCATCCGCCGCGGCGGCCCGCACCAGGCCGACGTCGAGCTGCTGCCCGTCGGCCAGGACGGCTGGCTGGCGGCCGCCTTCGCCGACCGCTGGCCGGACACCGCCACCGCCGTCCGGGGCATGCGCGCGGCGATGCTCGACGTCGTCGACGACCCGGACGCCGCCGAACTGCTCCAGCCCGGCGCCCCCCTCGCGGCGGCCCTCGGGGTACGGGTGCCGGTGGCCCAGGGTCCGATGACCCGGGTCAGCGACGAGGCGTCCTTCGCCGCCGCCGTCGCCGACGGCGGCGCGCTGCCGTTCATCGCGCTCGCGCTCAACTCGGCCGACCAGTGCCGCCGGATCATGACCGAGACCGCCGCCCGGCTCGGTGACCGCCCCTGGGGGGTCGGGGTGCTCGGCTTCGCCCCGGAGGAGCTGCGCGCCGCGCAGCTGGACGTCATCCGGGAGATCCGCCCCGCCTGCGCCATCATCGCCGGAGGCCGGCCACCGCAGGCCCGTGCCCTGGAGGAGCAGGGGATCAGCACGTTCCTGCACGTGCCCTCCCCCGGCCTGCTGCGGCAGTTCCTCCGCTCCGGTGCCCGCAAGTTCATCTTCGAGGGCGCCGAGTGCGGCGGACACGTCGGCCCCCGGGCGAGCTTCCCGCTGTGGGAGGCCCAACTGGCGGTGCTCGACGAGTACCTGGACACCGATCCCGCCGCCGGAGCGCAGCTCCAGGTCTTCTTCGCCGGCGGGGTGCACGACGCCCGGTCGGCGGCGATGGTCGCCACGATGGCCGCGCCACTGGCCCGTCGGGGCGCCCGGATCGGCGTGCTGATGGGCACCGCCTACCTGTTCACCGCCGAGGCGGTGGCCCACGGCGCGGTCCAGCCGCTTTTCCAGCGTGAGGCGCTCACCGCCGAGCACACCGCGCTGCTGGAGACCGCCCCCGGCCACGCCACCCGCTGCCTGCACACCCCCTTCGTCGACGACTTCCACCGGCTGCGCACCCAGCTGGAGAACGCCGGGGCGGAGAACCGCGAGGTGTGGGAGCAGCTGGAACTGCTCAACGTCGGCCGGCTCCGGATCGCCAGCAAGGGGCTGCGCCGCTCCGGCGACGTCGTCGAGGCCGTGGACGAGAGCGTCCAGGCCAGCGAGGGGCTGTTCATGGCCGGCCAGGTCGCCGTGCTGCGCAACGCCGCCACCACCGTCGCCGAGCTGCACGACACGGTCACCACCGAGGTACGGGGGTTCCACGCCGGCCGGCTCGACGCGCTGCGGGAGCGGCTCGCGCCGTCGGCCGGCGAGGTCGAACAACCGGTCGCGCCACTGGACATCGCCATCGTCGGGATGGCCTGCATGCTGCCCGGCTCTCCTGACCTGGACAGCTTCTGGCGTACCGTGCTCAGCGGCACGGACACCGTCACCGAGGTCCCCGCCGACCGCTGGGACACCGACCACTACTACGCCCCCGAGGTCGGGCCGGGGCAGACCGGCCGGATCAGCGTCTCCAAGTGGGGCGGGTTCATCGAGCCGGTGCCCTTCGACGCCATCGGCTACGGCATCCCGCCGGCCGCGCTGAGCAGCATCGACCCCACCCAGCTGCTCGCCCTGGAGGTCTCCCACCGGGCGTTGGTCGACGCCGGCTACGCCTACGACGCCCCGGGTGCCGACCACGCCCGCACCGGGGTGGTGTTCGGCGCGGAGGCGGGCAGCGACATGGGGCACGCCCAGACCCTGCGCACCATGCTGCCGGCCTACCTCGGCGAAGTGCCCGACCAGATGCAGGAGCTGCTGCCCACGGTCACCGAGGACAGCTTCCCCGGCGTGCTGGCCAACGTGATCGCCGGCCGGGTCGCCAACCGGCTCGACCTGGGCGGACCCAACTACACCATCGACGCGGCCTGCGCCTCGTCCCTGGCCGCGATGGACGCCGCCTGCAAGGAACTGGTCAGCGGCGACAGCGACCTGATGATCTGCGGCGGTGCCGACCTGCACAACGGGGTCAACGACTACCTGATGTTCACCTCGGCGCACGCGCTCTCCCCCACCGGCCGGTCCCGCCCCTTCGACAGCACCGGTGACGGGATCGCCCTCGGCGAGGGCGTCGCGTGCGTCGTCCTCAAGCGGTTGGCCGACGCCGAACGCGACGGCGACCGGATCTACGGCGTGATCAAGGGGCTCGGCGGGGCCAGCGACGGGCGGGCCCTCGGCCTGACCGCGCCGCGCCCCGACGGCCAGCGGCGGGCGCTGGACCGGGCCTACCACCGCAGCGGCATCTCGCCGCGTGAGGTGGGCCTGGTGGAGGCGCACGGCACCGGCACCGTCGTCGGTGACCGCACCGAACTGGAGACGCTGACCCGGATGTTCGTCGAGGCCGGCGCCGAACCGGGCGGCTGCGCACTGGGCTCGGTGAAGTCCCAGATCGGGCACACCAAGTGCGCCGCCGGGCTGGCCGGGCTGATCAAGGCGACGCTCGCCCTTTACCACGGCGTCCGGCCGCCCACCATCCACCTGGAGCGGCCCAACCCGGCCTGGCACCCGCAGCAGAGCCCGTTCGCGTTCTTCACCGAGGCCCGCCCCTGGCCGGCGCCGGCCGGTGAGCGGATCGCCGGGGTCAGCGCCTTCGGCTTCGGCGGCACCAACTTCCACGTCGTGCTCAGCGCCTACCCGAACGCGCCGGAACCCCGGCACGCGCAACGGATCTGGCCGGCGGAGCTGTTCTGCTTCCGGGGCACCGACCGGGCCGCCGCCCACCAGCCGATCCGGCAGCTGCTGGAGAGCCTGGCCGGCGACCCGGGTCGGGACCGGCCGGGGCGGCTCGCCGCGCTCGCCGCGTCGGTCGCCGCCAAGGCCGCCAGCCGGCCCGGCCCGACCCAGGTCGCGGTGGTCGCCCGGGACCTGGCCGAACTGGAGATCCTGCTGCGCCGGGCCCTGGCCGGCGAACACGACCCGGCGCGCGGGCTGGTCCAGCCGGCCGAGGGGGAGCCGGTCGGCCCCGGTCAGGTGGCCTTCCTCTTCCCCGGGCAGGGCAGCCAGCGTCCCGGTGCCCTGGGCGAGCTCTTCGTCGCCTTCCCCGAGCTGCGGCACTACCTCGAACTCGACCGGTCGGCGGCGGAGCTGCTCTTCCCGCCGACCGCCTTCGACCAGGACTCCCGACGCGCCCAGGAGGACCGGGTACGCGACACCCGGATCGCCCAGCCGGTGCTCGGCATCGGCGGCCTCGCCATGGACCACCTGCTGCGCCGGCTCGGGGTCCGCCCCGACATGACCGCCGGCCACAGCTACGGCGAACTCGTCGGTCTCTGCGTGGCCGGGGCGTTCGACGCGGCCACCCTGCTCGACCTGAGCCGGGAACGGGCGGCGGCCATCCTCGGCGCCTGCGGCGAGGACCCGGGCACCATGGCGGCGGTCAACGCCACCGCCGAACAGGTCGCCCAGGTGCTCGCCGCCGCCGGCCTGACCAGCGAGGTGGTGCTGGCCAACCGCAACGCGCCGCAGCAGGTGGTGGTCTCCGGCCCGACCGGCAAGGTGCGGGCGGCGGTGGTCGCGCTCAAGGAGGCCGGCCTGTCCGCCCGGGCCATCCCGGTGGCCTGCGCCTTCCACAGCCCGGTGGTGGCCGGCGCGGTGGAGACCTTCGCCGAGGTGCTCGCCGCCCGCTCGATCGCCGAACCGCGCATCCCGGTCTGGTCGAACCTGACCGCCGCGCCGTACTCCGGTGACGCCGACCAGGTGCGCCACCACCTCGCCGAGCAGATCGGCGCACCGGTGCGCTTCGTCGAGCAGGTCGAGGCGATGTACGCCGCCGGTGCCCGCCTCTTCGTCGAGGTCGGCCCCGGTCAGGTGTTGAGCCGACTGGTGCAGGCGGTCCTCGGTGACCGGCCGCACCAGACGGTCACCTGCGAACGCGGCCCCGCCGACGGGCTGCGCGGCTTCCTGATCTCGGTCGCTGAACTCGCCTGCGCCGGCGTCCCGGTCCGCCCCGACTGGCTGTTCCACGGCCGCACGACGGACGACGCCGGCACCACCGCACCGACCCGTCGTCCGCTCTGGACGGTCGACGGCCAACTCGTCCGGGACCAGCACGGCAACTGTCTTCCCGGTGGCATGACCCCACCCCGACGGATCAAGGAGTTGTCGATGACCCCCGCCAACGGCACCGCCACCACCCCCGGCACCGCCACCGGCACCGCCAGCGTCCCCGAAACGGTGACCGTCCGGGAGGTCCGGACCGTCACCGTCAGCGAGCCGGCGGCCGTCCGGGACATCCGGAGCGAGCTGCTCAGCGAGTACCTGCGCACGACCCGGGAGATGATCGCCACCCAGCGGGACGTGATGCTCGCCTTCCTCGGCGACCCGGGCGGCCCCGGGAACCCGCCGCCCCCGCAGCCGACCGAGTCCCACCGGGTCGAGGGCTACGCGGCCCTGCCCACCGGTCCGGCGCCGACCCCCACCCCGGTCGCCGCGCCCGCACCGCGGCCCGCCGTCGCCCCGCCCGCGCGGCCCGCCGTCGCCCCGCCGCCGGCCCCGACGTCGATGCCCACCATGGCGGCGACGAACGGCGGCACGGCGGTGGCCACCGCACCGGCGCCGCCGGTCACCCGGCCGACGCCGGTCGCCCCGGAGGCCCGGCCGGTCTCCTCCGCGGTCGCCACCGTCGTCGCGGCCCCCGCCCCGATCGCCGTCGCCTCCCCGGTGGCCGCGCCCGCTCCGGCCGGGCCGGGGCTCGCCGACTTCCAGCAGGCGATCCTCGCGGTGCTCAGCGAGCGCACCGGCTACCCGGTCGACCTCATCGAACTCGACCTCGACCTCGAAGCCGACCTCTCCATCGACTCCATCAAACGCGCCGAGGTCGCCGGCGAGGTCGCCCAACGCCTCTCCCTCAGCGTCGAAGGCGACGAGAGCGAACTCGAAGACCTCGTCAAGGCCCGCACCGTCCGCGCCATGGTCACCTGGCTCGACCAGAAGATGAGCGGCACGGTCACCGCGACCGCCACCCTCACCGCCGCGCTCCCCTCCGGCGACCAGGTCGACGTGACCGCCGCCGACTTCCAGCAGGCGATCCTCGCGGTGCTCAGCGAGCGCACCGGCTACCCGGTCGACCTCATCGAGCCCGACCTCGACCTCGAAGCCGACCTCTCCATCGACTCCATCAAACGCGCCGAGGTCGCCGGCGAGGTCGCCCAACGCCTCTCCCTCAGCGTCGAAGGCGACGAGAGCGAACTCGAAGACCTCGTCAAGGCCCGCACCGTCCGCGCCATGGTCACCTGGCTCGACCAGAAGATGAGCGGCAGCGTCCACGTGTCGGCCGCCACGGCCGCCACGGCGCTCCCGGCCGCGCCCGCCGCAGCGCCCGCCGCCCCCGCCGCAGCGCCGGCCGCAGCCGTCTCCGCGGTGGCGACCGCGCCCGCCGGCACCAGCCTGGCGGAGTTCCAGCAGTCGATCCTCACCGTGCTCAGCGAGCGCACCGGCTACCCGGTCGACCTCATCGAACTCGACCTCGACCTCGAAGCCGACCTCTCCATCGACTCCATCAAACGCGCCGAGGTCGCCGGCGAGGTCGCCCAACGCCTCTCCCTCAGCGTCGAAGGCGACGAGAGCGAACTCGAAGACCTCGTCAAGGCCCGCACCGTCCGCGCCATGGTCACCTGGCTCGACCAGAAGATGAGCGGCACGGTCACCGCCACCCTCACCACGACGGCGGCCGTCGCCGCGCCGGCCGCCGTCCCCACCACCCCCGCCCCGGCCCCCGCTCCGGCCCCGGCGTTCGCCGGGGTCGGGGTGGGGATCGCACCGAAGCGGCTGGTCGCCCAGGAGAGCGTCGACGCCGGGCAGAGCACCCCGCCGACCGCGCTCGCCGGCATGCGTTTCCTGATCACCGGAGGTGGCCCGGTCGGGGCGTACCTGGCCGAGCTGCTCGGCGCGCACGGCGCCGGCGGCCAGCTCGGCGTGCTCGACAGCGAGCAGGCCGACCAGGGCTTCGACGGGGTGCTGGTGCTCGACGGGCTGACCAACCTCGACGAGCCGCTGCTGCCCGACGTGTTCCCGCTGTTGCAGCGGGCGCTGGCCACCGGGCCGCGCTGGCTGTTCGCCGCCGGGGCGCGGGACGTCACCGGGGCGGCCGACGGCATGCCCGGCCTGTTCCGCACCATCGCCCGCGAGTACCCGGAGCTGACCGCGCGCTTCGTGGCGGTGGACCCGACGGCGACGCCCGAGGTGCTCGCCCGGCAGCTCCTCGACGAACTGCTCACCGCCTCCGACGCCCCGGTGGTCACCCGGCGCGGCACCGACCGGTACGTCGCCGACCTGATCCCGGTCGAGCTGGGCGCGCTGGCCGCCGGAGGTGCCGGCCCGGCCGGCGACGGGGTGTCCGAGGCGGCCGCGATCGGCCTGGAACGCGACTCCGTGGTGGTGCTCGTCGGCGGGGCGCGGGGCATCACCCCGTGGTTCGCCCGGGCGCTCGCCTCGGCCACCGGATGCCGCATCGAGCTGGTCGGCCGTACCCCGTTGCCGACCGCCCCGGAGGACCCGGAGCTGGCGGCCGCCGGTGACCGCGCCGCGCTGGTCGGTGTGCTGGCCCGCCGCGGCGCGTCCTCGCCGGCCGAGATCTCCCGGACCGCGCAGCGCATCCTGGCGGCCCGGGAGGTGACCGCGACCATCGCGGAGCTGACCGAGCTGGGCGGCGAGGTCCGCTACCACACCCTGGACGTCCGGGACGCGGAGGCGACCCGGCGGTTGCTGGCCGACATCCACGCCGAGTACGGCCGCCTCGACGGGGTGGTCTACGCGGCCGGCATCATCGAGGACAAGCTGATCGCCGAGAAGGACCCGGCCTCGTTCACCCGGGTCTTCGACACTAAGGTCGACGGCGCGCGGGGGCTGCTGGCCGGTCTCGACGCGCTGCCCACCACGCCGCGCTTCCTGGTCTTCTTCGGCAGCATCGCCGCCGCCTACGGCAACCGGGGCCAGGCCGACTACGCGGCGGCCAACGACGCCCTGGACGCCATCGGCACCCGCTACGCGGCCCGGACCGGGGTGCGCTGCGTGACCGTGCACTGGGGGCCGTGGGCTCCGGGTGTCGGCCACGGCGGCATGGTCACCGCCGAGTTGAGCCGGGAGTACGCCCGGCGCGGCATCGGCCTGATCGACCCGGAGGAGGGCGCGCTGGCCCTGCTGCGCGAGCTGGCCTGGGCCGACGCCTCGGTCACCTCGGTCGTCTACACCGCCTCGGGCTGGTGAGCGCGTCGATGTGCCGTCCCGCTCCCACCCGCCCCGTCCGTCGGAGGAACCGATGAACAACGGCGCCGCTGCGCCCGGCCAGATCGCGATCGTCGGGATGGCCGCCCTGATGCCCTCCGCCGGTGACCTGGAAAGCTACTGGCGCAACCTGATCGGCGGGGTCGACGCGATCACCGACGTCCCCGCGCACCGCTGGGACGAGGAGTTCTACGACCCGGAGCAGTCCCACCGGGCCGACCGGATGTACTGCCGGCGCGGCGGGTTCGTCGACGAGTACGCCACCTTCGAGCCGCTGCGCTTCGGGGTGATGCCCGCCTCCGTCGGGGACATCGAACCGGACCAGCTGATCACCCTGGAGGTGGCCGCCGCGGCCATCGACGACGCGGGCGGCGGCGACCGGCTGCCGGCCCGCGACCGGATCGGTGTGATCCTCGGCCGGGGCGGCATCCTCAGCCCCGCGCAGGCCCGTTACGCCCAGCGGGTGCGGATGTCCAGCCAGGTCGTCAGCATCCTGCGGGAGCTGATCCCCGACGTCGACCCGGCCCGGCTGGAGCTGCTGCGCAAGAAGTTCGACGAGCGGCTCGGGCCGTACCAGCCGGAGGGGACGATCGGCCTGGTGCCGAACCTGGCCGCTTCCCGGGTGGCCAACCGGCTCGACCTGCGCGGTCCCGCGTACACCATCGACGCCGCCTGCGCCTCCTCGTTGATCGCCGTCGACCAGGGCATCACCGAGCTGGTCAGCGGACGGCTGGACGCGGTGCTCGCCGGTGGCGTGCACCACGTGCACGACATCAGCTTCTGGTCGGTGTTCAACCAGCTCCGGGCGCTGTCCCGGCAGGGGGAGATCCGGCCGTTCGACGCCGCCGCCGACGGGCTGCTGATCGGCGAGGGCACCGGCGTGGTGGTGCTCAAGCGGTACGCCGACGCGGTCCGCGACGGTGACCGGGTCTACGCGGTGATCCGGGGCAGCGGGGTGTCCAGCGACGGCAAGTCGGCCAGCATGTTCAACCCGGCGGTCTCCGGCCAGGTGCTGGCGATCCGGCGGGCCTGGGAGTCCGCCGGACTCGACCCGACCGCACCGGACGCGCTGGGGCTGCTGGAGGCGCACGGCACCGGCACCCCGACCGGGGACGCCGCCGAGCTGACCACGGTGGCCGAGGTGTTCGGCCCGTACACCGGTGGTCCCCGCCCGGTGATCGGCTCGGTGAAGTCGATGATCGGGCACACCATGCCGGCGGCCGGGGTGGCCGGCCTGATCAAGGCCGCGCTCGCGGTGCACCGGGGGGTGCTCCCGCCCACCCTGCACTGCGAGACGCCGCGCAGGGAGATGGCGGCGACCCGGTTCGCCCCGATCGCCACCGCCCAGCCGTGGGAGAGCGACGGTCCGCGCCGGGCCGGGGTCAACGCGTTCGGCTTCGGCGGGATCAACGCCCACCTGATCATCGAGCAGGCCCCCGTGTCGGTGGGCGAGCCGGTGGTCGCGCCGACCGCCCCGGCCGCCGGCCGGGCCGTGGTCGACGAGCCGGACCAGGTGCTCTGGCTGGCCGCGGCGGACCCGGCCGGGCTCGCCGACCTGCTGGCCCGCGACGACCACGAGGTACGCCGGCTCGGCGTCGAGCTGGCCGCCCGCTCCGGCGGGGACTCCCCCGGGCCGGCCCGGCTGGGCATCGTCAACCCGACGGACAAGCTGCTCGCGGTGGCCCGCAAGTCGGTCGACCGGGGGCAGGCGTGGCGGGGTGGGCGGGACATCTGGTTCAGCCCCCGACCGCTGCTCGGCCCGGGGGCGGGCAAGCTCGCCTTCGTCTTCCCCGGCCTGGAGGCGGAGTTCTCCCCGCGTACCGCCGACCTGGCCGCCCACTTCGGCCTGCCGGACCGCGAGTGGTCCGCCGCCGACCTGGGCCGGCACGGCGCCGGCCTGATCGAGGTGGGCAAGCTGCTCGACGAGGCGCTGGCCCGGATCCGGGTACGCCCCGACGCGGTCGCCGGGCACAGCATCGGCGAGTGGACCGCCGCCGCGGTCAGCGGCCAGGTCAGCACCGCCGCGATGGACGAGTTCCTCGACCTGTTCAACGCCGACTCGGTGGAGGTCTCCGGGTACGTCTTCGCCGCCGTCGGGGCCGGCGCGGACCGGGTGACGCCGCTGCTCGGCGACTACCCCGGGGTGGTCCTCTCGCACGACAACGCCCCGGCGCAGTCGGTGGTCAACGGCCCGGAGTCGCAGGTGGACCGGCTGGTGGAGGCGTTGCGCACCCGCAACATCCTGTGCCAGAAGCTGCCGTTCCGGTCGGCTTTCCACACTCCCGCCTTCGCCGACGGGCTCACCTCGATCGGCGCCGCCCTGGGCCGGTGGGAGGTGCACCCGACCCGGATGCCGGTCTGGTCGGCGACCCTGCACGCGCCGTTCCCCGCCGACGAGGAGTCGGTCAACCGGATCTTCGTCCGGCACATGATGGAGCCGGTCTGGTTCCGGCAGACCGTCGAGGCGATGTACGACGCCGGGTTCCGGGTGTTCCTCCAGGTCGGTGCCGGGCAGCTCGCCTCGCTGATCGGCGACAACCTGCGCGGGCGTGACCACCTGGCGATGCCGGTGAACACCGCGCACCGCAGCGGGCTGAACCAGCTCCGCCGGGTCGCCACCGCGCTGTGGGTGGAGGGCGGCACGCCGGACCTGTCCGCGCTGGACACCGTGGGCCGTCCCCCGGCGGCGGCCACGACCGGCGGCCCGGCCCCGGCGACGCCCACCGCCACCGGCCCGGCGAAGCCCGGCACCGGCCGGCGTGGCCCCCGCATCAAGCTCGACCTCGGCGGGCCGCTGGTCCGCCTCGGTGCGGACGCGGCCGGACTGCTCGGCGTGACCACGACGACGGACGGAACGCCGACGCCGAACGGAGCGCCGACGACCGGGACGGCCCCGACGAACGGAGCGTCCCGGTCGACCGGGACGGCACCGACGAACGGGAAGACGACGAACGGAGCGGCCCCGACGCCGCCGCCGGCCGCCGCGCCGCCACCCGCCACCCGACCGGCTGCCGCGCCACCGGCCGCCACCCGACCGGCCGCCGCGCCGCCACCCGCCGCCCGGCCGGTGCCGGTCGCGCAGGCGGCCGGACGGCCCGGTGGGCAGGGCGACCCGGCCCGGCCCGGCACCGCGCTGGACGCGTTGCAGGGCCTCGCTGGCGAGTCCAGCGCGGCAGCGGAGTTCGCCGCCCTGCTGCGGGAGAACACCCGGAACCGACCCGCGGTCGGGACGCCGACGACCGGTGGCAACGGCACCGCGACGCCGGCCCGGACCGCACCCCCCACGGTCGCGGGGCCGTCCGTCGCACCGGCCGTACGGCCGCCCGCCGTCGCGCCGGTGGCGCAGCGGCCCGTGACGCCGGCCGCCCCGGCCCGCCCGGCGGTCGCCGGGGCCGGCACGGAGGTCGGGCGGATCACCCGGCGGATCTCCCTGGAGACCATGCCGTACCTGCTGGACCACTGCTTCTTCGTGCAGCCCGACGACTGGCCGGACCCGGAGGACCGGTGGCCGGTGGTGCCGGCGACGGCCCTGGTCGCGCACATGATGGAGGCGGTGGAGCAGCTGGTGCCCGGCGTCCCGGTGGTGGCCGTGCACGATGCCAAGTTCAACAAGTGGCTGATCGCCGAGCCGGCCACCGACGTGGAGATCGTGGTCCGGACCGCCGGCCCGAACAGGTACGCGGTCGCCTTCGCCGGCTACGCACGGGCGACGATCGAGGTCGGCACCGGGTACCCGACGCCGCCGCCGGTCTGGACCCACGACCCGGCCACCGAACGACCGCCCACCCTCGGCGCCGCCGAGATGTACGCGGAACGGTTGATGTTCCACGGTCCGCAGTTCCAGGGCGTCACCGACGTGCACGCGCTGGGCGACATGCACGTCCGTGGCGTGGTCACCGCGCCGGTGCCGCCCGGTGCGCTGCTGGACAACGCGCTCCAGCTCATCGGCAACTGGTTGATCACCACCCAGCCGTTCCGGACGGTCGCGCTGCCGGTGGGGCTCGGTCAGGTGCGGTTCTACGGGCCGCCGCCCCCGGCCGGCCGGGCGTTCGAGTGCGTCGCCCGGGTCCGCCTCATCGACGACGGCAAGCTCGTCGCCGACACCCAGCTCAGCTACCAGGGTCGGGTGTGGTCGGAGATCGAGGGGGCGGTGGACCGCCGGTTCGACAGTCACCCGCAGGCCCGGGTGGCGGAACGGTTCCCGGAACGGCACCCGATGTCGCTGTTGCAGCCCGAGGGCTGGACGATGGCGTTCGACTGCTGGACCGACCTGGTCACCCGGGGCATGGCGGCCCGGGGCATCCTCGGCGGCGCCGGCTACGCGGAGTACGAGCGGCAGCCGGCGAAGACCCGCAAGCAGTGGATGCTGGGCCGGATCGCGGCGAAGGACGCGGTACGCGCCCGGCTGTGGGAGGACGGCCACACCGACATCTACCCGATCGAGCTGACCGTCGGCAACGACCCGGACGGGCGGCCGTGGGTACGCGGGCGGCCCGGCCGCGGGCTCGGTGACTGCGACGTCTCGCTGGCGCACTGCGCCGAGATCGGCGTGGCGATCGCCCGGCGGCGGCCGGCGGACGCGACGGCCGGCAGCCCCGGCGTCGGCATCGACGTCGCCGAGGTCACCGACCATCCCGAGAGCACCTTCACGTTCGCCCTCACCGCCACCGAGCTGACCCTGCTGTCCTCCCTGGCGGGTCAGGACGCCGACGCCCGGCGGCTGTGGTTCACCCGGTTCTGGGCCGCGAAGGAGGCGGTCGCCAAGGCCGAGGGCACCGGGCTCGACGGCTCACCCCGCCGGTTCCGGGTGTACTCGGCCACCGACGCCGGGTTGACCGTCGAGATCGGCGGACGGGCGTACCGGGTCGGCTGCCGGGACGTGGCCAACCCCGAGGATCTGCCGCCGCGCCGGTACGTGGTCGCCTGGACCTGGGGGCCGGAGCCGGCACCCAGCACCCCGCCGGGGGTCTCCCGGCCGTGAACCGGCACCCGGCGCACACCGCACTCCCTCCCATCCGATCAGCAGAAACCGAAGGAGCAACGACCATGCCTGCGGCCCAGGACACCATCCTCGCCGAACTCACCGAGATGATCCACGCCGTGCTGGGTGACTTCGCGGACGACCAGGTGGTCACGATGGACACCTCGTTCTCCGCCGACCTGGGGATGGAGAGCATCGACGTCATCGCGCTCGCCGGCCGGCTCCAGTCCCGCTACGGCGACACCGTCAACTTCGCCCACTTCGTCGCCAAGCTGGACCTGGAGACCGTCCGGGAACTCAAGGTCGGGCAGCTCGTGGAGCACATCGCCGAGTCGCTGGCGCAGGCCGACGAGGTCGGGGCGGGCAGCCGGTGACCATGGTCCGGGCGAACGGGATCACCCTGCACACGCAGCGGCTCGATCCCCCCGGTCCGGCCGTCGACGGCCGGACCGGGCCGACGCCGACCGCCGTGCTGATCCACGGGATGGCCTCGGACACCATGGCGAGCTGGTACTTCACCCTGGCCGAGCCGCTGTCCCGGGCCGGTTTCCCGACCGTCCTGTACGACCTGCGCGGTCACGGGCGCAGCGAGCGCCCGGCCACCGGGTACGCCCTGGGCGACTTCGTCGACGACCTGGCGGGGCTGCTGGCGGCGCTGGAGGTCGACGGTCCGCTGCTGCTGCTGGGCAACTCGTTCGGCGGGACCATCGCGTTCGGTTACGCCGCCCGGCACCCGGACCGGGTGGCCGGCATCGTGACCGTGGAGTCCGCCCCGCCGATCCCGGAGTGGATGGGCCGGGTGCGGCAGCGGCTCGCCCGGGTCGCCGCCCGGCTGCCCCGGGCGGAGACGGTCACCGAGATCGGTGCCCGGCGCGGGCGCGTCGCTGCCCAACGGGCCGCCGAGACCGGTCGTATGCTCACCGACACCAGCCTGGCGCAGGAGCTGCCGGCGAGCCCGCTGCCGACCACCGAGGCGCTGGCCGCGATCGGCTGCCCGGTGCTCTGCCTCTACGGCGGCGACTCGGCGGTGATGGAGCTGGCCCCGGCGGTCCGCGGGCTGCTGCCGCAGACCCGGGTCGCGGTCCTGCCCGACCAGAAACACACGGTGCTGATCGACCGGCCCGAGGAGATCCGCCGGTTGGTCTTCACCTGGCTCGCCGAGGACTGCTCGCTCGACGTCTCCCAACCCACCACCGCATGACGACGCGACACGCAGGAGGTCTTCCGATGGACACCCCGATCACCGGCCGGTCGATCATCATCAGCAACGGCCGGTGCGGATCCACGCTGTTGTCCGACCTGATCCACGAGGAGCCGGGCACCCTGAGTGCCCAGGAGTTCTTCATGTCGGTGGCGCCGTGGGCCCGCAGCGCCGAGGTGATCAGCGGTGCCGAGTACTGGGGGGTGCTGGCCAGCCCCAAGGCGGAGCTGGCCACGCTGTTCCGGATCGGGCTGCCGCCGAAGGAGGTCCGCTACCCGGCGACCGGCCGCTGGGCCGACCGGCTGACCGAGCTGCCCCGGATCCTGGCGATCACCCTGTCCAAGCTCACCGCCGATCCGGACGCGCTGTTCGACCAGCTCGCCGAGCGGGTGCCGCAGTTCCCCGACCAGCCCGTGACCCAGCACCACCGCGACTTCCTGGACCTGCTCGCCGTGCTGACCGGCAAGACCCGGTGGGTGGAACGCTCCGGCGGCTCCAGCCACGTGGCGCCCTACCTGCTGCGGGGCTTCCCGGACTGCAAGATCGTCTACCTGACCCGGAGCTGGGAGGACACCGCCCGGTCGATGAGCCGGCACTCGTCGTTCCAGCTCCTGCAGCTGCGGGTGGAGTTCCTCGGCAAGTGCGGCCTGGACCCGTTCCGGATCGAGGACGACACGGCGGTGCCGGAGGCCCTCCAGCCGTACCTGCCGGACCGGCTGACCCCCGACGCGCTGCGCGAGCGCGGCCAGGACCTGCGCCGCTACCTCGGGTTGTGCGCGTTCATGAGCAGCCAGGCCGACCAGGCGCTGCGGGACGTGCCCCCGACGCACCTGCTGCGGATGTCGTACGAGGATCTGGTCGCCGACCCGGTGGCCGAGTTGACCGGTCTCGGCACGTTCCTGGACTTCCCCGATCCGTCCGGATGGGCCGAGCGGATGGCGCCGCGGGTGGTCGCCCCGGCACCCCGGAAGCTGCCCGCCGCCGTCTGAACGGTCCCTGTGTGTCCCTGCCCGTCCCGGGTCCGGCCATCGGCGGGGCCCGGGACGGGTGTCCCCCTTCCTTCGGAAAGAGAGATAGTTGGTGAATCCACTCCGGATCTCCGCGCGACGGTTGTCGACCGTCGTCGCCGTACTCGGACTCGGGTCGGTGTTGGCGGTGCCCTCGGCGGCGCTCGGCGTGCCGCTGGACGCCGCCGACGCGGCCAGTGTGGCCGGCACGCAACAGGGCAGCCCGCAACTGCTCGCCAAGGCCCAGCCGGACGAGTGTTTCGCCGGGATCGGCCTGCCGTACCCGGCCGGCCCGCCGTGCGCCACCGGCCAGGCCAAGGTCAACCAGGCGTACCTGTGGGGGATGACCCGGGCCGGCAAGACGCTGTGGTTCGGCACCGGAGCGAACGTCAACTGTCTGACCAGCGGACGGGCATTGCGCAACACCACGCCGACGGTCAACGACGACTGGGTCTGCGAGTACGGCGAGAGCCAGGTCGCCAAGCGCAACCCGCAGCTGCCGGCGATCCTCGGTGACCACCGCCAGCCGCGCCTCTACACCTATGACACCCGCGCCAACAAGCTGACCGAGAAGACCGACCTGGTGAAGGCGGCCTCGCCGGAGGACGCGAACCGGTTGCAGACCACCGCGGGCATCCGGGCGGCCGGCAACTTCAACGGGGTGGCCCTGCTGGGCGGCCCGGCGCTGGGCACCAGCGTCAACCTGTTCGCCTTCGACACCGACACCGGGGCCTTCCTCGGCTCGCGCAACTTCCCGATGTACGGCAACATCCGGCACTTCACGGTGGCCGGCGACGCGCTGTACGCCGGGGTGGGTGTCGGGGCCAACGGCGGTGAGCGCGGCAACGTGCTGCGGTGGACGGGGAGCAAGTCCGACCCGTTCGCCTTCACGGTGGTGGCGAACCTGCCCGCGCAGGCCGCCGACCTCACCGTCCACCAGGGACGGATCTTCGTCACCACCTGGCCGGGTTCGGACGCCGAGCTGGCCGGGCCGACGGCCGGTGCCGCCGAGCCGACCACGAGCATCGCCGCGGTCTGGATGAGCCCGCTGCTGGCGTCGGGTGCGCCGGGGCTCAACCCGGAGGACGCCGACGGCTGGCAGCAGGTGTGGACCGCGTCGTCCTACGAGCCGGACCCGGTGATCGCCCGCGCCTACGCCCTGGGCGGTCTGGCCTCCTACGGCGGGTTCCTCTACTGGGGCACCATGCACGTGCCGATGAAGGCGACCACCCTGCACATGACGACGTACCCGCCGGCGGACGACGCGGCGGCCCAGGCCACCATCCAGAACACCCAGCGGTCGATCAGCATCTACCGGGGGCGCAACTTCGGCTCCCACTTCGAGAAGGTCGAGCTGCTGTACGGCGCGGCCGAGCTGCCGGCGTACGACCCGGCGGCGAACGGCGGAGCCGGCGCGTGGGCGTTGCAGTCGACGCACCAGACGCCGAAGTTCGGGCCGCCCGGTTTCGGCAACCCGTACAACAACTACACCTGGAAGATGGTGGTGGCCGGGGGGAAGCTGTACGTCGGCACGATGGACTGGAGCTACCTGGCCAAGCAGCTGGGCAAGGAGACCGCCGCCGAGCTGGGCCTGTCGCCGGCGCTCGCCGACGACCTGGCCCGGGCGCCGATGGACGCGACCGGGTCGCGCTCCAGCGCGCTGCCCGAGGCGGTCTACGGCGGTGACCTGTACGCGTTCCCGTCGCCGACCAAACCGGCGACGACGGTGAACAACACCGGGTTGGGCAACTACCTGAACTACGGCATCCGCAACATGGTCGCCGACGGGGCCACCCTCTACCTGGGCATGGCCAACCCGATGAACCTGCGGGCCAACCCGAGCGACGACGTTCCCGAGGGCGGCTGGGAGCTGATCCGGCTGCGGGGCGGCTACTGAGTTTCGGGTCGCCGGCCCGGTGACAGCGCCGTCTCCGGGCCGGCGACCCCACTCCCCGTGGGACCGGTGTGGGGTGTCCTCCGGCCGGCGGGCCGGGAGGCGGGCGCTCCGTGCCGGTTTGCCGAATCCTGGCGCGTCCCTGACGTTCCTCGAACATTCCCGGGCGAAAGTATAATTATGATGCCTTTTACCGTATTTCGTGATGAAGTAGGGCGGCGCCGCCGCCAGCCGGCGGGCCGGCTCGCGGGAACGCTCGCCCTGCTCGTCGCCCTGACCTCCCTGGCCGGGTGCACTCCCGAGCGCCGGGACGCCGCGCCCGGCGGCGCGGGGTCCGAACCGGCGGCCAGCGCCCCGGCCACCGGCGACGCCCGGCCGGCACCGGACGTCCCCGTCGGCAGCTCCACCCACGACCTCACGGTGGACGGTCGGAAGCGTACCTACCGGCTCTACCGGCCCACCTCGGCCGACCTCACCAAGCCGGTCCCCCTGGTGGTGATGCTGCACGGCGCGGCCGGCACCGGCGAGCAGGCCGAGCAGGCGTACGGCTGGACCGGACAGGCCGACCGGGGCGGCTTCCTGGTGCTGTTCCCGGACGGGCTGAACCGGGCCTGGGCGGTCGGTCCACAGTGCTGCGGCGCACCCGCCCGGGACGGCGTCGACGACGTCGCCTTCATCACCGAACTGGTCGCCACCGTCGGCCGGCAACTACCGGTCGACCCGGCCCGCCGGTACGTCACCGGGATCTCCAACGGCGGGCTGCTGGCGTACAAGCTGGTCTGCGACACCACGACGTTCGCCGCGATCGGCGCGGTGGCCAGCACCCTGACCGGGCAGTGCCCCGCCCCGAAACCGGTCTCGGTGCTGCACATCCACGGCCGCCAGGACCAGACCATGCCCTACGGCGGCGGCCCCGGCCGCCGGGACAACAACGGCACCGGCCGCAACCCGGTGAAGATCGACGGCCCGCCCACCCCCGAGCTGGCGGCCCGCTGGCGGTCCATCGACTCCTGCGGCGCCCCGACGGTGACCACGGACGGCCCGGTCACCCGGGCCACGGCGAGCTGTGCCCAGGGCCGCGCCGTCGAGCTGATCACCGTTGCCGACGCGGGACACCAGTGGCCCGGCGGACGGCCCAACCCGCCCCGGGCGGAGAAGCTGCTCAACCTCGATCCCCCCTCCACCGCGCTGAACGCCACCGACACGATCTGGCGGTTCTTCGCCGCCCACCCCCAGCCCGCCGGCGGCTGACCGGCACCGTCGCCCGCCGCCGGCTCACCGGCACCGTCGCCCGCCGCCGGCACCGCGGCACCCGCACCCAGGACAGGAGTTGAGATGCCCAGCAGAGACGGGCCGGCAGTGGTCGAGGTCGACGATCTCGTCAAGCGTTACCCCCGGGCCGACACCAACGCGGTCGACGGGCTGTCGTTCACCGTCGCGCCGGGCGAGATCTTCGGGCTGTTCGGGCCGAACGGCGCCGGCAAGTCCACCACCGTCGGCATCCTGACCACCCGGCTGCGGGCCACCGGCGGCCGGGCGGTGGTCGGCGGGGTCGACGTCGGCCGGGATCCGGCCGCCGCCCGGGCCCAACTGGCCGTGGTCCCCCAGCACAACAACCTGGACCGGGCGCTGACCCCCCGGCAGAACCTCGTCTACCACGCCACCTACCACGGGGTACGGCGGCGGGACGCGCAGGAGCGCGCCGCGGAGCTGCTGGAACGGTTCGGTCTCACCGACCGGGCCGACCGGAAGATCGAGGCGTACTCGGGCGGAATGGCGCAGCGGCTGATGATCGCCCGCGCGCTGGCCCACGAGCCGGCGGTGCTCTTCCTCGACGAGCCGACCAACGCCCTCGACCCGCAGACCCGCCTGCTGATCTGGGGGCAGCTCCGCGAGCTGCGCCAGCGGGGGGTGGCGATCGTGCTGACCACCCACGCGATGAACGAGGCGGCCCGGGTGGTCGACCGGGTCGGCATCGTCGACCACGGCCGGTTGCTCACCCTGGACACCCCGACCAACCTGGTCCGGGGCCTGGCCGGCGACGCGCTGCTCGACCTCACGGTCACCCCGGCCGGTGGGGACGATCCGGACACGCTCTGCGCCGCGCTCGGCGAGCTGACCGGCGTCCGCAAGGCGGAGCGGGTGGCGACCCCGACCGTGCCGGCCGGGTGGCGGCCGGGCGGCGGCGGGACCGGGCTGGCCGGGGCCGGCGCGGGTGGCGCCGGCATGCTGGCCGCGCTCGCCGCCGGGGCCGGCGGTGGCCGTCCCGGCGCGGGCCGGCTGGCCGCCCTGGCCGGCGCGGGCCTGCTCGGGCGCGGCGGGGCGGCGGGCAACGGCGGTCGCGGCCGGCTGCGCATCCGCCTGCACCTGGCGGGCGACCCGGCCGCGCTGCTCGGCCCGGTGGTGACCGCGCTGGCCGCCCGGTCGGCGCAGATCAACGCGGTCGACATCGGCGAACCCAGCCTGGAGGACGTCTTCATCGAACTCACCGGAAGGCAACCGCGGTGACCGCACTCGACACCCCCACCCCGCTGCTCCCGACGCACCAGCCACGCTCCCGCCCCGGGACCGGGCGGGTGTTCGCCGCGGTGCTGCGCCGCGACCTGATGGTCACCGGCCGGGAACTCTGGATCATCCTGGTGCAGGTCGGGCTGACCCCGCTGTTCATGCTCTTCGTCTTCAACACCGTCCTCGGCAGCCAGGGGCTCGTCGGGCGTGGCTTCGCCGATGTGTTCCTGCCCGGCATCATCGCGCTGGCCGCCCTCACCACCGCGTTGCAGAGCGTGGCCCTGCCGCTGGTGAAGGAGTTCGGCTTCACCATGGAGATCGAGGACCGGCTGATGGCGCCGCTGCCCACCGGGTACGTGGCGATCGGCAAGCTGGTGATCGCCACGGTCCGGGGGCTGCTCGCGGCCGTGCTGATCTACCCGCTCGGCGCGCTGATGGTCGGTTCCGCGCCGTGGCGGCCGGCCGGGCTGCCACTGGCGTTCGTGGTGGCGCTGCTCGGGGCCTGGATCGGCGGGGCGATCGGGATGAGCCTGGCCACCACCCTGCCGGTGCAGCGGATCAACGTCGCCTTCTCGGTGATCCTCACCCCGATCATCTGGACCGGCTGTATCCACTACCCGTGGCCCCGGCTGTCGTCGGTGCCCTGGTACCAGGTGGTCACCGCCCTCAACCCGATGACGTACGTCTCGGAAGGGGTGCGCGGGGCGCTGCTGCCCGGCGTGCCGCACCTGCCGGCGTGGGTGTGCCTGACCGTGCTGACCGGGGTGGCCGTCGTGCTGACCTGGGTCAGTGTCCGCTGCTTCAACCGCCGGGCGATCCAGTGACCAGGCCCGCCCCGGTTCCGCCCCCCGTACCCGACCGGCCCAGGAGTTGCCATGGCAGACCCCACCCCCGCCGAATCCGACGCGGCGCTCGCCCGCCGGCTCGCCCTGCTCGCCGGAGAGCTGCTGCTGCGGGTACGCGCCAGCCACGGCCACGCCGACCCCGCCGCGTTGAAGGCCGCCGGTGACCGGGCGTCGCACGACTTCCTCCGGGCCGAGCTGGCCCGCTGGCGGCCGGCCGACGCGGTGCTGTCCGAGGAGGACGAGGACTCCCGGCTGGTCGACACCGGCGACGGGGTCTCCCGGCGCACCGCCGACCGGGTGTGGATCATCGACCCGTTGGACGGCACCCGGGAGTTCTCCGAGTCGGGGCGGTCCGACTGGGCGGTGCACGTGGCGCTCTGGGCGCGGGACGCGACGACCGCGCACGGCCTGGTGGCCGGGGCGGTCGGGTTGCCGGCGCAGGGCCGGGTGCTGGCCACCGACCTGCCGACGCCGCCGCCGGACGGATCCGGCGGGGTGATCCGCCTGGCGGCCAGCCGCAGCCGTCCCCCCGCCTTCCTGGCCGAGCTGGCCGAGGAGGTGGGTGCCGAGCTGGTGCCGATGGGCTCGGCCGGAGCGAAGATCGCCGCGGTGGTAACCGGAGAGGTGGACGCCTACATCCACGCGGGCGGCCAGTACGAGTGGGACTCCGCCGCGCCGGTGGCGGTGGCCACGGCGGCCGGGCTGCACGCGTCCCGCATCGACGGCTCGGCACTGACCTACAACGAGGCGGATCCGCGCCTGCCGGACCTGCTGGTCTGTCGCGGCGAGCTGGCCACCCCGCTGCTCGCCGCGCTGCGGCGGCAACTGGCCGGCACGGCGGTCCCGTCCGGCTCCCCCGTCCCCCCATCCGGAAAGGACCCGCGATGAGCAGCGAACCGGCTGCGTACCAGGTCTCCCAGCTCGACGAGCTGGAGGCGGAGAGCATCTTCGTGATGCGTGAGGTGGTCGCCGAGATGGAGCGGCCGGTGCTGCTCTTCTCGGGTGGCAAGGACTCGATCGTGATGCTCCGGTTGGCGCAGAAGGCGTTCGCTCCGGCGAACATCCCGTTCCCGGTGATGCACGTCGACACCGGGCACAACTTCCCCGAGGTCCTCGACTACCGCGACCAGCGGGTCACCGAACTGGACCTGCACCTGATCGTGGCGAGCGTCCCCGAGGCGCTGAACCGGGGCCTGGTCAGGGAGTCCGGGGACGGGATGCGCAACCGGATCCAGACGCCGGTGTTGTTGGACGCGGTGGAGAAGCACCGGTTCGACGCGTTGTTCGGTGGGGCGCGGCGGGACGAGGAGAAGGCGCGGGCGAAGGAGCGGGTGTTCTCGTTCCGGGACGAGTTCGGGCAGTGGGATCCGAAGAACCAGCGGCCGGAGTTGTGGTCGTTGTACAACGGTCGGCATCATCCGGGTGAGTCGATCCGGGTGTTCCCGTTGTCGAACTGGACCGAGTTGGACATCTGGCACTACATCGCGCGGGAGCGGGTGCCGTTGCCGTCGATCTACTACGCGCACGACCGGGAGGTCGTCGAACGCGACGGCATGTTCTACGCGGTCAACGAGTTCTTCCAGCCCCGGGCGGGCGAGGAGCCGTTCACCGCGCGGGTGCGGTACCGGACGGTGGGAGACGCCTCCTGCACCGCCGCCGTCCGCTCGGACGCGGACACCGTGGAGAAGGTGATCGACGAGGTCGCGGCCACCCGGATCACCGAGCGGGGGGCGACCCGGGGCGACGACCGGGTCAGCGAGGCCGCGATGGAGGACCGCAAGCGGGAGGGGTACTTCTGATGAGCACCGACATGCTGGCACCGGCCGGTTCGCCGACCGAGGCCCGGCCGATGGACCTGCTGCGGTTCGCCACCGCGGGAAGCGTGGACGACGGTAAGTCGACCCTGATCGGGCGGCTGCTCTACGACACGAAGTCGTTGTTCACCGACCAGCTGGCGGCGGTGGAGGCGGTCAGCGCGGCCCGGGGCGACGAGTACACCAACCTGGCGTTGCTCACCGACGGGCTGCGGGCCGAGCGGGAGCAGGGCATCACCATCGACGTGGCGTACCGGTACTTCGCCACCCCCCGCCGCAAGTTCATCATCGCCGACACCCCCGGGCACACCCAGTACACCCGGAACATGGTCACCGGCGCCTCCACCGCCGACCTCACCCTGGTGCTGGTGGACGCGCGGAAGGGGCTGGTGGAGCAGTCCCGGCGACACGCGTTCCTGTGCTCGCTGCTGCGGGTGCCGCACCTGGTGCTGTGCGTCAACAAGATGGACCTGGTCGACTTCTCCCAGGAGGTCTTCGAGCAGATCGCCGACGAGTTCACCGCGTTCGCCGCGAAACTCGACGTACCGGACCTGACCGTGGTGCCGGTGTCGGCGTTGCAGGGCGACAACATCGCCACCCGCTCGGAGAACATGCCCTGGTACGAAGGCCCCTCCCTGCTGCACCACCTCGAACGGGTACACATCGCCTCCGACCGCAACCTGGTCGACGTCCGGTTCCCCGTGCAGTACGTGATCCGCCCCCAGTCGACCACGGTCACCGACTACCGCGGCTACGCCGGTCAGGTCGCCTCCGGCGTCCTCAAGCCCGGCGACGAGGTGATGGTCCTGCCCTCCGGGTTCACCAGCCGGATCAGCGCCATCGAGACCGCCGACGGACCCGTCGACGAGGCGTTCCCCCCGATGTCGGTCACCGTCCGCCTCACCGACGAGATCGACATCTCCCGCGGCGACATGATCTGCCGACCCCACAACGCCCCCACCGTCTCGCAGGACATCGAGGCGATGGTCTGCTGGATGGACGAGACCCGGCCCCTCCAGGTCGGCGGCAGGTACACCATCAAGCACACCACCCGTTCCGCCCGCGCCATCGTCCGCGACCTGCACTACCGCCTGGACATCAACACCCTGCACCGCGACGAGACCGCCGGTGAGCTGAAACTCAACGAGATCGGCCGGATCCGGCTGCGCACCACCGTGCCCCTGCTGGTGGACGACTACCACCGCAACCGCACCACCGGCGGCTTCATCGTCATCGACGAGGCCACCAACCGCACCGTCGGCGCCGGCATGGTCATCCAGCGGGACTGACCCCCGCCACTCGCGGGTCGGCCCGGCGGCTCCCACCGCCGGGCCGACCGTCAGGGCCGACCAGGACCGACCGTCAGGCAGACCAGGACCGACGGTCAGGGCCGACCCGCCGGGCCGATCGGCGTCGACCGTCGGGGCCGGTCGGGGCGCGGTGGCCCGAACCAGCGGGTGAGGGCGGCGGGCAGCCCGTCCCCGTCCGGCCCGGTCCCGGTCGACTGCCAGGCCACATAGCAGTCGGGACGCAGCAGCAGCGCGGTCGACGCCCCGCCGCCGGCCGCCCCGGCGGGCCGCTCGGTCGGGCCGGGGTCGGCCTCGAACGGCCCGGTGACCACCTCGACCCGGTCCCGCCACGGTTCGGCCAGCGGGGCGAGGACGCCGGTGGGGTCGAGCAGCAGCGCCCGGGCGGACCGGGTCAGCTCGGCCAGCCGGACCGGGCCGGCGTCGGTACGCAGCACCAGGTCGGGCGCCCAGCGGCCGACCAGCGGCCCACCCGGTGCCCCCATCTCGTAGCGGACGTCCGAGCCGGCCAGCAGGGCGGCGACGCGGGCGGCGTTGGCCGGTTCGGCGAGCAGCTCACCGAGGAGCACGCGCAGCGCGGTGACCTCGCTGCCCGGGGCGATCAGCGCCGACTGGGCCTGGGTCGACATGGTCACCCGCAGGGCCACCGGGCGGCGTTCCTCCTCGTACGAGTCCAGCAGCCCGTCCGGGGCCCAGCCGTGCAGCCGCGCCGCCAGCTTCCAGCCGAGGTTCACCGCGTCCTGCAGGCCGAGGTTGAGCCCGGGGCCGCCGATCGAGGAGTGCACGTGGGCGGCGTCGCCGAGCAGCAGCACCCGGCCGACGCGGTACCGTTCGGCGATCCGGGTGTTACCGCCCACCAGGCGACGTAGCAGGTGCGGCCCGGCGCCGGCCGGTGGACCGAGCGGCACGTCCGCGCCGAGCACCCGGGCCACGCTGGCCCGCAGCTCGGCGAGGGTCAGCGGTCCGTCGAACGCGGTCGACTCCGGCCATTCGATGGTGGTCAGGCCCGGTGGACGGCCGGGGAAGGGCGCCCACGCGATCAGACCGTGTTCGGTGCGGGTGTGCCGGAACGGTGCGACGGTGCCGTACCCGGGGACCACCAGACCACCGGTCGTCGGGTCGACCAGCTCCGCGGGCAGGCCGACCTGGGCGGTCCGGGAGACCGTGCGGTCGGTGGACACCCCGGGGAAGGCGATCCCGGCCAGCCGGCGGACGACGCTGTGCCCGCCGTCCGCGCCGACGAGGTACCGGCAGCGCAGCGTGGCGCCGTCGGAGAGGGTGACCCGCACGGCGTCGGCCTCCTGGGTCAGCCCGGTCACCTCGCACCCGCGCCGGACCGGCACGCCCAGCTCGGCGGCCCGCTCGGCGAGCACCCGCTCCAGGTCGCGCTGCGGCACCGGAAGCAGGTGGAGCGGGTTGTCCACCACCGCCTTCAGGTTCAACGGCAGCGCGCCGAAGACGAACTCCGGCTGCGGCCGCGGTGGCCCCGGGTCGTCGCCGAGACGCTGGTACAGGCCACGCCGGTCGAGCATCCGGACCACCTGACCGACCAGGCCGTTGGCCCGCTGTTCGGTGGTGGGCGCGGCCAGCCGTTCACACACCACCGGCCGGATCCCGGCCAGGGCCAGCTCGGTGGCGAGCAGGAGGCCGTTCGGGCCGGCTCCGACGATCACGACGTCATGCATGGCAGGTTCCCTTCCTCGGGCACGGTCGACCCACCCACCGGCGGGGCCGTGGGCAGGGCAGGGTGGAGCGGTGGGACGGCCGGGAGTCCGGCGGTGGGGATACGGGCGCGGCGCGGGCGGCGGCGGTAGCCGGCGCGTCGATGCGGCGCGATGGGCGGTAGGCGGCGCGTCGATGCGGCGCGGTAGGCGGTAGGCGGTAGGCGGCGCGTCAGTGCGGCGCGGGCGGTGGCAGGCCCGCCGCGAGCTGGGCCAGCGCGTCGGGGAGCAGCCGTTCCATCGGGACCGGCGGGTCGGCGCGGACGAAGTGTCGCATCGCCGCGGTGACGGCGGCGTTCACGCTGGCCGCCACCAGGTGCGGGTACAGGTCACGCTCCAGGTCGGTGCCGGTGCGCTCGGCGACGGCCGCGGCCAGCTCGACCTCGGCGAGCGCGCCCGCCCGCAGCATCTCGCCCTGGAGCGCCGGCTCGGCCAGCATCACCCGGAGGCCGTCCGCCCACTCGGTGGGCGAGTCCGGCGGCCACTGCCCGACCTCCGGTCCGGGGGTGAACTGGGCCATGACCGCCGCGATCAACGCGGTCCAGAGTGGTTCCCCGGTCGGCCGCACGCGCAGCGCCTGTGCCGTCCGCCGGCTGCGGTCGAGGTGCCGCGCGGCGATCGCCTCGGCCTTGCTGGAGAAGTAGTTGTTGAACGTGCGCGGGGACACGCCCGCGGCCTGGGCGATGTCGTCCACCAGGACGTTGTCGAAGCCGTGGGCCACGGTCAGGCGGATGGCAGCCCAGCTCAGCGCCGCCCTGGTCGCGTTCTTCTTGCGCTCCCGTAGTCCGCTCACGAGACCAGCGTACAGGAAAGTGCGTGGCACGCAATATTACGTGCCACGCACTTTTTGCCGTCAGCTCAGGCGGTGACCGCCGGACTGGCCCGACCCCGGCGACGGAAGGCGAAACCGGCGAAGAGAAGCAGCACCGCTGTGGACGCGACGAGGCCACCGGTGAGCACCAGCCCGGAGTGGTCCGCCCTGGTCGCGGCGGTGGCCGGGTGCCCGCTGAAGGAGACCGAGCCCGTCGCGGTACGCCGGGTCCAGCCGCTGGCGAGGTCGAGGCGGGCGTTCCACGGGCCGTCCGGCAGCCGGGGATCCAGCTGCACCCGTACGGTGGTGGTGGCCCCGAGCGCGAGCGTGTCGGCCTCGGCGCGGACCGGCCCGACCGACAGCCCCCCCGGGCCGTCGGTGAGGCGTAGCTGGCCGGCGAGGTCCAGCGCCCGTCGGCCGGTGTTGCGCACCTCGGCGGTGACCACCGGCGCACCGTCCCCGTCCCGGTCGCCGGCGAGCCCCGTCACCTCGAAGCCGGACGGGGGTTCGCCACCCGGCCCGACCGACAGGTACACCCGGATGCCGGCCCGGCCGACGTTACGGACGTTCGCGCCGTCGGTGGTGGACACCTCGGCCCAGATGACCGCGTACCGCTCCCCGGCGGACGCCTTCTCCGGCACCACGATGGTCACCGTGAGCACCGACTCGTCGTCGGGCTCCAGCTCCACCTCGTCGTGGTCGACGGTGATCCAGCTGCTCAGCTCGTTCGGCGTCCGGTCGGGCGCGAAGACGAAGCCGGTGCGGTCGACCTCGGCGGCAGCCGCGTAGACGGCGATCTTCCGCTCGATCTCCGAGACGTTCTCCACCACGATCCGCCGCTTGACGGTCGTCCCGGGATGGACGTGGTCGACGATGTACTTGTGCGCCCGGCTGTCGTCGCGCCGGTTCACCGGGGCGTCGAGCAGCCGGATGCCGACTGCCGCGGCCGGGCCGCTGAAACTGGGGCTCGGCGGGGGCGACGGCGACGCGGCGGACGCCGGTGTCCCGGCGGTCACCAGGACGGTGACGGCCAGGACGACGGCGCGGAGTCGGTCAGGCCACCGAATGGGTCACCGTCCCCGAGTAGAGGCCGCCGACGGCCGCCGGCGGCAGGGTGATCCGGAGGCTGGGGTTCCAGGTGGCCGTGTTGTTGCCGCTGCCGGAGGTCTTGGAGAACGCCGTCCGGGGCAGGTTGAGCGTCACCGCGTCGGCCGAGGTGGGCTGGCCGGGCACGAAGGTGCCGGTGCCGGTGGTGGAGATCGCCGGCCCGGACCAGTACTCCACCAGGTTGGGCAGGATGGTCTCCTCGGCCGAGCCCCCGCCGGTGGTGAACGCGGTGCTGGTGACCGACGCGGTCCAGGTCGCCGAGAGCGCCGCCCGGCTGTCGGTGACCGTGACGTTGCCGAGCGAGCCGCTGAGGGTGGAGCCGGCGAAGGCCGCACCCAGGTTCACCGAGGCCGGCACGGTGATGTCCAGGTTGGCGGTCGACACGGTGAAGGTGACGATGGTGTCGCCCGACGGGGCGGCGGCGGCGGGCGATGCTACGGCGAGCACCGCTGCCCCGGCGGCCAGGGCGAGCAATGGCTTCTTCATGCCTGCCACGCTAATTGCTCATCAACGTCATATACCGCGTTATGGGCTAATCACCCCATCAGGCGACAGAATGGGTGATGGTGCCGGTGTACACGCCCCCCACCGCCGCGGCGGGGATCGCCACCCGGAGGGTGGGTGCCCAGCTCACACTGTTGCGCTGGTTGCCCGAGGTCTTGGTGAACGCGACCCGCGGCACGGTCAACGTCACCGCCTGCGCGGCGGTGGCCTGACCCGGCACCTTGGTGCCGCCACCGTTCTGCTTGGTCACCGGGCCCGACCAGTAGGAGACCTGGGTGGCGGCGATGGTCTTGCCCGCTCCACCGCCGGCGGTGATGAACACCGTGGTGGACACGGTGGCCAGCCAGGTGTTCGGGTTGGTCGTCCGGGTGTCGTTCACGGTGACGGTGCCCAGCGAGCGGCTGAGGGTGGCCCCGGGCACGCCGGCACCGAGGCTCGCCGTAGGGGGCACAGTGATGTCGAGCCCGACCACCAGCGCCATCGCCCGCACCCGCGGGACGGGTGCCGCGCCGGGCGGTGCGACACCACCCACGAGCAACAACGGGCTGACCAGGGCTGCCAGAACATGCACGGACGACACTATAGGATGCTTTTTGGCCTTTTGTCCAATATGAAGTACCGCTCACCCCACTATCCGCCCCCGGAACAGGGCGTGCCCCGGCCGATCGGCCGGGGCACGCACCAGCAGGGTCGGATCAGGACAGGTCGAACCGGTCCAGCTCCATGACCTTCGTCCAGGCCGCCACGAAGTCGGTCACGAACTTGGCGGCCGCGTCCTGGCTGGCGTAGACCTCGGCGAGGGCGCGCAGCTGGGAGTTGGACCCGAAGATGAGGTCGACCGCGGTGGCGGTCCACTTCACCTCGTCGGTGGCCAGGTCCCGGATCTCGTAGACGTGCTCGTCGGACTCCGACGCCCGCCACCGGGTGCCCGGGGAGAGCAGGTTGGCGAAGAAGTCGTTGCTGAGCACACCCGGCCGGTCGGTCAGCACGCCGTGCGCCGTGCCGCCCACGTTGTTGCCGAGCGCCCGCAGGCCGCCGACGAGGACGGTCATCTCCGGCGCGGTCAGGTTGAGCATGTACGCCCGGTCGACGAGCAGCACCTCCGGCTGGGTCTTCTCACCCGGACGCAGGTAGTTGCGGAACCCGTCGGCACGCGGCTCCAGCACGGCGAAGGACTCGACGTCGGTCTGCTCCTGGCTGGCGTCGGTGCGGCCCGGCCGGAACGGCACGGTCACCTCGACACCCGCGGCCCGCGCGGCCTGCTCGACGGCGGCCGAGCCGGCCAGCACGATCAGGTCGGCCAGCGAGATCTTCGCGCCACCGGCGGCGTTGAACTCCCGCTGGATCCCCTCCAGGGTGGCCAGCACCGTCGCGAGCTGCTCGGGCTGGTTGACCTCCCAGCTGCGCTGCGGCTCGAGCCGGATCCGCGCGCCGTTGGCGCCACCGCGCTTGTCGGTGTGCCGGAAGCTCGCCGCCGAGGCCCACGCGGTGCTGACCAGCTGCGCGGTGGTCAGGCCCGAGTCGAGGACCTTCGCCTTGAGGGCGGCCACGTCGGCGTCGGAGACCAGCTCGTGGTCGACGGCCGGCACCGGGTCCTGCCAGAGCTGCGGCTCGGCGACCCAGGGGCCGAGGAAGCGGCTGACCGGACCCATGTCGCGGTGCAGCAGCTTGTACCAGGCCTTGGCGAACGCCAGGGCGAACTCGTCGGGGTGCTCCAGGAAGCGCCGCGAGATCTTCTCGTACGCCGGGTCGACGCGCAGCGACAGGTCGGTGGTGAGCATCGTCGGCCGGTGCTTCCTGGCCGGGTCGTGGGCGTCCGGGATGATCGCCTCGGCGTCCTTGGCGACCCACTGCTTGGCCCCGCCGGGGCTGGTGGTCAGCTCCCACTCGTAGCCGAAGAGGATCTCGAAGAAGCGGTTGCTCCACTGCGTCGGCCGGTCGGTCCAGGTGACCTCCAGACCGCTGGTGATGGTGTCGCCGCCCTTGCCGCTGCCGTGGGTGCTCAGCCAGCCCAGGCCCTGGGCCTCCAGCGGGGCGCCCTCGGGCTCGGCCCCGACGTGGTCGTCGGCGACGCCCGCGCCGTGGGTCTTGCCGAAGGTGTGCCCGCCGGCGATCAGCGCGACGGTCTCCTCGTCGTTCATCGCCATCCGGCGGAAGGTCTCCCGGATGAAGTGCGCCGCCGCGAGCGGGTCGGCGTTGCCGCGCGGACCCTCCGGGTTGACGTAGATGAGGCCCATCTCGGTCGCCCCGACGCCGGCCGACATCTCGGTCTCCGAGGCGTAGCGCTCGTCGCCGAGCCAGGTGTCCTCCGGACCCCAGAAGATCTCCTCGGGCTCCCACACGTCCGGCCGGCCGAAGCCGAAACCGAAGGTCTTGAAGCCCATCGACTCCAGGGCCACGTTGCCGGCGAGCACCAGCAGGTCGGCCCAGGAGATCTGCTGGCCGTACTTCTGCTTGACCGGCCAGAGCAGCCGGCGGGCCTTGTCCAGGTTGGCGTTGTCCGGCCAGCTGTTCAGCGGCGCGAACCGCTGCCCGCCGTCACCGGCGCCACCGCGGCCGTCCTCGATGCGGTACGTGCCGGCGGCGTGCCAGCTCATCCGGATCATCAGGCCGCCGTAGTGGCCGAAGTCGGCCGGCCACCAGTCCTGCGAGGTGGTGAGCACCTCGGTGATGTCCCGCTTGAGCGCCTCGACGTCGAGCTTGGCGAACTCCGCGGCGTAGCTGAAGTCCTCGCCCAGCGGGTTGCCCTTGGCCGAGTGGGCGTGCAGGACCGACAGGTCGAGCTGGTTGGGCCACCAGTCCCGGTTGGTACGCGGACGCCCTCCGGTCTTCGGCTTCGGGGAATCGATCGCCGGGTTCTCGCTCTCGCTGCCCTGCGCGGTCACCGAGTCGTGCGCGACCGGGCAACCGGCCGCCGCCTTCTGGTCCACGCCCTGCGCGCTGGCGGGGACGTTGTCCTGGGTGTCGCTCATGAACTTCCTTCCGAACTGGTGGATCACTGGGAGGTGCGGTCGGTCGCGCAGTCGGGGCAGGTGCCCCAGTAGACGACCTCCGCCTCGTCGACCACGAAACCGTGGTCGTCCGAGGGGGTGAGGCAGGGCACGTGACCGACGGCGCAGTCGACGTCGGCGATCGCACCGCAGGAACGGCACATGACGTGGTGGTGGTTGTCCCCCACCCGCGACTCGTAGCGGGCTGGCGACCGGTCCGGCTGGATGCGTCGCACCAGACCGGCCTCGGTGAGCGCCCGCAGCACGTCGTAGACCGCCTGGTGGGAGACCGTGGGCAGGTCCGACCGGACCAGCGCGATCACCGTGTCGGTGTCGACGTGCGGGTGGTCACGCAGCGCGGCGAGGACGGCCAGTCGGGGCCGCGTGACGCGCAGCGAGGCCGCCCGCAACTGTGCCTCGAGGTCGGTCGCCATGGCACGACCCTAGCCCGCTCTTCTGGAGCAAATCAAGTTTAGCCACCGGCGCGTCGCCGTACCGGTGGGCCGCCGGAGGGAGCGGGTCAGCCGGCCGGGTGGTAGGCGAACCAGTCGAACGCGGCGCTGCCCGCGGTGACGTACATGCCGACGACCCGGCCGGTGAAGCCGGCGGCGACCTCGGTCGACAGGTACCGCCCGTCGAGTTCGGCCAGCACGGCGTCGCCGCCCGGTTCCGCCACCCCGAACGTGATCATGTCGCAGCCGGCGGCGCGTACCCCCCAGGGGGCCGTCCCGGCCGCCAGCTCGGCGGCGGAGGTCACGGTCGGCGGGTAGAGGTCGTGGGTACGGGTGGCCACCGTCAGGACGAGCGGGCCGTCCGGCACGGCGCGGGAGGCGAAGACCTGCCGGAACGGGCCGACCCGGCCGATCACCCGGACCGTGCCGGCCGCCACCTCCAGGTCGTAGTGGTGCGCCTCGTCGATCCGGATGGTCAGCCCGGCGGTGCCCTCACCCGGGTCGACCCGGACGCTGACCCGGCAGTCGTGGTGCCGCTGCCGCACTGCCACGATCGTCGCCCCGGCGCGGTCGAGGGTCGCGCCCGTGGCGTACAGGGTGAGCCAGCCCGGCCGGGCGGTCAGCGACCAGGAACCGTCGGGCCGGTGGCGCGGCGAGATCCACTCGGGTGCCAGGACGGTCGCGTCGAAGTCGTCGCGGTAGGCCCCCGGGGCGGCCGGGGCGGCACCGGCCGGGGCGCTACCCGGCGGGGCGGCGGTCAGTTCCCGGACCGGGTCGACGACCGGCCAGCCGTCGACCCAGCGCACCGGGGCGAGGAAGGTCTCGCGGCCGAGGGCATGGTAGGGCGGCCACTGGCCCCTGGCCCGGATCCCGAGCAGCACCAGCCACCAGCTGCCGTCGACCGCCTGGACCAGGTCGGCGTGCCCGGTGGCCTGCACGGGCAGGTCGGTGCCCCGGTGGGTGAGGATCGGGTTGGCCGGGGCGGGGGTGAACGGGCCGCGCGGGCTGCGCGAGCGGGCCACGGAGACGGCGTGGCCGGTGTGCGTGCCGCCCTCGGAGACCAGCAGGTACCACCAGTCGTCGATCCGGTAGAGGTGCGGCGCCTCGGGGTACTGGCCGCCGGTGCCCGACCACATCGGCAACGGACCCTCCAGCACCTCCCCCCGTTCCGGGTCGATCCGGTAGGCGTCCACCCCGGAGGTGGTCAGCCAGCAGTTGCCGTCGTCGTCCCAGGCCAGCGACGGGTCGACGTGCGGCAGGTCGAGGTAGACCGGTTCGGACCACGGGCCGGTGGGCTCCGACGCGGTGACGATGAGGTGCCGGCCCAGGCTGACATTGGTGGTGATCAGCCAGAACCGACCGTCGTGGTGACGCAGGGTCGGCGCGAAGATCCCTCCGGACGACGTGGTGTCCGGGGGCAGCTCCAGCTGGCCGGGCCGGTCGAGGATGTTGCCGATCTGCCGCCAGTTGACCAGGTCACGGCTGTGCAGCAGGGGTACGCCGGGGAAGTACTCGAAGCTGGAGCAGACGAGGTAGTAGTCCGCGCCCACCCGGCAGACACTCGGGTCGGGGTAGAAGCCGGGGACGACCGGATTGCGGTAGGACGGTCCGGCGGACACCGGGCGTCACCTCCCCCTGGCGGTCGTCGACCACCACCACACCGCTCGGGGCAGCACCGTGGACCGGAAATGTTCACGATAACAATCGATGCGCCGAATGCTACGGAAGTCGCCGGCCGGGTTCAAGGCCCACCGCCCGGAGCAGGCCCCGGAAGCCGGCGCGACCGCCGGAGCAGGCCCGGAAGCCGACACGACCGCCGGAGCAGGCCCGGAAGCCGGCGGGACCGCCCGGAACGGGCGAGGAACATTCGCGCAACATGACGGTCATATCTTGACGGGACCTCAGGAATCCACGAGAGTCCATATAAGGCGAGATGGTGCGCCGCCGGGAGCCCGACGCGCCGTCGCAGCGTCTCCGGGTGCCGACGTCAGGGTATGCGGGGCCGCGCCTGTTAACGCTAACAGCGACGTTCCGGTCACCGGCCCGGCGACCCAACCACCCGCCCGGGCCGGACGGCAACCGGTGGTGTCCCCGATCGCGGGCCGCCTCACGGCGCCGGCCACCCCGCCCTGCCCTGATGTCGGACCACCCCCGCCGGGCCGCACCACCGACAGGAGGCATGGAACGGCACCGTGGCCACCGGCACGTCCACGACGTTCGGCCCACCCGCACCGCCACCGATCCGCACCGCTGGGAGAGACCATGTCCGAAGTGACCCGAAGAAACGTCCTGAAGGCCGGGGCGGCGGGGGCCGGTGCCGCGTTGGTCCCGGTCGCCTGGACCGCCACCGCCCGCGCCGACTCGGTAGCGCCACCGCAGGTGCTGGCCGCGAACGACCTGGCCCTGTGGTACGACGAGGGAGCCGGCACCGACTGGCTCCGCGCGCTGCCGATCGGCAACGGCCGGCTCGGCGCGATGGTGTTCGGCAACGTCGACACCGAACGGCTCCAGCTCAACGAGGACACCGTCTGGGCCGGTGGACCGTACGACTCGGCCAACACCCGGGGCGCGGCCAACCTGGCCGAGATCCGGCGGCGGGTCTTCGCCGACCAGTGGACCTCGGCGCAGGATCTGATCAACCAGACCATGATGGGCAACCCGGGGGGTCAGCTCGCCTACCAGACCGTGGGCAACCTCCGGCTCGCCTTCGGCTCGGCCAGCGGGGTCAGCCAGTACGTCCGGACGCTCGACCTCACCACCGCCACGGTCACCACGACCTACCTGCTCAACGGGGTACGGCACCAGCGGGAGGTGTTCGCCAGCGCGCCCGACCAGGTGATCGTGGTGCGGTTGACCGCCGACCGGGCCAACGCGATCACCTTCTCCGCCACCTTCGACAGCCCGCAGCGGACCAGCGTGTCGAGCCCGGACTCCGCCACCATCGGGCTGGACGGCATCTCCGGCAGCCAGGAGGGGGTCACCGGTTCGGTGCGGTTCCTGGCCCTGGCCAACGCCGCCGCGACCGGGGGCACGGTCAGCAGCTCCGGCGGCACCCTACGGGTCTCCGGGGCCACCAGCGTCACCATCCTGATCTCGATCGGGTCCAGCTACGTCAACTACCGCACCGTCAACGGCGACTACCAGGGCATCGCCCGCACCCGGCTCAACGCCGCCAAGGGCGTGGCGATCGAGCAGCTGCGCAGCCGGCACCTGGCCGACTACCAGGCGCTGTTCAACCGGGTGAGCATCGACCTGGGGCGGACCGCCGCGGCCGACCAGACCACGGACGTGCGGATCGCGCAGCACGCGAGCAGCAACGACCCGCAGTTCGCCGCGCTGCTGTTCCAGTTCGGGCGGTACCTGTTGATCTCGTCGTCACGGCCGGGCACCCAGCCGGCGAACCTCCAGGGCATCTGGAACGACTCGCTGACACCGTCCTGGGACTCGAAGTACACGATCAATGCCAACCTGCCGATGAACTACTGGCCGGCCGACACGACGAACCTGTCCGAGTGTTTCCTGCCGGTCTTCGACATGGTGAAGGACCTGACGGTGACCGGGGCACGGGTCGCCCAGGCGCAGTACGGCGCGGGCGGCTGGGTCACCCACCACAACACCGACGCCTGGCGGGGCGCGTCGGTGGTCGACGGGGCGCTGTGGGGCATGTGGCAGACCGGTGGGGCCTGGCTGGGCACGCTGATCTGGGACCACTACCTGTTCACCGGCGACCTGGGCTTCCTCCAGGCGAACTACCCGGCGCTCAAGGGTGCCGCCCAGTTCTTCCTCGACACCCTGGTCGCCCACCCGACGCTGGGCTACCTGGTGACCAACCCGTCGAACTCGCCGGAGCTGCCGCACCACTCGAACGCCAGCGTCTGCGCCGGCCCGACGATGGACAACCAGATCCTGCGGGACCTGTTCGACGCCGCGGCCCGCGCCAGCGAGACGCTCGGCGTGGACACCACCTTCCGGTCACAGGTACGCACCGCCAGGGACCGGCTCCCCCCGACCCGGGTCGGTTCCCGGGGCAACGTCCAGGAGTGGCTGGCCGACTGGGTGGAGACCGAGCGGAACCACCGGCACGTCTCCCACCTTTACGGCCTGCACCCCAGCAACCAGATCACCAAGCGGGGCACCCCCTCGCTGTACGAGGCCGCCCGCAAGACCCTGGAGCTGCGGGGCGACGACGGGACCGGCTGGTCCCTCGCCTGGAAGATCAATTTCTGGGCCCGGCTGGAGGACGGCGCCCGCGCCCACAAGCTGCTGAAGGACCTGGTCCGCACCGACCGGCTCGCCCCGAACATGTTCGACCTGCACCCGCCGTTCCAGATCGACGGCAACTTCGGGGCCACCTCCGGCATCGCCGAGATGCTGTTGCACAGCCACACCGGCGAACTCAACGTGTTGCCCGCACTGCCGAGCGCGTGGTCCACCGGGCAGGTCGCCGGCCTGCGGGGTCGCGGCGGATACACCGTCGGCCTGCGCTGGAGCAACGGCCAGGTCGACGAGATCGGCGTCCGGGCCGACCGGGACGGCACGCTCCGGCTGCGGTCCCGGCTGTTCACCGGCAGCTTCACCCTGGTCGACGTCGCCGACGGCAGCACGCCGACCACCACCCGGCCGGAGACCGACGTCGTCCAGTTCGCCGTCCGCGCCGGTCACACCTACCGGGCGGCCCGGCCCGGCGTGACGCCGACCCCGACCGCCACGCCCACCGCCACCCCGACGCCCACCGACACCCCCACCCCGGTCCCCACCACGCCGACGCCGACGCCGACCACCCCGGCCCCGACCACCAGTCCGCCCGCCCCCTCGGGCGCCCGGGCGACGTACGCGGTGACCGGCTCGTGGTCGGGCGGCTTCCAGGCCGAGGTCACCGTCACCGCCGGCGCCACCGCGATACGAGGGTGGACGGTCTCCTGGTCGTTCGCCAACGGGCAGACCATCAGCCAGATCTGGGGTGGCTCGCACACCCAGAGCGGCGCCAACGTGACGGTACGCAACGTCGACTACAACGGCAGCCTGGCAGCCGGCGCGTCCACCACCTTCGGCTTCATCGGCACGGTCAACGGCACCAACACCGCACCGACGAACCTCACCTGCACGACGAGCTGACCGACGCGGGACGCGCGTCGTCGTCCGACCCGCCCACGGGCCGGTCGGGGCGGCGACGCGCCTCCCGACCCTCCCGGTACGCACGACCCCATCCCTGTGGAACGGAACGGACGGAAGAAGAACATGAGACGACCCACGCGCAGGCGTCGCCTGCTGACCGCCCTGGCGACCGGGCTCCTGCTGGTGACGGGCCCGGCCGTGGTGCTGCGGACCTCCCCGGCACTGGCCCTGAACAACGGGGTGGCCCGGACACCGCCGATGGGGTGGAACAGCTGGAACACCTTCGGGTGCAACATCAGCGAGGCCCTGATCCGGCAGATGACCGACGCGATGGTCAGCTCCGGCATGAAGGACGCCGGCTACCAGTACGTCGTCGTCGACGACTGCTGGATGAACCCCAACCGTGACTCCGCCGGCAACCTCCAGGGCGACCCCACCCGCTTCCCCTCCGGCATGAAGGCGCTCGGCGACTACATCCACGCCCGCGGCCTCAAGTTCGGCATCTACCAGGCACCCCTCGACAAGACCTGCGCCCAGTACTTCAACAGCTATCCCGGAGCCACCGGCTCGCAGGGACGGGAGGCACAGGACGCCCGGCAGTTCGCCGCCTGGGGCGTCGACTACCTCAAGTACGACTGGTGCTCGCCCACCGGCAGCATCGACGACCAGGTCCGCGCCTTCGCCAAGATGCGCGACGGTCTCGCCGCCGCCGGCCGCCCGATCGTGCTGAGCATCAACTCCAACAGCATCCACTCCAAGACCGGCCCCCAACGCGACTGGGGCGACGTGTCGAACATGTGGCGCACCACCGAGGACATCACCAACACCTGGAACAGCGGGCAGACCAACGGCTACCCGATGGGCATCCAGAACATCGTCGACGTCACCGTCCCCCTCGCCGCCCGCGCCAAGCCCGGCGCGTTCAACGACATGGACATGATGGAGGTCGGCCGGGGCGGCATGACCGACACCGAGATGCGCAGCCACTTCGCCCTCTGGGCCATCCTGGCCTCGCCGCTGATCGCCGGCAACGACGTGCGCAACATGAACGCCGCGACCCAGACGATCCTCAAGAACGCCAACCTCATCGGCATCAGTCAGGACCCGCTCGCGCTCCAGGCCAGCCAGGTCTCCTTCGACGGCACCCGCCGCGTCCTCGCCAAGCGACTGGCCAACGGGGACGTCGCCGTCGCCCTGTTCAACCAGGGCACCGCCGCCACCACCATCAGCACCAGCGCGTCCGCCCTCGGGTTGTCGGGTGGCCCGTTCACCCTGCGCGACGCCTGGACCAACACCACCAGCACCACCACCGGCGCCATCTCGGCCAGCGTCCCGGGCCACGGCACCGTCGTCTACCGGGTCAGCGGCACGACCGGCACCCCGACCCCGACCACGCCGACGCCCACCCCGACCACTCCCGCGCCGACCACCCCCGTGCCGACCACCCCGCCGCCGTCGGCCGGCCCGTGCCAGGTCACGTACGCGGTCAGCAGCCAGTGGCCGGACGGGTTCCAGGCCGAGGTGACGATCCGCAACACCGGGACCTCCGCGATCAGCGGTTGGAACCTGCGGTGGTCGTTCGCCAACGGCCAGCAGGTGAACCAGGCCTGGGGCGGCACGTACACCCAGAGCGGAGCGCAGGTCACCGTCACCAACGCGGGCTGGAACGGCACCATCGCCGCCGGCGGCAGCGCGAACTTCGGATTCATCTCCACCTGGTCCGGGGGTAACACCGCACCGACCGCGTTCACCCTCAACGGTCAGGAGTGCAGCGTGGCCTGACCGGGTGCGGTTTCCCGCACGGACGTGCGGACCCCCTGCCCCGACGTCGCCCGGCACCCGGGCGGCCCGTGGCAGGGGGGCCGCGTCGGTTCAGCCGCCCAGCGTGGCCAGCAGGGCGGTGGCCATGCCCTGCTCGCCCCGGGCGTTCGGGTGGAAGGGCGCGGCCGGGTTCTCCGGCAGCAGGCCCTCGACCCACCGGGTGCCGCTGCTCTTGCACGTGTCGCGCCCGATCGACGGGGTGTAGACGTCGGCGTAGCCGGCCCCGTTCGCGGCGGCGGCACCGGCCAGCATCGCGTTCAGCGTGGTGGCGACACCCCGCAGGTACGGCACGTCCTGGTAGGCGATCGGGACCACCGGCCAGCAGCCGTACCCGCTGTCCGGCACGATCGCCGGGTAGCCGAGCACCACGATCCGCGCCGCGGGCGCGGCCTGCCGGACCGCCTGGAGCACGGCGGCCACCTTCGGCGCGGTGGCGGTGATCCTGGCCCGCAACTGGTCGGTGCCACCGGCGGTGTACAGGTTCTTGCAGGGCGAACCCAGCGGGCTGCTGAAGCTCGCCTGCGCACAGTCGCCGATGATGCTGGAGAAACCGATGTCGTTGCCGCCGATCTGCACCGTCACCAGCGCCGTGTCGGCGGTGACGGCGCTGAGCTGCGGCGGGAGCGCGGCGGCCGACGAGCCGCCGTCCCCGACCAGGATGTCGTCGGTGGTGGCCCCGGAGCAGCTCACGTCGACGAACGACGACGAGCCGGCGGACGCGGCGACCAGGGAGGGGTAGTTGCGGTTGGAGCGCAGGCAGGTCCGGTCGACCTGGGTGGGGATCAGCGGACCGGAGGTGTACGAGTCGCCGAGCGCCACGTACCGCCCGGTGGGGACGGCGGCGTGGGCGGGTGCGGCGACGGTGGACAGCACACCGGCGGTGGCCACGACGAGCGCGGCCGTCCGGGTGACCGCCCTCAGCAGGGGCCGGCGGGGACGGGACATGACGCCTCCCAGAAGGGATCGCGGGGTGGTGGCCGCGATCCTGCCCGTGACATCCGTAATCGTCAATATGCACAACCCCCACTCATGCACGGTGCGGGATGTGGCCCGGTCGCACCGTACCGACCCGCCGGGCGACCCATTGGTTGACCAACCGGCCGACCGGTCGCGTCGATTGACGGGCGTCGAAGCTGGGCGGGATAATCCCCGCGGAGCCGGGCTGGCAGCGAGCCGAGGGACAGACAGGGCGCGACACCGACCGACGTGAACGGACCGAGGGCACACCACGGCCGGCGGTCGCACGTCACCACCATCCCCGGAAGGATCTCCATGCCCACCACGCGTTCCCGGTCCCGACTGGCGGTGTCGGTGCTCAGCACCGTCGTCGTCACCGGCACCGCCGCGCTCTCCGCCACCGTTCCCGCGCAGGCCGCCGCCGGCTGCCGGGTCACCTACACGGTGGCCAGCCAGTGGCCGAGCGGCTTCAGCGCGAACGTCGACCTCACCAACCTCGGCGACCCGATCACCAGTTGGCGGTTGACCTGGTCGTTCACGGGGGGACAGGTGATCAGCCAGGGGTGGAACGGCACGGTCACCCAGTCCGCGGACCGGGTCACGGCCACCAACGCCAGCTGGAACGGCAGCCTCGGCGTCGGCGCGAGCACCCAGCTCGGCTTCGGCGCCTCGTGGAACAACTCGTCGAACCCGGTCCCTGTCGACTTCGCGCTCAACGGGGTGCCGTGCACCGGCCGTACCACTTCCCCCACGCCGCCGCCGACCACCACGCCGCCACCCACCACGCCGCCACCGACGACGCCGCCGCCCACCACGCCGCCGCCGACGACGCCGCCGCCCACCACGCCGCCGCCGGCATCGGGCGCGCTGGACCAGACCTCGACCGTGGGTCGAGTCAAGGCGGTGGGAGACAGCGCCCAGTTCACCTGGCCCGGCATCTATTTCGAGGGCCGGTTCCGCGGCACCGGGGTCGGCATCGTCCTCGACGACGCCCAGAACGACTACGCCGTGCAGGTCGACGGGGCGACGGTCGCCACCCTGGTCACGCCGGGTCGGACCACCTACTGGGTCCGCAACCTGACCAACGCCGAGCACACCGTACGCCTGGTCAAGCGCACCGAGAGCCCGTGGAGCGCGGGCGAGTTCGGCGGCCTGGTCCCCGTCGCCGGGGGCGCGATCCTGGCCAGACCCGCCGCCCGCAGCCGGCAGATCGAGTTCATCGGCGACTCCTGGACGGCCGGCTACGGCAACATGTCGACCACCCGCGACTGCTCGAACAACGGCGGGGTCACCCGCAACTCGAACGCCGACGTCACCTTCGGTGCCCTCACCGCGCAGAGCCTGAACGCCGACTACCAGCTCACCGCCTGGTCCGGCCTCGGCATGGTGCGCAACTACAACGGCGGGGGCACCGACAACTTCCGCACCTACTACGAGACCGACCTGCAGGCCCTGTGGAACAGCACGGTGTGGCAGAAGCCGAGCACCTGGAAGCCGCAGCTGGTCGTGGTGGGGCTGGGCATCAACGACTTCTCCACCGCCCTCAACCCCGGTGAGCGGTGGACCACCGTCGACCAGCTCGCCGCCGACTACCGGAGCGCCTACCTGGCCTTCATCGACAAGCTGCGCAGCCGGTACGGCCCCGACACGTTCATCGTGCTCACCTACCCCGACCTGTCCCCCACGACCGCGCTGGCCAGCTCCGTCCAGCAGGTCGTCCAGACCCGCACCAGCCGGGGCGACACCCGGATCCGCTCGCTGTACTACGACGACAACGCGCTGGGGCTGGACAAGCTCGGTTGCGACTGGCACCCGTCCCGCCGCGACGACCAGCTCCTCGCCGGTGCGCTCACCCGGTTCGTCAACACCCTGCCGTTGAACTGGTGAACCGTCCCGCCGGTTGACGGCGGGAGCCGAGTCGCCCCGCCGACGGGGAGAAACGACGGTGCGGGGTCGGCGGCGTCCTGGACGCCGCCGACCCCGCACCGGCAGTCGTAAGGGCACTCGCCGGGCGGCCAGGCCACGCAGCAGAACCTCGTTTTCCCTGCTCCAGACGACATACGGCCTCTTGTTGACATCATACGTCATACGGATTACGTTTGTAATCATCGATACATATGATCACCTTCCGTCGAGGGTCGAGGGCCGTCGCCACCGGATCCCCGGCCACCGCACCTCCTCCCCCGGGCGGTCGATCGCCTGTCCCCTGCCCCCGAAGGAGCCCTCCTGATGTCGAGACACCGCCTGGTAGCCGGCGCTGTCGCGGGGATCGCGGCGCTCGCCCTCGCCATGGGCGGCGCCGCGGTCACCGCCGGAGCCAGCCCGCCGGCCTACGCGAACGACGCCGCGCCGCTCGCGGCCACCGCCGGCTGCGGCAAGGCACCCACCCTGACCAGCGGCAACCGCACCATCTCCAGCGGCGGTCAGAACCGCTCGTACATCCTGCGGATCCCGGAGAACTACGACCGCAACCACCCGTACAAGCTGATCTTCGGCTTCCACTGGAACGGTGGCACCGCCAACGACGTCGACTCGGGCGGGACGAGCGGCTACCCGTGGTCCTACTACGGCATCCGGGCGCTGTCGAACAACAGCGCGATCTTCGTCGCGCCGCAGGGCATCGGCAACGGCTGGGCCAACAGCGGTGACCGCGACCTGACCTTCGTCGACGACATGATGCGCCAGATCGAGTCGGCCCTGTGCGTCGAGACGACGCAGCGGTTCGCCATGGGCTTCAGCTACGGCGGCGGCATGAGCTACGCCATCGCCTGCGCCCGCGCCACGGTCTTCCGCGCCGTCGCCGTCTACTCCGGTGGCCAGCTCAGCGGCTGCAACGGCGGCACCCAGCCGATCGCCTACATCGGCATCCACGGGCTGCGGGACACCGTACTCCCCATCGCCACCGGCCGGTCGCTGCGCGACCGGTTCGTCCGGAACAACGGCTGCACCCCGCAGAACCCGCCGGAGCCGGCGCAGGGCAGCCTGACCCACACCGTCACCTACTACGCGGGCTGCCGGGCGGGGTACCCGGTCGCCTGGGCGCCGTTCGACGGCGGGCACGCCCCCAACGCCGTGGACGGCACCGCCGACCCCTACGCACCCGGCGAGAAGTCCTGGACCCGGCCGGTGGTGTGGAACTTCTTCAGCCAGTTCGACGGCACCACGCCGCCCACCACTCCACCGGCGACCCCGACCACCCCACCGGCCACCCCGACCACTCCACCGGCGACCCCGACCACCCCACCGCCCGGCGGTAGCGGCTGCACCGCCACGGTGACGGTGAACCAGTGGACCGGTGGCTTCACCGCCTCAGTACGGGTCACCGCCGGCTCCGCCGGCACCACCGGCTGGACGGTCAGCGCCACCCTGCCCGGCGGGGCCAGCGTCACCAACACCTGGAGCGCCACCGCCAGCGGCAGCACCGGAACGGTGCGCTTCACCAACGTCGACTACAACGGCCGGCTCGCCCCCGGCCAGGTCGCGGAATTCGGCTTCCAGGGCAACGGCAGCGGGTCCGGGCTGACGCCCACCTGCACCGCACGCTGACCGGCGGCCCGCCGACAGGGCACCAGCACCGCGCCCCGGGGCCGGTGGGCGGGGTTCGACTCCCACCCACCGGCCCCGGGCAGGCTCTCCCCCGACCCCGGGTCGTCCGAACCGACCCCACCGGTCACCCGATCCGCGAATTCGTCGTGGCCGATCGGCGATCCAGCGGCCAGACATGACTCTTGCTGCCATGATGGCGGACGTGGGAGCTGCGAAAACCAATACGCCTGTCATCTCGCCGCTGGCCGGCGAGCCGATCAAACGCGCCGACGCGGAACGGCTCGCGGGGGTGCTGAAGGCCTTCGCCGACCCGGCCCGGCTGCGGCTGCTCAGCCTCATCCAGTCGGCCCCGGAGGGCGAGGCGTCCGTCACCGACCTCACCGCGCCGCTCGGCCTGTCCCAGCCGACGGTGAGCCATCACCTGCGGATCCTCACCGAGGCCGGGCTGATCGAACGCGAGAAGCGCGGCGTCTGGGCGTACTACCGGACGGTGCCCGCCGCGATCAGCGCGATCGCCGACCTGTTGACCCCACCCCGCAAACGGGCCACCAAGAAGACCCGCTGACGCCGGACGGTCGGCGGCCCACCGGGGTCAGGATCCGAAGGACCCGGCCCCCGGTTCCCAGCGGTACAGGTACACCGGGGTCTGCTCGGCCACCATCCGGGCGAGGTTCTGTCGGACCTCCCGCAGGTGCGGCGAGAAGACCTCCGGGTCGGCACCGCCCCAACGGGTGAAGATCCGCTCGGCCTCGGCATGCGTCCGGAGCGCCTCGGCGCGTCGGTTCAGCCGCCACAGGTGGCCGCTCAGGTTCGCCAGCACCGCGGCCAGGTCCAGCTCGAACACCACCGGATTGCAGTCGACGAGTTCCCGGTAGATCTCCTCCGACTCCGCAGTCGCCTTCACCGCCTCCTCCAGCCGGCCGGACTCGGCGTACCGGAGACCGAGCGTGTTCAACGTCAGGGCCAGTTCCGGTAGGTACACCGCCGGCTGTTCGTCGCTGAGCCGACGCCAGAGCCGCGCCGCGCGGCGCGCGGTCCGCAGGGCGGAGTCGGCCCGGCCCTGGTGCGCCTTGATGGCCGAGAGGTTGGTCAACGCGGCGGCCCGGCCGACCTCGCCGGCCGGCGACGGGGCGTCGGCGGAGAACAGCTTCACGCTGCGCCGGGCCGCCACCTCGGCCTCCGGGTGGCGGCCGACCTCGGCCAGCCGGATGCCGAGATTGTCGAGCGTCTCGGCGAGACGGAACCGGTACGCCGGGTCATCCCCGGCGAGGAAATCGAGGATCTCGACCGCCCGCTCGACGCTGGCCAGCGCCTCGGCGCTCCGGTTCACCGCGGCGAGCCGGTGACCCCGCAGGTGCAGCGCCCAGGCGAGCAGCACGGCGGTCGTCGGGCCGGGATCGGCGGCGCGCGCGGCCTCGGCGGCGGCCACCGCCCGGTCGAGGGCGGCCTGCGCCGCGTGCCGATCGCCGGCCCGGGCCAGCCGGCGACCGTAGTCGATGTGCAGCCGGGCCCGTTCGGCGTCGTCACCGCACCGGGGCAGCCGGTACTCGACCAGCCGGCCGGTGATGCGGCGGGCCACCAGGTCGAAGTCGGAATGCCGCCCCGGGGGGAGGTGCGGCTCGATCGCCGCCAGCAGTTCGACGTCCATGTCGGGCAGGTCGACGATCGTCGCCAGGACCGCACCACCGGCGGCGGTGGCGAGTGCCGGATCCGCCCGGAGCGCCGGCAGCAGCACCCTGGTCGCCACGTGCCGCCATTCGGTGGCCACCTCGCTGAGCACGGTCAGCGCCCGGGCCCGGACCCCGGCCGCCGTGGCCGGCTCCAGGTCCGCCGCCCGGAGCAGTGCCCGGGCGACACCGGCCGCCCAGGAACGGGGCGGGTGGCGGGACCACCAGTCGTGACCGGCCACGGCCAGCGCGAGATACGCCTCGCCCCACCGGTCGGGCCGCAACGGTTCCAGCACGGACTCCTGGTCGTACGACGGATAGCAGGCGGTGTGGTCGGTCAGCAAGGCCCTGATCGTGGTCGGTTCGGCACCGGCGCAACGGAGGATCTCCCCCGCCGCGTCGTCCGCCACCGGGCCGGCCAGCGTCGCGGTCACCACGGCCAGATCGAGCTGTTGGGTCGGGCTGGTCGTCACCCCGGCCCGGCGCAGCTTCTGCCAGTGGGCGGTCTCCCGGCCGATCAGGTGGCCGTAGAGATCCACCAGACTGGACGGCGCGGTCGATCCGGCCAGCCGGCTGACGTCGACGGCGACCAGGGCGGCCAGCTGCACCGCCAGCGCGGTCCCGTACGCGGGATCGGTCAGCCGGGGCACCACCACCTCGGCGGGCCGGGCATCCGGGAGCAGGCTGGCGAACCGGTCGACCGCCACCCGGAAGAGCCGCCGCCGGGCCTGCGGATCCGCCGCCAGCGGCGGCAACGGGAACTCGTCGGCCGGCATACCGACCCCGGTCAGCCAGGAGCGCAACCCCGCCCACCAGTACCCCGGGGAACGGGCCAGCAGCAGCACCCGGACCTGTCCCCCGCCGTGCAGCAGCGGGTCGGTCAGGAGCGACGGCAACGCGCCGGCCGGCCAACGGTCGGCGTAGTCGACCACCACCAGCAGTGCGCCATCGTTGTCGGACCCGCCGGACGGACCGGATCGCGGCTCGGGCGTCAGGGGCTCACAGGACGCGTGCAACACCGTCCATCCGGCCTCCTGGGCGGTCGCCCCGACCCGGTCGGCGAGCCGGGTCTTGCCCTGGCCACCCGGGGCGTACATCAACCGCACCGACCTCAGGCCGGCGTGCGGCGGGTCGAGCCAGCGCCACAACGACCGTTGCTCGTCCTCGCGCCCCACGAAGGGCACCACCCGGTGACGCGGGTCGAGCAGCTCGGACAGTCGCAGGCTCTCCACCGCGCGCGGCACGCCACCGCCAGCGCCGGTCAGCCGGTAGGCCGGCGAGCCGATGAAGACATTTCCGTGGAAATAGCCGCTGATGCCGACACTGAAGGGCTCGGCCCACACCGGGCCGGTGTGCGAGACGACGTAGCCGGTCGGTAGGAACGGGTCGGTGCGGTCGGTGATCGCCTGATGCGGCGGATTCCGTGGAGCCGGACGCCACCAGCGGCCCGGGATCATCGGGGTCGGCGGTGGATGCCGCTGATGCCCACACCACCGTCGGTCTCGACATCACCGGTCGCGGAGGCGCTCATCGGGGTGTCGTCGTCGGCCGGAGCGTCGATCCCGGAGACGCCGTACCCGTGACGGGTGGTCGTCACCCGGCCTGTTTTCTCGGCCCGCAGGCCCGGTCGGGTCGGGGCCAGGGCGGCCCACAGGGCCACGCCGACCCCGGCGACGGCGGCCACCGCGGACACCGCCGTGGCGACCAGGTCGGCCGTGTCAGCGCGCAGGACGACGAACGACAGCGCCAGGACGGCGACGAGCGCGCCGGTGACCAGCAGCACCATCCGACGGGACGACCTCAACACCGACCTCCTCGCAGCGCGGGCGCTGCCACCCGGGAACGTCACCCGGTCGCCTGTCACCAAGCGTAGGGTCGCCCGGCCGGCCGCCGACCGTCCTGCCGGCTATCCGACATGGACGGTGCCGCCGGCCGGGCCGCAACACTCAGTCGGCGGGGCGCGACGGTACGCCGAGCGCGGCGCACGCCTGCTCGTACATCCGGACCACCTCGCGGCGGATCTCGGCCCGCTCGGTGAGCCGGTGGGCGAACGGGATCCGCACCGGCACCTCAAGGTCGTCGAGGGTGACGGCGAAGTCCATCCCGTCGGCGTCCAGGCCGGTCACCCGCGCCCGGGTCGCCGCCGGGCAGCCGCCGAGGGCACGGCAGATCAGCAGCGAGTCCCCGGCGTGGTCGTCGTTCATGTGCCGGCTGACCGCGTGGACGACGTCGGCGTCGAACGGCTGCCCGGTCACGCCACCGCCTCCGGCATCCCCGGGCCGTCCGGCACGTGCCCGGCCAGGGCGGTGAAGACCGCCATGTTGTGCCGGTAGGCCACCAGCACCTCGTCCAGCAGCGCCGCCTCGTCGGCCGGGCTCAGCGGCAGGGCGTCCAACCGCGCCCGGTACGCGTCCTTGTACGCCGTGGGCCGGGGGATCCGGTCGAAGGTGTAGAAGGCCACCCCCGCCTGCCCGGTCAGCCCGTACCGTCGGGCCACCGCCCGTCCGATGTACAGCCCCCCGGAAAGGTCGCCCAGGTAGCGGGTGTAGTGGTGGGCGATGAAACGCACCGGGGACGTGCCGCCCACGGTCCGGATCCGGTCGGCGTAGGCGACCGTCGTCGGGTGCGGCGTGGTGCGCGACGCCCAGTCCGGTCCGGCCAGGTGGATCAGGTCCGCCTCCAGGGCGGGCAGCCGGGTCAACGCGTCGTCGACGAACCCACCCGCGACCGGATCGTCGCGCATCGCCTCGGCGGCCGACTCCAACGCCTGGTACAGGGCATGGTGCTGCACCACCAGGTCGAGGTAGCCGGCCAGGTCCAGCTCGCCGCCGACCAGCGCGGTGACGTAGCGCTGGCTCTCGGCGGCGGCATGGACCTCCTGGCTGGCGGCCCGGAGCCGGGCCGAGAACGGCAGGGGTGGGGTGTCCATCTATTCCTCCGTGACGGGGGTGTTCCGGGTCGGACCCCGGCGGCGGGGGACGACCAGCGGCAGGTGGGTGTCCGGGTGCGGCACGACCTCGATGTCGTGCCGGTAGACCTCGCTGAGCAGGGGCGCGGTCAGCACCGTGCCGGGGGGTCCGGTGGCCCGTACCCGGCCCTCGGCGAGCAGGGTGATCCGGTCCGCGTACGCCCCGGCCAGGGCGAGGTCGTGCAGCACCACCACGACGGCGTCGCCGGCCTCGGCCCGCTCCCGGGCGATACGCATAACCAACTCCTGGTGGTGCAGGTCGAGGGCGGCGGTCGGTTCGTCGAGCAGCAGTACCCCGGTCTGCTGGGCCAGCACCCGGGCCAGTGCCACCCGGGCCTGCTCGCCGCCGGAGAGCGACGGGTGGGGCCGGGTGGCGAACCGGATCACGTCACAGCGTCGCATGGTCTCGGCGACCACCGCATCGTCGTGGGCCTCCTCCGGGCGACCGGCCCAGGGGGAACGACCCATCCGGACCACCTCGACCACCGCGAAGGGGAAACTCAGGACACTGTGCTGGGTCAGCACCGCCCGGCGCATCGCCAGCTCCACGGCCGACCACTCGGCCAGCGGACGACCGTCGACCTCGACCGTCCCGGCGGCGAGCGGCAGGTCACCGCTGACGGCGGCCAGCAGGGTGGACTTGCCGGCGCCGTTCGGCCCCACCAGGGCGTGCAGTTCACCGGCGCGGACCCCGAGGTCGACCCGGTCGAGCACCGCTCGGCCGGCGCGCTCGACCCGGACCCCGGTGGCCCGGATCCGGGTGCCGCCCGGCACCGGGGCGGTCGGCACCCGGGCGGCCGTCCGGGCTCCGAGCAGCCGCAGCGGCCCCCGTCGCCGACGTACGTTCACCACGGTCCCCCCTCGGATGTGCGGGGCGGGGTGCCGGCGGCGCTCACGCCCACCCGCCGGCACGGTCCCGGGTGCGGCGCAGCAGCCAGAAGAAGGCGGGGCCGCCGACCAGCGCGGAGAGCACCCCCAGCGGCAGCTCCTGGTAGTCGACGAGGGTCCGGGCGGCGAGGTCGGCGACGACGACGACGATCGCGCCGCCGAGCGCGCTGGCCGGCAGCAGCAGCCGGTGTCCGGGGCCGGCGACCATCCGGACCAGGTGGGGCACGACCAGGCCGACGAAGCCGATGATGCCGGTGAAGGCGACCGCCGCCGCGCCGAGCAGCGCGGTGACCACGATCATCCGGACCCGCAGCCGTTCCACGTCGACCCCGAGGTGGCGCGCGGAGCGTTCGCCCAGGGCGAGCAGGTCGAGCCGGCGGGCGTCGGCGAGGGTGGCGAGCAGCCCGACCGCCAGGCAGGGCGCGGCCAGCGCGACCGCCGACCAGTTCGCCTGGGCCAGGCTGCCGAGGTTCCAGAACGCGATGGCCTGCACACCCGACTCGTCGGCGACGAACATCAGCAGCCCGATGGCGGCCCCGGCGACGGCGTTGACCGCGACCCCGGTGAGCACCAGGGTGACCACCTCGGTCCGGCCGCCGGAGCGGGCCAGCAGGTAGACCAGCCAGGTGGTGGCGAGGCCCCCGGCGAACGCGGCGGCGGGCACCGTCCAGCCACCGAGGACGGTGACACCGGTGACGATGGCCAGTGCCGCTCCGACCGCCGCGCCCGCCGAGACGCCGATGACGCCCGGCTCGGCCAGCGGATTGCCGAACACCCCCTGCATCACCGCACCGGCGCAGCCGAGCGCGGCGCCGACCACGGCGGCGAGCGCGACCCGGGGGAAGCGGACCAGCCACAGCGCGCTCTCACCGTGCACGGCGGCGGGCCGGGGGCCGACATCCAGGCCGAGGCGGTGCAGCACCGAGCCGAGCACCTCCGCCGGGCTGACCGCCACCTGCCCCCGCCCGGCGGCGACCAGGGCGACCAGCAGCAGGGCGGCGGAGAGCCCGGCGAGCAGGACCGGTCCGCGCCGTACCCGACGGCGGCCGTCGCGACCGGCGGTGGTGTCCCCGGTGGCCGGTCGGGTGTCGGTGGCGGTCATCGCGGGCTCCGGCAGTGCAGCGCGTCGGCCAGTGCCCGCACCACCCGCCCGGAGCGGGTGCCGAAGGTGAGCAGGACGCCGTCGTCCATGTCGACGACCCGGCGGGCGGCCCCGGCCGGGGTCTGCCCCACCCCGGGGAGCCTGAGCAGGCCGTCGACGCCGCCGACGGACTCCAGCCCACCGCTCATCACCAGCAGCACGTCCGGGGCCGCGTTGATCAGGCCCTCGCTGGTCAGCGGGCGGAACTTCGCCAGGCCGATCGCGCTGCCGGCGTCCACCCCTCCGGCCGCCTCGATCATCGCGTCGGAACCGGCCCCCTGCCCGCCGATCAGGTAGACCCCGGCGGTGCCGCGCAGATAGAGGAAGGCGACACGGGGGGCCGGACCGTCGGGCACCCCGGCGCGGGCCGCGGCGGTCTCCCCCTCGATCCGGGTGACCAGCCGGTCGCCGGCCGGGCCGACGCCGAGCGCCGCCGCGATGGCCCGGACGTGCCCGGGCACGGCGTCGAGGGTCTGCTCGGCGGCGACCAGGACCACCGGGATACCGGCGGCGCGCAGTTGCCGCAGTGTCTCGGGTGGACCGATGCTGTCGTCGGCGACGACCACCGTGGGGGCGAGGGCGAGCACCGCCTCGGCGGACAGGTCGTGCCCGGCCGGGGTGACCACGGGCAGGTGTGCCGCGGCCGGGAAGGTGGTGGAGGTGTCCCGGCCGACGACGTTGCCGCCGAGGCCGAGGCTGAACACGATCTCGGCGATCGAGCCGTAGAGGTTGACCGGCAGGATGCGCGCGGCGTCGGTGACCGTGGTAGCGACGCCGTCGGTGGAGGTGACGGTGACCGGCAGGGCCGGGGTGGGGGCCGGGTCCAGCGGGGTCACGTCGGTGTCGGGCAGGGTGGCGGTGACCGGGCCGCAGGAGGTCGGGGCCGACCGCGCCTCGGCCGCCGGGTCGGTGCAGCCGACCAGGGCGCCGGCGAGCAGCACCAGGACGAGCGGCAGCGCACGCGGGGTCACGGGGTGCTCCGGCGGTGGCGACGGCGGCGCAGGCCGGTGAGCAGCACCGCCCCGAGCACGGGTACGACCAGCACGGCGAGCCACCAGCGGCCGGTGTCGGAGGCGGCGCTGACCCGGGTCACCTGCGCCTGGTCGCCGGCATCGGCCGGGTCCGCCGGGTCGCCGGTGCCGGCAGGGGCGACGGCGGTGGCCGACGCCGGTGTGCCGCCGGTGGGCGTGCCGGCCGCGCCGGTCGGGGCCGCCGCCGGTGGGGTGGTCCGGGCGGCACCCCCGGTGGTCGCCGGGGCGGCGGTGGCCGGGGTACGGGTCGGTGCGGGCGCTGCGGCGGCGGCGAAGGTGACCGGCACCCGGACATCCTGCGAGCGGTCGGCGGTGCGGGTGTGGTCGGCGCGGGAGGCGACCACGCACCGGCTGACGGTGCAGTCGATCGTGCCGATGCGGGGGTTCACGGTGAGGGTCACCCGGAACGAGCCGCCCGGGCCGTAGGGGACGGCCAGTCCCTCCCCGTAGGAGGGTGGGTCGGACGAGATCCAGTGCGACGCGCCGGTGCTGCCGGTGGTGTCGGCCCCACCGCCGCACGGGCTGGGGGCGGCCCCGGCGCCGTTGTCCACGCAGAACGCGACATAGATGCCCTTGGTGACGTCGTACCCGTTGCCGGTGACGGTCACCGTCGCCCCGGTGCGGGACACCCCGCTGGTGGGGGTGGCGGTGAGGGTCTGCCCGGCGGCGCCCCGCCCGGTCCCGGCGTGGGCCGGCGTCGACCCCACGCCGATACTGACAGTGATCGCGGCGACGGTCAGGATGGCGCGAGGCAGTGCCCGCATCAGGCTCCTCCCATGACGGATCGGGCCGGCTGCCACACCGACCGTAGTTAAGGTTTGCCTAACCTAAGCGACTGATCCGCTGTTCACAAGAGGTTCTTCGGCCCAAGATCTTCGGCCGCTTTGCCGGATGCCGCAGTAGTTAGGTTTGCCTAACCTCAACCACTGTCCGTATTGGGCACCACAGAGGGAGCAGCATGGTCAGATCCAGAACCAATGCCGGTCGGTGGCGGACGTCGCGCTGGGCGGCGGTCGCCCTGCTCGGCGCGTCGACCGTCCTCGTCGGGGTCAGCCCCGCCCAGGCCGCCGGGGCGGAGCTCAGCTCCGGCAGCCTGACCTGGGGTTTCAAGGCGTCTTTCCGCGCCTACGTGAACACCGGCAACGGCAACCCGCCGATCGCCGCCAGCGACGGCGCCCGCATCAACAGCGACGGCACCTTCACCTTCCCCGCGAAGGGCGGCACGTACGACGCCGGCACCGGCGCCATCGACGCCGCGTACGGCGGGAAGATCGTCTTCTCGTACCCGGCGCACTTCTTCACCATCGCGTTGGCCAACCCGACGATCGTCGTGACCGGTGGCACCGCCGCCGTCAAGGCGGACGTCGACCTCACCACCACGGCGGCCGAGCCGGTCTCGGTCCGCCAGGCCACCATCGCCACCGTCACCACCAGCGACGGCAACCCCGGTGGCAGCGGTGGCACGGTGACCGCGACCGATCTGGCCGCGACGCTGACCGCCGAGGGCGCCTCGGCGTTCAACGGCTTCTACAGCGCCGGCTCCACGCTCGACCCGCTGTCGTTCACCTTCTCCACGGGTGGCGGCGGCGAACCGGCCGGACCGGCCGTCGGCGTCACCCCCGCCACCGGGCTCGACCCGGCCGGGGCGACGATCACGGTCACCGGCAGCGGCTTCGACCCGGAGGCCAACGGGGCGGCGGGGATCTACGTCTCCTTCGGCCCCAAGGTCGACCAGCACTGGACCAACGCCGGTGTCCTCCAGGTCACCAAGTGGGTCAACAAGACGAACGAGCCGACCGAGGCCCGCGACCGGCTCAACGCCGACGGCACGTTCCGCACCACCCTGCCGATCAGCGCGGTCTACACCGACCGCACCGGCGCGCAGGTCGACTGCACGAAGGTGCAGTGCTACGTCGTCACCTTCGCCGCCCGCGGCGCCGCCGACCGTAGCCAGGACACCTTCACCCCGGTGACCTTCGCCCGTGCCCCGGTGGGCGGCGGCGACGCCGACCAGCAGATCACCACCACCGTCACCGGTGGCGCGCTGACCCTCGGCGTGGCCGGCTCCACGGTCGCCCTGCCGGCGGTCAGCAACGGGCAGGTCACCACCGGGGCGCTGAACGCCGCCACGGTCGCCGACCTGCGCGGCACCAACGCCGGCTGGAGCCTGGTCGGGCAGGCCTCCGACTTCGCCTCGACCACCGGCGGCACCATCGCGGCGGACAACCTGGGTTGGGTGCCGAGCGCCACCGTCGGCACCGACCCGCTCGCCGGCACCCCCGGCGTGGTCACCCCGGGCGCGCCCGCCGCGCCCGGTGCCGGACTGGGCACGGCGCGTGCGCTGTGCACCTCGGCCACCGGCGCGAGCAACGGCACCTTCACCTGTGGCGCCCAGCTCAACCTGGGGGTTCCGGCGTCCGCCCCGGCGGGCGACTACAGCGCGGTGCTCACCCTCACCCTCTCCTGATCAGGCACCACACCGGTGGGACGGGCCCCGTGCCCGTCCCACCGGCCCGACCACTCCCCGGAGCCCGGCATGTCCCTGTCTACCGCCCTGTCCCGCAGCGGCGCCGCGCTCGCCGCCGCGCTGCTCGTGGCCACGGTCCAGCCCGCACCGGCCCGCGCCGCGCCCGCCCCGACGCCCGGCCCGACGGCCGCCGCCGGGGAGACCGGCACGGCCCGCTGGGCCGTCCAGCCGTCCAGCGCCAAGGGTCCGACCGGGCGCAACTACTTCATCTACGACCTGGCCCCGGGCAGCACCCTGACCGACCACGTCGGCATCACCAACCTCGGCGACCGCCCGGTCACCTTCGATGTGTACGGCACCGACGCGTACAGTGCCGCCGACGGCGCGTTCGCCCTGCTGCCGGCGGACCGGCCGGCCACCGACGTGGGCTCCTGGATCCGCGTCGACCGGCGCGAGTGGACGATCCCGGCGGGCAAACGGGTCGACATCCCGTTCCGGCTCACCGTGCCGGTCAACGCGACCCCGGGCGACCACACCGGCGGGGTGATCGGCGCGGTGGCCCGGGTCCGGACCACCGCCACCGGGCAGCGGGTGCTGGTCGACCAACGGCTCGCCGCCCGGGTCTACCTGCGGGTCACCGGCCCGGTCCGACCGGCCGTCACCGTCGAGGCGGTCGACGTCTCCTACGACCACCCGGTCGACCCGTTCGGCGGTGGCGACCTGGTGGTCCGCTACCGGCTGCGCAACGACGGCAACGTCCGGCTCGGCGGCAGCGGCACGGTGACCGTCACCGCCCCCTTCGGCCGGGAACAGGCCCGCACCTCCCCCACCGACCTGCCGGAGCTGCTCCCCGGGACGACCTTCACCGTCACCGAGCGGATCACCGGCGTACCCCCGCTGCTGCGGCTGACCGCCGCGGTCGACATCGCGGCGACCAGCACGGACACCGCGCTACCGCCGGTGGTCCGTACCGCCGGGGTGTGGGCACCGCCCTGGCTGTTGCTGGCCCTGCTCGCCGGGGCGGCCGGCTGGGCCGGGCTGCGGTGGTGGCGACGCCGGCGCACTGCCGCCGACGGGCCGGATCCGGATGCCGACCCGCGTCCCGCCGCCCCGCCCGCCCGATGACCGGGCCGCTGCGTGCCGTGGCCCTGCTGGCGGTGGCCGCCGCGTTGGCTCCGGGCGGCACCCCGGCGGGCGGTGCTCCCGGCGTCACCGTGCCGGCCGGGACGCTGCGGGTCGGCCAGCGGGTGCTGGTCGGCCTGGACGGCTGGCCGGCCGGCACGGTGCAGGCCGAGGTGTGCGGCAACGCGGCCCGGCGCGGGGTGCTCGACTGCGCGACCGGGGCCGCCACCCACGGCCAGGTGCCGCCCACCGGCCGGGCCACCCTGCCGGTGCTGGTGGCCGCCCCGCCGGTAGCCTGCCCCTGCGTGCTGCGGGTCCGCACGCCGACCGGCACCGCCAGCGCCGTCACCGACCTGGCGCTGACCGGGGTCGACGCCCCGGCGGTCGCGCCGACCGTACCGGCCGGGCTGACCCTGGTACGGGTGCACGCCGTCGACCGGTCCGGGCCACGCGGCTGGTTCGGCCTGCCCGGCGAGCTCGCGGTCCGGATCACCCTGCACAACCCCGGCGCGCAGGACGTCACCGACCCGCCGTTGCAGCTCACCGTCGGGCCGCCCGGACAGGCCCGGACCATCGTGGCCGCCCCGGCGTTGGGCCGCATCGCCGCCGGGCAGACCCGCGAGTACCACGTGCCGGTGTCCACCGGCACGGCCCCGTTCGGCAGCTACGAGGTGGAGGGTCGGATCGTGACACCCGGTCGACCTGTCGCGTTCACCGTGGCGGCTGCCCGGCGGCCCTGGGGGCTGCCGGTCGCCGCCGCCGTCCTCACGGTCGTGTCGCTGCTCGCCCGGCCGGCACGACGCCGGGCAGAGGACGGCCCGGTCGTCGTCGCGGCCGGGGTGTCGACGCCTCCCCTGCCTGGCGGCTAGCCCGGGCCTGACCCGCTCCGGCCCTGCACCCGGGGCAGCGCCCGCCGGATCGCCGCGTCGCTGTGCCCGCCCACCCAGATCGGTGGCCCGCCGGGCCGGTACGGGGCAACGCCGATGCGCGCGCCGCGCAGGCTCGCGAACCTGTCGTCCAGGTCGGCGGTGGTGCCGGCCCAGAGGGCCTTCATGACCTCCAGGCTCTCGTCGGTCCGCCGGCCACGTAGCCGCAGCGGCACCCCCAGCGCGCTGAACTCCTGCGGGTTCCATCCGGTGCCGACGGCGACCGCCAGCCGACCCGCCGACACGACGTCCAGCGTCGCGAGCTGGTTGGCCAGCACCACAGGTTGGTAGTAGGGCAGGACCAGCACGCTCGTCGCGATCCCCAGGCGGGTCGTCGCCCCGGCGACCGCCGCCAGCAGGACCACCGGGTCGAAGCCGGCGCCGTGCGGGTTCTCCAGCACGTGGTTGGCCAGCAGGACGTGATCCAGGCCGATCCGCTCGGCGTTCCGCGCTGCCCGGAGCATCGCGGCACCCGCGTCGCCCGGCCACGCCTGCGGTTCGAGGGAGAGTCCGAATCTCATCGTGACCGGGGGGGCTGACGCCGCAGCGGCGCGCGAGTTCTCCGATCCGCATGTCGCCGGTCTCCTTCCGCACCTGGCGATGCTAGAACCCTGACATCACTGTCAAGGTCAAGCCATCGCGGGCGCGGCGGGACCGGACGTCGCGGGCAGGACGGCGGGATGGCCCCTGACCGGGCCACCCCGCTCCAGCGTGCCTACCGGCCGGGCGGGTACGACACCCCGCCCGCCGGCCGGGGCCGGGCTCGACTCAGAAGCGCGCCCAGTCGTCGGCGGCCGGCCGCCACACGTCGATGTTGCGCGGGTCCACCGCCATCCGACGCGCCCGGTGGGTCTCGTGCTCCTCCGGGGTGAACACCCGGTGCCGGTCGCACAGCTCGTAGCGCGGCCCGTGCCGGGTGTCATGCATGTAGAAGGCGATCGACGTGGACGCCGAGTGGTTGACCAGGTCGGACGCGATCGGGATCTGCTTGTACTGCGCCCGCGCCCGGCCGCGCATCACGTGGTCGAAGCTCTTCATCATGAAGCACAGGTGCGCGACGTAGAACTCGTTGTTGCGCTGGATCGCCAGGCTGTGGTGGTAGCGGTCCTCGCTGCGCAGGAAGACCGTGACGTCGCCGACGTGGTCGGACTCCAGGAAGCCGAGCACCTTGGTGTAGAACGCCAGCGTCTCGTCGTACTTGTCGGTGGCGAGGAACGGGTGTACCAGGTCCAGCGGGCGCAGCTCGATCAGCGGCGGCTCGGCGTACTCCTGGAACTCGGTGAACAGCTCGACGATCAGCCCGTTGGGGTCGCGGACGGCGAAGCCCCGCTGGACCAGGCCCTTGACCCGGTCGGCCAGCTCGAACACCTCGTGCCCGGCGGCGGTCACCCGCTCGCGCAGGTCGTCGAGGACGGCGTCGTTCTCGACGCTGAACCCGACCGCCGTGGTCCACGACTCGGTACGCTGCGGCGCGGCGACCAGTTCGATGCTGTGGTGCTCCAGGTCGGCGCGGAGGAACGCGTACTCGTCGTCGTGCTGCTCCAGTTGCAGCCCGACGTGGTATTGGAGGAACTCGATGGAGGCGGCCAGGTCGGGCACCTCGATCCGGGCGTACTCCATGCCGTACGGCCCACGGCGGCGGGCGGTGGCCTCGGTGGTCATCTGTGACCCCTCTCGATGGGCTGGGTGTCCCCGGCGGTGGGGAGACTGACGATGGCCTGACGCTCGATGACCGGCCGCCAGCGTTCCCGGACGAACCGCTCGTGCGAGTCGCTGTGCAGGTAGTCGAGCAGGTCCTGCTCGGTGGGGAACTCCACGACGAAGCCGTGGGTCATGCTGGTGTCCCGGGTGCTGACGTTGACCCCGCTGCGCCAGTTACGCATCGCGGGGTACCGGCTCGGGAAGGTCTCCAGCTCGGCCAGGACCGACTCGGCCGCCCCGGGCGGCAGGTCGTCGCGGAACCGGAAGACCAGGATGTGGGTGATCATGGCGGCCGGCTCAGAGGATGAAGCTGAGTCGGGCGCCGGGGTCCATCGACTCCATCACCGGCACGGCACGGCGCAGCCGGAACCGCAGCCCGTCCGGGTCGACCTTGAGCACGTGCTCGTACCGGCCGACGTAGGTGTAGGCGCCGCCGTCGCGGTAGCGGTGGATGAGGAAGTTGGCGCTGATCCAGACGGTCTCCGCGCCGGCCTCCAGCAGCAGCACGTTGGAGATCATCCGGTGGGTACGCGAGTGCGGGTTCTCGGCGTGCGCCTTGCGGCTCTTGAGCCGCTTGACCCGGGCCTGGATCAGCTCGTAGTCGTCCGCGACGAAGTACCCGGCGGTGGTGGCGTCCCAGCCGGCCCAGTCGGTGGTCGGCACCTCCAGCCGGCCACCCGGCTCGATGAGGGTGAGCCACTCGTCGAGCCGCCACTCGTCGAGCAGTTGGGCCTCCCGGTAGAGGAAGTCCTCCACCTCGGCCCGGGTCACCTCGCGCGATGCCACACTGACCACTCCCCCACGGCTGCCTGCCGTCGTCGACGTCACGCTCACTTGCCCGCACCTCCCGTGGCGGGTCCGGCGGCGGGCGTACCGGCCGGCGGGTCACCGGCCACGCTGGTGCTCGCCCCGACCACCTCGGCCCAGCGCCGCCAGAAGCTGCGCATCGCACCCTCGTCGATCGAACGGCCTTGGTTGCCCTGCTTCTCGTTGGCCATGCCCCGGGACATGTCGCTCCAGTCGTGCGCGGGGTCGACCGCATCGGCGGTCGCGGTGATGCCGCGCTGCACCGCCTCGTACGCCTCGATGTCGTCGGGGGTGGCCAGGCCGCCCGGCCCGACGAAGCTGACCATCGTCTTGATTCGCAGCGCGCGGACCGACTCCGGCTCGCCGACCTCGACGAACTGCCAGGCCCGCACGTCGGTGCGGTCGGCGGCGACCGGTTCGAGCTGCCGGATGGTCAGCGCCTCCAGGTCGAACAGCAGCAGGTTGGGGAAGACGAAGAGGATCCGGCTGGCGTCGGCCACCTCGGCGGCGAGTTCGGGGCCGAGCCGGGCCTCCAGCTCGCGGCGCTTGGCGACCGTGCGGGTCTTCTCCTCGTCGCCGAAGCGGGGTTCCCAGACCATGCCGATCCGGCCGTTGTGCCCGGTGAGCACCAGCAGCCCGTGACCGCCGCCGAGATCGTAGGCGTACTGGTCGTCGTCGGTGACGGCGAAGCCGGTCTCCCGCAGGTAGCCGACGAACGTGTTGTGGGTGGGGGCGAAGTGGTAGCCGTCCATCGCGTTCTCGACGGCGAGCTTCCAGTTGCCCTTCACGCTGTAGAGCTGCACGCCCGGCAGGGTGGTCATGCCGTGCTCGCCGATCTTGGCGGTCAACGACATGTAGTGCGCGGCCGGGCCGAGGTGGGTCAGCAGATCCGGCACGTCCGCGTCGAAGGCGACGAAGACGAAGCCCTCGTGGATCTGGAGCCGGGGCACCTGCCGCAGGGCCATCGACGCCCGGAAGGCGGGGTCGTCGGGGTACGCGTCGTCGCCGGGCAGCGCGGCCAGGTCACCGGAGTTGCTGAACGCCCAGGCGTGGTAGAAGCACTGGAAGAACTTGGTGTTGCCCTCGCTGTGCCGGCACAGCACGGTGCCCCGGTGGGTGCAGGCGTTGAAGAAGGCCCGCACCTGACCCTCGGCGTCCCGGCAGAAGATCAGCGGTCGACCGCCGAGGGTCCGGGTCTTGAAGTCGCCCGGCTTTGGGATCTCGGTCTCGTGACCGAGATAGAGCCAGGTGTGGTTCCAGATCCGGTCGACCTCGGTCCGGAAGACCTCCGGATCGCGGTAGGCCGAGCGGTGCACGCGGAACCGCAGCGCCTCCCAGTCCTCGTCGATCATCGCGCCGGCTGCACCGAGCGGACGTACCGGCGTCTGCTGCGCCATCACCTCACCGCCTTCTACGTCATGCGAGACAGCATCTCGCCACCCGATGCTGCTACTCCGCCCTGGCAACTGTCAAGAGCAGGGCAGACTCCGGCACCGGGTTACTCGCTGTTAATACGAACGCAACACGTACCTGCTGATTCGCCGGCCACGATGCCCCACATCCGACTCGGCCCGTCCGACCCGCCCGACCGCGGTCGCCGGCCCTCGGACGCGGCCCGCGCACCCCGTCGCCGGCCGCCGGCCACCCGCACCGGGCAGCGCCGTCCCGTCGCACCGCCAGCCGGTGTCACCCCTCCCGGAGGATGTCATGCTCCAGCCGCACAATGGCCCGATCGGTGGAACCCACTACCTGCCCAGCACCCCGGACACCTGTCTGTGGGGCCGGCTGCCCGACCGGCGGCACGAGCCCGTGCTGCGGGTCGGATCCGGCGAGACCGTGACCATCGACACCCTCAGCCACGAGGGCATCCTGGAGGACCAGGGCCGCGACCCCGTCGGCTACCTCAAGCAGTTCGACGTGCCCAGCGACCGGGTGCTCACCGACGCCCGCGACCTGGCCGCCTCCGACGTCGCCCACGACTACGACGCCGACGGCCCGCACGTGGTCACCGGCCCGATCACCGTGGCCGGGGCCGAACCCGGCGACCTGCTCCGGATCGAGGTGCTCGATCTGCTCGTCCGCGCCCCCTACGGCTTCATCAGCAGCCGGCACGGCTACGGCGCGCTGCCCGGCGAGTACCCGCTCACCCCCACCGACACCGGCCCGGCCGGCGACGGCCCCCGGGAGTACGGCACCGTCAGCCACTTCACCGAGGTGATCCACCACGGCGGCCGGCTGTTCGGCACCCTGCCGTACGGCGACGGCCGGGCGGCCCGCTTCCCGCTCGCCCCCTTCCTGGGCCTGATGGGCGTCGCCGTGGACACCGACGAGCCGGTCCACTCGGTGCCGCCCGGCGCGTTCGGGGGCAACCTCGACATCAACGAGTTGCAGGTCGGCTCGACCCTCTACCTGCCGGTGCAGCTGCCCGGGGCCGGCTTCTACGCCGGTGACCCGCACTACGCCCAGGGCGACGGCGAGGTGGCGCTGACCGCCCTGGAGGCGCCGCTGCGGGCCACCCTGCGGCTGTCGGTGATCCCCCGGGCGCAGGCCGCCGGCCTGGTCGGGGCCGTCGACGGGCCGTTCGGCGAGACCGCCACCCACTGGCTGCCGGTCGGCCTGCACGCCGACCTCGACGAGGCGATGCGGCGGGCCGTGCGGGCCGCCGTCGACTTCCTCGTCCGCACCCAGGGCATGCCGCCGCAGACCGCGCTGGCCTACCTGAGCGCCGCCGCCGACTTCGAGGTCAGCCAGGTCGTCGACGGGGTGAAGGGCATCCACTGCCTGATCCGCAAGGCCGACTTCCCGGCCCACTTCTGACCGACGGCACGGTCCCGGCCGGTGACGCCACGCCACCGGCCGGGACCGGCGGGTCACCAGCGGACCCGCAACCCCCCGGACGGCACACCCGCGTCCGTACCAGTGCGGGCGGCACCGCCGCCTGCGCCGCTCCGGGCGGCACCGCCGCCTGCGCCGGCCCGGGCGGCACCGCCGCCCACACCGGCCCGGACGGAAAGCGGCCACGCCGTCGCCCCCGACCGGGACAGACCGGGGGCGACGCGCAGCCGGCCGGAGCCGGGCCGCTCCGCCGCCGCGAACGGCACGACGGGCGGCAGGATCCGGGAGTACGGGTCAGGCGGCCGTGGGCACCTCGGCTCGGCGCGGGGCGGCAGCCATCGCCCCCGGCCGGGTGACGGTGACCGCCGCCGCCCGGCTCGCCCACCGGGCCGCCTCGTCGATCGCCGCGCCGTCGAGCAGCGCGTCGGCCAGGGCGGCGCAGAAGGTGTCCCCGGCCCCGGTGGCGTCCACCGCGTCGACCCGCTCGGCCGGCACCAGCCACTGCCGGTCGGTGGTCACCACCAGCGCGCCGTCACCGCCGAGGGTCACCACCACCGGCCCCCGGGTACCCAGGGTGCGGGCCATCGCCGCCAGGTCGTCGGTGCCGGCCGCTCCGGCCGGCAGGTTCTCGGTGCCGGCCGCGCCGGCCGGGGACCGGACGCCGGCCAGGGCGGCCAGCTCACCCCGGTTGGGCACCAGCACGTCGACCCGGGCCAGGGTCGCCGGGTCGACCGGGCGGGCCGGGGCGGGATTGAGCACCACCAGGCCCTCCGCGGCCCGGACCGCCTCGGCCACCACCGCGGCGTCGATCTCCTGTTGCAGCAGCACCGCCCGCGCCGAGCCGATCAGGTGCCGCAGCGGGGTCAGATGGTCGGGGGCGAGCCACATGTTCGCCCCCGAGCTCACCGCGATGGTGCTGTCGCCGTCGTCGGTGACCAGCACGATCGCCTGCCCGGTGGGGCGCGGGGCGCGCAGCACCGCGTCGGTGGCCACCCCCTCGGCGGCGAGCAGCCCGAGCAGCCAGTCCCCGTCGGCGTCGATGCCGACCGCGCCGACCATCGCCACCCGGCGGCCCAGCCGGGCCGCGGCGACCGCCTGGTTGGCGCCCTTGCCGCCGCCGGCCCGCCGGTGGTCGGCCGCGCCGAGCACGGTCTGACCGGGGGCGGGCAGCTCGTGCAGCGGCACCACCACGTCCACGTTGAGGCTGCCCACCACCACGATGTCGGTCATCGGGTCAGCCCTGCCCGGGACGCCAGGCGTGCGGCAGGAAGTCGGCCCGGGGCGGGGCGAAGACGTCCACGTTGATGCACGGGCCCTCGGTCGGCTCGATGTAGTGCTCCGCACCGCGCGGCACCAGCAGCAGCGAACCCGGCCCCATCGGGTGCGGCACCCCGTCGACGTAGTAGTTGCACCGGCCGCCGAGGATCAGCACCAGCTGGTCGAAGTCGTCGTGATGGTGCGGGTTGAGGTCCATCCCGACGCTGAGTTCGTGCCAGGCGAAGAGGACCTCGTCGGTGGCGTACACCTTGCGGCGCACCCCGGGCCGGACCTCGGTGGCCGGAATGTCGTCCCAGTTGACCGAGGTGCCGTACAGCTGCGGACTGAGCATGTGAACGCGTCCCTTCTCAGGCGGATCAGGCGGGTGCGGCGAGCCGACGCAGGCCGGTGCCGAGCAGCTGCAGGTCCGAGCCGACGACCAGGTACCGCGCGTCGGTCAGGCCGTAGCGGCCCAGCGCCCCGGCGGAACGGTCGGCGACCCAGCCGCCGAGGGCGGCACCGGTGGTGCGGGCCGCGTCGGCGATGTCCCCGGTTCGCCGCAGCAGCGGCCCCGGGTCGTCGCTGGTCGACAGGCCCAGGCTCACCGCCAGGTCGGTGGTGCCGACGAAGCCGACGTCCACCCCGGTCAGCAGGGCGGGCAGCGGGTCGTCGGTGGTCGCCGTCTCGATCTGCGCCACCAGGACGGGCGGGTGCTCGGCCTCCGCCGCCAGGTACCGGTCGAGGCCGTCGCCGCCGTACCCGGCGGACGGGTGGGCCAGGCTGATGCTGCGCCGCCCGTGCGGGGCGTACCGGCTGGCCGCGCGCAGCGCCTCGACGTCGGCCCGGCGACGGACGGTCGACAGCTGCACCCCGACGGCCCCGGCCTCCAGCAGTCGGTTGACCTGGCCGGGGTCCACCGCCGGCACCCGGACCAGCGCCGGCAGGCCGGCCAGGGCGGCGAGCCGGAGCTGGTCGGTGGCGGTGCGCTCGTCCAGCCCGGAGTGCTCCAGGTCGATCACCACGAAGTCGAGGCCGGAACGAGCGGCCAGGGCGATCACGTCGGCCCCGGGCAGCTTGACGAAGGTGCCGACGAGCTGCCCGCCGTCGCGCAACGTGCCCCGCAGCCGGGCCCGGGCGGCGTGCACGCCGGTGGACGGCGTCGGGTCGGCGGGCACGCCGGTGGACGGCGTCGGGTCGGCGTGCACGCCGGTGCTCGGCGTCGGGTCGGCGCACGCCGCCCCCGCTGCCGGCGGCCCGGCGGACACCGGTGGTGTCGACCCGGCGGACAGCTGCGGCGCACGCCCCGGCGGGGGCGGCTCCACGGCGGACATCAGCGGGTCACGCCCCGGTGGCGGGCAGGCCGCGCCACGGCACGGTCGGCACCTGCTCACCGGCGAGCAGCACCACGGCCGGGTCCAGCCGGGGTGCGGTGATCTTGTTACCGGCGGCGTCGGGCAGCACCGCCTCCTCGGCCTCGGCCAGCACGGTGACGTGGGCCGGGCCACCCTCGACCAGCGTGCCGTAGCCCTCGGCGTCGAGGCCGGTCAGCCGGGCCGGCGCGGAGGTCACCCGGGGCACCAGCTGCTCCAGGGTCATCCCCATCGCCCGCAGCTTGGCCATGCTGGTGACCAGGTCGAAGACCGGGCCGCGCCAGTTGCGGGCGCTGGTGTCGGAGGTGACCACGTCGGGCAGGAAGCCCTGCTCGATCGCCGGCCGGGCGACGGCGAAGCTGAGGTTGCTCTTGCCGTGGGCGGACTCGAACAGCACCCCGCGCTCACGGGCGGCGTACACCTCGGGCAGCACGGTGCCGTCGTCGAGGATGCCGTACGGCTTGCCGGTGTAGCAGTGCGCCACCACGTCGCCGGGGCGCAGCAGGGGCAGGATCACCGGCAGCGGCTCCGGCGTCTCGCCGATGTGGATCATGAGCGGCAGGCCCGCCTCGGCGGCCAGCGCCAGGGACCGCTTGAGCAGCGGACGCCAGTCCAGCCCGACGACGTCCTCGGAGAGCCGGATCTTGAAACCACGAACCCGGTGCGGGTTCGCCTCGGCCACCGCCAGCGCGTCCTCGGGGACCAGCGTGCCCGGGTTGATCAGCTCACCGAACCGGAAGTCGATCAGGCCGAGGACCGAGACGTTGAGGAAGTTCACCAGCCGCATCCGGGCCGGTGTGGCGACGTACTTCTCGAACGCGGCGAAGGTGGACGCGCCGACGGTGCCGGCGTCACAGGCCGCCACCACGCCCCGGTGCAGGTGCGCCTCGTCCGGCGGGGCACCCACCTTGGAGACCTCGGCGAAGATGTGGGTGTGCGCCTCGACCAGGCCGGGCAGCACGTACTGGCCGGTGCAGTCGACCACCCGGTCGGCGGCGGCGGCGAGGCCGGGCGCGATCCGGGCCACCCGGTCGCCGCTGACCGCGACGTCGGCGACCCGGCTCGCGCCGGTCTCGCCGTCGAACACCTGACCACCGGCGAGCACCAGGTCGTACCGGTCGGAATTCTCACTCATGACATCGGGCTCTCTGTGCGAAGCGGGTGGGTCGACGCGCTGACCGTGGTCGCCCCGGGGGCGGCCGGCGCGGCGTGGTCCGGGCCCTCGGCACGGAACCGGGTACGCAGGGGCAGCACCCCGGCGACGGTGACCTCCACCAGGTCGCCGGGGCCCAGGAAGCAGCCCCGGTCCTGGCCGGTGCCGGTCGGGGTGCCGGTGAGCACCACGTCGCCGGGTTCCAGCACCACGTACCGGGTGATCCAGGCGAGCAGGTCGGGCACCGGGAAGATCAGGTCGGCGGTGCTGGCCTGCTGGCGCAGCTCGCCGTTGACGGTGGTGCGTACCCCGATGGCGTCGCGGTCGGCGACCGCGCCCAGGCCGAGCACGGAGGCTCCCAGCGCGCCGAAGCCGGGGAAACTCTTGGCCAGGGTGGGGTTGCCGGTGGCGGTCATCACGTCCCGGGCGGTCAGGTCGTTGGCCGCGGTGACGGCGGCGAGGTGCGCCCAGACCTCCCCGGCCGGGGTGTGGTGCATCCGCGCGCCGACGACGAGGGCGACCTCGCCCTCGTAGTCGGGCTGGCTGCTGACCGAGTCGGGCAGCGGCACGGTCTGTCCCGGGCCGGAGCCGGCGCTGGGCGACTTGAGATAGAGCACCGGCCGGGTGGGCAGGGCGCGGCCGGTGGTCCGGGCCTTGCAGTGGTAGTTCAGCCCGACCCCCCACACGGCACGGGTGCCGGCCAGCGGTGGACGGAGGTCGCCGACCAGGGTCTCCAGCGGCAGCCGGCGACGGACCCGGGCCTCGGCGGCCGGGGCGAGCCCGAGGCCGGCGCGCAGCAGGGCCGCCACGTCCGGGTAGGGCAGGTCGAGCAGCTCGACGTCGTCGCCGGTGATCCGGCCCAGCCCGTACCGGGTGGCGACCAGGTGCACGTCGGTGGGCGTCGGGGCGGTCATGCCGCGTCCGAGGAGTGGCCGGGGACGGTGCCGAGCGCCGGGTTGACCAGCGGGGCCAGGTTGTTGACGGCGGCGGCGGCCTCGCCGAAGCCGACCGAGATCAGCCGGACCTTGCCGTCGTAGTCGGTGATGTCGCCGGCGGCGAAGACCCGGGGCAGGTTGGTCCGCATCGACCGGTCCACGGCGACGTGCCGGCGGCGCATCTCCAGCCCCCACCGCTCCATCGCGCTGAGGTCGGCGATGAACCCGAGCGCGGCCACCACCGCCTGGGCGGGCAGCGTCTGCCGGCCCTCGCCGCGCACCTCGGCCAGGTGCACCGCCTCGACGGTCTGCTCCCCGTCGATCCCGCAGACCTCGTACGGGGTGAGCACCCGCACGGTGGAGTCGTGCAGTTGGCTGACGCTGTGCTCGTGGGCGCGGAACTGCGGCCGGCGGTGTACCAGGGTGACGCTGCTGGCGTACGGCTCCAGGGCCAGCGCCCAGTCGACGGCCGAGTCGCCGCCGCCGACCACCACGACCTCCTGGCCGGCGAGCTCCTCCAGTCGGGGCACGAAGTAGCGCAGCCCCCGGCCGAGGTGGTCGTTGCCGACGGGCAGTTCCCGGGGGGTGAAGGTGCCGATGCCGGCGGTCAGCAGTACCGCCGCCGCCCGGACCTGGGTGCCGGTGTCGGTGCCGATCAGCACGTGGTCCTCGGCGCAGGTCAGCTCGACGGCGCTCTGCCCGAGCAGGAACGTCGGCTTGGCGGTGGCGGCCTGGGTGAGCAGGGCGTCGACGAGTTCCTGGCCCCGGACGGCGGGCAGCCCGGCGATGTCGTAGATCGCCTTCTCGGGGTAGAGGGCGGCGATCTGCCCGCCGGCCTCGGGCAGCGAGTCGATCACCGCCACGCTCATCCCGCGGAAGCCGGCGTAGTAGGTGGCGTAGAGCCCGGCCGGGCCGGCGCCGATGATCGCGAGGTCGACCTCGTGCCGTTCGGCCATCAGCCGGCGCTTTCCGCGATGGCCGGGTGGTCGTGGCCGACCCGGCCGATCTTGCGGGCGCCGCCCGGGGTACCGATCTCGGTGAAGAACTCCGCGTTGATCGGCCCGAAGCGGGCCCGGTCGGCGGGCAGATCGTCGAGGTGGAAGATCGAGGTGACCGGGCAGACCGGCTCGCAGCGCCCGCAGTCGACGCACTCGTCCGGGTTGATGTACATCATCCGGTCGCCCTCGTAGATGCAGTCCACCGGGCATTCCTCGACGCAGGACCGATCCTGTACGTCCACACATTCGTCGGTGACCACGTAGGTCATCGGTCCTCCTGCGGTTCGGTCGGCCAGCCGTCTCCGGTGCGACGCGGCAGGTCCGGGCGGGTGTGGCCGGTGCGGTGTGCCGGGCCCGTTCCGCGACGTCGCCGGGTACGGGGCGGTGTCGTTTGGTGTGAGGCCACGCTAGAGACTTGGCGCGGAGTATGTCAACATACGAGACGTCATCTTGAATGAAGTCAAGCAGACCGAGGAGCGCGAATGGCCGACGAGGTACCGGCGACCCTGCGCCACGCCGCCGACCAGGCGATCGACCCGGCAACCCTGCTCGACGCCCTGGCCGCGCTCGCCGCGCAGCCGAGCCCGTACGGCCGCGAGCGGGCCACCGCGCACCGGGTCGCCGACTGGGCCGCCGCCCGGTGGCCGGCGCTGTCCTGGCGGGTCGACCCGCTCCCGCGCACGGCGGCCACGCCGGACAGCGCCAACCTCGTCGGCGGATCCAGCCGGGGTGGGCACCCCGAGCTGCTGATCTACTCACACCTGGACACCTCGCTGACCGACGCGGCGGACTTCGACGCCCCGATCACCGGCCGGCGTACCCCCGCCCCGGCGCTGGACCTGCCCGGACCCGACGGCGAGGTGGTCAGCGGCTCCGGCCTCGGGGTGGCGCGGGCGGCGGCGGCCGCCGCCCTGGTCGGCTACGCCGCCGCGGCCGAGGCCTGCCGGGCCGCCGGCCGCCCGCACCGGCTGACCCTGCTGCTCGCCGCCACCGGCACCCACCGGCACGACCCCGACGCCGGGCCGGACGACGGCGTCGCGCCGGCCCCCACCACCGGCGGCGTACTCCATCACCTGCGCGACCGGCCGCCGCCGGCCGCCGCGATCGTGGCCAAGACCAGCCCGCCGGGCATCCTCACCGCCGAGCCCGGGGCGATGTTCCTGCGGGTACGGCTGTCCAGCGGCTTCCATCCGGCGCTGTTCCGGGACACCGCCACGCCCCCCGGCGGGCTGCTCGCCCACCTCGGGGTGGTCGTCGAGGCGCTGGAGGACTTCCGCCGCGCCCACCTGGCCCGCCGCACCGACCCGGACGCCCTGGTCGGCCCCGAGCTGGGCCTCGGGGCGGTCCGCGCCGGCCAGCCGGGCAAACCCGACCTGCTGCCCGGGGCGGTGGACCTCCACCTCTACCTGACCACCGTGCCCGGCGACGACCCGGCGGAGATCACCGACGCGCTACGGGCGATGCTGGCCCGGCGGCTGCGGGACACGCCGCTGGCCGGCTGCGGGCTGGCCGTGGCCGGTCACCCGGTCCACCCGTCGGCCGCCACCGCGCCCGACGCCGCGATCTGCCGGCACGCCGACGCCGCGTGGCGCACCGCCCACGGGCGACCGCCTACCCCGCTACGCGGCTGGACCGGGTCGACCGACGGGGTGGTGCTCCGCGGCCGGGGGGTGCCCACCGTCCGGCTCGGCCCCCCGGCGTTGCCACCCGACCCGGCCGACCCGCGCCGGGAGCGGTACGCGATGGCGGAACTGGTGCGTTTCGCCCGGCTGTACGCCGACATCGCCCTGCGGCACCAGCAGGCATCGACAGGCTGAGGTGTCATATGCCATGATACTGTCTCACTCTGCGCACAAAGGAATCCAGATGGCGGACGATGCCCCTTCGCCGGTCAAGAGCGCTGACCCCAGCTCACCGGCGATCCAGACCGTGCAGCGCGCGGCGGTCATCCTGAACGCGTTCACCGCGGCCCGTCCGCGCCTGAGCCTCAACGAACTCACCGCCAGCCTCGGCACCAGCAAGGCCACCGCGCACCGCTACACCAAAGCGCTGCGGGAGAGCAACCTGCTGCGCTACGACGAGCGGGAGGGACTCTACTCGCTCGGGCCGCAGATCCTCACCCTCTCCGCCGCCGCCCGCGCGGCGATGCCGGTGATCAGCATCGCCGGCCCGCGCATGCAGCAACTGGTCCGCGAGATCGACGAGACCGTCGTGCTCAGCGTCTGGGACGGCGACACCGCCGTGGTGGTCCGCGCCGACGACAACACCGACCGGGTCATCCGGGTCAGTGTTCGCACCGGCTCCCGGCTGTCGCGCACCGAGTCCGCCCAGGGCCGGGTGTTCTGCGCCTTCCTCCCCGAAGCCGACGTGCCGGGGCTGGCCGACGAGATCGCGGCCTCCGCCGAGCTGCGCCGGGAGGTCGACAAGATCCGGCGTACCGGCATCTCGGCCAACACGCCCTCGGCCAACGGGGTCCGCAGCATCGCCGCGCCGATCTTCCGGGGCAGCACCCTGATCGCCGCGATGGCCATCGTCGGCACCACCACCTCGGTCCCCGAGGGCACCGACAGCACGCTCGCCATCGCCCTGCAACGCGCCGCCGCCGTGGTGACCGCCGAGCTGGGCAGCAGCAACGGCCACCACCCGCACGGCAACGGCCAGCACCCGCCGGCCGGCGGCAACGGCAGCCGCTGACCTGCCGCAGCGGCCCTACCCCGCGCCGGCCGGGTAGCCGGCCCGGTGTGCCCCGCCCGCGTCAGCTCGCGCCGAGCGCCTCGGACAACTCCCGGGCCACCAGCCGCAGGCTGTCCGCCGCGGCGATTTCCACCGCGCCGGACAGCGCCGTGCTGGTGCCCAGCACCGCCAGCGCGGCGACCACCTGGCTGCGCTCGAACACCGGCGCGGCGAGCACCCGTACCCCGAAATCCTCCGGGGAGTTGACCGCGTAACCGTCCCGGCGGACCTGCTCGACGACCGCCCGCAGCCCCGCCGACAGCCGCAGCTGGCGGGCCACCGCAGGCGCCTCGCCGGGCGACAGGTAGGCGCAGAACACCCGGCCCTGCGCCGAGCGCAGCAGATCCAACGGCGACCCGGTACGCACACTCAACCGCACGTCACCGCTGGTGTTGTCCATGCAGCGGACCACCGTGGGGGCCTCGCCGTTCCACACGCTGAGCACCGAGGTCTGGTTGGTCACCCGGGTGAGCCGGTCGAGGTGGGGCTCGGCGGCGGTGACGATGGGCAGCGCCGCGCGGGCGGCGGCCTCCATCGCCAGGATCTGCGGACCCAGCGTGTAGGTGGCGGTGGCCACGTCGAAGCGCAGCAGGTTGGCCGCGCGCAGCGCGCGGGCGTACCGGTGCGCGGTGGCCCGGCTGATCGCCAGGTCGGCGGTCAGCTCGGCCAGGGTGAGCCGGGGCCGCTCGACGGAGAACGCCTGGAGGATGGTGGCGGCCCGCTGCACGGTCTGGATCGCCGGCGCGTCACCGGCCGGCTCGTCGACTCCGCCCGTCACCACGTCACCTCGCACTCGCCGTCCGCCGAAAGGCGAACTCTACCGAGCGCGGACCGCATCCGGCGACACGGACACCACCCCACCGCGGATGCCCCGGCGATCTTGGTGGGAAACAGCCCCCAGGGGGCACTTTCCCACCAAGATCTCTCAGACCTGCCGGCGGACCCGACGCCGGGGCCGGGTCACGCCGGGCCGCCCGCCCCCGAACCGGGGACGGGCGGCGGACCGGTGGCGTCGGCGAGCTGACGGTGGACCTCACCGCTGTCCCAGTAGTCGACCCGGTGGGCGATCAGGCCGTCCGGGTCGACCCGGAACCGGAACACGCCGCGGATACGTACCGGTGCCCGGCCGGCGGAGGCCAACCGGAACGACATCCGGTACGCCACCGCCGCCCGGTCACCGTCGGCGAGCAGCTCCTCCACCTCGTACCGCAGGTCGACGAACTCGGCCAGGAAACCGTCGAGCCGGGCCCGGTACCGGGACCGGCCGACCACCGTCCGGCCGAGGGCGGCGGTGTGCTCGTTGACGAAGTCGGCGCTGACGCAGCCGGCGACGGCGTCGGCGTCGTGGGCGTTCAACGCCGCCAGGTACCGCTGGACGGCGGCGCGGGTGGACGCTGCGGTCAGCTCCCCCACCGACGCCGCACGGTGTCGAAGACCTGCTGGTCGTGGGAGATCTCGATGACGTTGCCGTCGGGGTCCTTCAGCGCGCAGATGTAGCCGACCGGCGGCGGCATCTGCCGCGGCTCCCAGTGCAGGCAGCCCAGCTCGCGGGCCCGCCCGGCGATCTCGTCGACGTCCGACCGCTGCGGCACCTCGATGCCGATGTGCGCGAACGGGTGCAGCAGGCCGAGCTGGCCGCCCTTGTCCTTGTTGAAGGAGACGAGCACCAGCACGAACGGGGTCTCGACCTGCTTGTCGTTGGAGAGCCAGACGCTCTCCCCGTCGGCGTCGGCGAACCGCTCCACGACCACCAGCGGGGTGAGCGTGGTGTAGAAGGAGATCGCCTTGTCGAGGTCGCCGGTGGGCAACGCCACGTGCGTCCATCGGGCTTGGGTCAGACCGGTCGCCACTGTTACCTCCACCGTACCGAAATGTCCATCGCTATCGCGTTCACCAGCCTATTCACTGTTCGGTCGGCGGGTCGATGTGCCGGGGACACAAAGCCGGCCCGCCGGCTTCGACGCGCCGGGACGGTGCCGGCGGCCGGTCGCCGTGTCAGCGTGGGGACACACCGCGTACGGGAGGACGATCGGATCATGCAGTACCGCAGACTGGGCGGGACCGGGGTCGAGGTCAGCACCCTCTGCCTGGGCACGATGATGTTCGGCGCCTGGGGCAACACCGACGAGCAGGAGTGCCACCGGATCGTCGGCGAGGCGCTCGACGCCGGGATCAACCTGGTCGACACCGCCGACGTGTACGCCCACGGCGAGTCCGAGGAGATCCTCGGCCGGGCGCTGCGTGGCCGGCGCGACGACGTGGTGCTGGCCACCAAGTTCCACGAGCCGATGGGGGACGACCGCAACCGGCGGGGCAACTCCCGTCGCTGGATCCGGCAGGCGGTGGAGGGCAGCCTGCGCCGGCTGGGCACCGACTGGATCGACCTCTACCAGGTGCACCGCCCCGACCCGCTGACCGACGTCGACGAGACCCTCGGCGCGCTGACCGACCTGGTCCGGGAGGGCAAGGTCCGGATGATCGGCACCTCGGCGTTTCCCGCCGAGCAGATCGTCGAGGCGCAGTGGACGGCCGAGCGCCGGCACCGGGAACGCTTCACCACCGAACAGCTCGGCTACTCGATCCTGACCCGGGGCGTCGAGGCCGCCGTCCTGCCCACCAGCGAGCGGTACCGGCTCGGCGTGCTGGTGTTCAGCCCGCTCAACGGCGGCTGGCTGACCGGCAAGTACCGGTCGACGGCTGTACCCGCCGACTCCCGCGCCGGGCGCAACGGCGACCACTTCGACTTCCGCGACGCCGCCGCCCGGGACCGCAAGCTCGCCCTGGTCGACGAGCTGGCCACGCTCGCCGACGAGAGCGGCCTGACGCTGATCGAGCTGGCGCTCGGTTTCGTGCTGAGCCACCCGGCGGTGACCAGCGCCATCATCGGGCCACGCACCCTCGCCCAGCTCCGCAGCCAGCTACCCGCCGGGGAGCCGGCCGGGCTGCCGGCCGACGTGCTGGACCGGATCGACGCGTTGGTCCAGCCGGGCCACGACGTCAACCCGGCCGACGCCGGCTACCGGGTGCCCGCCCTGACCGACCCCACCCTCCGCCGCCGCCCCTGACACCGCCGCCCCCACCCTGTGCGCCGCCGCCCCTGACACCGCCGCCCCCACCCTGTGCGCCGCCGCCCCTGACGCCGCCGACCCCACCCTGCGCCGCCGCCCCTGACGCCGCCGACCCCTGACGCCGCCGGCCCCGGTCGCGTCGCCGGTGCCGTCGCCCGTGCCGGTACCGGCGGCTTCCGGCGGACGTCCGGCGCGGTCCACCTCCCAAGATCACGCTCGAACATGGTTGTAGTGGCCTCGCTGCGCCCGGAGGCCACTACAACCAGGAAGTAGCACGATCTTGCCGGCCGGCGACGGCACCGCAGAGCGGGCAGCGGGTGTCGGAGGCGGTGAGTGGGTCGCCGGGAGTGGCAGCGCGGCGTGGGGTGCGGGTTGCGGAGGCAGCGCGCGGGGCGCGGGTTGCGGAGGCAGCGCGCGGGGTGCGGGTTGCGGAGGCAGCGCGCGGGGTGCGGGTTGCGGAGGCAGCGCGCGGGGTGCGGGGAGCGGAGGCGGGGAGCGGATCGCGAGTAGCGGGATGTGGGCTGTCGCGGTGGTCGCGGAGGGCGTGGCGGGCCTGGAGGGTGAGGCGGTTGCGGATCTGGGCCAGGGACAGGAACGGCGCGGTCATGCTCAACTCACCGTGAGGGCGGCGGCGAGTTGGACGATCGTGGCGGGGGCGTGTGGGTCGTGGGCTACCTGGGTGAGGACCGCACGGGCGGCGGGCCGGTGGCGTACCTCGTCGGGGGCGGTGCGCTCGGCGGCGAGCAGGGCGCGGGCGGCGTTGCCCGGGTCGCCGACGTGCAGGTAGGCGCGGGCGGCGTCGAGCAGGTGCGCGGCGCGATGTTCGGCGGGTAGCCACCGCCAGCCGTCACGGGCGACTGTCTTCTCGTGCCACACCACCGCCGCACCGGCGTCGCCCAGGTCGAGGGCGGCGGCGACCCGCGCCAGGTCCACCGCGACCGGCCCGAACGCGGTCCGGTGGTGGTCATGGCCGTCACCGACCCGGGCGGCCATGCCGGCGGCCTCGTCGAGCAGCTCGGCCGTGGTGTGGTCGTCGCCGTCCCGGGCGGCGGCCAATGCCGCCTGCACCACCAGCGTCCCGCACAGCGACAGCTCCGCAGCGGGCGCGTCGTCGAGGTCGGGCGGGCCATCCGGTACGCGGCAGCAAGCGCCGTCGACCTGGCCATCCGCGCCCGCCCCGAGGCACGCAGCACCTGGCCGAGTTGCACGGTGACGGTGGCCACCAACACCGCGTCACCGGTAGCGGTCGACATCGCCCGGTCGGCGGCCAACCACGCCAGATCCAGCTCACCGAGCTTGACCAGCAACGACGCGGTGAGCCGGTACGTCTGCACCAGCACCGACCGCCCCGCCACCGGATCGTCCGCGTGGACCCGCTGCGCGGCGACCACCAGGCCCGGGAGCATCCCGGTCAGCGGCGGATACCGGGCGTGCTGGAACGTGGACCAGGCGAGGCTGACCTCCCGCGCCAGCCGATCCGCCGACAATGCCTGACCCGGCGCTGCCGGCCGACCCACCACGACGTCGTACGTCGAGAGCGCCTCCCGGACCCGCCCCACCCCCTCGACCTGCCCGCTCACCTCGGCCGGCGGGACGTCCCGACCGAGCAGCACGCTCGTGTCGATCCGCAACACTCCGGCGATGTCCTGGAGGGTGGACACCTTGTCCAGGGTGCGGACACCCCGCTCCACCTTGTCCACCCAGCTCTTCGACTTGCCCAGCCGGTCGGCGAACACCTGCTGCGACAGCCTGCGCCGCCCCCGCCAGTACGCCACCCGCCGCCCCACCGGCAGCATCTCGCTACCGTCCACCACGCCACCGCCGATCCGGCAGCGCCCGGGTCGTCTCCTCCACCGGTATCCGCTCCGCCTCGGCCTGCGCGAGCAGCCGCTGCCGCGCCGCCTCCCGCTCCGCCGCCTGGATCTCCTCACCCCGGCTTCCACCCCGACCCCTGTCCGTGCTATCCATCTGCGTCCCCTTCGGAAAAGGGCGCGACGGTGTGCTCGGAAGGTGCCGCCGCGCCGGATCACGGGGCATCGTTCGACCCCGTGCTGAGGGGGACGCGGCGACCAGGCGACGTCGCACCGCCCGCCGCATCCCGTGCGGAAGACGTTACGTACGGTGACCACGAGGAATGGGTAGGGTTTCTACCCCCGGTTCACGGGACGAGGCCGACCTTCACCGCGAGGTCGCGGGCCTCGTCGCGGGTGGACCGTGGACCGTGGAGCAGATCCAGGGTGATCTGTCGGGCGTACCCGTTGAAACGGATCGTCTCCGGGGCCGACTCGTACGCCTGCCGGAGCATCGCTACGACAGCCTCCTTGTCGCCCTTTCCGTAGTGCGCCCGCGCCACCTCGATCAGATGCCGCGCCCGGCGTGGCCTCGACGGAATCGCCGCCGCCTCGTGGCGACGCGCCTGTCGCACCGCTTCGCCGGACTTCTGCAACTCCACCGCCACGGTCACCGCATGAGCGCCCATGATGACCCGGGAGAACGACGTCTGTGGCTGGTAGAAGCCCGACGGCAGTCTTTGCGCGGCCCGGTCCGCACGGTCCCAGTACCGCCACGCCCGGCCCTCCTCTCCCGCCCGGGCGGCGGTGTACGCGGCCTCGAAGTTCAGTGCCCCCCACAACGCCAGCAGACCCGCTCCTCCCTCGGTCGCCCGGGACTCCAGAGCCGACAGCACATCCAACGTCACCGCCATCGCGGTGTCCCAGTCGCCGGTGTCGCGGTGCACCTGCCCCAGGAACCACCCCGCGCGGGCGATGGCCTCGGGGTCGCCCGACTCCTGTGCCGCCACCATCGCCCGATCCGCAACCCGCCAGATCAGCTCGGCGGCGGGCTGGTAGGCCAGGAACATCTGCACCGCCCCGAGTGTCTCGGCCAACAACGCCTGGGCCTGTCGCCGCTCCGTGCCCTCGTACTCCAACGCGGCGTGCTGCACATCCCGCAGCAGCCCGGGCAGCAACGTCCCCAGCACCGTCCGGTGGTCCGATGCCTGGTGACGCGCCCGCCACGCCGCCGCAAGCCGCTCACAGAGGCTGGACAACGATTCGGGCGGAGCATCCCGGGGGATCGCGAAGCGGTTGACCGCGTCCCGCACCGACGCCAGCGCCGGGTGCTCGGGACCGTTGACCACCGCCGACCGGTTGCCCAGCTCGCCAGCGAGGACGGAGACGTCGACCTTGAGGGCACGCGCGATCCGGTCCAACATGTGGATGCGTGGCGGCAGGATGCGATCGGTCTCCACCGCCTTGACCCACTCGGCGCTGCGGCCGACCAGTCCACCCAGCACCGCGCGGGTCTTCCCGGAACGCTCCCGGTAGACCTTTAGCCGCTGCCCGAACGTCAACTCCGGCAAGGAATCCACCCCGACCTCCTCGTCAGTACGGGATGCACCAACGGCCCACCGGCCCACCGGCCCACCGGCCGCCGTCACGCCAACGCTACCGACCGTTCCGCCACCGCATAACCCCTCTTCTGGTGACTGTGTAGACCGGGGTGAGGTCTACAGGAACAGGAAAGCGACGACATCTCGGGTTGGTGCTGCCCAGCGGGGGCATACCAGCGGCAACTTCACCACGTCAAGTGGCCCCGGATGGACATGAGTCTGGGCCAGAGCCGGACAGCCTCGACAACGACTTCAGCATGTCCGGGTGCAGCGATTCCGGAAGACGCTGGCAGCTCCGGTAACTCGGTTCTGGCCACGTTCTCCGTGACAAGGTATCCGCTGCGGAGAAGATCTGTCGGGGCACCTGAACCCGCCCCCACCAGCACAAAGCCAGCTGAAGAACGCCCCGTGGCTTCGGATCAGGTCCGCTTGCGGCGCGCGATCTCGTCAGCGAGCTGCCGCACCCGGGCGGGGTCCACGTCCCGGGCAAGGGCGACGTAGTGGTCCATGACGGCCGGCCGGTAGCGCACGGGCAACGTCTGCCCCGGGGCGAGTCGGGTGAGCTCGGTGATCGTGAGGCCTTCGTCTGCGACACCGCGGAACGAGATGCCGTCGGCGGTCTCCACGTCGAACATCAGGACCACGCGAGGGTTGCTGTTCACCTCCCGCCAGTCGACGAGAACGCCGAGCGCGAGCGCCCCCGAACGCAGTTCCGCGTTGCGCTTCCGCGCCTCGCTGCTCATCAGCGGGTTCGGGGCGATCCCGGGGAAGTCAGGCCCGACCCCCAGCGATTCCCGACTCAGGTCGGGCCTGAGCTGGTCCACCTGACCGCTGAGGTTGTTCGTCGAACCGATGATCCTGCCGATCATCGCGCCAAACATCCTGCCGAACATCCTGACCCCTCCCTCACGCCGGTGTCGGAGTCTCGGCCTGGCGCTCCGCCTTACCGTGATTGTATGGCGGCCCTTCCCGAGCGCCATCGCACCGCCCTGTCTCGATGGATCGGCAGGGATCGGGCGACGGGTGCTCAGATCCAGCCCTGTTCCCAGGCGATCGTGGCGGCGGCCGTACGCGAATCGACGTCCAGTTTGGTCATCGCGGACGAGATGTGGTTGCGGGCGGTGCCGTGGGCCAGGCCGAGCTGCCGTGCGATCTCCTTGGTGGGCAGGCCGTCCCGGGTCAGTCGCAGCACGTCGGTCTCCCGGGCCGTCAGCGGGCTCTCCTGCTCGGTGAGCGCCGACGCGGCGAGGCGGGCGTCGATGTAGCGCTCCCCGGCGGCGACCGACCGGATGATCCTGGCCAGCTCCGACGCCGGGGTGGACTTCGGCACGAAGCCGTGTACCCCGGCGCTCAGCGCCCGCTTCAACGTCCCCGGTCGGGCGTGTCGGGTGACGATGACGACCCGCGTCGGGACGAGCCGCAGCAGGCGGCGGGCCGCGTCGACCCCGTCGAGTCCGGGCATCTCAAGGTCGAGCAGGGTCAGGTCGGGGCGGTGGGCGACGGCCGCCGCGACCGCGGCCTCGCCGTCGGCGACGTCCGCGACGACCTCGATGTCGGCCTCCAGGGAGAGCAGCGCCACGAGCGCGCCCCGGATGAGTTCCTCGTCGTCGGCGATCACGATCCGGATCACCGTCGGGTCCTCCGTCGTCTCCTCGGGGAGGCAGGCTCCTGTGCTCCGGGCGGGTCGGTGTCCGGCGCGGGAATGCGGACGACCAGCGTGAAGGTGTCCCCCTCGCGGGTGGTCTCGACCGTCCCGCGCTGGGCCGCGACCCGCCCGGCGAGACCGGCCAGGCCCGTTCCGCCCCGGCGCGGCGCGGCTGCGGCGTCGTTGGTGACGGTCAGCCGGTACTCGGCCGCGACGTGGACGAGGTCGATGGTGGCCTCGGTCGCTTGGCTGTGCCGCAGCACGTTCGTCACCGCCTCCCTGATCGCGACGGCGAACACCGCGCCGAGGGCCACCGGCAGGTCCGGTGTCCCGATGCGCGCCGTGCAGCGGATGCCGGCGGAGCGCAGCACCGCCGCCGCGTTGCGCGCCTCCGCCGCGACGGTGACGGTGCGGTAGTCGTTCACCACGGCGCGGGTGTCGTCGAGGGCCACCCGTGCGATCCGGCGGATCTCGGCGATCTCCCGGCCGGCCCGCTCGGGCTGGCCGGGCAGCAGGCGTTCCGCCAGTTCACTCTTCAACGCGATCACCTGGAGGTTGTGGCCCTGGATGTCGTGCAGGTCGGTGGCGAACCGGAGCCGTTCCCGCGCCACCGCCAGGTCGGACGCGAGCCGGCGGGCGTGTTCCAGGCGCAGCACCACCTGGAGCACCCAGACCGCGCTCAGCGGCAGCAGCGTGAACACCGCGAGGGTGCTGAGCACGATGGCGTCGGCGGCCGTGTCGGGCGGCGTCCCGACGCGCGACGGGGTCAGCACGCCGGTCAGCCCGCCGAGGCCGATCACCGCCCAGCAGCCGAGGATCACCGCCGCCCGCCACCGGCCCCGGACCAGGCAACTGAGCACCCCGCCCGCCATCGCCAGGGTGAACGCCCACCCCCAGCCGGCGAACGGCGGCACGACGGCCAGCACCCAGACCGCGCCGGACAACGCCAGCAGCACCGGGACGAGCGGATGGCGGGGCGACACCTCGTCGGGGCCGTGCAGCAGCAGGGGGATCGTGGCCAGGCCGACCAGGACGGCGGCGACCGTCGTGACCAGGAGGGTGACCGCCCGCGCCCCGGTGACCGTGCCCACGCCGAGCAGCACCTGCACCAGGCCGCCGATGAGCATCCCCAGCCCCAGGGAGAACACCGTGAACAGGCGCATCGCCCGGAGGTCGGCGGTCACCCGTGGGGCACCCTGGCCGGCGTCCGTCACCGGCTCAGCGTAGCGACAGCGGCGTCAGGAACGCCCTGGTCTGCTGCGCGATCTCCGCCGACCGGGTGTGGTGCAGGTAGTGGTCGCCCGCCAGGAGGACGACCCGGCCGTCCTCGACGCTCGCCGCCTGCCGCTCGTGCAGCGCGACCCAACCCGGCACGTCATGATCGTCTGAGCGGACGAACAGCAGCACCGGCAGCTCCCTGGGGAAGGTCTTCCCGCTGACAGCGGCGAAGTTCGCCGAGGCGTACTCCATCTCGTTCACCATCGTCGGGGCCGCCGCGTTCCGCGCGGTGAGCAGCCTCAGCTGTTCCCGGGTCCGCTCGTCGTAGGGCAGGCCCGCGTAGGGGTCGTCGGCGATCGCGGCGAGCGCGCGGGTGACGCCCAGCCGGCTGAGGCCGACGATCACCCCGGTCGGGATCGGGTCGTCCCAGCCGGGTTGGTCGGGGACGCTGCTGTCGATGCCGACGAAGGCGACGAGTTCGTCGGCGTAGCTGGCGGCGTAGGTCAGCGCGTAGATCCCGGCGATCGAGTGGCCCATCAGCACGTACCGGTCGATGCCGAGGTGCCGGAGCGCCTCGTGCACCTCCCGGGTGATGTTCGCGGCGGTGCGGTCGGTGTCGGCGGGGTCGCTCAGGCCGGTGCCGAACGGTTCGACCGCGACGACCCGGTAGGTGCTCTCCAACTGCGCGATCAGCGGCTGGAAGTCGAGCGCGGGGGCGGCGGTGCCGAGGCCGGGCAGGAGCACGATCGTCTCGGCACCGCTACCCGCGACCACCACGTTCATCCGCCTGCCGTCCACCGGCACGAGTTGCCCGTACCGGCTGATCGAGGAGGCTTCCGACTTCGTCGCCACGACGTTCACCACGGCGGTGGTCGCGAGCAGGAGCACCGGCAGGGCGACCAGGACACCGACGGTGGTGAGCACGACTCGCACGGGTCTACGCATGGGGTTCTCATTTCGGATCGGCGGTGCGTCCGGATCGCTCCGGTGCTGCATGACCAGCCAATCAACCGCGCGAGGGGCGGGGTAAGTGTCCGGCTGTCACGACCGGTCGTGACAAAAAGTCATGGTGTGCCACGCGCAGGTGCCGACCCCGACCCGCCGCCCCGTCCGAGCTCGCCGGCTCTCCCGACCGCCGGGACCGGTCGGCCCGACCGCCGGGGGGCGGTTGCGGCCCACGACCACCGACGGCGCGGCGGCCACCCCCCCGGGCCGGGGGTGGCCGCCGCGCCGTCGTGGCGGACCGGAGCTTCCGGTCAGGTGGTGCCGCGTTGGAAGGGTTGGGCCAGTGCCCGGGGCTCGCGGTGCGAGGTGGCGAACACCAGCATCGCCAGCAGCGCCAGCAGGTAGGGCGCGGCGATCAGCAGCTGCGAGTTCATGGTGACCCCGAGCGCCGGCAGCGCCAGCCGCATCGCATCGGCCAGGCCGAAGACGACACAGCCGATCAGGGTACGGCCGAGCCGCCAGGCCCCGAAGATGACCGCCGCGATGACCAGGTAGCCCCGGCCGGCGGTCATGTTCTGGTTGAACGACCCCACCTCACCGACGGCCAGGTAGGCCCCGCCGAGCCCGGCGAGCAGCCCGCACCAGAGCAGCGCCTGCCGCCGTCGCTTGTTGACCTCGATGCCGCTGACGTCGGCGGCCTGCGGGTTCTCCCCCACCGCCCGCAGCTCCAGCCCCCACCGGCTGCGTTCCACCAACCACCAGGTCAGCGGGACCACCGCCAGCAGCAGATAGACCGGCCAGCGTTGGACGAACAGCATCGGACCGACGATCGGGATGTCCCGCAGCACCGGGACGTCGACCTGCCAGACCTGGTGGCCGGTGAAGGTGCTCACCGTGATCAGGTAGCTGGTCAGGCCGAGCACCAGCGCGTTGAGCACCAGGCCGACGACGAAGGTGTTGATCTGCACCCGGTGCGACAGGACACCGTGCACGAACGCCACCGCCACGCCGATCAGCGCGCCCGCCACCAGGCCGACGGTGGCGCTCCCGGTGGCGCTGGCGACCGCGATCGACCCGAACGCCGCGCCGAGCATCATCGCCTCGACCGAGATGTTCAGGGTGCCGGCGCGCTGGGCGACGTACTCCCCGCAGGCGGCAAAAGCCAGCGGCACGGTGAGCCGGGCCCCGCTGGAGAGGATGGTGGCGATGTTGTCGGCGGCGCTCATGCCAACCTGCCTTCCATGGCGTCCTTGGTGCCGGCGGTCCCGGCGTCGCCGGGGTCCGCCGGTGGCGGCGCGGTGGTCCGGGGGCCGGGCACCGGGGCCGTCGATCCGGCCGGGGCCGAGCCGTCGGCCGGGGCCGTCGGCGCCGGAACAGCCGTCGGAGCGGTCGGCGTCGGCGGGGTGGCGGTGGGGGCCGCCGGCTCGTCGGCCAGGCGACGTCGACGCAGCATGCCGATCACCACCGGGGGCGCGACGAAGGCCAGCACCAGCAGCGCCTTGACCACGTCGACCAGGAACGACGGCACACCGGTGGCGGCCAGGAAGCTGCCGCCGGCCCGCAGCACGCCGAACAGCACCGCCACCGGGATGGCGAGCAGCGGATTGTTCCGGGCGACCAGGGCGACCAGCAGGCCGTCCCAGCCGATGTTGAGCGACATCCCCGGCTGCAACCGGTTGGTGCCGACCGGGCTGGTCAGCAGCAGCGCCCCGGCCAGACCGGCCAGCGCCCCGGAGATCGCCAGGGCGATGCCGCCGAGGGCGCCGACCCGCACACCGGCGTGCCGGGCCGCCGCCGGATTGAGACCGACCATCTTCAACCGGAAACCCCAGCGGGTACGGGCCATCACCAGCGCCAGCACCACCGCCACCACGACGGCCAGCACCAGACCGCCGTTGAGCTGGAGGTTCGGGTATTCGCCGAGGGAGGTGAGCCGGGCGTTCTCCGGCACCGGGTTGGACTGCGGGGACAGCGTGCCCCGGCCCAGCCGGGACTCCTGGAGCAGCCACGGCGTGTTCACCGCGAACGAGATGAGCTGCTGGGCCAGGAAGGTCATCAGCATCGTGCTCACCACGATGTTGACGCCCCGGAACCGGTACATCAACGCGCTGAGCCCGGCCCAGACGCCGGCACCGACCACCGAGGCGAGCAGCACCAGGACCAGCAGCAGCGGTCCGGGTACGGCCAGCCGCAGGCCGACCCACGCGCCGGCGAGCGCGCCGATCAGCACCTGCCCCTCCTGGCCGATGTTGAAGAAGCCGGAGCGGGCGCTGACGCAGGCCCCGACGGCGACCAGCAGCAGCGGCGCGACGTACAGCAGGGAGGTGGACCAGGCCGCCGGGGAGGCCATGCTGCCCTGGTAGAGCGCCTTGGTGGAGGCTGTCGGCGAGCCGCCGGTGACCGCGATCAGCAGCGCGGACAGGCCGAGCGCGACGCCCACCGTGGCGACCGTGGCGAGGCCGACCTGCCAGCCGCCGGGTCCGGGGTTGAGCCGGCGCAGCAGCCGCTGGCCGGTGCCGTCGATACCGAGGGTCGCCATCAGTGACTCACCCCGCCGACCAGCATGCCGAGCCGCTCGGCGGTGGCCTCGGCGGTGGGGAGCACCCCGACGATCCGGCCGGAGGAGATCACCGCGATCCGGTTGGCCAGGGCCATCACCTCCTCCAGTTCCGTGGAGATCAGCAACACCGCCACCCCTTCCGCGGCGGCCTGCCGCAGCCGCACGTACATGTCTTCGATCGCGCCGACGTCCAGCCCGTGGGTGGGCTGGGCGGCGACCAGCGCCTTCGGCCCGGCCGACAGCTCCCGGGCCAGCACCACCCGCTGCTGGTTGCCGCCGGAGAGGCTGCGCAGCGGGGTGTCCGGCGAGGGGGCGACGATGTTGAACTCGGCCATCTGCCGCTGGGCGATCCGGTGCATCCGCCGCCGGCTGAGCACCCCCCGGGTGGTGACCCCGGCGAGGGACTTCATCACCAGGTTCTCGGCGACGCTCATGTCCAGCACCACGCCGGAGTGGTGCCGGTCCTCGGGCACGATGCCGAGGCCCGCGTGGTGCAGCGCGCCGGGACGCACCAGGTCGACCGGCCGGCCGTCGATCTCGACCGTGCCGGAGTCGGGGACCAGCAGCCCGGACAGCAGCTCACCGACGGTGGCCTGGCCGTTGCCCTCGACGCCGTACAGGCCGACGATCTCGCCGGGCGCCACGTCGAGGCTGAGCTTGTCCAGCACCGGCAGGCCGCCGATGAGCAGGGTCACCTCGCGCAGCCGCAACGCCGCCGGCTGCTCCGACGGTGCCGGGTCGCCGGCCGCCGGGGCGGCGGTGACCTCCTCGACCGGTTCGGGACGCTCGACGGGCAGCAGGCCCAGCGCCGCGCTCTCGGTCTGCAACGACACCTCCCGGCCGACCATCTGCCGGGCGAGTTCCTGGGCGGTGGTGTCCCGGGTCGCGCCGTGGAACGCCACCGCGCCACGCCGCAGCACGGTCACCCGGTCGGTGGCCGCCATGATCTCGGCGAGCTTGTGGCTGATCAGGATGACCGCCCGCCGTTCCGCCTGCACCACCCGGCGCAGCACGGTGAACAGCTCCGCCGACTCGGCCTGGGTGAGCACCGAGGTCGGCTCGTCCAGGATCAGGATGGACGGGTCACGGCGCAGGCACTTGATCAGCTCGACCCGCTGCCGTTCCCCGGCCGAGAGCCGGTCCACCCGCACGTTCGGGTCGATGGGCAGCCCGTAGCGACGGGACACCTCCTCGACCTGGGCGCAGGCCGCCGCCCGGTCGATCCGCCCGGTGTCGCCGAGGATGACGTTCTCCCAGACGGTGAGCGGTTCGATCAGGCTGAAGTGCTGGTGCACCATGCCCAGGCCGAGGTCGGCGGCGACCTGCGGACTGTCGATCTCGACCGGTTCGGTGCCGCGCGTGATGGTGCCGGCGTCGCGGTGCACCAACCCGAGCAGGATCTTCATCAGGGTCGACTTTCCGGCCCCGTTCTCGCCGAGCAGGCCGTGGATCTCGCCGGGTCGTACGGCGAGATCCACGGCGTCGCAGGCGACGACCGGACCGTAACGCTTGCTGACTCCGCGCAGGGTGAGAGCCGGCGTCAGCTGGTCGTCAACGTCCACAGTCCGTTTCACCTCGTTGGTCGTCGGGCAGCGGGGGTCAGGAGCCGAGCTTGGCGACCGTCGCGGCGGTGTCGGTCTTGCCGCTGGCCACGTCAGCCACGAAGGCGTCCATCTTCTGGGTCTGCTCCGGGGTCGGCTTGCAGATCTTGACGGCCGGGTACGGGTCCTTGCCCAGCTCCCACTTCTTGGTGGTGCCGAGGGTCATCTCGCCCTTGGCGAACAGCTCCAGCGCGGCGGCGAAGTACGCGCCCGGGTCGAAGATGACCGAGATGTCGAAGCGCGGGTCGGTCGAGTCGCACCGGTCGGTGCCCGGGGTCAGGGTGAGCGCACCGCCGGTGTTGGCCAGCTTGGCGGCGGCGTCGGTGGCCCCGCCCAGGTACGGGTAGACGACCTTGACGCCCTGGCTGATCTGCGCCTGGACGGCCTCCCGGGCCTTCGCCGAGTCGTTGAAGTCACCGGTGTAGGTGGTCACCAGGGTCGCGTCCGGCACCACCATCCGGATGCCCGCCTTGTACGCCTTGGCGGCGTTGACCGAGAAGTCGGCCTCCATGCCGGTGACGAAGCCGGCCTTGGTGGCGTTCTTCTGCTGCATGACCAGGCCGGTGGCGTACCCGGCGGCGAGCATGCTCTGGTTGGGGTCGTCGCTGGACAGGGTGACCCGGGGCGTCTGCGGGATGTTCTCCGACGACGGCACGTACCAGGAGGTCTTGGCGCAGACCGCCTCCTCGGAGGCGGGGATGGCGTCCTTCAGCTCGGACGCCCCCAGCGCGACCATGTCCACGCCCTGCTGACACAGCGCGCGGGCGGCGCTGAGCGCCTCGGTCGGCGGCACGTTGCCGCGCTTGATGACCTGCCAGCCCTTCTCGGTGGCGAACTTCTCGGCACCGACCACGAAGCTCTCGTAGTAGCCGTTGTCGTTGATGTCGCCGGGGCTGAGCACCCCGATGACGACCTTGCCGTCACCGTTGGCGTCGGGCTGCCCGGCGGGGGCCGTACCGCTGCTGGCCGACCCTCCCGCCGACGGCGCGGTCGCGTCGTTGCTGGCGCAACCGACCAGGGCGAATCCCAGCGCCCCGGCGAGCAACGCCGCCGGACCCCGAGCAATCCTCATTGTCATGGTGCTTTCCCTTCACGTGGGGCCGACGCGCCGCCCGGCACGGACCGGCGCGCGGAGTACTCGGTCGCTGGCACGGTGGGCCAGCGAGGGGGGATGTCGATACCGGCCCGGCGCAGCAGGGCGGCCCGACGCTGGGCGGCCTCCTCGCGCAGGGCGTCGACGTCCACGGTGGTGATCCGCCCGTCGCGGACCACCAGCCGGCCGTCGACCAGGACGTCCCTGACGGTGTGCCCGGCCGCACCCCAGACGAGCTGGGTGGGCAGGTCACCGACGGGGATCCAGGGGATGGTCCGGGTGTCCAGGAGCACCAGGTCGGCGGCCTTGCCGACCTCGATCGAACCGGTCCGCGCCCCGAGCCCGACGGCGGCGGCGCCGTCGACGGTGGCCAGGGCGAAGACCTCGTCGGCGCGCAGCGGGTCGGTTACGCCCCGGTCCCGCTCCAGGCCGGCGAAGAGTCGGGCGGCCCGCCACAGGTCCGGGGTGTCCCCGGCGTTGTGCGAGTCGCAGCCCAGTGCGAGCCGACCGCCGGCCCGGCGCAGCGCGGTGTGCCGGCCCGCCCGGCTGAAGCCCTGCCCGAGCCGCAGGTAGGCCCCCGGGCAGGAGGCGACGGCGGTGCCGGTCTCGACGAGCGCGTCGACCTCGGCGTCGTCGAGCCACACCGCGTGGCCGAGCAGCAGCCGGGGGCCGAGCACCCCGAGATCGCGCAGGTGCCGCACCGGCCGGGGCCGGCCGGCGGCGGCGTAGGCGGCGGCGTCCTCCGGGCCGGGCGACAGGTGCCAGGTCATTCCCACGTCGAGCCGGTCGGCCAGCTCCGCCGCGCCGGTGAACAGCTCGTCGCTGACCAGGTCGTGCCCGACCAGGGTGACCCAGCCGGTGACCAGCGGGTCGCCGGCCAGGGCGGCGACGGCCTCTTCCTGCGCGGCGAGGGTGTCGGCGGCCGGCATGGCGTACGGCACGCCGGGGGCGTCCCAGCCCCAGCCGCCGACCCGGCCCCGGATGCCGGCGGCGCGCAGCCCCCGGGCGACCCGCAGCGGGTGCGCCACCGTGCCGGGCTCCAGCAGGGTGGTGACCCCGTAGCTGAGCGACTCGACGGCGGTGAGGGTGGCCGACAGTTCGTCGTCGTCGCCGGTGACCGCGCCGTGCAGCGGCACGATCCAGTCGAAGATCGCCTGCTGGGCCGGTACGTCGTCGGGGATGCTGCTGCGCACCAGCGGGTCGGCGGTGGTGTGCTGGTGGGCGTTGACCAGGCCGGGGACGACGAGGCAGCCGGTGGCGTCGAGTTCAGGGCTGCCCGGGTGCGCCGCGCGCAGCGCCGCAGCCGGGCCGATGGCGGCGATCCGGCCGTCGACCACGGCGATCGTGCCGCCGGGGACGACCGCCCGGTCGGCCGCCATGGTGACGATGTCGGCGTCGACGACCAGCAGGTCGGCCGGGCGGGGGTCGGCGGTGCCCGCCGTCGGGACGGTGGTCATGGCCGGACGAGGATCTTGCCGATGAGGTCACCGGACTCCTGCCGGGCGTGCGCCTCGGTCAGCTCGTCCAGCGGGTACTCCGCTCCCCGGACCACCCGCAGGCCCCCGGCGAAGAAGGCGTCGAGCATGTCGGCGAAGTCGGCCGGGCTGTACGCCCCCGCCCCGAGCAGCCGCAGACCGCGCCGGTAGACGTCGGAGAGGGAGAAGCTGACCTGGTCGCCGGTGGTGTTGCCGAGCAGCACGATCCGGCCGCCGGTGCGCAGGCTGGCCAGCGAGGTGGCCCAGGTGGCGGTGCCGACGTGGTCGACGACCAGGTCGACGCCGTGCCCGTCGGTGCGCTCCCGCACCTGGTCGGCGGTCCGGTCGTCCAGGTCGAGCACGTCCGCGCCGAGGTCCGCGGCGACGGCCCGCTTGGCTTCGGTACGCGCCACCGCGAGCACCCGGGCACCGGCCCGGCGGGCGAGTTGGATGGCGGCGACGCTGACCGCGCTCGTGGCGGCCTGCACCAGCACCCACTCCCCGGGGCGGACCTCGCCGACGCGGTGCACGGCGTGCCAGCCGAGGCTCCAGGCGGTGGGCAGCGCGGCGGCCTCGGCGAGGTCGACGTGGGCGGGCACCCGGTGCACGACGGTGGCCGGGACGGTGACGTACTCGGCGAACCCGCCGGGCCGGTTGCCGCCGACCACGGCCAGCGTCGGGCAGTAGCCCGGCTGACCGTTCTTGCAGGTAGCACAGGCTCCGCAGCCGATGGTCGGGTCGATCAGCACCCGGTCGCCGGGGCGTACCGTGGTGACCTGCGGTCCGACGGCGGTGACCTGCCCGGCGACGTCCATCCCGCCGACGTGCGGCAGGGCGAAGCCGGGGAGCAGGGCGGTCCGTCGCTGGAGCAGGTCGAGGCGGTTGAGGGCGGCGGAGTGCACCCGGACGACCACGTCGGTCGCGCCCGGCTCGGGGTCGGGCAGGTGGCGCAGGCTCAGCACCTCGGGGCCGCCGAAACCGGTCTGGACCATGGCGCGCATCGCAACCTCCCCCACGCTCTACCAGTCAATATGGCGTCTTGCATTGTGATTCTCGCTGCTTAGCGACGTACTCTGCCTGCGGGGCGGCGGCGTGTCAACGGCTTGCCGCAAAAGAGGCGGAACGGTTAACGAAGCCGGGCGTCCAGCCTGTTCACAGGCCACCCACCAGGGGATCAACCGGCCTCGGACGCGGCCAGCAGCTCCCGGGCGGCCAGCGCCGTACGCAACACCGCGACCGTCTGCGGGTCGAGCGGGTCGACCCCCAGCAACCGCTTGATCAGGCCCACCCGGTAACCCACCGAGTTGCGGTGCAGGTGCAGCCGTTCGCTGACCGCCTGCCGGCTGCCCCCGGTCGCCAACCAGCAGTCCAGGGTGCGCAGCAGGTCGTCCCGGTGGGCGATCGGCCCCAGGTGCCGGTGCACGAACCAGCGCAGCCGCTCGTCCGGCACGGCCAGCAGGACCTGCGCCAGCCCGGCCTGCCCGAACGGCAGCTCGGGGCGCCCGTCCGGGGCGCGCAGCAGCAGCCGCAGCAGCCGGTCCGCGTCCCGGAACGAGGCCGCCGTCCGGGCCGGCCCGGTCACCAGCGCCCCGGCGACCACCCGCACCTGCCCGGCCCCGACGATCTGGTCCAGCCGGACCCGCAACCGGGTCACCTCCCGCTCCACGTCGCCGTGCAGCAGGGTCCAGGCCCGTCGCCCCTCGGCCAGCATCGGCCGGTCCAGCCAGCTCAGCGCGGACGCCCAGCGGCGTGGCTGCTCCCCGGTGTACGCGATACCGGCGACCGCGTGCGGCTGGTCCAGCCGCCAGCCGTGCGCCGCGGCCGCCCGGAGCAGTTCCGCCTCATCCGCCCGCAGCAGCCCGACCACGCCCGCCCGGACCGGGTCGGCCCCGTCCACGGTCGGCGCGGGCGACTCCCCGAGGCCGTCGCGCAGCGCCCGCAGCACCGTCGCGGCGTCCCGGACGACCGGCGGCGACTCGTGCCGGACCGCCTCGATCAGCAACGCGGTGGTCGCGGCCACCGCCAGCGCCAGCTGCCCGGCCGCGACCGGCTCGGCCAGCAGCAGCGCGCCGAGCCGTCGGGGCCCCGCACCGACCGCCACCGCCCGGCCGGTCCACCCGTCGGCGCAGCGGACCGGGACCGGCACCGCGCCACCGGCGCGACCGGCGGCCAACGCCCGGCGTACGTCGTCCGGCGCGGCGTCCCGCCGGGGGCCGCCCCGGCCGTCGCTGGCGGCGAGCAGCTCCCCCGTCTCGGCCACCAGGCGGCAGGCCGCCCCGGTGCGCTCGGCCACGGCGGCGAGCAGCTCGGGCCAGCCGGCACCGCCGAACGCGAGTTCCGCGAGCCACTGGGCGAACGCGGCCGGCGACGGCGCGGCGGCGACGGCCAGCCGGGGCCGCGCCGCCGCCAGCTCACCGGGTCGGCTCACGCCGACGGTCGGTCGAGCAGCCGGACCGCGACGGCCTTCTCCTGGGTGTACTCGCGCAGCGCCGCATAGCCGCCGCCCCGGCTGAAGCCGCTCTCCTTCTGCATGTTGAACGGAAAGCCGATCACCCCGGCGTCGTGGAACTGGTTCACCGCCACCTGCCCGGCCCGGGCCTGCCCGGCCACCCGCAGCGCCCGGGACACGTCACTGGTCCAGATGCAGGCCAGCAGCCCGAAGTCGGTGCCGTTCATCAGCGCCACCGCCTCGTCGACGCCCCGGAACCCCTGCACCGCCAGCACCGGGCCGAAGACCTCCTCCCGGGCCAGCCGCATGTCCGAGTCGACCTGGTCGAAGACCGTCGGGGCGACGTACCAGCCGTCGTCGAACGCGGCGGTGGCCGGCTCGCCGCCGGTGACCAGCCGGGCGCCGGCGGTCGGGGCCTCGGCCAGGAAACCCCGGACCCGCTCGTACTGGGCCTGGCTGACCAGCGGTCCCATGTCCAGATCCTGGTCCCAGGGGCCGGTCCGGACGGCCGCCATGCCGGCGGCGACCCGCTCCACCACCTGCGCCCGGATCGACTCCTCGACCAGCAACCGGGAGCCGGCGTAGCAGTTCTGCCCGGCGTTCTCGGTGATCGAGGCGATGATCGCCGGGACCGCCACGTCCAGGTCGGCGTCGGCGAAGACCACGTTCGGGGACTTGCCGCCCAGCTCCAGCTTGACCGGGACGAGGTGCTGTGCGGCGGCCCGCATGACGGCCCGCCCGGTGACCGTCGAGCCGACGAAGCTGATGTGGTCGATGTCGGGGTGCCCGGTAAGCGCCACCCCGGCCTCGGGGCCGAGCCCGGTGACCACGTTGAGCACGCCCGGCGGCAGGCCGGCCCGGCGGCCCAGTTCGGCCAGCGCGAACGGCGACAGCGGCGCGACCTCGGACGGCTTGAGCACCACCGTGTTGCCGGCGGCCAGCGCCGGGGCGACGTTCGCGGCGGTGAGCACGGCCGGCACGTTCCACGGGATGATCACCGCGCAGACGCCGTACGGCTCGGGCCGGGTGTAGCCGAAGTAGTCCGGCGTACGGGTGGGCAGGGTGACCCCGGTGAGCTTGTCGGCGGCCCCGGCGAAGTAGTCGACGATGCCCTGGGTGATGTACATGTTGAGCCGCCCACCGGAACGGGGTTTGCCCACGTCACGCGCCTCGTGCACGGCGAGTTCCTCGACGTGCTCGCCGATCAGCGCGGCCCAGCGCGACAGGATCGCGCCGCGCTCGCTGGGCGAGGTGGCCGCCCAGCCGGGCGCGGCCCGACGGGCGGCGGCGACGGCGTGGTCGACGTCGACCGCGCGGGCGCGGGCCACCGACTGGATGGGCTCCCGGGTGGCGGGATCGAGCACCGGCAGCTCGCCACCGTCGGCGGCGGCGATCCAGTCGCCGTCGATGAGCTGGCGGGCGGTGGGAATGTCCAGGTCAGCCATGTGCGAATCCTTGACCCTTCACGTTTCGCATGTCAAGATGCAATCTCGCTTTGTGAGTCACTAGGGAGGGCGCGTGCGGATCACAGCGGCGGTGCTGGAGAACGCGGGAGGGCCGTTCACCCTCCAGCAGATCGACCTCGCCGACCCGGGGCCGGACGAGGTGCTGGTCCGGGTGCACAGCGTCGGGATCTGCGCCACCGACCTGGAGTTCGCCAACTTCTTCCCCACCCCCGCGGTGCTCGGCCACGAGGGCAGCGGGGTGGTCGAGCAGGTCGGCGCGCGGGTCACCGGCGTCTCCCCGGGCGACCACGTCGCGATGAGCTTCACCTCCTGCGGCGACTGCCCGCTCTGCCGGGGCGGAAACCCCGCCTACTGCCGGCAGTTCGACGCGGTCAACTTCACCGGCCGGCGACCCGACGGCAGCTCGGCGCTGTCCCGCGACGGGCAGCCGGTGAACGGTCACTTCCTGGGCCAGTCGTCGTTCGCCACCCACGTGGTCGCCCCGGCCCGCGCGGTGGTGCCGATCAGCAAGGAGATCGACCTGGGGGTGGTCGGCCCGTTCGGCTGCGGTTTCGGCACCGGGGCCGGCGCGGTGCTCAACGTGCTGCGCCCGGAGGTCGGCTCCTCGCTCGTCGTCTTCGGCGCCGGCGCGGTCGGCGTGGCGGCGATCCTCGCCGCCCGGACGGCCGGCTGCGCCGTGGTCGCGGCGGTCGACGTCAACGCCGGCAAGCTCGACACGGCCCGGCTGCTCGGCGCGACCCACGGGGTGAACTCCACCGACGGCGACCCGCGCGAGCTGCTGACCGCGATCGCCCCGCACGGCTTCGACGTCGCGATCGACACCACCGGCCGGGAGGACGTACTGCGCCTCGCGGTCGAGTCGCTCGGCCCGCTCGGCCGGTGCGGCGTGGTCGGGATCGGCCCGAGCGAGCAGATGAGCTTCGAGTGGCGCAGCGTGCTCAACGGCCGCAGCATCACCGGCATCATCGGCGGCAGCAGCCTCCCGCAGGTCTTCCTGCCGAGGCTGCTGGACCTGCACGCCGCCGGCAACTTCCCAGTGGACCGCCTGATCACCCGGTTCCCGTTCGAGCAGATCAACGAGGCGGTGGCGGCGCTGCGGTCCGGCGAGGTCGGCAAGGCCGTGCTGACCCTCTGACGGGTCGGCCCGCCGCACCACGGCGGCGTCCCGCCGGGCCGGCAGGCGGTCCGGCCCCGCTGGCACCCCGCCCACCCGGTCTGGCCGACATCGACGATACTGCATCTTATCGTGAAACGTTGTCTCGCAATGTGAGCGACATTACCCTTGGCGTCAGACCCACACCCAGTGGCGCGGCTGGGCAACACCGCGCAGCGTCCCGCACCTGTGGAGCACGTCCCGATGACCGAACAGCAGCGCACCGCCCCGGCCGCCGCGCAGACCGCGACCGAAGACCGGCCCGTCGCGCCCTTCGACCACCACTCGGCCGAGTGCAACACCGACCCGGTGGGCTACTACCGGGAGTTCCGGCAGACCTGCCCGGTGGGCCGTACCGACGCGCACGGCGGCTTCGTCTACACCACCCGGTACGCCGACGTGGTCCGGATCGCCCGCGACGACGACACCTTCTCCTCCGCCCGCGCCACCGCCGGGGGTGACGGCACCGCCATCGTCATCCCCCGGGGCCCCGGCCTGGAGCAGTACCCGATCGAGCTGGACCCGCCCGCCGCGACCGGCTACCGCGACCTGATCAACCCGCTGCTCACCCAGGACGCGGTGGCCGAGCTGGCCCCGATGGTCGCCCGGCACACCACCCGGGTGGTCGACGCCTTCATCGCCGAGGGGTCGGTGGACTTCGTCCGCGACCTGACCAACCCGTTGCCGGCCGCCGTCACCCTCGACTGGCTGGGCTTCCCCGAATCCGACTGGGCCAAGCTCGCCGGCCCGATCCACGACATCTTCGCCGCCCTGCCGGGCAGCGAACGGGCCGTGCGCGGGGCCGCCGGCCTGGCCTACCTCGACCAGCGGATCCGGGAGCTGATCGTCGAGCGGCGGGCCGAGCCGACCGGCGACGCGGTGAGCTACCTGGCCGCCCAGCGCCGGGCGGACGGGGAACTGTTCGACGCCGACGAGCTGGTCTCGGTCATCGGGCTGCTGATCGCGGGCGGGGTGGACACCACCACCTCGCTGACCGGCTCGACCCTGGTGCACCTGAGCCGGCACCCCGAGGACCGGCAACGCCTGATCGACTCCCCCGACCTGCTGCTCACCGCCACCGACGAGTTCCTGCGGGTGTTCGCCCCGTCGCAGTCGATGGCCCGCACCGTCCGCACCGACACCGAGGTCGGCGGCTGCCCGGTGACCGCCGGTGACCGGGTGCTGATCCCCTGGGTCGCGGCCAACCACGACCCGGCGGTCTTCCCCGACCCCGAGCAGCTCCGGCTGGACCGCGACGCCGCCCGGCACCTGAGCTTCGGCATCGGCAGCCATCGCTGCGCCGGCGCGCACCTGGCCCGGCTGATGTTCCGCGAGATGATCACGCAGGTGCTCACCCGACTGCCCGACTTCCGGGTGGTGGAGGAGGGGCTCGTCGCCTATCCCACCCGGGGCAACCAGAGTGGCTGGGACGCGATCCCGGCCGTCTTCACCCCGGGTCCTCGCCGCGACGCCGACGCGGCGGGGGCCCGGCCCACCGCCAGCCTGACCGGCGACCGGGAACTGGTCATGGTGGCCACCACCACCGCCACCGACGAGGTGCTCGAGGTGCGGCTGGCCGACCCGACCGGCGCGGAGCTGCCGTCGTGGACGCCCGGCGCGCACCTGGAGGTGCGGCTGCCGTCCGGGCGGGTCCGGCAGTACTCGCTCTGCGGCGACCCGTCCGACACCCGGGAGTACCGGATCGCGGCCCTGCGCGAGCCCGCCGGCCGGGGCGGTTCGGTGGAGCTGCACGCGCTGGCCCGCGCGGGCGTCACCCTCTCGGTGCGCGGCCCGCGCAACCACTTCCCGCTCGTCGACGCCCCCGGCTATCTCCTCCTCGCCGGGGGCATCGGGATCACCCCGATCCTGGCGATGGCCCGCGAGGCCGACCGTCGGGGCGTGCCGTTCCGGCTGGTGTACGGCGGGCGTACCCGGGCCTCGATGGCCTTCGTCGACGAGGTGACGGCGCTCGCCGGCGACCGGGTGACCCTGCTGCCGCAGGACGAGGCCGGCCTGCCCGACCTGCGGGCGCTGCTCGACGCCGCCGGGCCGGACACCGCCGTCTACTGCTGCGGGCCGACCGGCATGATCGACGCGGTGGAGCGGGTCTGCGCCGAGGCGGGCCGTTCCGGGCAGCTGCACGTCGAGCGGTTCACCGCCGACGATCTGGAGGTCGCCTTCGACCCGGCGACGAACACCGAGTTCGAGGTGCACCTGGCCCGCACCGGGGCGACCCTGCGGGTGCCCCGGGACCGCCGCATGATCGACGTGCTGCGCGAGGTGGTGCCCGGCCTGACCTACGACTGCGAGAAGGGCTACTGCGGCGCGTGCGAGACCCGGGTGCTGGCCGGCACGCCGGAGCACCGCGACTCGCTGCTGACCGACGAGGAGCGCGCCGCCGGCCGGAGCATGATGATCTGCGTGGGCCGGTGCCGCTCCGAGCGGCTGGTGCTCGACCTGTAGCGCCCTGACCCGGACGGGCCGACCCCTCGGGGCCGGCCCGTCCGGCTGTCCACGGCCGGGTGGCAGGCGCTGTCCACGCCCCGGGTGGCCCGGTCCGGCGCCACCCGCCGGGCCGCACCGGACACCGACGCCCGGTCCTGAGCGCCACCCGGCCGCGCAGCACCGGGGGGTGATCCGCCGGACCTACGCGGACGGCCCGCCGCGCCACGACACTGGGGCGCTGCGGGCCGTCCTGACGAGGGGCCGGTGGGTCAGTTGCCCCACTCGAAGTTGGGCTCGACCGCCTCGGCGATGCGGAACCGGCCGCCCGGCGCGATCTCGCTGCCGCGCTCGGTGACCACGTGCTTGCCGAACCCGTCGACCAGCGGCCGGCCGACGTCGCGCTTGAGCCACAGCCGCAGCAGGTGCCGGCGACGCTCCGGCTCCGGGAAGTCGACGTAACCGGTACGCGAGTGCAGGGCCGCGTAGTTCAGCAGCCACTGCACGTCACCGGGCTGGAAGTCCATGTCCAGCGCCAGGCCGGGAGCCTGGGACACCTCGTCGTAGAGGTGCAGCAGCTCGATCTGCGCCTCGGTGAGGCGGGGTACCTCCGGGTAGTCCTGCGCCGAGAAGATCATCGAGGTGCCGGCGTAGGTGCTGAAGATGCCGTCGACGTAGCTGCAGATCGGCGAGGTGTAGGTGTGGGCCGGGGCGTCCGGGTCCTGCCGGTGCCAGTCCCAGTGCCACGGCTCGAACAGCAGTGGCGCGAGGTCCGGTCGACGGCGCAGGATCTCGTTGTAAATGGTGGTGCCGCTGACCAGGCTGCTCGCCCCGCCGTCCTTGGCCGCCCGCAGGCACATCAGCGCCACCACGTCGGAGCTGTCGGAGTGGAACGGCAGCCGGTCGCGGACCCGCGACGGCAGGGCCGACGGGTCGTCGAGGGTCTTGTTGGAGGTGGCGATGACGTGGTCGAGCACGTCACCCATCTGGTTCTGCCCCATCGGCACGCCGAGGTGCAGCCCCATCAGGAAGAAGATCGCCCCGGCGAGGGTGTCGCCGTACTCCTCCGTGCGCAGGCCCCGGACCAGGATGAAGCCGCGGCCGGAGTCGAGCTGGCGGGCGCACTCCTCGTTCAGCCCGGCGCAGGCCGGCAGCGGGTAGTCCGCGGCGGTCACCGTACGCAGGTCGGGGTCGTCGGCGACGAACCGGCGGCCGACGGTCTCCAGCTCGACGCGCTCGGCGTCGCTGAGCTGGTAGACCCACTCGGTCGAGGTACGCAGCTCGTCACCGCGCCAGGCGGACGGGCCGGAGATGGGGGCGAGATCGATTGCAGTGGTCATGATGGTGCGCTCCGAGGGTCGGTTCTGCGGGAAACGGGTCAATGTCCCGGCGCGGGCGTACCGCCCACCGGGCTGATCAACGACGCGGGCGACCGCCGTGTCCCGGACGGGAGACGGCGGGCCTGTCCCGTCAGAACGGGGTCTGCGGATCCCCGGCGGCGGTCCCGGGGCGCATGCCCTCCCGCGGCGGGTGTACCCGCAACGGCTCCTCGTAGCCGCGCACCAGCAATCCAGGACCTTGCGGTACTCGGATCATGGCGTTCTCCTGCGGCTGGCGATGATCGCTCCAGGCTAGCCAACCCTCGCCGCACCGTCAACAGAGACGGCATCTCGCAATCCAATTCGCAGCAGACGTCGGGCCGGGGCCGGACGGGGACGGCCGCCGACCCCGGTTCCGCCCGCTTCGCCCGGTCGGTCATCCCCCTCCCGTCGCGGCGTTGAGCCGGGCGGCCTGGCGGACCAGGTGGTCGCGTTCGGCGAGGTTGCCGGCCCGGTGGGCCGCGTCGGCGTACGACCGGGCCGCCGTGACCAGGTCACCGGCCCGCTCGTGCAGGTACGCCGCCGCCGCGGCGTGCCGGGGCAACGCCGGGTCCAGCACCGCGAGGGCCGCCAGCCCGGCGCGCGGCCCGTCGGCCTCGCCGACGGCGACAGCACGGTTGAGCCGGACGACCGGGCTGTCGGTCAACCGCGCCAACTCGTCGTACCACTCGACGATCTGCACCCAGTCGGTCTCCCCGGAGGTGGGCGCGTCGGCGTGCAGCGCCGCGACGGCGGCCTGGGCCTGGAACTCGCCCAGCCGGTCCCGGGCCAGCGCCGCCTGGAGGATCCGCACCCCCTCGGCGATCAGCGTGGTGTCCCACCGGGTGCGGTCCTGCGCCGCGAGCGGCACGAGGCTGCCGTCCGGGGCGGTCCGGGCGGCCCGTCGGGCGTGGTGCAGCAGCATCAGGGCGAGCAACCCGGCCACCTCGGGATGGTCGATCGCCTCCGCGAGCTGCCGGGTCAGCCGGATCGCCTCGGCGGCGAGGTCGACGGCACCGGAGTAGCCCTCGTTGAAGACCAGGTACAGCACCCGCAGCACGGTGGCGACGTCGCCCGGCTGGTCGAACCGTACGCCGGACACGGTGCGTCTGGCCCGGCTGATCCGCTGCGCCATGGTCGCCTCCGGCACCAGGTACGCCTGGGCGATCTGGCGGGTGGTCAGCCCGCCCACGGCACGCAGGGTCAGCGCGACCGCCGACGACGGGGTCAGCGAGGGATGGGCGCACAGGAAGTAGAGCTGGAGCGTGTCGTCCGCCCCGGACACGGGGCCCGGCGCCGGTTCCTCGACGACGAGGTCCTCCCGCCGACGGCGGGCGGTGTCCGCCCGGGTCGCGTCGAGGAACCGGTGCCAGGCCACGGTGACCAGCCAACCCTTGGGGTCGCGGGGCGGATCGACAGGCCAGACCCCGACCGCCCGCACCAGGGCCTCCTGCACGGCGTCCTCGGCCGCCGCGAGGTCGGCACCGCGGCCGACGAGCACCCCGAGCACCTCCGGGGTGAGGCGGCGCAGCAGGTCGGCGTCCATCAGGTCACTCCGTGATCGTCGGCGGCTCGGTGAGGAACGGGCGCAGCTCCAGCCACTCGTGGATCGGCCGGCCGCCCGCCCCCGGGGCGGCCGACAGCTCCCCGGCCAGCTCGACGGCGCGCTGGTAGCTGTCCACGTCGATCACCATCCAGCCGGCGACGAGGTCCTTGGTCTCGGCGAAGGGACCGTCGGTTACCGGCGGACGCCCCTCGCCGTCGTACCGGACGAACGTCCCGCCGGGGGCGAGCGCCTGGGCGTCGACGAACTCCCCGGTGCCCTCCAGCCGCGCCGCGAAGTCGTTCATGTACTGCACGTGCGCCGCGATCTCCTCGGGCGTCCACCGGTCCATCGGTACGTCGTTGACCGCGGCCGGAGCGCCCCGGTAGTGCTTGAGCAGCAGGTACTTCGCCATCAGAGTTCTCCTCGGTGCCGGTGCGGAAGCCGTTGCGGCCGCGTTCACCCCGGGGACGACGCCGCCGCCCCGTTCTCGACATCGCCGGCCACGATTTCTTCCCTGGGACGGTACGCGCGCGACGGTGTCGCCCGCAGCGCCGCTGCCGGCGCGTCGCCCGACTCACCGTCCCACGAGCTGCCGGGCCCGCAGCCGGCGGATCCCCGAGACCCGCTCCGCCGGAGGGGACGGCCGGGTCGCGGGCAGCCGCACGGTGAACACCGCGCCCTGGTGCGGACGCCCCTGCGCCTCGATGGTGCCCCGGTGACTCGTGACGACCTCCTGGAGCAGGGCCAGGCCCAACCCGAAGCGGTGCTCCCCGGCACCCGCGCCGCGGTGGAAGCGGTCGAAGATGCGGCGCGCGTCCGCCTGGTCGAACCCGTCCCCGGTGTCGGCGACCACGAACTCGGCGTAGTCGCCCGCCGCCCGCAACGACACGTCGATCCGGCCGCCGGGAGGCGTGTGGGCGAGCGCGTTGGCGAGCAGCTCCCCGGCGACCCGGCGCAGCGCCGACTCCACCCCCGGCACCGGGAGGGGCTCGGTGGGCATGTCCACGGCCAGGGCGATACGGCGTTCCGCGGCGCGTTCGGTCTCGGCGGCGACCGCCGCCCCGACCAGCACGGTGAGGTCGACCGGCGGATCCGTCCGCCGGTCGGCGGGAGCGGCGGCGAGCTGGGCAGAGAGCAGCAGGTCGTCGACGATCTCGCCGAGCCGGCGGGTGCCGCCGATCAGCCGGTCCAGATCCTCCAGGTTGGCGGCGCTCCCGCCGGTACGCGCCCGCCGGGCCATCACCTGGGCGCGGATGTGCACCTGGGCGATCGGCGTACGCAGCTCGTGGCTGGCGTCCGCGATGAACCGACGCTGACGGGTGAGCGCCTCCGCGAGCGGCGCGACGGCCCGACGACCGACGAGCGCGCCGGTCAGCACGGCCACGAGCAGGCCGACCGTGGCGGCGAGGGCGAACGCGAGCAACAGGTGCCGGCGGTCGGACAGCTGGAACCGCGCGTCGAACACCGCCTGGACGACGATCCCACCGTCCCGGGCCTCGGTACGCACGTGGTAGGTCGTGCCGTTGCGGGTCACCGTGTCGAGGTGGACGTGTCCGGTGTCCGCCACCGTCCGCAGCGCGGCGGACAGCGGGAAGCCGGGCGGGGGCGGGTTGACGCCGGTGTCCACCCGTACCCCGTCGTACTGGAAGATCCAGCTGCAGGCGGGCGGGCCGGCGATGGTCGCGTGGCTGGTGCCCCAGGCCAGTTCGCGTTGGATCTGTGCCTCCTGGCTGCGGACCAGGACGGCGTAGGAGATGCCGCCGGCCGTCAGCAGCAGACCCCCGATCGCCAGGCCGACCAGCAGGCCGATCCGCAGTCGGGCCCGCCGGACCATCGCCTGCTCCACCAACTCCATCAGAGCCCTCCGAGCCGGTAGCCCAGGCCGTGCACGGTGCGGATCACCGCGCGGCCGAGCTTGCGTCGAAGGTAGTAGACGTAGGTGTCCACTATCGACGCGGCGGCGGCCTCGTCGAAGACCCTGCGGCGCAGCTCGGCCCGGGAGTGCACGGTGCTGGGCTGCGCCGCCAGCACGCGGAGCAGCTCGAACTCGCGGGCCGACAGCGCCACCCGGGTGCCGTCGGCCAGCACCGCGTCGCGGGGGGTCAGGTCGAGCCGGCCCGCGCCGATGCGCAGGACGTTGGCCGAATCGGAGGTGCGTCGGCACAACGCCCGGATCCGGGCGCTCAGCTCGTCCAGGTCGAAGGGCTTCATCAGGTAGTCGTCGGCGCCCGCGTCCAGCCCGGCTATCCGGTCGCCGACCGTGCCGAGCGCGGTGAGCATCAACGCCCGGGCCGGGATCCGGCGCGACCGCAGCCGGGCGACCAGGTCCAGCCCGTCCAGTGCCGGCAGCTTCCGGTCGATGACCAGCACGTCGTAGGTACGGGTGAGCCCGAGGTGCAGACCCCGCTGGCCGTCCGCGGCCCGGTCGACGACGAACCCCTCGTAGACCAGTGTCTCGGTGAGGAGGCCGGCCAGTTCGTCGTCGTCCTCGACCAGCAGCAACCGGTTCGGTCTCTCCCCGCGCATGTGTCCACGATCGCACAGAGGACCCCCAAATAGAGACAGCTATCTCTTTGTCATTTCGCCACCACGAGCGACGGCGGGTGGACCTCCCCGCCCCTGCGGGCCTCCCGTCGCTCGATCCAGCTCAGCAGCGGCGTCGTCATCATGGTGGTGACCAGCGCCACCACCACCAGCACGGTGAACAGCGACGCGTTCACGATGCCCGCCTCCAGCCCAACGTTCAGCGCGATCAGCTGCATCAGACCCCGGGCGTTCATCAACGCGCCCACCCGCAACGCGACGCCCTGCGACTCGCCCCGCAGCCGCGCCGCCGCCCAGCAGGCGCCGAACTTGCCGACGATCGCCGCGGTCACGCAGGCCACCGCGAACAGCAGCACCGGCGCGCTGCCCAGCAGCCCGAACTCCGTCCGCAGGCCCGAGTAGGTGAAGAACAGCGGCAGGAAGACCGTCGCGGCGACCGGGGTGAGGGTGTCCACCACCCGGTCGGTGTTGGCGGTGTGCGGCATCACCACCCCGACCGCGAACGCGCCGAAGACCGCGTACAGGCCGATCTCGTCGGTGTACCAGGCGACCAGGAAGAGCAGCGCCACCGTGCCGAGCACCCGGGCGTTGTCGTTGAGGCGGGGGCTGGTCATCAGCGCGGTGGTCACCCGACGCCCGACGAACCAGAGCGCCAGCGCGAACAGGACCGCCCCGCCGGCGGTGACGATCGCCGGCCCGGCCCGGCCGGAGGCGAAGGCCAGCACCACGGCCAGCATGATCCAGGCGACCATGTCGTCGAGCGCGCCGCTGGCCAGCGACAGGGTGCCGTGCCGGGTGCCGGCGTGCCCGCGTTCGGTGATGATCCGGGCCAGCATCGGAAAGGCGGTGATGGCCAGCGCGACGCCGACGAACGCCGCCGAGACCCCGAGCGACGTCCCGTCGGCCCGCATCGGCACGGCGTCCGCCGTCACCAGGACCAGCACCACGCCGAGCGCGAGCGGCGCGGTCACCCCGGCCAGCGACACCAGTCCCGCGGTGCCGGCGAGGCCGGTGACCCGGTGCGCCCCGAACGCGTACCCGGCCTGGAACATGAACAGCACCAGGCCGACCTGACCCACCACGTAGAGCACCGGGAGCAGGGCGGCCGGGAACAGGGCGTCCTTGACGTCCGGCAGGACCAGGCCGAGCAGCGACGGGCCGAGCAGCACGCCGGCGAGCATCTCGCTGACCACGGCGGGCTGCCCCACCCGGCCCAGCAACCAGGCCACCGCCTTGCAGAAGATCAGGATCACCGCGACCGCGATGAAGAACCGCGGTGCCAACTGGGTCGGGGTCACCGGACCGCCTCCTCGAAGTAGGTGGTGCACAAGCGTTGCCGTCGGGCGTCGACGACCATCCACGCGCCGAGCACGAGTTGCCGGATGCTGCGCCCCACGTCGGCCCAGCGGTCCCGGGACCGCATCGCGGCCAGCCGGAGCCACCCCGGGCCGGCCACCCCGGCCGGGGTCAGGTACGCCGGTCCCCGGCTGGGCAGCGACCGGCTGTGCGCGACCGAGGACGCCAGGGCGTACCGGCGCAGCACCTCGCGGGTGGCGGCGCGCAACATCACCGGCGCGACCCCGCGCGCCGGGCAGGCCCGGTTCGCGGTGACGCCGTACGGGATGAAGTGGGCGTCGCGGGGTCTGAGCGTCCGCCACCGGTCCGGGTCGAACCGGTCGTCGGCGGCCGGTCCGCTGCGCTGGAACGCCAGGTAGTTGAAGAGCAGCACCGAGCCGGTGGCCAGGGTCACCCCGGTCGGCAGCACGATCGGCGCGGAGGTGATCCGGTGGGCGACGCCGAAGAGCGGATGCACCCGCAGCGTCTCGTCGATCACCCGGTCCACCGCGTCGTCGTCGTCGAGGCAGCGCTGCAGATCCGGCCGGGTGGCCAGCGACAGCAGCACGTGCGCCATCGCCTCGGACATCTGTACCACGGCGGTGGTGCCGAACGCGCCGTGCAGGTACCAGGCCGTCTCCTCGACGGTGAACGGCGCCGGCAGGGTCACCGGGCAGGTACCCGCCTCGACCCGCCCGCGCAGGTAGCGGGTCAGCGGGTAGCGCCGGTCCAGGTGCCGCAGGCCGGTGCACTTCAGGGCGGCGGCCACGTCGGTGGCGTTGCCGACGATCAGCGCCCGGACCTCCGGCGGACACTCCTCGTCGAAGATCAGTTCGTGGAAGACCTCCGCCCACACCGGCATCATCAGGTCCCGCAGCCGGACGTGGTGGATCCGCCCGGCCGGCAGCTCGTCGAGCACCCGGCGGGTGGCCGCGGTGGCGAGCGCGTCGGCGCGCTGCGGACGCACCGCGAGCACCCGCCGGGTCACCGCCGCCACCGCCCGGTAGCGCTCCCCCGGCTCCAGGTGCTCCTGGTGCATGTGCGGGCCGGGCGAGAGCCAGTACCAGAACAGGTCGGACAGGCCGGCGCCCCGGCTGCGCCCGTCGGCCGCCGGGTCCGCGTAGACCCGCTCGAAGTGTTCGACGTCGACGAGCGGGCCGGGCACCGGGATGCCCTCCCCGCCGTTGACCCTGGCGAAGACCCACTGCCGCAGCCGCACCACCGCCGCCGGCAGCCAGCGCGGCAGGGTGCCGACCACCCCGAACGCGACCAGCACGCCCAGCACGACCGGCGCGCTCACCCCGGGGCTCCGGTGGTGACGAGATCGGCGTCGAGGTCGCCCGGCCGCGCGACGCCGACCAGCGCCAGCGCCCGGTCGAGATCAGCGCGCACCAGGTCGAGCACGTGCCGCACCCCGGCCGCGCCACCGACCGCGAGCCCCCAGAGCACCGGACGGCCGAGCAGCACGGCCGTCGCGCCGAGGGCCAGCGCCACCAGCACGTCGGTCCCCCGCCGCAGGCCGCCGTCGACCAGCACCGGCACCCGCCCGTCGACGGCCGCCACGACGCCCGGCAACGCGTCCAGGGTGGCCAGCGCCCCGTCGAGCTGCCGGCCGCCGTGGTTGGAGACCAGCACACCGTCCACCCCGTGCTCCACGGCCAGCCGGGCGTCGGCCGGATGCAGCACCCCCTTGAGCAGGATCGGCAGCGACGTGAGCCCGCGCAGCGCCCCGATCAGCTCCCAGCCCACCCCCGCGTTCATCTCGATGGGCCGGACCCGACCGTCCGCGTCCCGCATGTTCTCGCAGACCAGGCCGGGTGGCAGGTCGACGAAACCGTGCCGCAGGTCGCGTTCCCGCCGGCCGAAGACCGGCGAGTCGACCGTGACGACCAGCGCCCGGCAGCCGGCGGCCACCGCCCGCCGGACCACGGTGGCGGTGAACTCCAGGTCCGCGTGCGGGTAGAGCTGGAACCACAGCGGCCCGCCGGCCGCCGCGATCTCCTCCACCGGCCGGGTGGCCGCCATGCTCACCACCATGACCGTGCCGGCGTCGGCGGCGGCCCGGGCGGTGGCCACCTCACCCTCGGGGTGGGCCAGCCGGTGGAACGCGGTCGGCGCGATCAGCACCGGCATGCTGACCGGGCTGCCGAACAGCGAGAGCCGCAGGTCGCGCTCACCGGCCGCGCGCAGCACCCGGGGCCGCAGCCAGCGTCGGGCGAAGGCCGCCTCGTTGGCCCGCAGGGTCCGTTCGTTCCCCGCCCCACCGGCGAAGAAGTCCCAGTGCACCGGATCCAGCCGACGGCGGGCCGCGGCGGCCACCTCGGCCAGGTTCAGCCCGACCGCGTCGGCGGCCAGCACGTCAGTCCCCGACACTGCGCAGGCACCGGTCGACGAACGCGGCCAACGGCGTCACGTGCACCTCCGGCCGGTCCCAGCGGTTCTCCAGGTTCTCCGCCAGGTGATGGGTCGCGACGACCTGCCCGGCCCGGTGGTGGCGGACCACCGGGTGCAGGTACGCCGCGTCGTGCGCCTGACCGACGACGTCCTGGGCCACCCGGCGGACCGTGACGTCGAACGGGTCCACCTGGTCGTGCTCCGGGCCGTACTCCAGGGTGACCACGAAGGCGTCGGAGTAGTCGTGGTCGGCGGTGCGCAGGCCGGTTCCGGCGAAGTACGCCACCGGCACCTCCTCGTGGTAGCGCGCCTCGGTGCCGGCGACGGTGACCACGTCGGCGAGGACGTCGAACTGCTGCCACAGCGCCGAGGTGCGGTTGACCCGGGCGATGATCGCGTCGGTGATCGCCGCCCCGGTGGCGTCCAGCTTCTCCGCCGGCCACGGCGTGTCCCCGTACCGGCGTTCGAGAATCCGGTGCAGGGTCCGTACCGCGTAGCGGAAGCCGTGGATGAAACCGTTTGTCGAACGCTTGAAGTCCCGTTCCTGGGTGATGGTGCCGGCGAAGAACAGGTCGGGCACGTTCACCGACTCCCACTCGGCGGTCTGCGCCGGGAACCGGTCCCGGATCGCCAGCTCAGGCCGGCAGGAGTCGTCGAAGATCGACGCGTCGAAGGCGAACCCGGTGCAGACCAGCACCCGGTCGTAGCGCAGCTCCTTGACCACCTCGTCGGCGCGGGAGAACGCGAAGGTCACCGTGTAACCGTCGGCGTCGCGGGTGATCCGCCGGACGGTGCCGTCCAGGATCGCGTTCGCCGACTTGAGCTGGTAGGTGTCCAGGAAGTTGTTGTTGACCGCGCGCAGGTGCCCGACGTAGTGGGTCCGCCAGGCCATCCGCACCGAACTCGGCCCGGCCAGGTGGATCAGCGTGGTGGTCTCCATCAGGCTGTCCGCGGTCTCGAACGCGGAGTTGCCCTTGCCGATGATCAGCACCTTCTGGTCGAGGTAGTCGCGCGGGTCGACGGGCATGTCCGCGTACTGCTCGGCCAGCTCCAGCCCCGGGATGTCCGGCAGGTACGGCCGGGACACCCCGGTGGCGACCACCACCCGGCGGGCCCGGAAGGTCTCCCCCGCGTGCACCTCGAAGGTGCCGTCCACCTTGGACACCGAGGTCACCCGCGCGCCGTAGCGCACCTTCACCCCGGTCTTGGCGGCGAAGTCGGCCAGGTAGCGCACCATCACGTCGGCGTCCGGGAAGTACCGTTCGGTGTACGTGGTGAACCGCAGCGCCGGGTCGTCGGTGAGCAGCGAGTTCCAGTCCAGCCGCAGGTTCAGCTCCGGGTCGTCGGAGCCGGTGTGCGGCTTGTTGATGGAGATGAGCTGCCGGTGCCGGGGGTAGGTGGCGAAGAACGCGCCGGGGATGTCCGCACCCTCCAGCACCAGGTAGTCGCGCCGGCCGTCGGCCTCGAGCAGCGCGGCCAGTTGCAGGCCGGCGGGTCCGGCCCCGATGATCAGGTAGTCAAGCGTCACGACGGCCATCCAGGGTGAGAGAGGTCAGCGGGAGTCCGAGTTCGTCCACGACGTCGGCGGCCCGCCGGACGTCGCTGTCCAACGGGCGGTCCGGGTCGACCGGCGGGATCGCCGCGGCCAGCGCCGCCAGCGCCTCGCCGCAGCCCGGCGCGGTCGGCGTCCGCGCCCCGACGTGCGCGGCCTGCCGCAGCCCCAGCGCCAGCGAGCCGACGATCAGCCGGAGCAGTCCGGCCTGGTCGAAGACCCGCAGGGCGGCCTGGGTGCCGAGCGGGATGACGTCCTGGTTGTGCAGGTTGGTCGGCAGGCTCTGCATGCTCGCCGGCATGGCGTCCCGGCGGATCTCGGCGATCAGCGCGGTCGAGGCCAGCTGCACCCCCTGGAGCCCGTGCTGCTGCCCCGGGCCGGCGGCCAGCATCGGCGGCAGGCCACCGTTGCGGTGCGGGTCGACCAGCAGGTCGAGCTGCCGTTCGGCGAGGTTGCCCAGCTGGGCCACCACCATCGACAGCAGGTCGGCGGCGAACGCGGCCGGCTGCCCGAAGAAGTTGCCGCCGTGCACCACCAGATCCTCGTCGGGGAAGAACAGCGGGTTGTCGCTGACGCTGCCCAGGTCGGCGGCGACCACGGCGTCGACGTGGCGCAACGCGTCCTCGGCCGCGCCGAGCAGCTGCGGGGCGCACCGGATGCTGTACGGCTCCTGCAGGGGGCGCTTGCCGGACGGCACGAGCCCGTCGCTGACCCGCCGCATACCCGCGCCCACGTCGATCGCGCCCGGGTGGCCGTAGGCCCGCAGCAGCCGGGCGTCGAGGAACTGCGGGTCCGCGCCGAGCAGGTCGGCGAGCAGGCAGGTGAGCACCTGCTGTGCCCGGTGCACGGCCCGGACGGCGGACAACGCCAGCGCCGTCGCCGCGGTGGTCAGGGAGGTGCCGTTGACCAGGGCCAGGGCGTCCCGGCCGTCCAGCGGCAGCGGCTCCAGGCCCGCCCGCGCCAACGCCTCGGCCGCCGGCAGGCGTACCCCGTCGAGGTAGGCGTGACCGCGACCGCGCAGCGCCTGGGCCGCCGCGCCCAGTGGGATCAGGTCGCCACTCGCGCCGACCGAGCCCCACCTCGGCACCGCCGGCACGAAGGTGGTGCCGAGCATCGCCGCCAGCGCGTCGACGACGTGCGGGGACACCCCCGACGCGCCCTGGGCCAGCGACCAGGCCCGCACCAGCACGGTCGCGCGCACGATCTCGGGGGCGAGGTCCGGGCCGTGGCCCGCGCCGAGGTGGGCGAGGGTGTTGTCGGCCTGGTCGCGCAGGTCGGCGCGGCCGGCGTACCCGACGAGGGCGCCGAAGCCGGTGGTGCTGCCGTACACCGCGCGGTCCTCACCGAGCACCTCGGACAGGAAGACACGGGTGTGCGTGACCCGGTCGCGGACCTGCGGCCCGACCACGACCCGGACCGGGTCGCGGGCGGCGCTCAGGTCGGCGATCCGCAGCGGGGCCGCGAGATCTACCTCTGTCGTCATGCGACCGGACCCTAGAGACGAAATCTCAGAACGCTCTGAAATCGGGCCGATACGGTGCGCCGCATGACGCTCGACTACCTGATCATCGGAGCCGGGCCGGCCGGGCTCCAGCTCGCCGCCCTGCTGGAGCGCGACGGCCGCGAGCATCTGGTGCTGGAGGCCGGATCGGCACCGGGCACGTTCTTCAGCCGCTACCCGCGACACCGCCAGTTGATCTCGATCAACAAGATCTGGACCGGTTCCGACGATCCGGAGTTCAACCTGCGCTCCGACTGGAACTCGCTGCTCACCGACGATCCGGCGTTGCTGTTCGGCAACTTCAGCCGACGCTACTTCCCCGACGCCGACGACATGGTGCGCTACCTCGCCGCCTTCGCCGAGGGCCGGCGGGTCCGGTACGACACCCGGGTCACCCGGATCGCCCGCGACGGCGACCTGTTCCGCGTCGAGACCGGCGACGACACGCTGACCGCCCGCCGGGTCGTCGTCGCCACCGGCGTCTCCCAGCTCTACGTCCCGCCGATCGAGGGCGTCGACCTCGCCGAACGCTACGACACGGTCAGCGTCGACCCGGACGACTTCACCAACCAGCGGGTCCTGATCATCGGCAAGGGCAACTCGGCCTTCGAGACCGCCGACGCCCTGGTCGGGACCGCCGCCGTCATCCACGTCGCCGGACCGCACTCGATCCGGCTGGCCTGGCAGACCCACTACGTCGGGCACCTGCGCGCGGTCAACAACAACTTCCTCGACACCTACCAGCTCAAGTCGCAGAACGCGGTCCTCGACGGCACCGTCGAGCGGATCGCCCGCCGCGACGACGGCGGCTACCGGATCGACTTCCGGTACGCCCGGACCCGGGAGTCGATCCGGCAGATCGACTACGACCGGGTGATCCTCTGCACCGGCTTCCGCTTCGACGCCGGCATCTTCGACCCGTCGGCCCGGCCCGACCTGGTCATCAACGACCGGTTCCCCGAGCAGACCTCCAGCTTCGAGTCGGTGAACGTGCCCGGCCTGTACTTCGCCGGCACCCTCACCCAGCAGCGCGACTTCAAGCGCTCCACCAACGGCTTCATCCACGGCTTCCGGTACGGCGTCCGCGCCCTGCACCGGATCCTGGCCGCCCGGCACCACGGCACACCGTGGCCGTCCACCACCCTGGACGCCACCCCCGAGGCGATCACCGAGGCGATCATCGCCCGGATCAACCGGACCTCGGCGCTGTGGCAGCAGTTCGGCGTCCTCGGCGACGTCGTCGTCGTCTCCGGGGGCACCGCGCGCTACCACGAGGAGGTCCCGGTCGCCTACCTGCACGACGGCGGCCTCGGCCCCGAACCGTTCGCGCTGGTGACCACTTTGGAGTACGGCCCGGACCACGACCAGGTCGACCCGTTCGACATCACCGTTCCCCGGATCGCCGAGAACGACGCCGCTCACGCCCACGACGCCAGCTACCTGCACCCCGTCGTCCGGGTGCACCGGGGCGGCCGGGTCGTCGCCACGCACCACCTCGCCGAGAACCTGGAGAACGACTGGAACATCCCCGGGGTGCACCAGCAGCCCCTCGCGCTGTTCCTCAAGGGCGTGCTGGCCGAGGCCGGGGACGTGCCGTCCGATGCCGGCTGAGCACGGCCCGGCCGCGCGTCCACCGGTGCCGGTCGGCGGGCGTCCGCCGGCCGGCGCCGGCCCGGCCCGACGGGCACCGGGGCTGCCCGGCCCGGCCGTCCCGAAGTCGGCGGGGGACGGCCGGGCCGGGTCCGGCGCGGCGGCCGGCGAGCCGTCCGGCGGGGCCGCCGCCGGTGGTGAGGTCTGGCCGCAGCCCGTGCTGCGGCTGCTCGCCACCGGCGGCGACCGGCCGGTGTTCGAGGACGGCGACCGGATCGTCGACGCGACCGGGATGTGGGCCCTGGTGCGGCGGATCGCGTCCGGGCTGCGCGCCGCCGGCGTCGGACCGGGCACCGGGGTGGCGCTGCGGCTCGGCGTCACCCCGGAGGCGTTCGCCGCCGTCATCGCGGCGTTCGCGGTGGGCGCCCGGGTGTCCGGGCTCCGGCCCGAGCTGCCCCCGACGCCCCTGGAGCGGCTGCTCGGCAGCGACGACGCGTTGCTCGTCGACGACGCCCGGCTCGCCGCGCTGGTGGACACCCCCGACGACGGCACCCCGCTGGTCGCCGCCGGCCGGCCCACCGACATCGCCCGGATCACCTGGACCAGCGGCAGCACCGGCAACCCCAAGGGCTGCGCCCAGACGTACGCGGCGATGAGCGCGGCCTGGGCGGCGTACCCGGACCGGTGGCCGCCGGCCATCGCCGCCCTCGCCCCCCGGCTGGGGCGCTACCTGGTCTTCGGCTCACTGAGCAGCCAGGTGATGCTGGAGTACGGCATCCTCACCCTCGCCGCGGGCGGCACCCTGGTCGCCGCCCGCCCGCCGGGCTTCCCCGGCATGATCACCCGGCACCGGGCGACCGCGAGCGTGATCACCGTCGGCAAGCTGCACCAGCTCGTCCGCGACCAGCGCGCCCATCCGGTCGACCTGAGCAGCCTGCGCGCCCTCGTCGTCTCCGGCTCCCCGCTGACCGTCTCCCGGCTCGCCGAGGCGCTCGACGTGCTCGGCCCGGTGGTGTTCCACGGCTACGGCCAGACCGAGACCGGCATGATCGCGATGGTGACCCCGGCCGAGCTGCTGGCCCGCCCGGCCACCCTCGCCTCGGTCGGCCGGGCGCCGGCCGTGGTCGACCTGTCGATCCGCGACGCCGACGGCCGACCCGCCGCCGAGGGCGAACTCTACGTACGGACCCCGGCGCAGGCGACCGCCTACTGGGCCGATCCGGTCGAGACGGCCGACGTGTTCACCGACGGCTGGGTACGCACCCGCGACCTGGCCCGGCTGGACGCCGACGGCTACCTGCACCTGTTCGGCCGGGTCCGGGACGTGATCATCGTCAACGCCAACCTGGTGTACGCCGGCCCGATCGAACGGGTCCTCGCCGTCGACCCCTCGGTCGCCGAGGCGTACGTCGTCAGCCGCCCGGACGACGTCACCGGCGAGGCGGTGCACGCGTACGTGGTGCCGGCCGCCGGTCACGAGCCGGACGCGGAACGGCTGCGCGCCCGGGTGGTGGCGGCCCTGGGACCGGCGGCGGCCCCGAAGACCGTGGAGACGATCGCCCGGGTTCCGGTCGGGCCGAGTGGCAAACCGGACAAGCGCGCCCTGGGGGCACCTGGCCAATCCTGAGTCGTCGGACAGTACGCGGGGGCGCACGGCGCTGCTCCCACCAGCCTGCCAACGCCGCTGCCAGGGCACTTGCCGCGACCGGTCGCCACCGGCAAACTCTGCATCGATCCGACTGAACCTTCGGCTGGCTCGGTGCGTTGAGAGGTCGAAGCCACAGCCTGCCGAGGAGCGCACCGGTGCCACTGACCACCACGTCCCACCGCCAGCGGCTGGAGCGACTCGTCGGCGCGGTACGGCGACGGCTGTCACCACTGTCCGGCGCGGCACGGCGACGGCTGTCCCGGCTGCCCGGTCCGCCGATCGTCGCGCGGATCGTCGCCGGGGTGCTGGCGCTGGCGCTCGCCGGCCTGGCCGGCTTCGCCGCCACCACCGGATTCGGCACCGCCACCGCCGAGACCGTGGAGGGTCGGGCGGTCCCCGCCGACCAGGTGCCGCTGATCGCTCAGGCCGCGCTCTCCTGCCCGACGCTCACCGCGCCGCGCCTGGCCGGTCAGCTCATGGCCGCCTCGGGATTCGAGGCCGACGCGCGCACCGACCGGGGTGGATCCGGGGTGGCCGGCCTGACCGACGAGCTGTGGAAGCGGTGGCTGCCCTGGCCCGACGCGCCCCGGCTGGACGTCGCGGCGAACATCGTCGCGCTCGCCCACCACATGTGCGACCTCGTCGGGCAGGTCGCGCGCGGCGAGATCGACGGCGACACCTGGGAACTGGCGCTCGCGGCCCACCACTCCGGGATGCCCGCCGTCCAGGCCGACCGGGGCGTCCCCGACGCGGCGTCCGGATACGTGCGGACCGTCGTCGGCTACGCCGAGTGGTACTCCCGGCAGCCCGACTTCGACACGGCGGGCCGGACACCCACCCCCGCCCCGCCCGCACCGACCGCCGGCAGCGCACCCCGCCCCATTCCCGACGAGTACCTGACGGCGATCCTCGCCGCCGGCCGGACCTGCCCGGCGGTCACCCCGGCCAAGATCGCCGGCCAACTCATGGCGGCATCGGCGTTCAACCCGCACCTGCTCGGCGCCAACGGTGCGCAGGGCATCGCCCAGTTCCTGCCCACCGTGTGGAGCCGCTACGCGACCGCCGGGCAGTCGCCGTGGGACGCCGCCACCGCGATCGCCACCCTCGGCCGGACGATGTGCGCCCTCACCACCGACCTGGGTGGACTCACCGCCGATCCGTACCCGCTCGCCCTGGCCGCCTTCCAGTGGGGTCCGGGGATCCAGGCCGGTGGCGGCCCGGACCTGGGCATGGTGGACGAGAACGCCGGCCGGGTGCTGGCCTACGCCGCCTTCTACGCCCAGGACCCCCGGCTCGGCGGTCGTCCGTCGTCCCGCCCCCCGCTGCCCGCCGGCACCCGGGGACCGGTGCTGGCACTGCCCACCGCCGCCGGCACCGCCGCAGGCGTCGGCTCGCCCCACCCGAGCGCCGCCGGCCCGACCAGGCCCGCCCCGGCGGCCGCTCCGTCCACGCCGGCCGCCGCCCGCCCGTCCACCACGCCGCCGCCGGCGGCAGCGACCGGCTACCGGATCCGGGGATACGGCGGCACCTGCGTGCACGCCCCCGCCGCCGTCGACGGCCAGCAGCTGGTGATCTCGGGGTGCAGCAGCTCGGTCCGGCAGAAGTGGACCCTCGGCGGCGAGACCGTCCGGATGGGTTCGCTCTGCATGGACCTGGCCGACGCCTCCTCCGCCGACGGCACCCGGATCCAGCTGGCGACCTGCAACGGCGGTTGGGCGCAGCGGTTCTGGATCAACGGTTCCGGGGACCTGGTCAACTCGGCCATCGGCAAGTGCGTCGACATCCGGGACTGGTCCACCGCCAGCGGCACCGGCCTGCAACTGTGGACGTGCACCGGCGAGGCCAACCAGAAGTGGACGAAGGTGAAGGCGTAGCGGGGCCGCCGGGACGGCCGATCGGCCGCGACCGGCACCCGGCTCGTCCGGCCGACCACCACCCCGGCCCGTCCAGGCCGACCAGCCTCGACCGCCACCCGGCCCACCGGGCCGGGCGGCCTACCGTGGGCCGGTGGGACGGCCGATCCGGGCCGACACCACCGCCGTTCCGTCGGCCTCCGCGACCGCGAAGAACGCCAGGGTCTCCAGCGCGACCGGGATCTCACCGGTGACCTCCTGCGGCCCGGCGGTCGCCGTCCACTGTGCCACCTGGTAGGTGCGGGTGTCGGCGGCGACCGCATAGAGGCGGTAATCGACCCCGGCCGTCAGGCCGACCACGGTGGCCCGCACCCCGGAGACCGGGCCGGACCCATCGGGCCGGGCCACGACGGTGACGGAGAGCCGCGCGGTGACACCGGCGCCCTCCACCGTCACCCCCGCGTTGACCGGGTTGACGGTGCTCCGGGCGTCGGGCGGGCCGCCCTGCTGCCACTGGCCGATCGTCACGCCCAGGGACACCGCCGCGACCACGGCCAGCGTGCCGGCGACCAACCACCGCCGCCGGCCCCGCCGCGACCGGTCGGAGCCGCGACCGCCCGGCCCCCGCCCCGCCGGTCCGGGATCCCCCGGAGGACGCCGGTCCGGCGGGGCCGGACGCGGCGGCGTGCCGCCGGCACCGACGGTCGTGGCCGGCTCGACGGCCTCCGGGCTCGGGTCGGCGACTCCCGACGTCGGGGTCTGGGTCGGGGCGGCGACGCTCTCCGACGCCGGAGGAGTCGGGGCGGCGACGCTTTCCGACGTCGGAGTCGGCGGCGGCGTCAGGGCCGGGGCCGAAGGCGGAGGCGGAGGCGGCGTCGGGTCGGGGGTGTCGGCGTCGGCGAGCAGGTCGGCCACCTCGCCGGTGGTGAACCCGGAGAACGCGCCCACCAGCGGACCCAGCCGGTCACACTCGTCCAGGCAGACCGCGCAGGTGCCGAGGTGACGCTCGAAGTCCCACTCGTCCTGCGGGTCGAGGTCACCCCACAGGTACGGAGCACACCACTGGAGCTGCGGGTGGGCCACCGGACCCGGGGCGTCGCTGTCGCTTCGGAGGTCGGTCATGGCCTGTCAGCTCTGCTCGGGGAGGCGGTACGCGGTCCGCCGCCGCAATCGTATGCCATCGCCACCGTGGCGGACGCCTCACACACCGTCCACCTCGCCGATGACGGCGCGCAGCGCACGCAGCGCGTAGTGTGCCCGGGACTTGACCGTGCCCTCGGCGATACCGAAGGCCGCCGCGATCTCGGCGGTGGACAGGCCGCGGAAGTAGACCGCCTCCACCACCCGACGGTGCTCGGCGCTGATCTTGGGCAGGGCCTCCCGGACGGTCTGCGCGGTCACCACCCGTTCCGCCTCGTCCGCGGTGGCCGGCATCCGGCTGAGATCCAGCGATCCGACCTCCGTCGGCCGGGCCTGCCGGGCCCGCGCCATGTCGATGGCGACCCGACGGGCCACGGTGAACAGCCACCGTCGCTGGGTCTCCGGGTCGGTGGCGAGGCTGTCGATACTGCGCCAGGCACGCATCATCGTCTCCTGGAGCAGATCCTCGGCGAGCTGCCGCTCGCCGACCGCCAGCCGGAGCAGGAACCGGAACAGCGGTTCGGCGTGCGCGTCGTGCAGCGCCCGTAGTCGCGCGTCGGGAGCCAGGTCGGCGGCGGGTGGCGGGCCTCCGGCGTCGGCATCGGACACTCCAGCGACACCGGACACTTCAGCGGCACCGGACACCCCGGCGGTGCCACTCGCCGCCACCCCGATGCCGGCCCCGCCCGGCGCGTCCGCATCCGGCACGCGAGAAAGAGCTGCCACCCGGTGCCTCCCCAGCACGCTCACCGTCCGCTTGACCGGCTGCGCAGGCGCGCTCCCACCGCCGGTTCCACGTCGATCCAGGAGAGCATACGGGTCGCCGTCGGACGGTCCGTCGCTGATGTCGCCCGGCATCCGTCGGCATGGGCCGGACGCGGCGGGCCCCGTACCGGCCGGGGCGCACCGGGTCCGGTACCGACGGACCACCCGGCCGGCCGGCGTCCCGGCGGTCACCACCCCCACCGCCCCGGCCGGCCGGGCCGTCGCAGCCGGCCGGGCAGGCACGGCCGTCGCAGCCGGCCGGGCAGGCACGGCCGTCGCGGCCGGCTAGGCATGTACGGCCGTCGCGGGGGTGACGTCCTCGGAGCGCAGGGTACGCAGGTCCGCGACCGTCGGCCCGGTCAGCCCGCGCAGTCGGCCCGCCTGCCGGGTCACCGCCTCGTCGAGCACCTGGCGGGCGTACCGGCCGTTGCCGAAGGCCCGCCCGTGCGGCGCCTGCTCGAAGTGCTGCCGCAGGGCGGCCAGCGTCTCCCCCGGACAGTCGTAGCCGCCGGCCCGCGCCAGACCCTCGAAGATGGCGACCAGCTCGTCGGCGGTGTACGGGGCGAAGTGGACCCGCCGGGAGAACCGGGAGGCCAGGCCGGCGTTCGCGGCGAGGAACTGCTCGATCTCCGCCTCGTAGCCGGCGACGATCACCACCACCTCGTCCCGGTGGTCCTCCATCAACTTGACCAGGGTGTCGATCGCCTCCCGGCCGAAGTCGTTGCGGGCGTCGGCCGGGGCCAATGTGTACGCCTCGTCGATGAACAGCACCCCGCCCCGGGCCCGGTCGAACGCCTCCCGGGTGCGTTGCGCGGTGTGCCCGACGTACTCACCGACCAGGTCGGCGCGGGCCACCTCGACCAGCTGACCGCCGCGCAGCACGCCCAGCGCGGTCAGCAGTTGCCCGTAGAGCCGGGCCACCGTGGTCTTGCCGGTGCCGGGCGGCCCGGAGAAGACCAGGTGCCGGGAGACCGACGGCGCCGGCAGCCCGGCCCGGACCCGGGTCCGTACGGCGGCCAGCAGGTCGATCAGGTCGGCGACCTCCTGCTTCACCGCGTCCAGCCCGATCATGGCGTGCAGCCGGGCCAGCAGCGTGTCCACCGCGCCGGCCGGCGGTTCGTCGTCCACCGGACCGGCCGCCGGCTCGGCCAGATCCTGCGGCAGCAGTTGGGCCAGCTCCACCCCCGAGGCGGCGCCGGTGTCGGACAGCCGGAACGCCTGCCGGCTGACCATCTCCTCGAACGTCTGCCGGGCCACCCGGGCGTTGCCGAACGAACCGGTACGCGGCATCGACTCGAACCACGACTCCAGGGCGATCCGGGTGTCGTACTCCAGGGCGTAGTGGTGGCTGCGGCACAGCCGCTCGACGATCTGCACCAGCTCCGGCGAGGTGTAGCTCTCGAACTCGACGGTCTTGGAGAACCGGGAGGCCAGCCCCGGGTTCGCCGCCAGGAAGGTACGCATCTGCGCCGAGTAACCGGCGACGATCACCACCACCTCGTCGCGGTGGTCCTCCATCAGCTTGACCAGCGTGTCGACCGCCTCCCGACCGAAGTCGTGCCCCGAGCCACCCCCGTCGACCGGAGCGAGGGTGTACGCCTCGTCGATGAACAGCACCCCGCCGATCGCCTCCCGGAACCGTTCGGTGGTCTTCACCGCCGTACCACCGATGTGTTCGGCGACCAGGTCGGCGCGGGCCACCTCGACCAGCTGGCCACCGGGCAGCACGCCGAGGGCGGCCAGGATCCGGCCGTAGAGCCGGGCCACGGTGGTCTTCCCGGTGCCCGGCGCACCCGCGAAGATCATGTGCCGGGACATCGGCGGGGCCGGCAGCCCGGCGGCGGCCCGGCGCCGGCTGATCCGGTGCAGCCCGACCAGGGTCGCCACCTCCCGCTTCACCCCGGCCAGGCCGACCAGCGTGTCCAGCTCGGCCAGCAGTGGCGCGGCCGGATCGTCGGCGGGCGGGGCACCGGCCGACGGCGTCGCCGGCACGGCGGGGTCGGCGGCCCGCGCCGGGACCACCGGATCGGGCCGCCCGGCCGGCTCCGGCGGCCGGTGCGGACCGTCCGCCGGCGGGCCGGCGGGCACGGGGTCACCGGCCCGGCCGGTGGGCGCGGGACCGGCGTCGGTGCCGACGAGTTCCACCGCGGCGTCATCCACCGTGGTACGCAGCCGACCGCCCGCGTTGCCCCGCAGCTCGGTGTCGACCAGCCGCACCGGCCGGCGCGTCTGCACCAGCACCCCCGGCCCGGTGTTGCCGAACACCTCGCACCCGGTCACCTCGCCCTGCGACTCCCCGGCGAACCACACCCCCGGCCCGTCGCCGCCCCGCACCCGGCTGCGCCGCAGCTGCACCGTCGCCCCGCGCTGGGCGGTCAACCCCGCACCCCGGCTGTCGAGCACGTCCACCCCGGTCGCCCGCAACCGCCCGGCCGTCACCACCAGACCGGTCGCACAGCCGCGCAGGGTCACCCCCTCCACGGTCAACTCCCCGTCGGTCACCAGCACGCCGGCCGACCCGGCGTCGGTCACCTCGCCCCGCCGGACCCTCGGCCGGGCCGACTCCGCGACCCGCAGCCCGTCTCCGGCCGGCGCGGTGACGGTCAGATCGTCGACCTCCGGGCGGGCGGTGCCCCGGGCCAGCAGCCCGCCCGGGGATCCGACGACCGTCACCCGCCGGACGGCACCGGCCGACGCGTCGACGAAGAGCAGACCGACCCCGTCGGTGGCGGTCAACGTGCCGCCCTCGATCCGGGGGGCCGCCGTGCCGCTGGCCACCACCGCGGCCCCGGTCGTCGTCTCGACCCGCAACCCCAGGTAGCTGCCGGTGGCGGTGGCCTGGACGCTCAGCCCGTGCCCGCCCTCGACGCCGAGGACGCAGTCGCGCAGCGTCGGGTCGGCGGCCCCGTCGACCAGCGCCGCCGGGCCGGTCGCCGTGCGGATCTCGCAGCCGGTCAGCTCGGGGCTGCCCCCGGTCACCAGCAGCGGGGTGCCACCGGTGTCCACGATCCGGGTGTCGACCAGCCGGATCGTGCCGTCCTCGACCACCACGCCGGGGCCGTCGACGGCGGAGACCACGCACTGCTCCACCAGCCCCCGGCCGCCGCCGGTGCACAACAGCCCGCTGCCGCGTACGTCGGTGATCGTGCAGCCGCGCAGCACCGGGTCGCCGCCGGTGACGGCCACCGCCACGGTGCCGATCCCGGCGACCGTGGTGCGGACGACCTCACCGGTGCCGGCGCGTTCGAACAGCAGGCCCGCCCCGGCGGGGTTGCCCACCCGGCAGTCCCGCATGGTCAGCTCGCCCCGGGGCACGTGCACCGCGACCACACCACCGGCCCGCACGCCGCACCGGGTGAGCTCCAGTCGACCGCCGCCGACCTGGACGGCCGGCATGTGCCCGCCACCACCGAGCAGCTCGATCCCGTGCAGCGTCACCTCTCCCGCGCCGACGTGCAGCGCCACCCCGTCGCCCCCGTCGATGGTGACCGTGCCCGGTCCCTCCTCGGCGATCAGCGTCACGTCGCCGCCGAGCTGGAGCTGCTCCCGGTACACCCCCGGCTGCACGACGACGGTGGCACCGACCGGGGCGACGGCCAACGCGCCGGCGATCGTCGGCGGGCACCCCGGTTCCGTCTGGGAGACCGCCATCACGGTGCTGTTCACCCCTCACCACCCTCTCGTCTGGTTGATCCCCGTGTGCCGCCGGCCGACCGGCGTCGGGCGGGTTCCGTCGTGCCGACCCATCCCACCACCGGCGGTCATCCCGACGGCGGGGCGAACAACCGCCCCGATCCGTCGACGCCGACCCCCACCGGCAACGGCGGGGTACCGCCGCCCGGCACGTCCCCCGCCCCGGCTACCGTCCGCAACCGCTGCAGCGTCTGCTCGCCGCCCGGGGTCGGCCGGCCGGCCGGCAACTCCCGCAGGAACACCTGCCGCGGCTCGCGGTCGCCCACCGGCTCGTCCGCCAGCACCTGGAAGCAGGTCCCGGCGGGGAAGACCGCCGTACCGTCGGTCCGTGCCCCGGTGGGGACGCCGGCCGGTGCGGCGCGGGCCCCGGTGCCGGCCGTGCCCAGACCGCCCAGCCGGCGGGCGCCGACGGACCAGATCACGAACCGCACCCCGGCGTCCGGCACCGGCGCGGGCGTCGGGTCGACGTCGAGGAAGGCCGGCTCCACCAGCAGCGTGCCGGGTGGGTAGCTCGACGGCGGCGCGACGGCCGCGGCCCGGAAGACCGGGCCGAAGACCACCGGCAGGCGCCGCAGCCCGTAGCCCACCCAGCGGGCCAGCACCGCCGGATCGTCGGCCGGTGCGGCCTCGCCCCGCAGGACCGCGTTCACCGTCTGCCGTTCGCCGGCGCAGTAGGCGCGGACCGCGACCAGGCCCGCCGGCAGGTCCGGCGCGCTCACCGCGGCCACCCGCAGCCCGGGCTCCTCCGCCAGGGTCCGGGTCACCACCTGTGTGTACGAGTCGTAACGGCCGGCGAGGATCCGCCGCAGCGCCGTCCGGTCCCCGGCGGTGGGCGCACTCCGGTCGAGACGGAACGTCACCGGAACCCGCGTCGGACCCGGCGGAGCCGGTCGCGGCCCGGGGACGGCGGCCGGCGGCACGCCGGGGTCGGCCACCGGAGTGGGCACCGGTTCCGGTCGGCCGGACGCCGCGTCGGATGTCCCGACCGGAGTGTCCGGCCGGCCGGGTGCCGGGGCCGGGTGGTCGTGGGCTGCGGCGGGTGGCGCGGTCGGACCGGGGGGCGGGCTCTCCGGGCCGGGCGCAGGCGCGTCCGTCCGCTCCGGGGCCGGCGGACGGCCGTCTCCGGTCACCTCCGGCGACCCCGTCCGCAGCAGGTCCAGCCCGGGAGCGGTGAGCCGCTGCCACCGGCCCGCACCGTCCGCCGGCACGGCTGCCGGGTCGACGGCCGACGCGGACCCGCCGACCAGCAGCACGCCCGGGGCCGCGCGGGCCGCCGCGGAACCGTCCGATGTGGCGGCGGCCGGCCCGTCCGGGCGGGCGGCGGTCACGGCAGGCGCGGTGCCGGTCATCGCAGGCGCGGTGCCGGTCATCGCAGGCGCGGCACCCGTCATAACAGGCGCGGTGCCGGGCGGTTCGGGTGTGGCGGGGGCGACGGGTGGCGTGGGGGACGCGGCGGGCAGAGCGGCCGGGGCGGGGAGGGCGGCCGGGGCGGGGAGCACCGGACCGAGGTCGGTCACCGTGCGGGCGGTGCCGGCCGCCGGCCGGGGACACCACCGGCGGAACGTGCCCGTGGTGGTCAGCAGCCCCGTCGCGGTGACCCCGACCCGGGCGTCACCGGCGACGACCGGCACGCCGAGGGCGTCGGCGAGAGTCCCGAACAGCATCCCGGCCGTGGCGGGGTACGGTGCGTCCCCGCAAAGCACCACGGGTCGTCCGACGCGCGGCAGGGCCGCCAGGTGACCGGCGAGCACCCCGGGCGGCACCGGCCGGCCGTCCACCTGGAAGCCGCCCGCGCCGAGCGCCACCTCGACCAGGAAGACGTCCAGCGGCACCGGAGCCCGCCGTCCCGGCAGGTCGTCCCCGGGCAGGAACGACCAGCCACCGGGGACGGGTCGACCCGGTGGGCGACCCCGGTCGCCGGGCGGCGGCCCGCCGGGATCAGCCGGACCGTCACCGCCCACCCGCTCCGCCCGTACCGTGTCCCCGGCGGGCGGCGGTGGCCAGGCGGCGGGCAGCCACGTGTAGCCGTCCCCGACCGGGGCGACCAGCCAGCCCTCGGGCGCGTCGACCGGCCGGGACGGTCCGGCAGGCGGTGGGCACCAGGCGGCGGGCGGCTGCTCCGGTCGGGCCGGGCCGCCGTCGGCGACGATCCACCGGCGGGCCGCCGGTACCGCCCGGGTGGACACGGCCGGGGCGTCCAACGGCACCGCCCCGTCGATCCCGAGATCCGAGGCCAGCCCGGCCGCCGCGTCCGGCACCGCCACCGGGTCGGCGTAGCCGCCGAGCGGGACCAGCCGGAACCCGGCGGCCGACCCGCCGAGCTGGCGGGGCAGCAGGTCGGCCAGGAGAGCGAACAGGTCCGGTCGGGCCGACACGGCCGCCGAGCAGAGCACCACGGTACGGTCCGGGTCGGCCGGCAGCCGGGCGGCCACCCCGGCCAGGGCGGCGTACGGCTCCGTGGCGGCGTGCACGAGGAGCACGGCACCGACGACGGCGGCGTGCACGGGGTCGGGCGGGTCGGTCATCGTCGGTCAGCCCGCCGTCCGTCGGACCGCGCCGGTGGCCTCGACCAGCGTCGCCCGGGACCGGTGCACCGCCACCGCGTCCACGTCGGGGGGCGCGTAGCCGGCCGCCCGGATCGCCGCCAGCAGACCCTCGTCCGGGGCGATCCGGTACCGGGTGAGGTAGTGCGCGGTGGCGGCGGACCAGATCCACCGGCCGTCGCCGAGCAGGTCCACCGGCACCGTACGGCCCGGGGTGACCACGTCGGGCACCTGGGCCGGGCCGGTGAGCAGGGGGAACCCGGCGGCGAGGTAGCCGGCGACCCGGTTCGCCTCCGTGTTCGACAGTCGGGGCCGGTCGGGGCCGAAGGTCGGGTTCCCGGTCGCGTCGAGGGTGTCGAAGGTCGCCGCGACGCGTACCCGCTCGGCCGGCCGGGCGGCCCAGAGCAGGACGGCCCCCGCGAGCGCCCGCCGGTGGTACGCCGGCAGCCCGGCGAGGTGCCCGAACACCTCGACCAGCGGGGCTGTCTCGCCCACCGCCACCAGGGCGGCCTGGAGCCGCGCGGTGAGCGCGACCGCCCCGGCGCGGGCCTGGACCAGGTAGACCCGGGTGGCCGGCGGGTACGGTGTGGCCGGGGCCGGACGTCGCCAGGCCCGCCACAGTCCGGCGGGCTGTTCCTCCCCGCCGCCGAGGGCGTCGACGACGGCCCGGTCGACCTCGTCGACGACGGCCCGGTCGACCTCGTCCACGCCACCGGACGCGACGTCCCCGACCGGCGGGTGCACACCCGAGAGGGCCGACCCGGGCGGGCCGGGGTCGGCGGGTGGGTCCGGTGTCCAGAGGTAGGGCGGGGTGCGGTCGTCCCCGGCTCGGGGCAGGTCGGCGAGCAGGTCGGCGGCCGCGCCGGCGGCGACGAGCACCCGGCTGAGCAGCAGCACGTCGGGGTCGGTCAGCCGGATCTGCCGGGCGACGGCGGCGAAGGCCACCATCCGGGCCACCTCGGTCACCGCACCGTCGGCCAGCCGGGCGCGGGCGGTGCCGAGCAGCACGGCGGGAGCCTGCCCGGCGATCCGCAGCAGGAGCCGGTGCATCGCCGACGGCACGCTCATGCCTCCACAACGGGGGATCCGCCGGGGTGGTTCACCCCGATCCGGGCGGGGTCGCACAACGCCGCGAAGAGGTACGACAGCGAACGGTGCACCGCCACCGCGTCGAGGGTCGGGGCGGTGTAGTCGGCGGCCCGGATCGCCGCGAGCAGGTCCGGTTCGGGGGCGAAACCGTACTGGTCGGCGTAGTAGGTGACCGCCTCCGGCCACAGCCACCGCCCGTCGCCCCGGACACCCGTGGGCACCGGGTCGGCGGCCGACGCCGGATCGAAGCCGTCGGCCGACCGGTGCGGGCTGGTCAGCAGCGGCACCCCCGCGCCGAGGTAGGCGACGACCCGTTCCGCCTCGTCGTCGGTGAGGGTGCCGGGCGGGGCGGCGGGGTCCGGTGGGGCGGCCGTCCGCAGCGGCCCGGCGGGGCGGTCCGCCCAGAGCAGCGCCGAGTACGCCAACGCCCGTCGCTGGTACTCCGGCAGCTCCACGGGCTCACCGAACGCCTCCACCAGCGGATGCCGTTCACCGGCCGCCTCGAGGGTGGACCCGACCCGTGCGGCGAGGGCGACCGGTTCCGCGCCCTGCACGAGGTAGAGCCGCTTCGGCGCCGGATACGGCGTGTCCACGGCCGGGTACCGCCAGGCCCGCCAGAGCCCCACCGGCCCGGGTGCGGCAGCCACCGCGGCGACGGCGGCCCGGTCGAGGTCGTCGGGCCCGCCCGGGCCGTCCCCACCCACGGTCAGGTCCATGCTGTACGGCATCCGCCCGCCGGCAGCGGCCAGCACCTGCGGTCCCACCGGGGCCATCCCGTACGCCACCGGCGGGGCTTCGCCGGTGGGGAGCCCGGCGAGCACGTCGCCGTCCGCACCGGCGTCGGCCAGGACCCCGGCGAGCAGCACGTGCTCGGGCGCGGTGAGCCCGACGCCCCCGGTCAGGCAGGTGAACGCCACCGCCTGGGCCACCTCGGCCAGCTGATCCGCCGCGAGCCACTGCCGGGCCGCGCTGACCACCTCGTCCGGGACCTGCCCGGCCAGACGCAGCAACAGCCGGTGCACGGCGGTACGCCGATCGGTGGTCGGCCCGGTCGTCGTGGTCATGCCCCCACAACGGCCCCCGGGGCGTGCCGGTTCACCCCCGATCGGCGACCGGTCGCGGGGTGCGCTGTCGACGGCGTGGCGGGCTGCCGGGGCGGTCCGGTACCGGGGCGGGTGTGGTGGACCGCGCGCCGGGCGGGTACACCGGCAGTCCGGGGAGCCCGGTGAGCAGGATGTCACCGAGTCCCGGCACGACGACGGTGTCCGGCAGGACCACCCCCGCCAGGACCGCGCCCTGGGACACGGTGCCCGGCAGGACCTGACCGGGCGGCACCGTGCCCGGCGGGACCGGACCGGCCGACGCCGTACCCGGCGGGACGAGGGCAGCCGGAGCGGCGTCCCGACGGACGACCGGGGGGACGGCGCTGCCGGCAGGTCGGTCGCCGGTGGCGACCGGGACCGGCTCCGGGCGCGGTCGGTGTCGGGCGTTCGGCTCCCGCGTCGGCAGCATCCGGCTGGCCGCGTCGACGGTGACGACCGGGGTGTCGGCGGGGGCGAGCGCGTCCAGGGCACGGGTGGTGTCGTCGACCGTCTCCGGGTCGGTCGCGTAGCTGTCCAGCGAGCCGGGTTCGGCCCGGTCGACCAGGGCCGCGAAGTCACGGGCCGGGAAGACGTACACCTGCGCGTCGTCCGGTGCGGTGAACGCGTCGGCGTCGACCACGAACCGGCGTACCACCGGGCCGTCGCCGGAGGGCAGACCCACCTGCGCGAGGTGGTCGGCCATCCCCCGGGCCACCCCGTACGCGGTCTCCGGCCGGGTGAACACGGCGACGGGGGCGTACGGGTCACCGGTCGTGACCTGTACCCGTCCGGTGGCCGGGTCCTGGTACAGGTCGGTCGACACCGCTTCCGCGGACCCGCTCTGCTGCCCCCGGGGCACCTCGACGACCAGGTGCAGCAGGATCTGACCGGGTCCGGGCCGCACCGTCCCGGGTCCGGTCACGCCCACGGCGGACCGGACCGGGCTCGCCGGACGGCGTGCCCCGGCAGCCGGCGCGTCGAGGACCCGGTTCGACACCGCACGCGGGTCGCCACCGGGAGACTCCCGGTTGGCCAGCCGGACGAAGTCGTCCCTACCGGCCGCGATGCCGGCGCGGACCTGTCCGGCGAGGCCGTGCATGGCCCGCAGCCGGGGCAGGTCCGGCTGCCCGCCGTTCCAGAGGGCGCTCATCTGCTGCAGGGTGCGCAGCAGCGTCATCCAGTCGGCGAGCGGGCCCGGCGCGCCGGGGATCCCGGCGAGAGCGCCCCGGCCGGGGTCGCGGCTGATCCGGAACGTGTCCAGGGCGGCGGTCGCCGCGTCGAGCAGCCCGTCGAGCATCGCCTCCCGGGTGTCCAGGGCGAGCCGGTCGAGCTGCACGTCGGTGCGCAGACCCACCACCGCCAGCGCGTCGTCGAGCCGGGCGAGCTCCCGGTCCGTCGCCGCCTCGTCGGGGCGGGGCCGCAGCCGGCCGGCCAGCGCCCCGACGGCCCCGGCGGCCCGGTCGAACGCCGCGAGATCGGCGGTGTCGGCACCGAGTCCGCCGACCACCTCGTGGTACGCGTCGAGCGCCGCAGCGGCAGCACCGAGGGCGCGTGAGTCCGCGACCGGTTCGGGGCCCCCGGTCACGCCGAACCACAGCGCCCCGAGTGCCTGGGTGAGCAGTTGCCAGCCGTAGACCTGCATGATCGGCCCGTCCAGGGCGATCCCGGTGGTGTCGCGCAGCCGGGTCAGCTCGGCACGGAACCGGGCCAGCGCCGCGACGTGGTCCGTGTCGTCCAACTGGTGGCCGTCGACCAGCGGGGTCAGGTCGAGGTCGCGATGGGCGGCCGGGGCCAGCTCGATCAGCGGTGTCAGGTCGACGATCGCGTCGAGCGTCCCGGTGGCGCGGGTGACCAGCCCGGCGACCTCGACGTCGCCGGTGCGCCACTGCTGCGCCCACCGGCCCACCAGCCACCGGAAGTCGTCCAGCACACCGCGCACCTGGGCGGCGTGGGCCGCGAAGGGGGCGGACAGGGTCGGCGTGACGAGCACCGGCAGCAACCGGACCAGGACGCCGCCGAGCCGGTGGACGACGACCGCCGCCGCGGTCTCCGGTTCCCCGGCGGGCAGCCCGGTGAGGGCCTGCCGCGCCTCGGTGACGCGCAGCAGCACGTCGTTGCGGAGGTCCCGACCGTCGTGGACGCCGCCGACCACGCTGCCGGACGTCGGGGTGTCGGCGTACACCGGGCCGGGGAGCACCCGGCGCAGCGACAGCTCGACCTGCATCCGGACCTGCTCGCGGACCCCGTCGACGACCCCGTCGAAGGCGGTGACCTCGACCAGGACCCGCACCGGGAGCATCCCGGCGGGGAGCCGGGCGTCGAGCTGGCCCCGGAGGAAGTCGGCGGCGGCGTCGGCGAGGACGCGGGCCACGGCGTTGTCCCGGGAGTCGGCCAGCAGCTCCGGGGGCACGCCCAGCACCAGACCGAACTCCACCGCCGTGCCGGCCGTCGCCGGCTGCGGCAGGCCGGCCAACCAGGAGGTGACCAGCGCGGCCCGCCGGGCGATCGCGTCACGGGTCGGCCCGGTCAACACCGCCCACTCAACGACCGGTTCGGCCGGGGTGAGCCGCTGGTGGTCCCCGACGGCCGCCGACGGCCGGGTGTCGCCGAGCCGTTCCAGGTCCCACGGCCGGTGGAGCAGCTCCACCCGGTCGAGAACCGCCCGGACGGCGTGGTCCGCGGCGATCCGGACCGGGGCCTCGACGTCGAGGCGCTCGGGCCGGGTGCGCCAGCTGCGTTCCAGCTGGTCCGCCCTGACCGGCGGCACCGTCGGATCGGCTGCCGGAGGCTGCTGCCCCGGCTGGTCCGTCGTGGTCTGCGGGGCGAAGGGCGCGACACCGATCGGTCGGAACTCCGGGTCCACCGCCCGGTACTCCCCGTCGGCGTCCGGTTCGCCGACCAGCGCCGCCAGCAGGTGGAGGTGCCGCGATCGCAGCCCGGCCCACCGCATGCCCCGCAGCTGGGCCTTCTCCTCCTCGGACAGCGCCGCGCGTTCCTCGTCGGACAGGGCGTCGGCGGGACGACCCCCGAGGTCGCCGAGCAGGCTGCCCGGCACGTGCGGGCGGTGCGGCGCGGTGTCGTCGCGGTACTCCTCGCGCAGGCCGAGCTGGTGGGCGAACTCGTGTACCAGGTCCTCCTCTGCGGCGTCGCGACGCCAGTGGAACTGGTCGGTCGGCCCCTCGTCGATCACCTGCACCCGCAGGTGGGCGTCGTGCGGGGCGGCGGCCCTCTCCACGGTCACGTGCAGCAGGTCGCCGGACCCGTTGGGCAGCCGGTACGCCGTCGCGTCGGCGCTGCTGTTGAACGCCCGGTGCACCCCCCGTTCGAGGGCGGCGAACATCGCCCCACCGGTGTCGCCGCCGAGCCACACCCGCACGGTCAGGTCGGTCACCGGCTGGCCGCCGTAGTGGAACCGGCGGGCCGTGAACCGCGACACGACCTCGTAGCGGTCGTCCCGGGCGGGTCCGGGCCGGCTGACCGGGTCGACCCAGTGGTGCTCGCGGACCGCGACCTGTGCCATCGCGCGCCGGATCGTCCACTCCAACGGCTCGTCCCCCCCGCGCGGCACCGTGCCGGGTTCGGGACGGGGCGGGGCCTCCTCCACCTCGTCGGACCCCAGCGGGTCCGTGGTGCCCTGCGGCTGTTCCGGTGCCGGGGGCGGGGCGATGATCACCGCGCGCAGGTCGGCGGGGACGGCACTCGTACGACCCTGCTGGTCCGGTCGGAACACCCGCCATCCGTCGAGGCCGTCGGCGGTGGACACCATCCGGGCCGCGCCGGCCCGCGTCGTGATGTCGACGTCCGCCCCGTGGGTCAGGACCACCGGTGTGACGAGCAGTCCCGGCTGCTCGGCCACCGCCTGTCCGAGCACGTCGACCAGGGTCTGCGCCGCCGCGTGCGGCAGCGGGTGCCCGACGAGGACGAGACCCTCGACCGGTGTCGACTGCGCGATGACCGCCTCGACGACGGTCGCCGCCCAGCCGGGCAGGTACGTCGGCGCGTCGGGACCGGCGAAGACCAACTGGCGGCTGTCGGCCGCCCGGATCAGTGGCACGAGGTCGAGCACGTCGGGGTCCTCGGTGCCGTAGAGAGGCGGCAGGACGTGCGCCACGTCCGGCGGATACAGGTTCAGGTGGACCGTCGTCGGATCCAGCAGGTCGACCCGGTCGTCCAGCGGGACGAGCACCCCGTCGGGGTCGATTCCCCGCCGGAGTCCCCGGTCGCTGTCGGCGTCGTACAGCGCCGGCAGGAACTCCAGCCAGGGCCGCGTGCCGTCGGGCCAGTCGACCCGCAGCTCCCCCGCATCCGGATCCCACCTCGGCATCGCCTGCTCGGCCAACGCGTAGACGGGCCGGCCGGTGAGGTCCGCGAGGCGTTGCAGGGCGACGTAGTGCTCGGGAAGGCCCACGTGCTGGACGACCCGGATCGCCGTCACCTCGCCGGAAACCGGCAGCAGGGGGCGTAGCGACCACTTCGGCGTGTACAGCGGCAACTCGACGGTGAGCAGGCCGGGCGGGCGGGCGTGCCGCCACATCGGCCAGAGGTCCCGGTCGGGCAGGGCCAGCTGGACGCCCCCCGGCCGCTCCACCGCCGTGCCGGTGACCAGCAGCGCCTCGTCGAAGGCCGCCCCGGCCTCCCGGCGCAGGGCGGCTGCCTCCGCCTGGGCGGTGGCACCATCGACGTGCTGCGCGCCGAAGTACCTGACCTCCAGCACCATCAGCGGCAGCGCGTTGGAGGTGTCGAAACCGTCGATCACGGTCATCCCGCCGAACCCGAGACGCTGTCGTACGTCTCCACGGAGGTAGTCGATGATCGACTGTTCCTTGTTCCCGTTCCTCTCGTCGACGAAGGCGATGTTCCGGAAGAAGTCACCGGGCAGCTCGGCACCGTTCCTCGCCTTGAAGCGCTCCCTGAGATCCGGCAGCCGGTCCGTGAACATCCTGCGGAACAGCTGGGCGATCCCGGTGAAGTTGGCCTGGAAGTAGGCCTGTGCCGCCGGCGACAACGCGTCGAGCAGCGTCCGCATGTCCTGTCGGGACAGTGCTGCGACGTTCTCCTTGACCAGACCCTCGTGGAGCCAGCGTCCGGCGACGCCCGCCGTGTTGGAGTACAGCACGGTGGCGAAGCCGCGTAGCTCCGCGACGTCCCGGGGGCTGCCGCCCCCGTCGGCGAAGTGGTCGGCCACCGTGTCGGCGAAGGACAACGCGTCCTGGAGGTGGGGTCGGGCGTAGGAGGGGGACACGCTCGTCGGGCTGCGCCAGGTGTGCCGGGCGACGAAGGTCAGGAACGAGTGGACGCCGGCGAGCGGAACCCCGATGCTGTGGTGCACCCGGGCGCCGGGCTCGCTGTCCGACGGGCGTGGGCCGACGGTCGCCTTGCGCCCGAGCGGTGTCAGGGCCACCTCGGGGAGGTGGCCGGCGGCCTGCACCGCGCCCAGGAGCTGGGCGAACGGGACGGGCACGGTGAGCGCCGACAGGGCCTGACCCAGCGCGGTCATCGCCGGGTACAACGACTCGCCGCCGTGGTGGGCGTCCATCTCGGCGTCGGTGTCGGGTACGACGCCGACGATGACCTCCAGGATGGCGACGACCTCCTTGGTCCGCTGCGGGGCCGGTCGCCGGTAGAGCTGGCCGTCGCCGCTGTCGCGGAAGTAGGTCTTGGTCTCCACCTCGATGGCTACCGTGCCCGCGGGATCCTCGGCGAGCGCGCTCGTCCGGGCCCGATCGGGCAGCGTCTCGGCGGTGGCTCCGGTGAACATGTCGGCGGCCGCGCTGAGGTCGAGCGTCTCGAAGAACTCGAACTCCGAGCCGTGGCCCAGGAAGGTCCGGTTCACCGGGGCGTCCACGATCGCCCGCGCCACCGAGGTCGAGGCGGCGGGCGCGGACGTCCCGGCGTCGACAAGCGCCGCCGGATCGACGGTGCCCTCGGGATCCACCAGCACCGCACGGGCGGCGACCTCCGGGCCGAGGGCGTTGAGCCGGGGCAGCCGGTTGTCCGCCGCCGCCCCGGGCAGCAGCACCGCGCCCCGGTCACCGCCGAACTGCACCCACCGCACCGGATCGGTTTCCCGGTCCAACCGGTATCCCACGAAGGCGTGCCCGGGGGCGCTGCCGGGGCGTTCCAGCAGGACGAAGACGGCGGTGCCGGGTGCGGCGGCGACGAGTGCCCGCTCGACCCGCGTCCAGGAATCCACCACCGCCCAGTCGGACCGGTCACCGGCGAAGTCGCCGGCCCACCGGGTGCCGATCGCGGCGTCGTCCCGGGTCCGACCGACCCGCAGCCCCGGCCGGACGAACCCGTCGATGCCCGGATGCAGGACGGCCGCGAACCGACGGGCCAGAGCCAGGCACGACAACGGATCCTCGGGCGGGCGCCAATCCGTCAGCGAGCCGGCCGGACGGACGGCAGCCTGCACGTCGAGGGTCTCCTGCACGGCCGTCTCCAACCCCGCCAGCGTCAACGGATGCCGTCCCCGGCCGGTCGGCCGGGGCACGCCGGCATGGCCGCCCGGATGGCCGAGAACGGCACCGTCGGACCCGACGTCACTCTCGGCATCGCTGAGCAGGGAGTCACTGTCCGCGTCGCTGAGCACGGCGTCGCTGAGCACAACATCGTTCAGCACGGCGTCGCTGAGCACGGCGTCGTTCAGCACGGCGTCGTTCAGCACGGCGTCGTTCAGCACGGTGTCGCTGAGCACGGCGTCGTACCCGGGGTCGCTCCCGGTCGTCGTGGGTCGGCGGGTCGCCGGATCGGTGCTCCCGCGCCAGAGGCCGGCCGTCGGGCGGGGCAGGTCGAGCGCCTCCTCCCGGGCCCGGGCCAGATCGAGCACGTCCGGTTCCGGGAGCCACGCCCGGTAGTGGCCGTTCGCCAGGTAGAGCAGCACCGGTCCCTCGCTGATCCGGGCCTCGGCACCGTCGAAGCGCGGGTTGTAGACCGTCCGGATCGACAAGCTGCCGACGTTCGCCTGCGCGTCGTCGGCGGCCTGATCACGGACCGCCGCCTGCGCGTCGTCGGCGGACCGGGAGCCGGCGTTCGGGTGGCCGGCCGGACGCGCCGACGGGACGGGGGTGGCCAGCACCACCGGTCGGCGCAGCGCCGCTCCGACCAACAGCACGAGGTAGTCGCCGGTGTCGGCCGCCCAGTCCGCCTGCCACCTGTTGACGGTCCGCGCGAGTTGGACGCGCACCCGCCGCTGTCCCCTGACACCCCGGCCCAGTAGTCCGCCGTCGGCGATCACCTGTTCCACCTCGGCGAGCCGGCCGTCGACGAGCAGGGTATGGATCTGGGCGCGCAGCCCGTCGGCGACCCGCAGGACCACGGGGCGCAGCCGGGAGGGCAGGGTCACGTCGAGGTGCCCTCGGGCGTCCCGCCAGGCCTGGATCTCGTCGAGCTGCCCGTGGTACCCGTCGGGGAGCAGGCCGCGCACCTCGGGCAACGCGCTGACGACCACGGATTCGAGCAGGCAGAGGCCGTTGCGGTTGACGTCGACCACCTCCCCGACGGCGGGGGGAGGAAGGGCGGTGAACTGGTTGTCGGTGACCTCACGGACCATCGCCGGTGGCGGTGTCGGCCCGGCCGGGGCTGTCGCTGCGACCGACCCGGCCGGCGCCCGGTCATCGACGACCGGCTCCAGCGGACGGTCCGGGTCGAGCGCACGGTCCGGCTCCAGCGCCGGGCCGACCGAGCCGACCGGGTCACGCCGGCCGGCGGCCGGCACCGTGGGTCGTGCACCGGGCGGCGTCGGATCGGTGCCGTCGGTCGGGGGAAGCAGGACCGGGTCGGCTACGGAACCCCGGCCGAGGTGGCCGGCGGCCAACGCCACCAGCCGTTCGACCTCGGCGCGGGCCTCCCACCAGCGGCGCCGGGCCGACGCCTCCGCCTCGGCCCGTTCCGCCGCGTTCGCGGCGGCCGCCCTGGCAAGCGTGTCGGCGGCGGTGCCGGCGTCCCCGGGGAACTCGGCGACCAGGGCGATCCGTTCCAGTTCCCGCCAGGATTTCAGCGCCTTCTGCGCCTGCTTCGCGGCGTGGACCGCCTGCTCCAGGAGCCCGGCCACGACCACCCGGTCGACGGGCGCGCTGCCCGGTGCCTCACCGGCCAGCAGGTGGTCCAGGGCCTCGGCCTGATCGACCAGCACCGGCTGCGAGTCGGGCAGGGTCACCTGCAGGGCGGTACGGCGGGCGCCGGTGACGTCGGTGTGCTCGGCGACGACGATCGTCTCGGTGCTCCACCACACCTTCGCCCGCGCGCGCTCGTCGTCCGGTGCCAGCCGCATCACGTCGGTCCGGTGCGCGGCGGCCTCCTGCTGGCTGGAATTGCCCGGCACCGAGACGCCGAGCGCCGGCACCACCCCGACCGAGGTGCCGAGGGTGTCCGGCAGGGCGGCGTCGGCCCGGGCCACCAGCCGGGCGTCGCCGTGCCGGCCGGCCCCACCGACACCGGCGGTGCCCTCGGCGGGCACCAGCACGGTGTCCAGCCGTACCGCGGTGACCCGGGTGTGCAGGACGAGGCGGTACCCGTCGGTGAGGGTGATCTCGTAGGGGCCGGCCATCCGGTGCGGGGTGGCGGCCCACAGGTGGGTCCGTCCCAGCAGGGTCATCAGCTGGTAGTTGAGGGTCGATCCGGGCATCCCGAGCGCCCGTTCGGAGCCGACGATCCGCAGCGCCCGCAGCGCGGTGGCCTGGAGGGCGGCGGCCCCGTTGAAGCCGAGTGCCGCGTACCGGTCGGGCACCGGGACGGCGTCGTCCCGCCAGGCCAGCCAGTTGTCGGCCGGGATCGGCACCAGCCGCAGCGGCCCGTCCGTCCCGCCGATGGTCAGCCGGGCGTCGGTCACCGCGGCCGGGTCGGGCAGCACGGTGGCCGGACCGGCCGGCCGGTAGCTGAGGTTGAGGTGTTCGGCGGCGGTTTCGGTACGCAGCGGCACGGTGATCTCGTGCCGGCCGATCTCCTGCCGGCGACGGTGGGCGGTGAAGACCAGCCGGTGTGGCCCGTAGTCGACGGGCAGCCAGGGACCGGTGGTTTCGACGGCGCTGACCGCCCGGCCGAGGGTGACGTCGCTGGACCGGCCGGCCGCGGTACGCCCCAGCGCCCCGAGCGCGTTGAGCGCCGCCCGTTCTCCGACGTGCGCCACCGGGACCACCTCGTCGGTGACGGCCTCGCCCGGCTGGCGTCCGCCGCCGACCTCGCTGACGGTGCTCAACTCCAGGTTGCCGCCGCCCGCCCGCAGCTCACCCACCTGTGGCGGGTCGGTGGCCGGCACCGCCCGGACGATGATCTGCACCGCCGGACGGCTGAGCAGTCCCGGATAGCGCAGCACGAAGCTCAGGCCGCCGTCGAAGAGGTCGCCCAGGTGCGCGGCGACGGTGACCGGATCGGTGTGGTGCAGGACGGTGCTGATGTTCATGCCGGTGTTCCGGTCGTGGCCGACCAGTTCCATTCCCTCGTCGCCGCCGAGGCGCAGCGAACGCAGCCAACCCAGCATGGCCTGACCGAGGGCCGGGACGTCCACCAGCCGGCTGGTCTGGTGCATCACCTGCGCCGCCGGCGGGGTGACCTGGCGCGGTAGCCGCCAGCCCCCGGGGGTCGGGCCGAGCGCCCGCCGGTATTCCTCGGCCGACAGCTGACCCAGCAGGGACACGTCGCCCACCTGCCGGTAGCGGGTGAAGGACCGGTCGGGCAGCACCCACTTCGGTTCGGTGAGCACCACGGCGAGGTGGACCCGCAGTCGACCGTGCACACCCAGCAGGACGGTCCGGGACTCGGAGTGCTTGATGGTCCGTTCGACCTCGGCGACGGCGACGACCGTCTCGCCGTTGGTCCACTCGATCTGCCGCCGGCCGAACAGGCGCAACGCCAGGGTCGCGGGCGGCTGGGTGGGGGTGCGGGCGGCCGGCTGGGTGGGGTTCGGGGCGGGTGCCTGGCCGCCCGGCGTTCCCCCACCCGCGTCACCGGGCTGGGCAGGGGCGTCAGGCTCGGCCGCCCGCCACGCCGCGCCGCCCCCGCCGACCTCCAGCCGGAACTGTCCACCCCGGTCCGTGGCCGAACGGCGGACCGCGTACCCGGCGACCGCGCTCTCGTACCCGTCGCCGGTGAGCGCGCCGGACGACGTCTGGTCGTGCCCGGTCACCTCGGCGAAGACGAACACGGTGACCGGCACGTCGTCGCCGACGACCACGCTGGGGGCGTGCACCGGCTGCGGTTGCTGGGTCGCCGGTGCCAGCAGCGCCGCCAGGTGGCCCTGGTCGACAAAGGCATTGAGCCACTGGTGCAGGGGGGTGCCGGGGATGTCGCCGCTGAACGCCGTGCCCCGCCGACGACCGCCCGCGCCGGACGGCAGGTGCCCGGCGTCCATGTAGTCCGCGGTGGCGCCCCGCAACGCGTCCAGCAGTTGCTCGCGCAGTTCGGGCAGGCCGTGGACGTGGTGGGTGACGGTGTGCTGGGCCAGTGCCGCGCCGAGGTCGCGCAACCGTTGCCGCTGCGGGGTCACGGGCGCGGGCAGCAGTTCACCGAGCGCCTCGCGCAGCACGATGCCCGCACCCGGCGCGCCGACCGGTGTGGGCAGCACGACCGGCTGCGGCTGCCCGACCGCGATGGTCTGGGTGAACGGCACCGAGAAACCGAGTTCGAGGTCGACGGTGGCGTCGCCGGCGAAGCGCAGTGGCTGCGCCTGCACGGGGTGGTCGCCCAGCCAACGCCAGGCGTCGACGAGGAATCCGCGGTACTCGACGATGACCGACGCCGACAGTTCCAACCGGACGTCGTCGGCGAACACCGCGACCGCGCCGCCGCCGATGCCGACGACACCGGCCTGGCTGCCCTGGGTCACCTCGATGACGTCCCGCCAGACGCCCTGGAGCCGCAATCCGATGCCGGCGGCGCCACCGAGGGCGTCGCTGCCCACCGACGCCCCCGCCTGCACACCCGACGCGACGCTGCGGACGGCCCGGTTCGTCGCCGCCTGCGCCCGGCCCTGGCTGGTGCGCAGCTTCACCGTCGGCTCGTCGTCCTCCGACTCGCTCGTCTCGCTGTCGCTGGGCTCGGGGAGGTCGGCGGTGACCGGGTCCGGGTGGGTGCCCCGCCGGCCGAGGTACCGGGGTGCGGTGTCCGGGTGGCGACGCCGGACGCCGATCCGCACCTCCAGTGTGCGGCCGGAGAAGATGTCCCGCACCCGCAGCTCGATGAGCAGTTCCCCGTCGGCGGTGGCCAACAGGCGCGCCGAGTAGCGGCTCGGGCTGTTCTGCGCCGCGAGGCGTTCCTCGTTGCCGAGGCGGTCCAGTGCCCGCCGGATCCGGTCGGTCTGCACCCGCGGGTTGTCCCAGTCGGGCAGGTACCGCCGGTACACCGCGTTGCGGTCGTCGTCGAGCAGTTGCCGCAGCCGGTCGGCGACCAGGCCGGCGACCAGCTCCCCGCCGTGCAGGAAGCCGCGTCCGATCCGCAGCCGGTCCCCCTGCCACAGGTAGTCGGGCAGGGTACGCGGGTCGTCCGGGTCGTCCTCGACGGTGCCGGCGAGCAGGGCGACCAGGTCGCGGTCGGGCCGCGCCGACGGGGTGACCCCGGCGAGTGCCGCCGCGTGCTGTTGCGGCACGACCAGCAGCGTCCGCACCGACACCGGCTGCGACCCGCGCCGCAGCCCCCGGTGCGCCAGCGACCGGGTGACCGACCGGTGCATGCTCCACTGCACCGTGCCGGTGTACTCGGCCAGGTAGAGCCTCAGGGCGTGGTCGCCCGTCTCCTGCCCGGCGGTGGTCTCGACCTGCGGTGCGACGGCCTGCGCCCGGCGGTCGACGACCGAGACGGTCGGTCCGGCGGAGAGCCGGAGCAGGCCGAACGCCCGACCGATCAGCACCGCGAGGAAGCCACCGCGGTCCGAGGCGGACTGCACCGACTGGCCGGTGGTGACCGAGGCCGCCGCGCGCAGCAGCGCCGATTCGGGCAGCTCGCCGATCGGGGTCAGCCGGGTGAGCCGCAGGGCTGGCCGGACCCCCTGGGCGTAGGCGGGCCGACCCAGCCACGACGAGCTGGTGGCGGTCAGACCGGTCGCGCCGGGCTGCACCGCGTCGAGCGCCCGCTGGCCGCCCCAGAGCCGCCAGACCCTGAGGTTGCTCCCCCGGCGGACCACGTCGGGGATGCCGGACTGCACGGTGGTCGCCAGCGCGCCGTCGTCGACGACCTCCACCGGGTAGCTCGCGTCCCGCAGGAACGCCGCCCCGGCGCGGGTCACCGTCAGCGCGGCGCCGTCGCTGATCGGCCGCATCGTGGCCAGCACCTCGGGAGTACGGAACCAGAGGCGGTCGCCGTCGCCGGGCACCCAGGTGGCCGGGACGTCGGCCCAGGCCGGCGGGGCGGGCCGCTCGGTGATCTCGACCTGGACGAACACCGCGCTGCGGGTGAGGAACGAGTCGGGCACCCCGATCACCATGCCGTTGTCACCGGTGGTGACGGACTGCCCGATCGTGCGGACGGCCCGGCTGCTCAGCACGCCACCGAGGACGGTCACCCCGACTCCCCCGGCGGGGATCGGCACCACGACCCGGGCGGTGGTGGCCTGTGGCTGCGCCCACGTCGACGCCGACACGCCTGCGGTCCGCCGGTCCTCGATGCCACCCAGGCCCGGGGCGAGCCGCACCTCGTCGGTGTCGCTCGGGCGTGGCAGCAGGCGTACCCAGGCGAACCGTTTGTCCCGGCCCACCCGCACCGGGTGGCCGGAGCCGTGGTGCAGGAACCCGGCGGGGTCGGTGGCCAGCGCGTGCAGCAGGGGTCGGGCGGTGGCCATCGTCACGCCCAGCGTGGCCAGCCGCCGGGCCACCTGGGTGGTGAGCCTGTCGCTCCACGCCGGGTGGCCGGTGTGCGGCACCCCGATCAGCAGCGGCTGCGCGGTGACCGCGGTCCGTACCGCGGTGACCTGTTCCGCCGTGGGCTCCCGGCCCGGCACCTGCCGGGCCTCGCCCGTCTGGTCGAGCAGCAGTACCTGGGCCCGGCCGGTGGACAGCGCCTGGGTCAGGTCGGCGTCGCTGAGCCCGACGGCGTCGACCCCGACGACCATGAGCTGCGCCGGCACCGTCGCCACCCCGGGCTCGACGACGAACATGAGCAGATGTCCGGGCTCCTCCGCCCGGGGCAGGTACGCCAGCGCCAACGATCCCGGAGCGGCGCGCAGCGCGGTTATGGTGGCCTCGACGTCGTGCAGCGGTTCGAACTGCCCGCCCAGCGCGGCGGCCAGGGTGCCGGGGATCGTCTCCGGGGTCACCGTGAGTTGCCCGCCGAGCGTGCGGGGCGTCCGCCCGAAGTAGCCGTCGACCAGCCGCACCATGGCCTGGACCAGGTCGGTGGCGTCGGCCACGACCAGCGCCGGGTCACCGGTGGCCCGGGTGAGGCCGGCCGGCGACGGGGTCAGGAAGTCGGCCAGGTCCATCACGTCGCCGTGGGCGTCCACCGCCAGCACGGTGGTGCCGGAGCGGGTCAGCGCCGCGGCGGTGACCGGGTCGTCGGCGGCGGACCGGGCGAACACCCCCGGCCGGGCAGGGTCGACCACCCGGGGCACCACGGCACCGTCCCGGTCGTCGGCGACCAGCCAGAACAACCGGGCGGACGCGCCCGGCGGCTGCTCGTGGACCAGGAGCATCGCCCCCGGCCGGCGGGTCAACGCCTGGACGAGCGAACCGGGACGGCCGGCGTCGGGTGCCACCGGCCGCCCGCCCAGTGCCTGGTGGAACCCGGCCAGGCTGAGCGCGGTCACCGCGGTTTCGGTCACCGGGAGGTCGCCGATCCGCCCGTGCAGGACGAGGTGGGCGCTGACCGCCCGGACCCGGGAGCTGTCCTCGGTGGGGCTGGCCTCGTCGGTCTGCACCGCGTCGACCCACCCGGCGAGCCGGGGCAGGGACGGCCTGCCCCGGCGGACCCGCCGGCCGACCGCGAGGCGGGCCGCCGGCAGCCGGCGCAGCGCCTCCCCGGCGGCGTGCAGCGCCGCCGGGGACGGGCCGGCCGGGGTGGATGTGGTCCCTTCCGTCGCGCTGGTCGACACCGACGCGGTGTCGCCCGGTCCGGGTTCCGTCCCCGCCGCGCCGGTCGACGTGGAATCCGAGTCCCGGTCCGACGAGGCGTCCTGATCCGGCTCCCGGTCCGACGGCGCGTCCTGGTCGGCATCCGACGACGGGTCCTGGTCGGAGTCCGAGGGCAGGTCCGGGTCGGAGTCCGCCGGCCGCTCCCGGGCGGGGTACGGGGGCGGGTCGGACACGACCTCGCCGCCGAGCACCCGATGGCCGCCCGCGACGCGCACCGCCACCAGCCGTCCCAGGTCCAGCAGCATCCACGGCGGTTCGGTCAGCCCGTCGGGGTCGAGCGCGGTCAGCCGGTCGGCTGCCTCGGCCTCCGGCCGCACGAGCGTCAGCGTGCCGTCGGGGGCGCGATGGACGAGGACCACGGCGTCGCCCAGCCAGACCAGGGCGACCGAGTTGGCCGGCAGCAGCCCCAGGGCGGTGACCGGCACCGGGGCGAACCGCAGCGCGTGCAGCCTTCGGGCCAGCAACGCCGGGTGCTGCCCCGCCGCTCCGGGCAGACCGAGGTGGGTGAGCACGCGTCCCACCGACTGTTCGCCGGAGGGGCCGTCGACAGCGGCCCGCAGCCGGTCCATCCCGAACAGGGCCGAGGCGAGCCGGGCGGCCCGGTCCGCCAGGGTGCCGGCGGGCAGCCCGGACAACCGGCCCCACAGGTTGACGCCGTCGGGCGGGATGGTCCCACCCCACTCCTGGCCCAGGTCGTTGACCGCACCCGCCAGCTCGGCCAGGTCGGCGGTGACCGCCGCGACGGCCTGGTGGAACAACGGGTACGCCTGAGCTCCCGTCGTGACGTCGGGAACGCCGGTGCCCGGCCGGGGACGGTGGGCCTGCCACTGTTCGTTTCCGGTGCGGACCAGCACCACAGCCGACCGCGCGGCGAGCGCCCCGGCGAAGGCCTCCGCCGCCGGGCCGGTGTCGAGCAGCACGACGACGGGGAGGCCGACGGCGGTGTCCGGCAGGATCGCCCGGTAGTCATCGGCGGGCAGCGCACCGCGCCCGTCGGGACGCCCGGTGGTCACCCCGTCACCGCTCACCACACCGGGCTCGACGAGGACACCCCGTTCGCCCAGCAGCGGGCCCAGTCCCCACGCCCAGACCCGGTCGGGCATCACTCCCAGCAGCGGTCCGTCCCGGTAGGGGACCGCCACCAGCTGCGGCGGCGGCACGTCGTCGGACGGTTGCCCGGTGTCGCTGGCGGGGGGTGTCACCTCCCACGCCAGCACCCGCCGGGCGGGGAGCCGGCCGGCGGGGGCCGACGTGATCTCGATGACCGACACGTCCGCGCCGACCCACCAGGCCGGTCCGACCGGCGGACCGACCGGCACCGTCCAGTCGGGCACGAAGGTCCGGTCGGCCGGGCGGATCCCGTGCTGGCGCAGCGGATTCTCGGTGACGGGCTGTCCGACTCCGACGAGGCGGGCCAGTTCGAGCAGCGCGAGCCGCCGGTCGTAGGACAGGTCGTCGGCGAGTTGGCTCGGCAGGGCAGTAGCCAGGGATCCGTCCTCCTCGCCCAGGACGTCGTACCCGGCCTCGGCCAGGGTCTCCCCGTCGATGAACCAGCCGTGCAGGACGTGCTCCCCGTCCGGACCGGGTGCCGTGACGCGCAGCACCGAACCCTCCGGCAGGGTGTACACGCGGTCGTCGGCGCTGATCTCCTCGACGGCGACGAAGGCGATGTCGGTGACGACGTGTCCGACGGGTGGGTCGGCTTCCCGCGCGGCCACCCGGTCGGCCAGGAACCGCACGGCGGCCTGCGGCAGCGCCAGCATCGTCGGGGCCGGCACGATCTGCTCCCGCAGCGTCGGGTCCGTGGCGGCCACGCCGGCGACGACGTACGCCAGGTCCTCGCCGGTCAGCACACCGATCCGTTGTTCCTCGTCGGACCACGCGTACGCCGTCCACGTTCCGGGGTCGCCGACCGTGGAGCGGGTCACCACCGCGAACACCGCGTCGAAGATCTCGGGGATCTCCGCGATCGACTCGACCTCGCCGGGCACCACGATGATCCGGGTTCCCTCGGGCAGCCGCTCCGTCAGGACCGCGACCGCATCGGCCGCGGGGACACCCACCCGGACGCCGTCGACGATGTCGTCCATCTCGGACAGCGGCACCACAGCCACCCGGAACGCCGCACGCAGGGAGGCCGGCAGGCCGGAGCGACCGGGCGACCACAGCACCACGCCGTTGCCGTACCGGTCGACGGTGGGCACGGCCGACGCCGGCATGCCCACGGCGAGCAGGGATTCACCGTCGTCGACCGGGAACTCCATGACGGCCATCTCGGCGCCCAGCCACACCTGGGCGTCGTCGTCCGCGTCCGGGTCCACCGCCCAACCCAGGCTGCGCCACGACGGGTTGTCGCGGACCGTCCGGATCAGGTCGTCGACGTGGTCGGCCGAGATCGGCAGCCCGCCCAGCGTGAGGTGGTCCGCATAGGCCCGGCCCACGTCCGCCGCCCGCGCCGCCCGACCCAGGTCGGGCGTCCAGCGGACGACGGGGCCGGTCGCGATCCGGTCGCGGAGGAAGTCGGTGACGGGGGCGATCGTGGCCGGGTCCACGGTGACCAGGTGGAGCTCCTCGCCGGACCAACGCCGGAACACCCGGACCTGGTCGACGGGAACCCGCAGGGTCAGGTCGTGCTGGTGCTGGTCGGAGTCGTCGACGAGGAGCAGCCCGTCGTGGCCGGCATCGGCCGCGAACGCCTCGGCCGAGGCCCACCGGCCCAGGTGGAGGTGGAGGTGACCGTCGACGACCTCCTGCCCGTACGGCCGACCGAGCAGGTCGAAGACCGCGCGGACCAGCGCGGTCTGCGTCGGGGTCCGGCGGCGGGCCGTGGCCGCGCTGAGCACCACGGAGTCGAACTCGTGCCGGAGCTCGCGCAGCAGGTCCGCGCTGTCCGGGCCGGTCAACTCCAGCTGCCAGCCGGGGAGCTGGTAGACGGCGGTCCAGCCGGCCAGATCGGCGTCGGGGGCGAGCACGCCGACGCCTTGCTCCAGCAGCCGCTCGACGAACGGGCTCCCCTCCGGCGGCGACCGGTCGAGCAGGACGACCCGGGGATGCGCCCGCAACGCCTCGCTCCCGATCACCTCGTCGACGGTCACCTCCCAGCCGTCGCCGGTCAGCCGGTCGCCGTCGAGCTGCCCGGTGGCGACGACCAACCCCCGACCGCTCAGGTCCTCGCGTTGCGGGATGGTGACCACCGCCCGGGCCTCGGGCGGCTGCGGGACGAAGTAGACCATCGGATGATCGACGATTCTCCGGGCGACCGCGTCGACCAGCAACAACGTCTGACTCGACGATTCGGCGGATTCGGTCCAGAGCACCCCCTCCCGGTCGGACCGGCCGGCGAACATGTCCTGCACCTGCGCCAGTGCGGCGGGCGACACCGGGGCGAAGCGGTGACCGGCCCCCGGCCAGGCGCCCGGGGTTTCACCGATGCGCCGGGCGGCCCGGTCGCGGTGCGCGAGGGCCAGCAGGAACTGGTCCCAGGGATAGGTCCGGCCCGGGTCGATCACCGCCAGCCAGGAGTGGATGCTCGCCCAGGGCTCGTTCACCACCCGCCAGGTGTCGGGATGGTCGGCGGCGTACCTGCCGTCGAGAAGGAACTGCGCCCGGCGAGTCCCGCCACTGGTGGTCTGGAAGGACTGCACCAGCTCCGGACGGGGGTCGGTGATCTCGATCAGCACGCGGTACCTCGGTAGCGCGGCCGGATCGATCAACAGGACCCCGGCCTGCCGCAACTCCGTTCGGATGCTCGCGACGTCTCCCCTTTCCGCCCGACCGAGCAGCAGCCGCACGGGTTCGGTCGGCGTGGCCAGCAGCTCGCTGTCGAAGATCTCGGCGAGCCAGTCGTCGTCCTCGTAGATTCGCAGGGCGGGGTCGGCGAGCAGCGCCTGGGCCAGCTCACGGCCCTCGACCGGGTCCGCGGCGTGCAGGGTGGCCCGGGCGAGCGCTCCGTCGAGTTGGGTGACGAGCTGGCTCACCTCGGCGCCGGTTACGGCACTGGTGCCGAGCACGATCCAGTGCACGTCGGCGGGCAGCAGCGTCGGCAGGACGACGATGGCGGAGGCCCGTACCGCCTGGATGAAGTCGGAATCCACCACGGCGGCGTGGTCCAGATCCGGGAAGAACAGCACCCGGGTGCCCCCGGTGGTCGGCAGCCGGGCCAGGTAGTCGGCCGCCGTGTAGCGGGTGCCGTCCGGGGTGACCAACACGTCGGACGACTCCACGTCCAGCTGACCGGGCTGGACGACGATCCGGTGTGCGGCCCGCCAGCCGTACCGGTCCACGTAGGTCACCAGCACCCCGGAGAGCAGCCGCCACGGATGCCGCATGATCAGCTCGCGGACCGGTTCGTTGCGCCAGTAGTCGGCCAGGGGGGTGTCCTCGGGCATCTCGAGGAACGCGGCCAGCCCGGCGGCGTACGCCGGGGTGTCCCCGAACGTCTCCCAGAAGGTTTCCCGGACCGCGCTGAGGACGCGGGTCTGCAGCACCCCGCGCTCGATCTCGTCGAGCGGGCTGTCGTCGTGCTGGTCGGGCCGCTCGGCCAGGATTCGGGCGGTTTCGGTCTGCTCCGCGTCCTCGATCAGGTACTGCCAGGCCCGCCGGACCATCTCGGGCGGGTCCGTGACCGGCTGGGCCACCGGGCCGTCGACGAAGTCGTTGCGCCACAGCGGGACCACGGTGATCAGGCGTGGTTCGACGTCGAGCGACGCCCCTGCCGGCGCTTCCACCAGCGCGTCCACCTCCAGCGCCGGCTGGTCCCCGACCGCGGGCAGCGCCAGCCGGACCAGCCGGGTGGCGTCGGTGGGGCCGGCCACGGCCAGCTCCACCGGGGCCGCCCCGGTGGACTCGGCCACCGTCGACGGCCATCCGCCGCGCAGCAACCAGCCCCGGTGCCCGCCGAGATCGTCGGCCAGACCGGTGTCCACGACGGTCACCCGCCGCACCGGGCCGGGCGGGGTGGCCTCCGCGTACGGCGGCGTCGCCTGCTGCGCCGCCACCCGGAACTCCGCCGTACCCGCGTGCCGCCGGTCCGGCGACAGCCGCTCGTACGCCGGGGCCGGGTCGCCGGCCGTGTAGCCGGGTAGCGCGACGTACGCCTGCCGGATCCGCTCGGGCAGGCCGGCGAGGTGTGCCCGGGACAGCCGCCCGGCGGGGGGTACGGGGAGCCGGAAGCGCAGCCGGGGTATCCGTACCGGCTCGGCGGGCACCTGCGACTCCTGCATGACCACCACGCTCAGGTGGGCCGGTGCCGCCTGGCCCGCGTCCAGGCGGCGGCGCAGTTCCCGCTCGACGGCGCGACCGAACCGCAACGCGTCCGCGTCGTCGTCGCTGACCACGGTGAGCACCAGCGGCGCCCGCGGGTCGACCTCGACGGTCGGTGCCCACGGCATGACGGCGGGCCCGCCGGCGAAGGCGGCGTCCAGCATCGCCTCGGGCAGCACCCGCCCACCGAGCAGCAACGCACGCTCGGCGTCGTCGAGCAGGACGAGCAGGTGCTGGCCGGGCAGGTCCACCGCGTCGACCTGCCGGAAGAGCGTGGTCACCGTCGTGGCCAGTTCCTCGCCGTCCCAGGGCCACAGCACCCCCCGCTGCTTCGGGCTGCGGGCCACCCCCCGCCAGTCGGGCTCCTTGCCGCTGTCGCCGGTGTCGACGGTCCGGCCGCCGTCGACGGCGGGGACGCCGGCCGGGGTGGCCGGGGTGACCAGGGCGTCGGGGACCCAGGCGTCATAGTGGTCGTGCCCGTTGTAGAGCAACCGCACCGGCGTCCCGTCGCCGTCCGGCCAGAGCACCGTCACCGACGCCGGGTCGAGCCGCCCCTGCCACACCGGCCGACCGAGCGCCGCACCGATCACCAGGGGCAGCACGTCACCGACCCGGCCGCCCTCGTCCGTGTCGTCCTGGCCGGGCAGCAACCGCTGCCAGTCCCAGGTGTCGATCGCGTCGAGCAGGGTGGTCCGCACGTCGTACCCCACCGGGAACAGCCAGGTCGTGGCCACCTGGTCGAACAGCTCGGCCATCGCCGGGGAGGGGTCGGCCACCCGTCGCCGGATCTCCTCCCGCAGCGCCGTGTCGATGTCGGTCAGGTCGGTGTCGTGGACGCCCGCGCGGCGTACCCGCAGCAGCCGGTCCACCGCGTCCGACGGCATGCCGGGGATGTCGGCCATCGCCTCGGGCGTCGCGACGGCGACCGCACTGAGCAGGCAGAGCCCGTCCCCGATGATGCGGAGCCTGTCCCACCCGGTCGGCGGCGGCGGGGTGTTGGTCAGCCGTACGCCGTCCGGGTCGGCGTCACCGGCCCGGCTGGCGTACCCGGCGAACGGCACGGCGAACGGCGTGTCCGACCGGTCGGGGTCGACGATCTCGTCGTTGACCACGTCCCACGCCCCGGTGCCGTCGGGCACGAACAGCGCCCACGGCCGGCCGTCGACCGACACCGGCAGGTGCTCCGCCGCCCCGGCCACCACCAGGTCGCCCTCGGGCGCGAACACGTCGGTGTCGCGCAGGTCGGCCAGGCGCTGCACGGACCGTGCGCCGATCCGACCCGCCGCGCAGGACAGCAGCGCCAGTCGCCGGCCGTCCCGCTCGGGCGACTCCAGCATCGTGTGCAACTCGTCGACGGTCAGCGTCACCTCGCCGGTACGGCCGTCGGTGTGGCGCAGCGGCACCCGGAACCGGTCGCCGGCCCCGTGCACCAGCACCGTCACCCCGTCGGTCGCGGCGGGCAGCCGGGGGTTGCGGGCCATCCGACGCCACTCCCGGTCCGACAGCAGGGCGATGCTCCCCGGTCGGCCGGGTACGTCGTGCGTCACCACCCGGCTGCCACCGAACCACCAGGTCCCGTCCGGGTCCTGCCGCAGTCGGCCCGTGGCGGGCCGGTCGGTCAGGCCGGCCGGGGCGGACCCGCGCGACCGTCGCCGGTCCCGGCCGGCACGCTCCCGACCGGTACCTTCCTGGCCGGTACGCCCGGGCGACGCGGCTTCCCGGCGACGGATCCGGTTGGCGTAGGCGGGCCCCGGCTCGGTCCAGAGCACCGCCCGGCGGCGCTGCCGTGGTGTCGCCGGGCGCTGCGTGCCGTCGGGCGCCTTCGACCGGCCGGCACCCCGGCTGCTCTGGTCGACCCGGACCAGCCGTGGCGGAATCCCCTCGGTCCTCAGTCGCGCCGCCACCATCGTGCCGACCAGCTCCGCCAGCGACGCCGCCCGCCGCCGCCCGGTGCGGGCGGCCCCCCGCCGCAGCAGCCGGCCGCCGTTGCCGCCGCCCTCGATCCGGACCCGCACCACCCGGGGCCGGTCGGACTCCCACGCCCGGCGGGCCTGGGCGACGACCTGGTCGACGAACAGGTCGAGTTCGGGCCACTGCCCGTCCCCGGCCGCCCGCTGGCCGGGGGCGAAGTCGACGGTGACGGTGGCCACCGGGTCGGCGTCGTCGGGGCTGTGCCGGACCGCGGTGACCTCCCGGTCGAACCGTTCGCCGACCGCCGTCGCGACGGCACCCAACCAGCCCTGCACCTCGTCGGGGTCCACCGTCGGACGGGTCGCCCCCATGTACTGCGCCGAGCGGTCGTCGACCTGCCAGCGCCGGGCCGACTCGTTCCAGGTCAGTTCGCCACCCACCCGCGCGTGCCGCTCGATGGCCCGGCCCCGCGCGTCGAAGCCGACGGCGAGGCCCGCGTGACCCTGCCCGCCGAGCTGGTCCCGCAACCGCTCGGCGGTCAACTCCGGATCGTGCTGCCGCATCCCCGCCAGCAGGGCGCGGAAGTCCCGTGGCCGCATCGCCGCGGCGGCGTCGGCCACACCGAGGTAGATCTCGCCGTCCTCGGCCACCACGTAGCGCCAGGACGGTGCCCGCGCCGGGTCGAGCAGGTGGGCGGGGAAGTCCGCCAGCCGGTACCAGAGCGGATTGAGGCGTACGTCCCCGGCGTCGTCGCGTTCCTCAGGCGTGATGCGGGCCGCCCGCACCGGCGGCCCGTAGGCCTCGTCGAGATCCACGCCGACCGGCGGCTCGTCCGCGACGTCGGCGACGGCCGGGGGGTCGTCAGTGACCGGCGCCTCCCGAGCAGCCTGTTGGTCGGGAGTGGCGGGGGCGGTGGTGTCCGACCCGGCGGACGAGGCGTCGAAGTGGTCACGGTCGTTGTGGTAGACCGACACCGCTGCGGCGTCCGCCGGCCCGTACACCGCGCGCACCTGACCGTCGGCGCGGCTGCGGACACTCAACGACACGTCGAGCGCGAAGGCCAGCAGCGGAAGCAGGGCCACGCCGACCGGTTCCGACCAGGATCGGGACCAGTCGCGCACGGAGGCCAGGAGCACGTCGAACTCCTGGTCGGTCAGCGGCCTGGCCTGGAAGGCGTACCAGTCGAGGTAGGTGGTGCGCAGGTCGTCGGCGGTCGACTCCGCCAGGTCGGTGAACCCGTTGCGCTCCAGCAGAGCGATCCGGTCGGCGCGGGAGACCAGGTCGGGTTCCACCCGTTCCCGGTCGGCCAGCGCCTGGCGGAGTTCGGGGATCACCGACGGCAGGGCGTCGCGGTGCATGGTCAGATATCCGGCGACAAGATCGATCAGGGCGTCGGCGGTACGGTCCATCGGCGTGCCGTCGGGCACGGACGCCATGCCCATGGAGAGCTGCTCGGCATGCCAGCTCACCGCCGTGCGGACGTCGTCGGGCTCCGCCAGCCAGCGCTCGACCTCCGGCGTCAGCGGACCGGCGTCCGCCAACCGGCGCGACACCAGCCCCGGCGCGGACGTCAGGACCGCGTAGGGAAGACACCGTCCGTTCGCCGGCACCCGCACCAGATCCGCCGGGAGCCCCTCCGGAGTCAGGGTGGACCGACCGGCCGTCGGCACGGTCACCGGCTCGACGGGCTGGCCGGTCGGGGTGGGGTCCGGGGGTGTCGGGTCCGGCCGGGCCATGCCGTACCGGCTGGTGCTGGCGGGGTCCACCAGGGCACTCACGGTCGCCGTGCCGCCCGGTGTCACCGGCACCGGCTTTCCCTGCCCGTCCCGCACGATGACCCGGGCGCCCACCGGCAGTTCCGGCGGTTCGCCGACCGGCCGGACCCGTCGGCCCTCGGTCGCCTGGGTTTCCACCCAGAACAGCTCGCCGCCCTCGTTGACCAGGGCGAAGGCGTGGCGCGGGGCGTTCGGCGGCTCCACCAGCACCGCCGCCAACGCGTTCGGGCCGGCGGCCCGGACCGGGCCGACGACCTGCGTCCAGTCGGAAACCGGCTGCCACTGCGCGCCGAGCTGCGCGGCGAGGTCGCGCTCCGGACGCGCGGGGTCGAACGCCCTGTCGTCCCGGGTCACCCGGGGCAGGGCCGAGAACTCACCGACGACCGCCGCCAGCCGCACCACGCAGTCCGCCGCCGTCCCGTCGTACGGGGGCAGCACCCCGGTCAGGCGCTGCTCCACGACGGCCCCACGGCCCTCGACCGGTGTCCCGGAGGTGGCGCTCACCGCACCCGCCGGCACCGGCTGTGGACCCGCCGCCGGTACGCCCGACGGTGCACGGTGCCCGGAGGCGTTCACCGGCTGCTCCCGGGGCCCCGACCCGCCGCCCGGCTGCGATCCGCTCGGCTGCGATCCGCCCGGTGCCTGCGTCCCCGGCCCCGACCCGGCCCCTGACGGCGGGGTGGCGGTTCCCGACCCGCCCGAGGTCTGCGCGCCGGCCGGCAGCGGTCCGCCCGCCCGGGAACCGGTTGACGGGGACGGGTCCGCCGGCGCGGACGCACCGGGCAGCGTGGACAGGCCCCGGGCGGCGGACAGGTCGGATGCACCCGACAGGCCGGGCGTGGTCGACAGGCCGGGCGCGGTCGACAGGTCGGGTGCGGTCGACAGGTCCGCCGGGCCGGGACTGCCGGCGGCGGCGAGGCCGTCCGGGTCCACCGGCGCGGGCCCGGCCGGCTCCTCCGGCGGTGTCGACACACCGTGGACCGGCCGGGGTCCGGCCGGGTCGGCGTCGCCGGAAGCGCCGCCGGCACCCGGACGGCCCGTCGGCCCGGTCCCGCCGGCCCTGGAACCCGCACCCCCCGCCGCACCGCCCCGGCCCGCGCCGCCCGGGGTCGCGCCACCGGAGGTCGTCCCACCGGGGAGCGCACCACCGGGTGTCATGCCGCCGGGGGTCGCACCACCGGTGCCGTCGGCACCCACCCCGGGCACGGCGGCCACCGCGTCGGCGTACGAGGGCGGCCCGTCGTATGCCGGCAACCGGACCGGGTCGTACGGGGGCAGCGGCTCCTCGACCGCCGTGCCCGCGCCGGCCGGCGGCTTCGGCCCGGAGGACACCGTCGGCTCCGCCGTGCGGTCCCAGTCACCGACGGTGACCCTGTTCAACCGCTGCCCGATGGCGGTGCCGGTGACACCCGCCACCCCGGAGAGCGCACCCGCGATGACGGCCGCCCCGTCGGCGTCCCACTCGCCGTTGGTCATGCCGTTGTAGAGGAACTCGGTGAGCCACTCGCTGACGCCCTCGTTGGCGATCTCCCGGGCCGCCTCGCCGGGCCGGAACCCGTGCGGTTCCGGGATGTTCGACGACGCCGTCAGCCCGACCCGCCGGCCGATGTTCGTCGACCGGACCAACCGCTCCAGCCCCTGCACGAGCCCGCCCAGGCCGAGGCCGACCGCGCCGCCGAGCGAGCCGACCTCGGCGGCGGCCCGGGTCAGCTCGTCGTTCCAGCCGTCGCGGGTGTGGTTGCGGATCTGGTAGAGCTGCACCAGCCGGTCCATCACCGTCTGGAGGCCGATCCCGACGGCCTGCGCCATGGCGACCTGGAACAGGACCCGGGTGGTGACGTTCTGGAAGATGATCCGCATGATCACCCGGCCGACCGCGAGCCGGGCCAGCGCGGCGCCCGGGTTGATCCAGGCGATCGCCAGGGCGGCCAGCAGTTCCAGCATCAACGCGAGCAACGATGCGATGATCATCAACTTGGCGTACTGCACCTCGGTGGCGGTGCCCCGGTAGCTGTCCCCCATCCGGTTGGTGTACTTCGACACCAGACCGAGGTAACCCGGGCTGTACAGGACGTAGCGCTCCATCTCGTCGACGAAGGAGTCCTCGGCCTGCCCGTTCACCCCGGCCCGGTACGCCCGCACCCCGTCGCCGAACGTCTCGCTCGACGCGACCACCTGCTCGGCGGCCCGCCGCAGCGCCTCGGCGATGGCGAAGAGGTTGGTCTCGTCGGCCTTCGGGAACTTCTCCCCGATCAGGAAGCGCAGGAAGTTCGCCAGTTCGGGGGTTACCTCGATCGCCACCGGAACCACCCCTCCTCGTCGTGCCGTTGTCAGATGTCACGCGAACCGCCACCCGCCTGCGGCGGACACGAGCCAGCCGCTAGGTGTGCCGCCCGGTGTTGACCCCGCCGGAGATGTCGGCGTTGGTCGCCTCCACGCTGGCCAGGAGCTGGCCCAGCTCCCGCAGGTCCTCCTGGTAGCCCTGCGGCACCGCGCCCAGCAGCCTGATCAGGTCCGCGCCGACCGACGCCTTCGGCAGGTTCGCCACGATCTCGTCGATGTCCGCGTACGGTTCCCCGACGAGCCCGGGATGGTCGGTGTCGCTGTTGCGCAGCGCCTGCTGGACCCGGTCCAGTTCCTCGGTGAACGGGTCGAAGTTCGGGTTGGTGAGCCGGCCCGTGTCGGCGCCGATCGGTCCCTCGGCGGGGGCCATCAGTGGGCTCCGGCCGGGGGCGACGGCGTCGGGTCGTCGGTCGGCCCGGCCGTCCGGAACATCTCGGTGAGCAGCTTGTCCATCGGCAGCGGACCGTGCTCCGGGTCGGCCCCGCCGGTCAGCAGGTCGATCATGGGCAGCCCGGCGGGGAGCATCGACTCGAACGCGGCCACGGTCCGGGCCATCGCCTCGCCCCGGGCCGCCTCGATCGTGTCGACCAGCAACTCGCCCAACTCCGGGCCGGCCATCGACCGGTACGCCGAGGTCGGAAACTTGATCGCCGTGACCGCCCCCCGGCTGTCCACGGTCACCGCCACCGCCCGGTTCTTCGCGGTGACCGTGCTGTAGACGGTGTGCAGGCCACCCTGGATCTCGTCGATCGCGGCCTTCTGCCGTTCGAGTTCGGCGAGCGCCTGCTCGACCTGGTTGGACAACGGGCTCGACATGTCCTCACCTCCTGAGGGATCGGTGGTTCGTCTGGTGCGGGGCACCGCCGACGACGGTCGTCCGTCGCCCGGTGCCGCCGGTCAACCTCGGCCGTGCGCCTGCTCGCGGCCGTGGACCACCGGGCCGGCGGCGGGGACCTCCCCCACCTCCACCGGCGTCGCCGCCGGCCGCCGCCTCGGCGGGTCGGTGCGGCCGACCACCGCCGCCGTACACGTCGGGTCGGCTCCCCACGACTGGTCGTCCTCGGTCAACCGGGTACTGCGGCGCGCGTCGTCGCCGGTCCCCCGGCCCCCCGGGGCACCGACCGACGGCAGGAGCGGTGGCCCGACCGGACGGCCGCCGAGCGGCCCGGCCGTTGGGGAGCCGCCGCCCGTCGCGCTCGACATACCCTGGCCGCCGGCCCCACCCGACGTCCCGACGCCGGGCAGTCCCGACCCTGCGGGTGAGCCCGCACCGCCGGCGCCGCCGAGCGGACCGGCGAGCAGGGCGGCGAGTTCCCGGCCGACGGCGGAGCCGCCGAGCGCCGCACGGGACGGCAGGGCGACCGGCCCGTCGGCCAGGTCGCCGATGTCGACGCCGCCGTCGGCCCAGTCGCCCAGCGCCCCGCCGGAACGGCGGTCGCCGTCCGGGACGCCGCCCGCGACGCGCCCGCCGATCACCGGGCCGACGCCGCCGGCCAGGCCACCCACCCCGGCGAGCGCGCCGCCACCCCAGCCGCCGACGCCGGTACGCCCGAGGGCGGCGACCGCCCCGACGCCGTCGCCGGCCAGCCCCGAGGTGCCGATCTCCGCGGTCACGCCCGGGGAGCCGGCGGCGCCGGAGCCGCCGGCCGGGTTCCCCGCGCCGAGGGTCGAGAAGCCCGCCCCGCCGAACCCGCCGCCACCCAGCGCACCGACCGCACCGATGGCCACCGGGCCACCGGTCGGCATCCCCCCCGACCCGCCGGCCGCCGAGGAGGAGGAGAACGCCAGGTCCGACCCCCCACCCCCGGAGGCACCGGAACCGGTCCCGTCGAACCCGGCACCGTCGAACCCGGTGCTGGTGAACCGCACCTCGTCGCGGGGCGGCGGGCCGTCGGTGGGACCGTCCGGGGAACCCGACGGCGGTGGCGTGCCGCCGCCGGACGGACCCGTGAACCGGTTGACGATCCCGCCGGTTTCCCGCAACGCGGCGACGAGCTGGGCCAGTGCGTCGCGCATCGCCAGGTCGAGCCGGACGAGCTGCCGCAGCCAGGCGGTGCGGAGCAGCACGTCGAGCCCGGTCCAGCCGGCCGCGGTGGTCAGGTCGAACGTGCCGCCGACCGGCCCGGTGCCGTAGGTGTCCGGGATGGTGACCCGGACCGCGTTCAGGCTGCCCTGGTCGGCCTGCGCGAGGACGCTGCGGACCGTGCTGAACAGCGTGGTCGGGTGGTACGTGTTGAACCACTGGTGGGTGTGGTCGCTGAACTCCCGCCAGGCGTCGTTGATCCGCTCGCGGAACATCAGCAGGTCGTTCGACTGCCGGAAGACCCGGTCCGACCAGGCGTTGGCCTCGTTCGTGGCGTTCATGTCCCGGGTGAGCCGGTCGATGTCGGCGTGCAGGGTGGTCAGCGCCGCCACGAAGACCGCCGAGGCCGACCCCGCGAAGCCGGAACCGGTCCCGTTGATCCCGTCGCGTAGCACCCGTAGCTCGGCGGCGGTGGTGAGCAGCGTCTGCTCGACCCGCCAGAGCAGGTTGCCGGCGTCGGTGAAGCTGCGTTCACTGAACCAGCCGTTGGCGCCGGCGTACAACCGGGTGAGGGCGTTGACGCTCGCCCGGTAGAAGCTGTCGAACGCGGTGGCCGGTGGCGGGCCGCCGGTGCCCTCCCAGAAGGTGACGTGGCCCCGCACGATCTCCCACAGGTCGCGCTGCGGGTCGTCCACTCCGGGTCCGATCCGGCGGTAGCCCATCAGTTCCCGGTCCCCGGGGTCGACCGTGGGGCGGGTGCCCCGGTCCAGCTCCTGGGTACGTCGTTCGACGAACCGGACCCAGGAAACCCCGTGACCGGCGACCAGGTCGCGGTCGATCAGGGTGCCGCTGCCCTGGTCGGTACCGTCGCGGCCCTCGTTGAGGACGTCCTGGAGCATCCGTTCCCAGGTCCAGCCGGTGTACTCCGGATTCGGGGCGGTCATCGCGCGGCCCGCCCGGGTCGCCGGTCAGCCACGGCGACGTCCCGTCGTACGGGTGGGGCCGGGCGACTGACCGGGTCGGCGTGGTGCGGCCGGCACCGTGACGGCCGGTTGCTCGGACGTCTCGGTCCGGCCGATGACGGCCATCCCGCACTCCGGGTCGGTGCCCCAGACGTCCTCCTCCTCTTCCAGCCAGGTCTTGCGCTCACGGTCCTTCTCCCCCTGTTGACCGCCCCCACCCATGCCGCCCATGCCACCCATCGGGGGCATCATCGGGAACCCACCGGCCGACGAGGAGGCGGCGTCCGTGCCGCGCGCCCCGGTGCCGCCGGGTCCGAGGCCTGCCGGCTCACCGAGCAACGCGGCCAGTTCGCTGCCGAGCGCCACCCCGCCGGTCGAGGATTCGCCCGGGGAGCCGCCGCCCAGGTTGCCGACGTCGACGCCGTCCACGTCGGTCGGGAACTGAGCCGACGGGGTGGTCGTGTCGCCGCCGAGGCCACCCGCCCCGCCGCCCCTGACCCCGCCCACGCCACCCGAACCGCCTGAGGAACCCAGGCTGCCCGACCCACCCAGCACGGGGGGCAGGCCCGGAACTACGACACCGCCGCCCAGCCCGGGGACGCCGAGCCCGCCGCCGGTGCCGCCACCGGCCGAGCCGGAGCCCGTGCCACCGCCGAGCAGGTCGTCCCAGTCGGCGCCGCCGAGCCCGCCGGTCGACCCACCGGTGCCGAGGTCACCGCCACCGACACCCGAGCCACCGCCCAGACCCAGATCGCCACCGAGCCCGAGGCCGGACCCCCCGCCGAGCTCACCCCCGCCCTTACCGAGGTCACCACCGCCACCCACGCCCAGGTCACCACCGCCACCCATGCCCAAGTCACCGCCACCGCCCATGCCCAGGTCACCACCACCGCCCACGCCCAAGTCACCACCACCACCACCCACGCCCAAGTCACCACCACCACCCACGCCCAGGTCACCACCACCACCCACGCCCAGGTCACCACCACCGCCCATGCCGGGTCCGCCACCGCCGTTCAGATCCGGACCGTTGAGGTTGGGGGTGCCCACCGGCGGCGGGGTGGCGCCGGTGGTGGTCGGTGGGGGCGAGATGACGCTCACCAGGTGGGTGACGGACCGCAGCCGGGTGGTCAACCGCGCCAGCTCGGTACGCATCGTGGCGTCCAGCTCCCGCAACTGGCCGAGCCAGGCACCCTTGATCATGTTGTCGACGCTCTGCCAGCCGGCCTCGGTCATCAGGTTGAAGGTGCCGCTGTTCACCGTGCCGTTGCCGTACGCGTCCGGCAGGGTGATCGTGACCTGGCTGAAGTTACCCGTCCTGACCTCGGTGATGATCTTCTTCAACGAGTCGATCAACGTGGTCGGGTTGTAGCCGTTGAACCACTGGAACGTGTGGTCGCTGAACTCCCGGAACGAGCTGGCGATCTTGTTGCGGAAGGTCGTCATGTCGTCGACCACGTCGTCGACCTGGTCGGACCAGGCCCGGTCGGCGCTGCTGGCGTTCATGTCGACGGAGAGCCGGTGGACGTCCCGACGCAGGTTCGCCACCGCCCCGATGAACACCCCGGAGGCGTTGCCCTGGAACCCGGAGGCGTCGTCGCCGACCCGGTCCAGGATGGTCTTCAGCTCCCGTTCGGTGCTGATCAGGCTGCTCTCCACGTCGTGCAGCATCTTGGCCGCGTCGGTGAAGCTCTTCCAGCTGAACACCGGGTTGGTGCCGCTGGTCAGCCGCTGCAACGCGCCCTCGCTGGACTTGTAGAAGGTCTCGAAGGCGCCGCGCGGGGAGGGTGCCCCCTCGGTCTGCGAGTCGTTGAAGACGATCTTCACCTGGATGAACTGGGTCCGGGTGGTGTAGTGGGGCTGCCCGTCCCGCAGCGAGCCGACCGAGCTGATCCGGTAGAGGAAGAACTCGTTGCCGTCGAGCGAGTCGATCCGGTTGGTCATGTCACCGTCGCTGGGCGGCTGCGAGGACTCGGTCACGTTGTCCAGGTGGTCGACAAGACGCAGCCACCGGACGTCCGGACCGGCCACCAGCTTGCGGTCCAGCATGGTGCCGCTGGTGCCGTCCGGCCCGTCCCTGCCCTCCCCCAGCACGTTCTGGAGCATCGACTCCCAGGTCCACTGGGCCATGTCCTGGTACGGGGCGGTCACCGGGTCACGCCGTCGGGTTGGGAGTGGGGTTGGGCGAGGTGCCGGTGCCCGGCAGGTACTCCAGGAACCGTTCGGCGGTGACCGCGTTGAGCGACTCGATGTACTCCGAGTTGGCCAGCAGCTCGGTCAGCCCGACGGCGAGGCTGTTCATCGTGGTCCGGTGGCTGGTCATCCGGGCCAGCAGGGTGTCCCCTGTCTTGTTGATCTGGTCGCGGATGGTCCGGCCGGGCTCGAAGTTGTTCGTCCCGGCCGAGACGACCAGGTCACGCAGCGTCTGCGAGACGTACTGGCCCTGCCCGGAGGTGGCGGTGTCGACCGCGTCCCGCAGGCTGTTGAGCTTCGCGATGAGCTGGTTGATGTACGGCTCGTCGATGACGATCGGCATCGGTTCCTCCGTTGGGTGAGGGTGGGCGGGCGGCCCGGGACCGCCCGCCGCACCGGGGGTCAGACGTTGCCCTGGAACAGCGCGGCGCCCCGCGCGTCGCCCAGCCGGTAGTTGTCGTGGATCTGGTCCAGCCGGGACGAGGCGTCGGCGAGCGCCTGGCGCATCTCGGTGATCCCGGTGTTCCACTTGGCCTGCGCCGCGGTGAACGCCTCCCGGGTGTCACCGGAGTTGGCGTTGACGTACGTCTGGACGACGGTGTTGAGCTCGTCGATCGCGTTCTGGATGCTGGTGGTCACGCCCTGCAGCTCGGCCGAGCTGTCCAGCAGCCCGTTGGGGTTGAGTCCGTACGACGGCATGGATCGTCCTTTGTGAGGGTTCGGTCGGTGGTCAGGTCCAGCTCGCGGAGAGGGCGTTGTCCTGCTCCACCTGTGCGCTGGTCTGGTAGTGCGAGGTCATCGCGGTGTTCAGGTCGAGCAGCCCCTGCTTGACCTTGCTCAGCCCCTCCAGCCACTGCTGGATCGAGGTGGTGAAGGTCGTCTTCGCCTCCCCGCGCCACTGGGTGTCCAGGAAGCTGGACGTGTTGTCGACGGCGCGCTGTGCCGCGTCGCACTGGGCGTCGGTCTGGTTCATCGCCGAGATGGTGTTGCGGATGGTCTGCTCGTCTACCTCGTTGCCGAGTGGCATCGGCGCTCCTTCCGGTTCGGGCGGTCGCGGCGGTTCCGCGCCGCCGGCTGCGCTGGCCGGGCCGGTCTCATCCGACGACCCGGGCCGGGTCGAGGGCGGGACCGGTCGGCAGCAGGTCGATCAGTTCCGGGGCGACGACGGTCGCGACGGCGGGGGGGTAACCCAGCCGCTCCGCCACCGCCGCACCGGCGAGCGGGTACTTCACCCCGGCATCGGTCACCAGGTGGTAGCCGGTGCCGGGCTGCCCGGCGCGGCCGGCGACCACCAGTCCGCCGCGTCCGGGCGCGACCGCCACCGCGTCGGCGGTGTGCGCCGTCCGGGTCACTCCCACGCCGCCGCGGACGATGCCGGCCGCCGGCACCGGCCGGGCCGCCACGACCTGCGGTCGTCCGTCGGCACCGAACCGCAGGCACCAGGTGAGGCCGGCGGGACGGACGGCCGCCGTCGGGGCCACCGCCGGCAGCTCCCCGGCCAGCGGCGGTCGGGCCACGAGCGGCAGCCGGGCCAGCGCCGCCGGGCTCAGCACGGTCGGGACCACCGCCCGACCGCCATACCCGGCCACGGTCGCCGGGTCGGCGGCCAGCAGCGCGTACGCCAGCGGGGTCAGCCGGGCCAGGCCGTCGCGACGCAGCAGGTAGTGCCGTTCCGCCCCGTCCGCCGGCCGGGCGGTGAACAGCTGACCGATCCGGGTCGGCTGACCGTCGACCATCGGCCCGGCCGCGCCGCGCCCCGGCACCGCCACCGGCCCCAGGTCCGCCCCGGCCGGGATCAGGTCCAACCAGGCCGCCGGTACGCTCACCGGCGGCCCGTCGTGACCCAGCACCGCCGGTAGCCACGGTGCGGTGAGCCGGAAGCGGTGACCGTTCCAGATCAGGTAACCGGCGGTCGGGTCAGCCGTCGGCCGGACCAGCACCGCCCGGTCGGCGGCCAACGGCGTCCCGTCGACGGCCGGGGCGACGGCGAGGGTGAGCGCGGTCGTCTCGGTGCCGGCCAGGTCCGTGGCGCTGGGCGCGCACGCCGTCCACCGGGCACCGGCCAGGCCACCGGTCGGCAGCACGTCGGGGGCGCCGACGATGCCCAACGGCTGCCCGTGCGCCACCCCGCGCAGCGACTTCGCCGACACGGTGACCACGGCGAGTTCCTCGCCGAGCAGCAGCCGGGCCGAGGCGTAGTTGAGCACCGGGCGCAGCCGCCCGTCCAGGTAGAGGTAGCGCGAGCCGGTCTCCTTCTCCACCACCAGCGACCCGGCCTTGCGCCAGGCGGTGGCCCCGCCGGGGGCGAAGAAGCCGTACAGGGTGAAGCCGCCCACCACCAGCGCGGCGACCAGGACCCCGGCGAGCAGGCCGACGGTGGTACGCCGGTGCGGCGTCTCCAGGCCGTCCGGCTCCCCGGCCACCAGCGCGGCGGTGAGCCGGCCGAGCAGATGGGACTGCGCCTGCACCTGGTCACGTCGGGACTGCACGACCTCAGCCCCCGATCGCCCGGAAGTAGTCGTACACGTGCAGGACGGCGAGCCCGATCGGCAGCAGCGCCACCGCCGCCGCGGTCAGCGTCAGGTCACCGACCCGCCCCCAGTACGGCGTCACCCGCCGCCCGGGGAGGCTGCGCCCGGCCAGCAGCAACGCCGGTACGGCGACCGGCAGCACCGCCAACGCCAGCACCCGCGCCAGCGGCCCCGCACCGGCCAGGGCGTCCACGGCGACCGCGACGAGCCCCACCAGCGCCGGCACCGCCTGGGTCAGCCGGTGCCAGGCGCTGGTCATCGGTCGGGCGTTGAGCAACCAGACCAGCGCGACCAGCATCACCAGGGTCACCTCCGCCCACCCCGCCCGGTGCGCCACCGGCAGCAGCGCCACGGCGGTGGCCGTCGCCAGGCCGGCGTACAGGGCGGTCATCAGCCGGTCGACGGCCCGCGCCCGGTCCATCAGCGGGCCGGCGGGTTCCGGGTCGATGTCCTCCTGGAGGTGCTCGGGTCGGGTCGGCAGCGGGGCGAGGCGCATCCCGGCCAGCCGGAACGCGAACAGGGGCACGGTCAGCACCAGTGCGGTCGCGGCCAGCGCCACCACCGCGCCGGACTGCGGCCCGGTCAGCCCGCCGACCGTGGCGGCGGCCCCGCCGAGCACCCCCAGCAGCAGCGCGACGGAGCCGGCGACGAACAGCGGGGTGGCCGCGCCGAGCAGGCCGGCGGCGAGCACCGCCACCGCCGCCCCGGTGGCGGTCCCGCCGAGCACCTGCGGCCCGGTCGTCCCCGCGCCGACCGCCCCGCCGTCGCCGGGCAGCACCAGCCCGGCCAGGCCGGCGTAGCCGGTCGCGGCGACGGCCAGCAGCACGCCGAACCCCCGCTCGGCGGCGGCCCGGACCACGGCGGCCCCGCCGCCCAACGCCACCGCCGCCACCGCCAGCGCCGCCACCGCCCGCAGCGGCACCGGGCCGGGCAGCGCCAGGGCCACCAGCCCGACGGCGAACAGCAGCCCGGCCAGCCCCAGCACCACCGGGCGGACCAGCTCGGGACGCCACCGGCCGGGGCGGTCCCGCACCCCGGTCGCCATCCCGTCGACGAGGTCGTCGAAGTCGACCTCGGGCAACTGGTCGGCGCGCGGACGCAGGTACACCAGGTCGCCGTCGTGCAGGTCGAGCGCGGCGACGCTGCTCTCCTCGTCCAGCGGGGCCGAGCCGGCACGTTGCAGGACCCAACCGCCGTGGCTCAACCCCGTGTCGGCCAGCCCGTCGCCGAGGTGGTGCAGCAGCGCCGGCAACAGGTCGGCCACGACCACCCCGACCGGCACGGCGACCTCGATCTGCCGGCTCGGTCCGCGTACGACCAGCCGGCACATCTGCTCGGTCTCGGTGCCTGTCACGGCCCCTTCAACGGCAACCGCCCGAGAACGTTCAACGGCCCGGCGGAATTTTCTTCGCCCGCCGACGGACCCCGGCCGGAAAGCGGGATCGACCCGGATCGGCCCGTGCTCCGTTGTGGAGGGGGGCCGACGGCCCGGGTGGAGGGAGACGAGCATGGGGACGGTGCTGTTCCGGCGGCCGGCACGACGCAGCGGGCCGGAGATGCCGACCGGGGAGTTGACCCTCCAGGAGCCGCCGGAGCTGAGCGAGCCGCAGCACAACGGCGCCCGGCAGGCGATGATGGTGCTGCCGATGGCGCTGATGACCGGCGTGATGATGCTGATGTTCATGGGTCCGTCACGGGGTCCGTTGACCTGGGTGATGGCCGGCATGATGGCGGTCGCCATGGGCGGGGTGATGATCGGTTCGGTCATCGCCAGTGGTGGGGAACGCAAGCAGCGGCACGGCGGCGACCGCCGCGACTACCTGCGCTACCTCGCCCAGCACCGCCGTCGGGCCCGCCGGTTCGCCCAGGACCAGCGGGACTCCAGCCTGTGGCGGCACCCTGACCCGGCGTCGCTGTGGTCGCTGGCGATGACCACCCGCCGCTGGGAGCGCCGCCCCACCCACCCGGACTTCCTGGAGATCCGGGTCGGCACCGGTGAGCAGCGGCTGGCGGTCCGGATCGCGCCGATGCAGACCAAACCGGTCGAGGACCTCGAACCGGTGGCCGCGAAGGCGCTGCGTCGGTTCATCCGGGCGTACAGCACCCTGCCGGACCAGCCGGTGGCGCTGTTCCTGCCGGGCTTCGCCGAGATCCGGGTGACCGGGGACCGGACGGCCGCGCGGGCGCTGCTGCGGGCCCTGCTCACCCAGCTCGGCGCGTTGCACGCACCGGAGGAGGTCCGGGTGGCGCTCTGTGTCGACCCGGACGGGCTGGCGGCCTGGGAATGGGTCAAGTGGCTGCCGCATACCCAGCACCCCACCGAACAGGACGCCGCCGGGGCGACGCGGCTGGCCGCCGACGGGATCGAACGCCTCGAACGGCTGCTCGGCGCGGAGTTCACCGGCCGCCCCCGCTACGAGCCGGGCGTCACCCCCGACCGGGACGAGCCGTACGTGGTGGTGGTCCGCGACGGCGGCCGGGTGCCCGCCGGTCACCGGCTCACCACCGGCGGCTACCGCAACGCGGTCTTCGTCGACCTGGACGACCCGCCGGTGGCCACCGGGAAGGGCATCCTCAACCTGGAGGTCGCCGACGGCACGCTGACCATGCTCGGGCGGGACCGGGTGGGCCAGGAGACCCGGCAGGTGCTCGCCGCACCGGACCTGCTCGGCCCGGCGGCGGCCCGCACGGTCGCCCGGCTGCTGTCGCCCTACCGGCTGGCGGTCAGCACCGAGCTGGCCCCCGAACCGATGAAGGCCGACTTCGACCTCGGCACCCTGCTGCGGGTGCCCGACCTGGAACGGTTGGAGCTGGCCGCGTTGCGCGACCGGCGCGGGCCGGACGAGCGGCTGCGGGTGCCGATCGGGGTGGACGCCACCGGGGCTCCGGTCGAGCTCGACATCAAGGAGTCCGCCCTGGGCGGCATGGGCCCGCACGGGATGCTGATCGGCGCGACCGGCTCCGGCAAGAGCGAGCTGCTGCGCACGCTGGTGCTGGCGTTGGCCGTCACGCACTCCTCGGAGACGCTCAACCTGGTCCTGGTCGACTTCAAGGGCGGGGCCACCTTCCTCGGCCTGGACCGGCTGCCGCACACCTCGGCGGTGATCACCAACCTGGCCGACGAGGCGTCGCTGGTCGGCCGGATGCGCGACGCCCTGCACGGCGAGCTGGTCCGCCGGCAGGAGCTGCTGCGGGCCGCCGGTGGCTACAGCTCGGTGCTGGAGTACGAGAAAGCCCGGGCCGGCGGCGCCCCGCTGGACCCGCTGCCCACCCTCTTCGTGGTCGTCGACGAGTTCTCCGAGCTGCTCGCCGCGCACCGGGACTTCATCGACCTGTTCGTCATGATCGGGCGGCTCGGCCGTTCGCTGGCCGTGCACCTGCTGCTGGCCAGCCAGCGCGTCGACGACGGCCGGATCGGGCAGTTGGAGTCGCACCTGTCGTACCGGATCGGGTTGCGGACCTTCTCGGCGATGGAGTCCCGCTCGGTGATCGGGGTGCCCGACGCCTACGAGCTGCCGGCCGCCCCGGGCAACGGCTACCTGCGGATGGACGTCTCGACCCTGCTCCGGTTCAAGGCCGCGTACGTCTCCGGGGAGTACCGTCCCCGCCGGAGCCGGGTCCGCCAGGACGTGGTCCAGCGACAGGTGGTGCCCTACCGGCTGGACCTCGTGCCGGTCGGCGCACCGGCCCTGCCGCCGGTGGACCCCGCGCCGCCCGCCGACCCGGCCGAGCCGGAGCCGCCCGCCGCGCGCAGTGTCTTCTCGATCGTCACCGACCAACTGGTCGACTCCGGGCCGCCGGCCCATCAGGTCTGGCTGCCGCCGCTGGCCGACTCCCCCACCCTGGACAGCCTGCTCACGGCGCTGACCCCGGATCCCGACCTCGGGCTGGTCGCCGCCGACTGGCCCGGCAACGGCCGGCTGGTCGTCCCGCTCGGCTTCATCGACAAGCCCTACGAGCAGCTGCGCGACCTGCTCACCGTGGACCTGTCCGGGGTGGGTGGACACATCGGCGTGGCGGGCGGCACCCGCAGCGGCAAGAGCACCCTGATCCGGACCCTGATCTGCGCGTTGGCGCTGACCCACCGCCCCACCGAGGTGCAGTTCTACTGCCTGGACTTCGGCGGCGGCACGCTGGGCACCGTCGCCGGGCTGCCGCACGTGGGCAGTGTCGCCGGCCGGCTGGACACCGACCGGGTCGGCCGGACCGTCGCCGAGGTCACCGGCCTGATCAACCAACGGGAGCGGCGCTTCACCGAGCAGGGCATCGACAGCATCCAGACCTACCGGCAGTCACGGGCCGACGGCCGGATCACCGACGACCCGTACGGCGACGTGTTCCTGGTGGTCGACGGCTGGTTCACGTTGCGGCAGGAGTTCGAGCCGCTGGAGGTCGCGCTGCGGCAGATCGCCGCCCGGGGGCTCAACTTCGGCGTCCACCTGATCGTCAGCGCGGCCCGCTGGTCGGAGGTCCACCACAGCATGCGCGACCAGCTCGGCATCAAGCTGGAGCTGCGCCTCGGCGACGCCGTGGACTCCGCCATCGACCTGCGGCTGGCGGCCACCGTGCCGCGTGCGCCGGGGCACGGCCTCACCCCGGAGAAGCTGCACTTCCTGGGGGCGCTGCCGCGCATCGACGGCGTGCCGGATCCGTCGAGCACGGCCGAGGGGGCACGGGAGCTGGCCGCCACGGTCGCCGAGTTCTGGCACGGACCGGTGGCCGCGCCGGTACGTACCCTGCCGGCGGTGCTGCCCGCCGCCGACCTGCCGCCCGCCGAGGGCGACCTGTGGATGCCGCTCGGCCTGGACGAGTCCGACCTCAAGCCGTACTGGCACGACTTCGCGGAGCTGCCGCACCTGACCGCGCTCGGCGACAGCCAGAGCGGCAAGACCAACCTGCTGCGGCACCTGGCCCGCCTGATCGTCGGCCGGTTCACCCCGGCCGAGGCGCGCATCCTGATCGTCGACTACCGACGGCAGCTGTTCGACTCGGTGCCGGCCGAGTACCGCCTCGGCTACTCGGTCTCCACCGACTCCACCCGGGAGACCGTCGCCGACGCCGTGGTCGGCCTCAAGGGGCGGCTGCCGGGTAAGGAGATCAGCCCCGAGCAGTTACGCCGCCGCGACTGGTGGACCGGACCCCGGCTGTTCGTGCTGGTCGACGACTTCGAGATGCTCGCCGGGCAGGACAACCCCCTGCAGCCCCTCATCCCGTACGTGCCGCACGGGGTGGACATCGGGCTGCACGTGGTGGTGGTCCGGGGTACCGCGAACCTGATGCGGATGTCGATGGACCCGCTGCTGCGTCGCCTCCAGGAGGCCAGCAGCCCGGACCTCGCCCTGTCGTGCCCGCCGACCGAGGGGCCGTTGCTCGGCGGGGTGAAGGGCCGGCACCTGCCGCCCGGCCGGGCGATGGTGCTGACCCGGCGCGGGCACCGGATGATCCAGACCGGGTACGTCGAACCCGACCCGGGTGTCAGTTCCGTCGACGGCGACGCAGGCCGACGGTGAGGGCGGCGAGCGCGAGGATCGCCGCCAACGCGGCGACCGCGCCGGCCGGGCTCCGCCGCTGCACGGTGCTGGCGACACCGGCCGACCGGGCGTTCACCGCCGCCGCCGGATTGATCATGCCCCAGCCGTACCACGGGTCGGGGCGACCCGGGGAGACCGCCGCGGCCCCGTCCGCCGTGGCCCTGACCCGGGCCGCCGCCTCGACGGCGTCCAACCGGGGCTCGCTGGACCGGACCAGGGCGACCAGCCCGGCGACGAACGCCGCGGCGTAGTCCGCGCCCGTGCCCTGCACCTCCCCCGACCCGATCCCGACGCTCACCACGTCCACGCCCGGGGCCACCACGTCGACCTCTCCCGGGCGGTGCACCTCGGCCAGCCGGTCGTCCGGCCCGACGGCGCCGACCCGCAGCACCCCCGCCGGCAGGTCGGCACCCTTCGCCGCGGTCGCCGCCCGCGCCGCCACCACCACGGTGGTGCCCCCGGCGACCGCCGTACGCAGCGCCGTCACCACCCGGCTGTCGGTGGTGTCCACCGCAGCGCCGATCAGCGCGACCCCGGCCCGCGCCGCCGTCGCCGCCCGCAGCGCGGTCACCAGGTCGGTCGAGTCCGCCACCCCGGCGGACGTCCCGATCCGCACCGGCACGATGGTCGCCTCGGGGGCGAGGCCGACGAAGTCGGTGCCCCGCTGCGCGGTGGCGGCGACGATGCCGGCCATCGCCGTGCCGTGTCCGGTGCAGTCCCGGTCCCCCCGGGAGCCGCCGCCGGCATCGGCCGAGGCGTCCGCTCCGGGCCGTACCCGGCCGTCGAGGGCCGGCGGTGTGCCGTCCACCCCGGAGTCGATGACGGCGACCGCGACCCCCGCACCCCGGCCACGGGTCCAGGCCACCTCCGGGGTCAACCGCAGTTGCGCCCAGGGCACCCCGCCGATCCGCCGCTTCGGGGCGACCGTGCAGACCACGGCGCTGGCCGGCGGGCCGGTCGGCCGGGGACTGCTCGACGCCCTCGGCCGCGCCGGGGTGAACACCGGCAGCGGCCCGTAGCTGACCTCGGCGCCGACGGCGTCCCACGGCAGCACCAGGAGCCATCCCCGCCGCAGCACGGCCGGATCGGTGACCGGGACGCCGTCCGGCTGGACCCGTCCCTTGTTGAGGGTGAAGATCTCCAGGTACCGCTGCGCGTCACCGAGCACCCGCAGGGCGATCTCCCAGAGGTGCTCGACCCGGCCCTGCTCCGCGCCGACCACCACGTACTTCACGAACCCGGTCGGTGTGCCGCCCGCACCGGGCGCAGCCGCCGGGGCGACGGTGGGGGGCGTGGGCACGCCGGTGGCCACCGCCGGGGTCACCGCGACCACCGTCGACGTCAGGATGCCGAGCCAGCACAGCAGCAGAGCGGGCGAGAGTCGGGTCCGGCGGCGTCCGGTCGCCGGCAGCGGGCGGGACAGCGGTACCTCCCAGCGTCGTCGGGGTGCGCCCAGGCTACGGCGTCCCCGCTGCCGGCCCGGTGTCCGGTCGATTGCGATTCGGCCAACCGGACACGGGGGCGGCGAACCCGGGCTGAACAGATCGCCGGTCGCCGCCGTTGTAGGCACCGGCCGGGACGGGCTCCGCCCGGCCCGGACGAAGGAGGAACCCGTGCACCTGCCGACCGGCACCACCGGTGCCAGGCGACGACCGGCCACCGGGCGCGACGCCGGCACCCACCGGGCGCGGCGCGGCCCGCTGGTGCTGACGGCGGCGCTGCTGGCCGCCCTCGCGCCGGCCGCCTCTCCCGCCGCCGGGGCGGCACCCCCCGGCGGGACACCGGACGCGCCGACGCCGTCCGCCGCCACCGCGTCCGGGAGGTACTACGTGGTGGGACCGCCGGTCGGCGGGCAGCGGGAGTACCTCTACCAGATCGCGGCCGGCACCCTCGGCGACGGGAACCGGTACCGGGAGATCTTCGTGCTGAACCAGGGCCGCCGCCAGCCCGACGGCGGACGGCTGACCGACCCGGTCGAGCTACGCCCCGGCTGGGTGCTGGCGCTGCCCCTCGACGCGCGCGGGCCGGGTGTCCGCACCGGACCGCTCCCGACCGGCGGGGCCGTCGGCGCACCGCCGGCCGCCGACGAACCGGGGCACCCGGAGCGCCTGGTCGGCGTCGCCGGGCTCGCCGCCGTCGCGCTGCTCGTCGCCACCCTGCTGCGCCGGCCGGCCCGGCGTCGCCGCGCGCTCCCGGCGGGCGCCACCCGGCTCGCCCTCGACGTGGGCTGCCCCGCGCCGCTGCTCCCGCCGACCCCGGTCCCGCCGCCGCCGGTCCCGGCGCCACTGGTCCCGGCACGACTGGTCCCGCCGACCCCGGTCCCGCCGCCGCCGGCTGCCGGGACCGACGGCGACCTCGACACCGAGGTGACCTCCGCCGTCGGCACGCTGGCGGTCCGGCTGCCCACGGTGGCGTCCGGGGGCGGGCCGGCGTACCACGTCTGGCAGCTCCCGGCGCAGCCCCCACCGCCGATGCGGCTCCCGGTCCGGCTGGGCCGGCGGCGGGGCTGGGCGCTCTGGGTCGACCTGGCCGGCACCCCGGACGTACTCACCGTGACCGGCCCGGCGGGGGCCGCCGGCCAGCAGGCCCGGACGATTGCCGAGCGGGTCCACGCCGCCGGGCACACGGTCACCGTCGTCGGTGACCTGTTCGGGGCGGACCTGCCCGCCGGATGGGTGCACCGGTCGGTCTTCCCCGCCGACGTGGCGGACCTGCCGGCCGGCCCCGGGGTGCTGTGCAGTGCCGCCCTGTCCGGTCCCGAGCTGGCCTTCGCCCGGCAGATCACCACCCTGACCGGTCACCAGCTGGTACCGGTCGTCGTCGGCCGGGCGATGCGGGCCCGGTGGTCGGTGACGGTCCGACCGGCCACCGGCGGCCCCGACGCCGAACTCGTCGACGCCGCCGCGCCGGGCGGCGGGTTCCCCGGCGACGGCGGTGAACCGTGACCGGCGTCGCCCCGTTGTGGGACGGGGGCGTCGCGCCGACGACGCCCGGCGGGTCGGGGCGTCGCGCCGACCGGCGCCCGCCCGCCACGAGGAGACGGTGGATGACCCGGTTGCTGGTTTCGTGGACGCGGTCGCTGTGGTGCCTGGTGGCGACCGGCGCGCTGGCGCTCGCCCCGCTCACCCCGGTCCGCGCCGCGCCCCCACCACCGCCGGCCTACGTCAAGTACTACCCGGTGGCGGCGGCGTCGGAGGGCAGCGTGACGGACCTGTCCGGGGTGGCCGCCCGGTTCCTGGCCGACCCCGGCCGGGCGGACGAGATCTACCGGCTCAACGAGGGCCGCCGGCAACCGGATGGCGGCGCCCTCACCGCCGTCGGGCAGCGGCTGGTCCCCGGCTGGCTGCTGGTGCTGCCCTGGGACGCCTTCGGCGAGGAGGTCCGCTACGGCCTGCTCCCGGTGGACCCCCCGAAGTCCCCGCCGGCCCGGCCCGGCCCCCGCGGGGGTGGGGCGGCCTGCGTCGCCGCCTCCTCCGGCGACGGCAACCCGAACTGGGCCGACGCGCTGCTCTCCCCGGCGCGGGCCTGGCCCCACAGCACCGGGGCCGGGACGCTGGTGGCGGTGCTCGACTCCGGCGTCGACGGCGACCTGCCGGCCCTGGCCGGGCGGATCTCCCACGGTTCCGACATCCTCACCGGCAAGGCCCGCGCCGACACCGACTGCCTGGGTACGGGCACCGCGATGGCCAGCGTGATCGCGGCCGACCCCGGTGACGACCCGGCGACGGCAGGGGTGGTCGGGGTGGCCCCCGAGGCGGCCATCCTGCCGGTCCGGATCGTCTCCGGGGCGACCGACGCCGAGCCGGCCCGGGTCGCCCTCGGTATCGAGGTCGCCGTCTCGGCCGGCGCGACCGTCATCGCCCTGGGCGGGTACGCGAAGCTCACCGATCCCGCCGTCACCGAGGCGGTCCGCTCGGCCGTGGCGCACGACGTGGTGGTCGTCGCCCCCGCCACCACCGCCGACGGCAGCGCGGCACCGGCCCAGGAGGGCCTGCTGCGGGTGGCCGGGGTCGGTCCCGACCTACGGCCGGTGCTGGCGTACCCGGCAGGCGGGGTCGACGTCGTCGCGCCCGGCCTCGACGTGGCGACGCTGGGCGTCGGTGGCACCGGGCCACACGTCCGCAGCGGCACAGAGTACGCCGTCGCCTACGTCGCCGGCACGGCCGCGCTGGTCCGCGCGGCGTTGCCGGGGACGCACGCCATCCAGGTGGCCCGCCGGATCACCGCCACCGCCGACCCGGGAACCCGGTCGAGTCCGGGCCCCGAGAACGGCTGGGGCATGATCGACCCGCTGGCGGCGGTCAGCCCCGCCCCGGCTGCGGCGGCGAACCCGGCCGGCGGCCGCCCGTCCACCGCGCTGGCGTTGGTCGCCGCCGGGCTCGGGCTCCTCCTGCTGACCGTGGTGGGGGTGTTCGCCCGGCGGTCCCGGCGGCTCACCGCCCGGCACCCGGCCGACGCCGTACCGGCGGGCCTCCCGCCCGACGCCCCGCCGGCGGGCCTTCCGCACGGGGCGGCACCCCACCGGTCGACCATCCGGCAGCAACCGCCGGCACCGCGCGAGCCGGGGTCGCTGCCGTGACCGGTGCGGCCGGGGTCGCCGCGCTGCTGGTCGCCGTCGGGGTGCTCGTCGCCCCGCCGGTCGCCGCCGCCGGGGCCGAGGATCCGCCGCCGCTGCCCACGACGGCGGGCCGCTGCGTCGGGCCGTCCCCGGTGACCGCCCGCGCGACCCCGTGGGCGGTGCGCCTGCTCGCCCCGCAGGCCATCTGGCCGTTGACCCGGGGTGCCGGGGTGGTGGTCGCCGTCGTGGACACCGGGGTGAGCGCCGCCGCGCCCGCCCTGGCCGGGGCGGTACGCGCGGGTGCCGACGTCACCGGAGGCCGGGCGGACAGCGACTGCGCCGGGCGGGGCACCGCCCTGGCGGGCATCGTCGCGGCCCGTCCGGCCAGCGGGGTGGGCACCACCGGGATCGCGCCGGACGCCGAGATCCTGCCGGTCCGGATCACCGACCCGAACCGCCGGACCAGCCCGGCCCGGCTCGCCGCCGGCATCCGGCTCGCCACCACCGCCGGGGCGGACGTGATCCTGGTCGGCACCGGGGTCGCCACCGCCACCCCCGAGTTGGCCGACGCCGTTCGGGCCGCGGTGGACCACGACGTCCTGGTGGTCGCCGCCGTCGACGACCGGGTGCAGCAGTCCGGCGGGGAGCCGCCGGTCGGCTACCCCGCCGCGTTCCCGACGACCCTGGCGGTGAACGCGATCGGCGTCGACGGGGAGGCCGGTCCGGTGGCGGCCGGCGCCGGCACCGATCTCGCCGCCCCGGGTGCCGGGCTCGGGACCGCTCCGCAGGGGTCCGGTCACTACCGGGTGGGCGGTCCGGCGGTGGCCGCCGCGCACGTCGCCGGGGTCGCCGCGCTGATCCGGTCGTATCATCCCGAGCTGACCCAGGCGGAGGTGCGCGCCCGTCTCGAACGGACCGCGATCCCCGCGCCGGGCGACGGGCCGGACCACGGGTTCGGGGCCGGGACGCTCGACGCGTACGCGGCGGTCGCCGCGCTCGCCCCCCGCCAGGCGGCCCCGCCGGTGCCGGCCCCGGTCGGTCCGGTCGTCCTTCCCACCGCCCCCGGGCCGTCCCGGGCGGCCCGGGTGGCGGGCCTGACCGCCCTCGGCGCGCTCGTGGCGACCCTGCTCGTCGCGGCTGCCGCGCTCACCCGCCGGGGTTCCGGTCGGGCCCGGCCCGCGCGGCGGATCCGGGCCGGCTCCGGGTGAGGACCCGGCGGCGGGTGAGGCCCGGGGCCGGCGGCGGTCGGCTCAGTCGGTGGCTGCCCCGGAGGCGCCCCGGGCGCCGGTGACCGCGCGGTGCCAGGTCCGCAGCGCGTCGGCGAACTCGGCCGGCGCGTCGGACTGGAGGTAGTGCCCGGCACCGGCGAGTTCGACCACGGTGGCGTCGGGCAGTTCCCGCCGCCAGCGGTCCAGCTCCGTCCGCCGGAACGCGATGTCCCGGTCGGCCCAGAGCAGCAGGGCGGGCTTGTCCCGTAGCAGGGGCAGGCCGGCCTCGACGTCGGCGAGGAACGGCGCGCTGTGGACGATCTCGCGGGGCAGCACCGCGGAGGCCTGCCGCCGCTCGGGGGTGGCCAGGGCCGCCCGGTAGTGCCGCATCTCGTCGCGGGTGAGGGAGCGTCGCCGGTGACCGGCCGGGATCATCAGATTGACGCAGAGGTTCGCGTGCCGGATCCACCAGCGGCCGACCGGGCCGCCCATCAGCGCGGAGAACCGGGCGAAGTGGCGGTCCCCGGTGACCGGCCACGCCCAGGTGTTGCCGAGCACCAGGCCGGTGAAGCGGTCGGGCCGGCGTTCGGCGACGCGCAGGCCGATCGGGCCACCCCAGTCCTGCGCGACGAGCACGACGTCGGTCAGGTCGAGGTCGATCACGAACTGCTCGATCACCGCCGCGAGGGAGACCGGCCGGCCGTCGAAGCCGGCGGGGGCCTCGGAGAGCCCGAATCCCGGCAGGTCGGGCGCGACGAAGCGGAACTCGCCGGCCAGTCGGGCGATGACGTTGCGCCACACGAACGACCAGGTGGGGTTGCCGTGGAGCAGCAGCAGGGTCGGTCCGTCGCCTTCGTCGACGTAGTGGAGCCGGTGGCCGGCGACGTCCCGCGTCCCGTGCCGGAACGGGTACAGCTTTCGATCGATCCAGTCCGGCGTCACCGATGCCATCCGGCCTCCCACCCGCGAATAATGGTTTATAATTTAAACCGTAAGGGGCCCGTGGGGAGGAGCGCAAGGATGTCGGAGTACCACCAGTTCTGCGGCCTGGCGCGGGCACTCGACGTGATCGGCGACCGCTGGAACCTGCTGATCGTGCGCGAGCTGCTCATCGCCGACCGGCGTCACCACGAACTCCGGTCGGCCCTGCCGGGCATCGCCACGAACCTGCTCAGCGCCCGCCTCCAGCACCTCGCCGACGCCGGCATCGTGCAACGCTGCGACGAGGCGGGACGCAAGGCGGTCCGCTACCGCCTCACCGACCTCGGGCAGGGACTCCGCGGACCGGTACGCGAGCTGGTCCGCTGGGGGGCCGCCTTCATGGCCACCGGCCCCGCGCCCGACGACACGGTCCGACCGCAGTGGCTGGGCCTGGCCATCGAGGCGCTGCTCCCGGCGACCGGGCTACCCACCGGGGCCGCGATCGGCGTGCACGCGGACGGGCTCGACTTCACCGTCCGGCTGACGGCGGGCGGTCCCCGGGTCACCGCCGGCCGGGACAACGGGGCCGACGCCACCGTCGACGGACCCACCGCCGCCGTCCTCGGTCTCTTCTCCGGTGCGCTCGCCCCGGGGTCACCGGCCGCCCGCGCCATCGAGATCCGGGATCCGCACGGGCTGCTCGCCCGGGTTCTCGCCACCCCGGCCGACGCCGCGCAGCCGTAGTGCGGGCAGTCCGCCCGAGCCACCACCCCCGTGGCCCCGGGACGGCCGCCCGCCCACCGCCCCGGACCGGCGGAAATCCGACGGCCGGGCGACGGCCGCCGGCCGGTAGGATCGGCCGGTGGACCTGCACGACATCTCCGCCCGGCTCGGGGTGCCCGTCGAGGAGGTCGAGCGCGTGCACCGGCTCGCCGGTGACCGACCGTCCGCCCCGCTGCCCGCCAGGGCCGACGCGCCGGCCCTCCTCGACCGGCTCGCGGTACGCCCGGACGACGCCGCCGAGATCATGGCCGGCTGGCCCGATCCCGACTCTCCGTCGTGGACCCCGGAACTCCGGTGGCTGCTCGACCGTTCGTCCGCCCTGGTCCGGGCCGACCTCGGCGGTTACGACTGGCTGTCGCCCGGCCCGGAGCTGCCCCGTGACCGGGGCCCCGCCTGGCGGCACCTCTACGTCTACGGCTTCCTCGCCCTGGTCGACGTGGTCACCGAATTCCACCGCGAGCACGGCATCGCCGGCCCCGTCTCCTGGGCGACCCTCGCCGACCTGGGCCGCAACCTGGCGATCGACCGCCGGATGGACCGCGAGGGCTGGGCGGTCATGCAGAGCTGGCTGACCCTGCACGCCCGTGGCGGCCTCTACGAGCTGGGCCGGCTCCAGCACCAGCGCGGTGGCGAGGCCATCGACCTGCACATCCCGGACGCCGGGCCGTTGACCCCGGAGGCGGTCGACGCGTCGCTGGACGAGGCCCGGGAGTTCTTCCCCCGGCACTTCCCCGACGAGCACTACACCGCCTTCTCCTGCGGTTCCTGGCTGCTCGATCCGCAGCTCCGCGACTACCTCCCCGAGGACTCCAACATCATCCGTTTCCAGCGCCGGTTCGTGTTGCAGCCCTACGTGGCGCAGGACGGGCCGGACGCCGACGTCGAGGTACGCCGGTTCGCCTTCCGTACGCTCAGCACGCCCCTCGACCAGCTGCCCCGGCGTACCGTGCTGCAACGCGCGATCGTCGACCACCTGACGGCCGGCGGCCACTGGCACTGGCGGCACGGCCGCTTCCCGATCTAGCGCGGGGGCGGCCGGGCCGGTCGGCCGGCTCGGGTGCCGGACCACCCCCCACCGTGTCCACGGTGGACGGTCCCGCGCGGAGGATGATCACACCGGGGACGAGCGCGACCGGTCGGGACCGTCGTCGGCGCGGGGCTGCTCCAGCCGCCCGGCGATCCGTTCGAGGGCGGCGAGGTCCCGAGGGGCCAGCCGGTCGATGAGGTGCCGCCGTACCGACTCGACGTGGACCGGCGCGGCGTCCCGGAGGGCGGCCAGACCCGGCGCGGTCAGCACGAGCAGGCAGCCCCGGCCGTCGGCCGGATCCGGGGCGCGGCGCAGCAGTCCGCGTGCTTCCATCCGGCTGGCGTGCCGGGACAGCCGGCTGCGGGACCAGCCCATCTTGTCGGCCTGGTCGCCCAGCGTGCCGGTCTGCGCGTGCTGCTCCGAGAGGGTGCTCAGCACCTCGTAGTCGGCTTCGGAGAGGCCGATTCCCGCCAGGTCCCGCGCGGTGCCGGTCTGGACGGCGACCATCGCCCGCCGCCAGGCCCGCCAGGCCCGTTCCTCGGCCGGCTCCAGCCAGCGGGCCGACCCCGACTTAGTTGACATGTAATCAACCTAGCATCTAGCCTTCGTTTCCATGTCAACGAGACCGCTTCGCATTCTGGCGCTGACCTGCAGCACCCGCCCCGGCGCGCTCGGCCCCCTGGTGGGGAGATGGCTGGTCGACGCGGTCTCCTCCCGGGCCGCCGAGCTCGACGTCGAGGTCGTGCCGGTGGCCCTCGGCGACCTGGGCCTGCCCTTCCTCGACGAGGAGGAGTCACCGGCCTCGGGGGTCTACCGGAACGAGCACACCCGCCGCTGGAGCGCGACGGTCGCCGCGGCGGACGGCTTCATCGCGGTCACCCCGGAGTACAACCACGCGATGCCGGCGACCCTGAAGAACGCGCTGGACTACCTCGGCAGCGAGTGGGCGTGGAAGCCGATCGGCTTCGTCAGTTACGGCTACACCGCGGCCGGCACCCGGGCGGTGGCACACGCCAAGCAGGTGGTGACGACGCTGCGCCTGGTCCCGACGGGCGCCACGGTCGCCATCGGCATCGGCGACGCGGTGGTGGACGGTCGGCTGCGGCCGGACGCCGGCCGGGGCGCGGCGGCCACCAACCTGCTGGACGAGCTGGTCCGGCTCGCCCACGCCCTGCGGCCGATGCGCGAGCGCGGGCAGGCCGACAGCGTGCCCGGCCCACTGCCGGGCTCCTACGCGCGACGGCTGACCCCGCACGACGCACCCGAGGTCACCGTGCTGCAACGGTGCTGCTGGACCGAGGAGGCGGTGGCCAACGACACGCTGGCCATCGCGCCGCTGCACGAGTCGCCGGAGGAGGTGCGGGAGTGGCTGGCCAGCTGGCACACCACCGGCGTCTGGCGGGACGGCCGACTGCTGGGCATGGTGCGGACCCGCACCGACGGCACCGACTGCCACGTGGGCCGGCTCGCCGTCGTGCCCGACCTGCGCGGCCGGGGCCTGGGCCGGTGGTTGCTGCAGGCCGCCGAGGCCGCCGCCGGGCCGCAGTGCCGCCGGATCCTGCTCTTCACCGGCACCCGGAGCCTGCGCAACATCGACCTCTACCGGAGCGCGGGCTACCGGACGGCGGAACCGGACAGCCCGGACGGCACGGTCTGCCTGACCAGGGAGCTGGCCGGGGCGACCGGCTGACCACCCCGGGCCACCCCGCCGCCCCGGGCCGTCACACCACTCCGGGCCGTCACACCGGCCCGGGGTGGCACCGGGGCTCCCGGCGGCCCGGGGACCGGCAGCCGTCCGTTCAGCGGCCCTGCCAGTCCCCGGCCGGGGTGAGCGGCACCGGGTCGGGTCGCCGCACCGTCGTGGTCAGGGTGATCCGCCGGCCCTCGTCCGCCGCCCGCAGCAGGGCGGTCATCGTGTCGAGTACGTGCAACGCCAGGTCACCGCCCGCCCGCGGGGTCCGCCCACTCTCGGCCCGTACCGCGTCGATCAACCCGAGGCCCCGGGCGCCCTCCCGGTAACCCGCCGTCGCCGGGAGCGCCCGCCATCCGTCGCCGCCGAGCGGCCAGAGCCGGACCTCGCCGTCGAAGTAGTTCGGGTCGGGCACGGCGAGGGTGCCGGTCTCCCCGTGCACCTCGATCGGCGCGGCCGTGGTGGTGACCCCGTCGAAGCTCGTGGTGATGGTGGACAGCACGCCACTGGCGTGTTCGAGCACGCCGCTGACGTGGGTGTCCACCCGCACCGGGATGCGTTGCCCGAGGCGCGGGCCGCTGCCGATGACCCGCTCGGGGCGCAGCCGGCTGGCCGCCGCGGTCACCGCCCGCACCGGCCCGAGCAGGTGGACCAGCGCCGAGACGTAGTACGGCCCCATGTCGAGCAGCGGCCCGCCGCCCGGGGCGTAGTAGAAGTCGGGGTGGGGGTGCCAGGCCTCGTGCCCGGGGGTGACCATGACCGCCGACGCGGCCAGTGGACGCCCGATCAGTCCACCGTCGACCGCCGCGCGGGCCGTCTGCGTCCCGGTGCCCAGGACGGTGTCCGGCGCGCAGCCGACCCGGACCCCGGCCGAGCCGGCCCGCTCCATGATCATCTGAGCGTCCGGGAACGCCACGGCGAGCGGCTTCTCGCCGTACACGTGCTTGCCCGCGTCGATCGCGCCGAGGGCGATCTCGGTGTGTGCGGCGGGGATGGTCAGGTTGAGCACCGTCTGCACGCCCGGGTGGGCGAGCAGGTCCGCGACGCTCACCGCCTCGGCGTCGGCGAGGGTGGCGGCGGTCGCGGCCGACCGGGCGGCGTCCAGGTCGGCCACCGCGACGACGCGCAGCCCGGGGTGGTGCGCGAGGGTGTCCAGGTAGGCGCGGGAGATGACGCCGAGTCCTACGACGCCGACGCGGTGCGGCTCGCCCACAGCATCCCCCTCTCGATGACGGTACGCACCGACGGGTGCTCCAGGACGTCGAGGCTGTGCCCGGGGGTCGTCACGACGACCCGACCGGCGCCCCACCGCCGGGTCCAGATCGCCGGCGAGGTGACCGGCCGGTGCCAGGGGTGCCAGTCCCGGGTGGGGTGCACGGTGGTGGCCAGCACGTCGATCAGGTCGTCGTGCAGCACCCAGTACTGCTCGGTGACCAGCTCGATGTCGGCGATCCCGGCGGTGACCGGGTGCTCCCGGCCGAGATCGGTGAGGGTCACCGTGTGCGGCAGGAAGTTGTCCTCCTCGCCGCCGTGCCGCTCGCAGGGCTCCCGGCCCGGGTGGGTGGCGAACTGGCCACCCACCAGGTGCAGGTAGTCCGAGGAGGCGCGGAACGCGTCCACGATGCCGCCGTGCCAGCCGGTCAGACCCGTCCCGGCGACGACCGCCGCGCTCAGGCCCGCCACCTGCTCGGCGGTGATCTCCGCCATCGTCATGCACTGGACGACGAGGTCGGTCCCGGCCATCGTGGCGGCGTCGGCGTAGACCTCCGTGGACTCCTCGACCCGTACCGCGTAGTCGTGGTGCCGCAGGAACGGGATGAACAGCTCCGTCGCCCTGACCGGCTGGTGTCCCTCCCATCCGCCCCGCACCACCAGTGCCCTGCGCTGTGCCACGCTCGCTCCCCTCCACGGTCGGTCACCCGGCCGGTCCGCTCCCGCGACGGCGACGGGCCGCTGACACCTGCGCCGGCCGGGCACCGAAACCGTACTCGTTTCCGGCGGCCCGGTCGGCCCCCGCCGATCACGTGCGCCATCGACCGGCGTCGTGGTCGGGCCGGGTCGGCGCGGTTCAGGCCCGGGTCGCCCACGGACGCAGGGCGACCTCCGTGGCGCGGTGCAGTGCCGCGCGGACCGCTGCGGGATCGGCCCGGTGCCCCGGGTCCTCCAGCACGGTGGTGAGGGCTGCGGTCGCCGCGCCGACGAAGGCGCCGACCAGGGCGGCGGCGCTCACCTCGTCCAGGTCGTCGGGATAGGCGGCGGCCAGGTGCCGGGCGATCTCCCGCTGCCCCTCCCACTGCAGGTGCAGGGCGCGGGCACGGACGGCGGGCACCTGCATGGTCAGCCGGATCCGCAGCGCGGCGAGCGGGCCGGTCATGTCGTCGCTCTCCTCGTTGGCCCGGCGGAGCGCCCGCAGCAGGACCTCGGCGGGTTCGTCGTCCGGCGCGCGGTGGGTGATCGCGTCGACCGCGACGCGCACCCGGCGGTCGGTCTCGGGGAAGAGCAGGTCCTCTTTGCTCGGGAAGTAGCTGAAGAACGTGCGGGTGCCGATGTCGGCGGCGGCGGCGATCTCGGCAATCGTGGTCGCCTCGTAGCCCTGCCGTCCGATCAGCTCGACGGCGGCGTCGACCAGTGCCTGCCGGGTGCGGGCGCGTTTGCGGTCGCGGAGTGACATCACCGCACCTTACCGCAGCCAACGCAAATCGGCAGTCGTTGCAAGTCTGCACTGAGTGCAGATATGCTCGGCCGATGCGGACAGCACTCATCTCGGGGGCCGGCGTGGCCGGTCCGACCCTCGCCTACTGGCTGGCCCGGGCCGGCTGGCGGCCCACGGTCGTCGAACGGGCGGGCGGGCTGCGGTCCAGCGGCAACCCGGTCGACGTACGCGGAGCGGCCCTTCCGGTGGTCGAGCGGATGGGGGTGGTGGACGCCCTCCGGGCGGCGGCCACCCATACCACCGGCCTGCGAATCGTCGACTCCGCGGGCCGGCCGGGACGGCCGTTGTCGATGCCCACCCGCCGCAGCCCCGCCGGCACGGCCGAGATCGAGGTGCCCCGGGCCGACCTCGCCCGGATTCTGTGCGGCGCGGCCCGCGACGACGCCGAGTTCGTCTACGACGACACCGTCACCCGGCTCGACCAGGACCCGGGCGGGGTGGACGTCACCTTCGCGGTCGGCCCGGCCCGCCGGTTCGACCTGGTCGTCGGGGCCGACGGACTGCACTCGACGGTACGCCGGCTCACCTTCGGCCCGGAGCGCGACGTCGCCCGCCACCTCGGCTTCTACGTGGCCACCACACCGCTCGGCGAACCACCGGAGCACCCGCGCCACGTGCTGCTGCACAACACGCCGGGTCGACTCGTCGCGGTCCATCCCGTACGCGGCGAGGCCGGGGTCGCGTTCATCTTCCGGCACCCCGCCGTCACCGGCTTCGACCACACCGACACCGACCAGCACCGGCGGATCCTCACCGGGGCGTACGCCGGGGAGCGCGGCTGGCGGGTGCCCGAGTTGCTGGACCGGGCCCGGCAGTCGACGGACCTCTACTTCGACGCGGTCACCCGGGTGCAGCTGCCGTCCTGGTCGGTCGGGCGGGTGGTGCTGCTCGGCGACGCGGCGGCGTCGGTGTCGTTGTTCGGCGACGGGTCGAGCCTGGCCATCGCCGGTGCCCGCACCCTGGCCGCCGCCCTCGCCGAGGGTGAGCCCGGCCCCGCCCTACGACGCTACGAGGCCGCGCACCGACGCCACACCGATGCCCGGGGGCGCAGCGCCGGTCTCGTCGCGACGGTGCTGGTCCCGAAGAGCCGCCCGGGCATCGCCGTCCGCAACACCCTCGCCCGGTTGTTACCGACCGGCTGACGTCCCGCGCCGCACCCGAACAGCTTCCTGACAGTCGACGGTGATGCTGGCCCCCGGCGGGATCGCCGCAGAGCTGACCGGAGGCGTGACGATGAGGAAGCAACTGATGGCTGCGCTGTGCAGCGCCGTACTGCTGATCGGCGGGTGCTCGACCGCCGACGAGGACCCGCCCGCCGCCGGCAGCGGCCGGACCAGCGAGGCGGAGGTGGCCACCCTCCAGACCGGCACGCCCAGCCCCACCGTGTCGGCGACGCCGGCAGAGGCCGGGCGGCCCCGGGAACGCCTCGACGACACCCCGGAGGACCAGAAGGAACGCCTCAAACCGTACGTGAAGTGCATGGCCGAGCACGGGGTCGACATCGCCAAGCTGCGCAGCGACGGCACCGGCTCGGACAAGACCAGCGAGGCGTCCAGGGCCTGCGACCGCCTGATGCCGCTGCCGCCGTGGGAGTTCGACCCGGCCAACCCGGAGGCGGGGGACTTCGCCCGCGACGTGGTGAAGTGCCTGAAGGACAAGGGCGTCCGCTATGTCGAGGTGGGGTCCGACGGCACCGGCTGGGCCTTCGGCGGCAAGAACAACGACGCGGACTCGATCTCCAAGGGGTTGAAGTACTCCCCGGCGTGCCAGCGCGAGGTCGCCGCGAAGCGGAAGTAGCCGCACCGCACCGGCGGCGTCCCCTCACCGGGGGACGCCGCCGACGACCGTCCCGCAGGGCGATCGTGCCACCCGTTTGTCAGGAACCGGTCAGGGCGCGGCATGACCTTTTTCTCCTGATCGCCGGGTCTCCCCGCCACCCGCCCGGCCACCTGCGCAAGGACCACGAGGTGCCCCGTGTCACCGCCTTCCGCCGGATCCGCGACCCCCCTGAGCTGCTCTATATTCCCCACCATGTGCGCACACGTGATGCTCGCGGAGGACGATCCGCGGCAGGCCGAGGCGCTGCGCCGCTATCTCGTCGCGGCGGGTCACCGGGCGACGATCGTGGCCGACGGCGAGACGGCGCTGCGGCAGGCCCGGGAGCAGCCGTTCGACCTCCTCCTGCTCGACGTGATGCTGCCGAAGCTCGACGGCATGCAGGTCTGCCGGATGATCCGCCAGGAGTCGGACGTGCCGGTGCTGATGTTGACCGCCCGGTCGGCCGAGGACGACCTGCTGCGCGGGCTGGACCTGGGCGCCGACGACTACATGACCAAGCCGTACAGCCCGCGCGAGTTGGTGGCCCGGGTGCGGACGCTGCTGCGCCGGGTGCGGACCGTCCCGCAGGAGTCACCGGTGCACCGGCTCGGCCAGCTCACCGTCGACGAGCCGCGCCGCCTGGTCACCGTGGGCGGCCTCCCGGTGGAGTGCACGACCGGCGAGTTCGCCATCCTCGCCGCGATGATCCGTCAGCCCGGCCGGGTGTTCAGCCGCGGCCAGCTCCTCGAACACACCCGGGGCATCGACCGGGAGTCGACCGGGCGCACCATCGACGTGCACGTGATGAACCTGCGCCGCAAGATCGAGGCGAACGCCCGCCGGCCGCAGCAGTTGCTGACCGTCTACGGGGTCGGCTACAAGCTGGTCGCCGGGGCGCCGTGAGACGGCAACGGGTTCCCCTGCACCGCAGCCTGGTGGTGCGGTTGCTGGCCACCTCGCTGCTGGTGGCGGTCTGCGCGATCCTGGCGACGACCTGGCTGGCCGTGCAGTCCACCACCCGGGCGATCCAGCAGGAGCAGGGCCGCTCACTCGCCGACGACAAGAGCATCTACGACACGCTGCTGGACCACGCGGCGACGCACCGGGACTGGACCGGGGTCGACGCGGTGCTCGCCGAACGGGCCGACCGGCTCGAACGGCGGATCACCCTGATGACCCCGGACCGGCAGGTGATCGCCGACTCCGCCCCGGACGGCCCGTCGCTGCAGACCGCCCGGCCGTCGGCGACCGTCGACCCGTTGCAGGTCGACCTGGGCCTGACCGGTGGCACCGAGCGGGTCGATCCGCGCGCGGTCGGGCCGTACCGGCTGACCAAGCGGGAGAGCAACAACACCAGGGAGCTGGCCGAGCGGCAGCTCGGCTGCGTACGGGCCGAGTCCAGGGCGGACGCGCGGGTGGTGGTGGATCCCGCCGGCCGGGCCTCGGTGCGGATGAGCGACCCGAAGGACCGGGGCATCGTCGGATTCTGCCTGCCCGACGACCTGACCCGCCCGTTGCCGAGCGAGGCCGCCGGGATCGCCCAGCTGGAGGCCCTGACCAAGAACTGCCTCCGGGAGCTGGGGGAACCGACCCGGGTCGAGATCCGCGCCGACCGGACCGCGGCACCCAGCCGGGACGCCCGCTTCGACCAGCAGGTCGCCGGCTGCCTGGAGAAGGCCCGGACGACCCAGCTCCGGGCGTACGTGGCACCCCCGGCGTTGCTGTTCGTCACCGACGGGACGCAGGGCGGCGAGGATCCGGTGTTCAACCTGTCCCGGGCGAACGTGGTCCGGATCGCCCAGGTGACCGGGGCGGTGCTGGTGGCCACCGTGCTGATCACCGTGCTGGTCGGCCGGCGGCTGGTCCGCCCGCTGCGGGCGTTGACCGACGCCACCCGGCAGCCGATGGACGAACCGGCCCGGGTGCCGGTGACCACCCGCGACGAGATCGGCCTGCTGGCCACCGCGCTCAACGACCTCGCGGCCCGGCGGGAGCAGACCGAGGCGCTACGCCGCAGCATGGTCAGCGACGTGGCGCACGAGCTGCGGACGCCGCTGACCAACATGCGGAGCTGGCTGGAGGCCGCCCAGGACGGTCTCGCGCAGCTCGACACGCAGCTGCTCACCCTGCTGCTCGACGAGGCGTTGCTGCTGCAGCACATCATCGACGACCTGCGGGACCTGGCCGCGGCCGACGCCGGTGACCTGCGAATCCACCGTGAACCGTACTTCGTGGCCGATCTGTTGGAGCAGGTCGTCGAGGCGCACCGGGGGGCCGCCGAGGCCGCCGGGGTGCGGCTGGGCACCTCGGTGGGCACCGATCTGGAGATGTCGGTCGACGGCGCCCGGCTGCGCCAGATCGTCGGCAACATCGTCGCCAACGCGGTCCGGCACACCCCGGCGGGCGGCTCGGTCGTCGTGCGCCTGGAGGTACGCGACGACCAGCTCACCATCGCCGTGTCCGACACCGGCACCGGCATCGCCCCCGCCGACCAGGCCAGGATCTTCGACCGGTTCTGGCGGGCCGACGACTCCCGGACCCGCAGCACCGGCGGCAGCGGGCTCGGCCTGTCGATCGCCCGCAAGCTCGCCGAGGCGCACGGCGGCACCATCGGCGTCGAGAGCGTTCCCGGCCAGGGCAGCACCTTCACCGTCCGGCTGCCGGTCGTCGTCCCGGCCCGCAGCTGAGCTCCGCCACCCTGCGTCCCACCCGGCTACGGTCGTCTCCGACTTTTCACATTGCAGTTGCACTGCGAACCGCGTACCTTCTTTGCAATGCAGTCGTATTGCAAAGAAGAGGCGCAGGTGTCGGTGCTCCCCCTGTCGGAGGCCCATGCCGGCCTGGTCCCGCTGGTCGGCGGCAAGGCGGCCGGTCTCGGCGAGCTGATCCGCGCCGGTGAGCGGGTGCCGGACGGATTCTGCGTGACCACCGCGGCGTACCGGGCCGGGGTGGTGCCGCAGGACGAGGTCCGGGCGGCGTACGCGCGGCTGGGCGGCGGCCCGGTGGCGGTGCGGTCGAGCGCGACCGACGAGGACCTGCCGGACGCCAGCTTCGCGGGTCAGCACGACACCGTGCTGGACGTCGAGGGCGAGGCGGACCTGGTGGCGGCGATCGACACCTGCTGGAAGTCGCTGCACGGCGACCGGGCGGTGGCCTACCGGAAGGCACACGGGACCGACCCCGCCGACGCGCGGATGGCGGTGGTGGTGCAACGGATGGTCACCCCGGTGCGGGCGGGCGTGCTCTACACGGCGAACCCGGTCACCGGCAACCGCACCGAGATGCTCGTCGACGTCGGGACGGGCCTGGGCACCCGGGTGGTCGACGGCCACACGGACGCCAACCACCTCGTGCTGACCGGTGCCGCCCACCCGGAGGACGGCCCGGCCGGAGCAGCCGGTGCGCGGCGGGGAGCGGCACCCGGCCCCGGTTGGCACGACGACCTGTGGACCGCCGGCCGGCGGATCCAGGCGCACTTCGGCGTGCCGCAGGACGTCGAGTGGGCGATCGACCACGACGGGACGCTGTGGCTGCTCCAGTCGCGGCCGGTCACGACACTGTTCCCGCTGCCGCCGCAGACCGACGACCTGCGGGTGTACGTCGAGTTCGGCAACGTGCAGGGGATGCTGCGACCGGTCACCCCGATGGGCATGTCCACGCTCAGCAGGATGATCGCCGCCATGGTCGCCTCGCTCGGGATGCGGGTGGAGATCGTGGACATCGGCGGGCGGCTCTACGGCGACCTGACCGACCTGGTCCGCCGGCCCGCCGCCCGTAAGCGGCTGGTCAGGCTGATGGCCGTCGACTTCGGGCCCCGCGCCCAGGCGGTGATGGAGCACGTCCTGCGGGATCCGCGCTTCGCGCCGTCCGGCGACCGGTCCCGCCGCCCGGCGGACGCCTCGCTGGGCGCGGCGCTGCGGGCACTGCGGGGCATCCTGCGGGCGCTGGCCCGCCCCGACGCGGCACGGCACCGGCTGGTCGCGGCCGTCGACCGGCTACGCGCGGAGTCGACGGCGCCGCCGCAGGCGCACACGGCCTACGAGCGGCTGCGGTTCGTCCGCGACCACGGCGAGGACACCGACGGCGTCGCCGACGACGTCACCTGGCCGATCGTGGCCGGGATGCTCGCCTCGGCGCTGCCCGCCCAGCTGCTCAAGGGGGTCGCCACCGAGGCCGACGTCCACGCCGTGCTGCGCGGCGTCCCGCACAACGTGACCATCGAGATGGACCTCGCGCTCTGGGCGCTGGCATCGGCCGCCCGGCCGCACCGCGACCTGCTCCTCGACACGCCACCGGCGGAGCTTTCAGCCCGGTACCGGCGGGGCGCGCTGCCCGAGATCGGCCTGGCCGGCTTCCTGTCCCGCTACGGCCACCGGGCCGCCGCCGAGGCCGACGTCGGGGTGCCGCGCTGGGCCGAGGACCCCACCCCGGTCTTCGCGGCGATCGCCAACTACCTGCGGCTCACCGACCCGGCACAGGCCCCCGACCGGCGCTTCGCCGAGGCCGCCGGGGCCGCCGAGGCCGCCCTCGGCGAACTGGCCGCGCGGGCGGTCCGGCAGCGCCCGGTCCGGGGCCGGATCGCGGTGTTCCTGCTACGCCGGGCCCGGCGGCTGGCGGGGCTACGGGAGTCCGGGAAGTTCGCCGGGCTGTACCGGCTCCAGGCCGTCCGCGAGCAGCTGCTGCTGATCGGGTCGACGCTGTTCCCGGTGGCGGACGACGTCATGTTCCTCACCCTCGACGAGGTCGAGACGGCCCTCGGCGGCACCGACCTGAGCGGGCTGGTCGCCCGACGCCGGGCGACGCACCGGCGCGAACTGCGCCGCCGGGTGGTGCCGGTGGCGATCCTCTCCGACGGGACCGACGTGGAGAGCACCCTGCCGGCCACCGAGGACGGCGAGGGCCTGCTCCGGGGCGTCGGGGCGGCGACGGGTAAGGTGACCGGCCCGGCCCGGGTGGTCACCGACCCGGCCACCGCGTACCTCGAACCCGGGGAGATCCTCGTGACCGCCACCACCGACCCGGGCTGGACGCCGCTGTTCCTGACCGCCGCGGCCCTGGTCACCGAGACCGGCGCGGTCATGGCGCACGGCCCCACGGTGGCCCGCGAGTACGGGATTCCGGCCGTGATCAGCGTGCCGGGAGCCACCTCGCGGATCGTCACCGGCCAGGTGATCACTGTGGACGGTGCGGCCGGCACCGTGACGACGCGACGGTAGGACCCCGATGCCCAAGAGAGTCGACCCCCGTCAGCGGCGCACCCTGATCGCGGACGCGCTCATGCGGGTCGCCGCCGACCGGGGCCTGGAGGCGGTGAGCCTACGGCACGTGGCAGCCGAGGCGGGGGTCTCCGCCGGCATGGTGCAGCACTACTTCACCACCAAGGACGAGATGATGGCGTTCGCCCTGTCCGTCGTCCGCGACCGGGGCCGGCGCCGGGTCGAGACGGCGGTCGCGGCGCTCGGCCCGGACCCGGCGCCCCGGCTGCTGCTGCGCACCCTGCTGGAGGCGTTGCTGCCGCTGGACGAGGCGGCCCGCGCGGACGGGCGGGTGGCGCTGGCGTTCCTCTCCTGGACCGCCCTGCACCCGGCGGCGGCCACCGGGCTGCGGCCGGACACCGTACAACTGGTGGATTTCATCGCCGGGCTACTGCCACGTCCACCGGCGGCGGACGCCGCGGCGGGGCTACTGCCGGCGGACGCCGCGGCGGGGCTACTGCCGGCGGACGCCGCGGCGGGGTTGCTGGCGCTGGTGGAGGGGCTGGGGATGTACCTGCTCGGCGGGCAGTACACCCCGGCGCAGGCGACGGCGGTCCTCGACCACCAGCTGGAGCTGCTCTTCGGCTGACCCCCGGCCGGCGCGGGCCGGGGGCGTCGCCGGTCGGTGCGGCCGTCAGGTCAGCAGCGCCGGCCGCAGCTCGCCGCCCACGTTGATCGTGCCGACGACCCGGTCGCCGGTGAGGTCGAAGACGTCGACCGACCGGTTGGTACGCATCAGCTCCCGGACCGACGGGGGCAGCGGCGGCGGGTCCTTCATCGCCGCCCGGACGTCCCGGGTGGTGGAGATCAGGCGACCGACCAGTGAAGCCCCGTCGTGGTCCACCCGTACCCGGCCGTACTCCCAGCCGCAGGTGGTGAGGTCGAGCACCTCGAACAGGTGGGCGAGCAGCGGATCCGGGTCGGTCGCCCGGACCAGCTGCGACGCCCGCGCGCCGATGACGGTGGCGGCGGCGGCGACGTGCACGTACGGGTGCAGGCCGCCCGGCAGCGCGAACAGCGGCCAGTGCAGCCGCCCGCCGACCTCCCGCCACAGTGGCCGGTAGTTGCGCCGGTCCACCGGGAACCGGTGACCGGTACGCCGGTACAGCTCCGCGGTCTGGGCCAGCAGGTCCGCGTGGGCCGCGGTGGCGAACTCACCGACGATCGTGGCCGCCACCGCCAGGCCGTCGCCGTCGTCGAGCAGGCCGACGATCGCCGCCACCTGGTCGGCGGGTCGGACGGCCAGGTGGGTGCCGAACCGCTGCCGCACCTCGGCCGACAGCGCCGCCTGCCGGACCGGATCCTCCTGGACCTGCCGGTTCCCGCCGCCCAGTACCCGCCCGAGCCATCTCATCTCGCCTCGTCTCCGCCGCCGTCACCGACCGCAGCCATGCTAGTGCGCCCCGGTGTCAGGGGTAGCGGACGCCGGTCAACTCCTCGACCACCGTCCAGAGCCGAGGGCCGACGGCGGGGTCGGCGGCCTCCCGGCTGCACCGGACCTCGGTGACCGGACCCCAGGTCTGGAAGAACCGGGCCGGGCCGAAGAACTGGCCACCCCGTACCGCCGGGTCGGTGGCGGCCCGCAGCTGGGGCAGCGCGCCCTGCTCGACGGGCTGGGTGGCCAGCAGGCTGAGCCGGGCCAGCACCCGGCCGCGCCGGCCCTGGTGGGACCAGGCCCGCGGGGTCAGGTTGGTGCGGGTGACACCGGGGTGGGCCAGCACGCTGAGCACCGGCGACCCGGTGGCCCGCAGCCGGCGGTCCAGCTCGACCCCGAAGACGGTGGTGGCGAGCTTGGACCGGCCGTACGCGGTGGAGCCCGAGTAGCCGCGCTCGATCATCAGGTCGGTGAAGTCCAGGTGTGCCCTGCGGTGGACGATCGAGCTGAGGCTGACCACCCGGGCCGCCCGCGCCGCGGCCAGGTTGCCCAGCAGCAGGCCGGTCAGCGCGAAGTGGCCCAGCAGGTTGGTGGCGAGGTGCAGCTCATGGCCGTCGGCGCTGGTGCGGCGCGGGCCGAGCAGTACCGCGCCGGCGTTGTTGACCAGCAGGTCGATCCTCGGGTGGTCGGCGGCCAGGGCCGCCGCGAACGCCCGCACCGAGGCCAGTGAGGCGAGGTCCAACTCGCGTACCTCGACGTCGCCGCCGATCTGCTGGGCGGCCCGCCGGCCGGCGGCGGTGTCACGGACGGCGAGCACCACCCGCGCGCCCCGGCGGGCCAGCGCGGTGGCGGTGACCAGGCCGAGGCCGGAGTTCGCGCCGGTCACGACGGCGGTGCGGCCGTGCTGGTCGGGGATGTGGTCGGCGGTCCAGGTCATCTGCTGCTCCCTGACGGTCGGATGGGGTCACCGACGCTACGGCCCGGCCGGGCGGGACCGGTCGTACCCGGTTGCCTAGGTCCCGCAGACCTACCCGCGCCGGTCCGGGCCGCGTCACACTGGCGACATGACCCATCCGTACGCCCGCGAGCTCGGTGACTTCCTGCGCGCCCGGCGCGGCCGGCTGCACCCCCGCGACGTCGGCCTGGAGCCGGGCGGACGACGCCGGGTCACCGGGCTGCGCCGCGAGGAGCTGGCGCTGCTGGCCGGGTTGAGCACCGACTACTACCAGCGGATGGAGCAGGGCCGCGAGGTTCGCCCCTCCGACGACGTGCTGGACGCGCTCGCCGCCGCGCTCGGCCTCGACGCCGGGGAACGCCGCCACCTGTTCACCCTGGCCCGGGCCGCCCGCCGGCCGGTGCCGGCCCGGGTGGACCACGGCCCGGAGCGGGTGCCGGAGAGTACCCGGCGGCTGCTGCGGGTGATGGACACCCCGGCGGTGGTGCTCGGCCGCCATCTGGACCTGCTCGCCTGGAACCCGTGGGCGGTGGCGCTGCTCGGCGACCCGGACGGCTACCCGCCGGACCGGCTCAACATGCTGCTGCTGATGTTCGACGAGGCGGCGACCCGGACGCGGCGGTGCGCGGCCTGGGAGCGGCAGGCGCTGGACTACATCGGCATGTTGCGGGCCGCGGTCGCCACCGACCCCACCCACCCCCGGGCCACCGCGATCGTCGGTGAGCTGAGCATCCGCAGCGCCGAGTTCCGCCGGCTGTGGTCCCGGCACGACGTCCGCGAGTCGGTCAGCGGCACCAAGACCTTCCAGGTCCCCGGGGTCGGCGACATACTCCTGGACTGGGACACCTATCCGCTGCCCGGCAGCCCCGGCCCGGTCATGCTGGTCTTCACCGCCGAGCCCGGCAGCGCCGACGCGGACGCGCTGCGGTTGCTGGCGTCACTGCGGGCCACCGCGCGGTCGGGTGAGAGTTATCCGACACGCCCCCGCGACATCTAGTGTTGCCTCTCCCCCAGCTACGCCATATATGGTGTGCCACGCAGCTGGTTCGGCCGGGCCCGGTGGTCCGGTCGAGGCAACAGGGAACCCGGTGTAAATCCGGGACTGCCCCGCAGCGGTGAGTGGGAACGACCGCCGTCATCGAGCACTGGACCGCGAGGTCTGGGAAGCGACGGCCAGTAGGCGACCGGTGGACCCCGGTCCGGCCCGCGAGTCCGAAGACCTGCCAGCGCGCCGTGCGCTGCCGCGCGCGGCGGCCTGAGGTCGCGCGGGACGACCGACGCCAGGTTCCGGGTCGGCCGTCGCGCCGCGCCCGTTGGCGTTCTCCCGCGTCCGATGGTCATCGGTGACGGCGAGGAGAGGTCATGACGGTCGTACAGGAGAGTCCCCCGCCCGGTGCCGGCGAGGTGGAGCCGCGCCGGCCGGTGATGCGGGTACGCCGGCCCGACGGCGGCACCGAGCCGGTGGACGTCGACCGGATCGTCACGGCCGTCGCCCGGTGGGCCGCCGACCTGGACGAGGTGGATCCGCTGCGGGTGGCCACCGCGACGGTCAACGGTCTCTACGACGGGGCGACCACGGCCGAGGTGGACAGGCTGTCGATCCAGACGGCGGCGGAGCTGATCGGCACGGAGCCGCAGTACTCCCGGCTCGCGGCGCGGCTGCTGGTCGGGTTCGTGGAGAAGGAGGTGCGCGGGCAGTCGGTGACGAGTTTCAGCGAGTCCGTCCGGTACGCCCACGGCCTCGGCCTGATCGCCGACGACACGGCCGCGTTCGTGGCCCGGCACGCACGGCAACTCGACGACGCCGTCGACCCGGACGGTGACCTGCGGTTCGAGTACTTCGGGCTGCGCACGGTGGCCGACCGGTACCTGCTGCGGCACCCCGAGTCGCGGCTGGTGGTGGAGACGCCGCAGCACTGGCTGCTGCGGGTGGCCTGCGGGCTGTCCGGGACGCCGGACGAGGCGGTCGGGTTCTACCGGCTGATGTCGTCGCTGGCCTACCTGCCGAGTTCCCCGACGTTGTTCAACTCGGGCACCCGGCACACCCAGATGTCGTCGTGTTTCCTGGTCGACTCGCCCCGCGACGAGCTGGACTCGATCTACGAGCGGTACCACCAGGTGGCGAAGCTGTCGAAGTTCTCCGGCGGCATCGGCATCTCCTTCACGCGGGTACGTGGCCGGGGCGCGTTGATCCGGGGCACCAACGGCCGGTCGAACGGGATCGTGCCGTTCCTGAAGACCCTCGACGCCGGGGTCGCGGCGGTCAACCAGGGCGGCCGGCGCAAGGGCGCCGCCTGCGTCTACCTGGAACCGTGGCACCCGGACGTCGAGGAGTTCCTGGAGCTGCGGGACAACACCGGCGAGGAGGCCCGGCGCACCCACAACCTCAACCTGGCCAACTGGATCCCCGACGAGTTCATGCGCCGGGTCGAGGCCGACGCCGAGTGGTCGCTGATCGACCCGTCGGACGCCCCGGAGCTGCCCGACCTGTACGGCGAGGCGTTCGACGCGGCGTACCGGGTCGCCGAGAAGAAGGCGGTCCGCACGGTGAAGGCCCGGGACCTGTACGGGCGGATGATGCGGACCCTGGCGCAGACCGGCAACGGGTGGATGACGTTCAAGGACCCGGCGAACCGGCTGTCCAACCAGACCGGCGTCCCGGGCAACACGATCCACCTGTCCAACCTGTGCACCGAGATCCTGGAGGTCAACAGCGACACCGAGACGGCGGTCTGCAACCTGGGCTCGGTCAACCTCGGCGCGCACCTGACCGGCGGCGGCGTCGACTGGGAGAAGCTACGCGCCACGGTGCGGACGGCGGTGGTGTTCCTGGACCGGGTGATCGACGTCAACTACTACCCGGCCGAGCAGGCGGCGGCGTCGAATCCGCGCTGGCGGCCGGTCGGGCTGGGGTTGATGGGCCTGCAGGACGCGTTGTTCGCGCTGCGGCTGCCGTTCGACTCGGCCGGGGCCCGGGAGCTGTCCACCCGGGTGCAGGAGGAGATCTTCCTGACCGCGCTGGAGACGTCGACCGACCTCGCCGAACGGTTCGGCGCGCACCCGGCGTACCCGCAGACCCGGGCGGCCCGGGGTGACCTGCACCCGGACCTGTGGGGTGTGGAGCCCGCCCAGGCCGGGCGGTGGGCCGCGCTGCGTACCCGGATCGCGGCGCACGGCCTGCGCAACTCGCTGCTGGTCGCGATCGCCCCGACCGCCACCATCGCGTCGATCGCCGGCTGCTACGAGTGCATCGAGCCGCAGGTGTCCAACCTGTTCAAGCGCGAGACGATGTCCGGGGAGTTCCTGCAGATCAACACGTACCTGGTCCGCGAGCTGAAGGCCCGCGGGCTGTGGACGCCGGAGATCCGCGACCGGATCAAGCGGGCCGACGGGTCGGTGCAGGGCATCGTCGAGCTGCCCGCCGAGGTGCGGGAGCTGTTCCGCACCGCGTGGGAGCTGCCGCAGCGGGCGCTGATCGACCTGGCCGCCGCGCGGGCGCCGTACATCGACCAGTCGCAGTCGCTGAACCTGTTCCTCAGCGCGCCGACCATCGGCAAGCTGTCCTCGATGTACCTGCACGCCTGGAAGTCAGGGCTGAAGACCACCTACTACCTGCGGTCGCGTCCGGCGACCCGGATCCAGCAGGCCACCGTCACCGTCGGCCCGGCCGTGACGGCCGACGCCGAGGCGCTGGCCTGTTCCCTGGAGAACCCCGAGAGCTGCGAGGCGTGCCAGTGACCACCGTCGACGAACCCCGCACCGCCGGGCGGCAGCTGCTGCTCGACCCCGGCATGGACCTCACCCTGCGACCGATGCGCTACCCGCACTTCTTCGACCGGTTCAAGGACGCCATCCGCAACACCTGGACCGTCGAGGAGGTCGACCTGCACGCCGACCTCGCCGACCTGGAGCGGCTCTCGCCGGCCGAGCGGCACCTGGTGTCCCGGCTGGTGGCGTTCTTCGCCACCGGCGACACGATCGTCGCCAACAACCTGGTGCTCAACCTCTACCAGCACGTCAACTCCCCGGAGGGCCGGCTGTACCTGTCCCGGCAGCTGTTCGAGGAGGCCGTGCACGTGCAGTTCTACCTGAACCTGCTCGACACCTACGTCCCCGACGAGCAGGAACGCTTCGCCGCGTTCGCGGCCATCGAGAACATCCCGTCGATCCGGCGCAAGGCCGAATTCTGCTTCCGCTGGATCGACTCGGTCTTCGCGCTGCGGGAGCTGCGTACCCGGGCCGATCGGCGGGCGTTCCTGCTGAACCTGATCTGCTTCGCCGCCTGCATCGAGGGGCTGTTCTTCTACGGCGCCTTCGCCTACGTCTACTTCCTGCGGTCCCGGGGCCTGCTCAACGGGTTGGCGTCGGGCACCAACTGGGTGTTCCGCGACGAGTCGATGCACATGGCGTTCGCGTTCGACGTGGTGGAGACCGTCCGGCGGGAGGAGCCGGAGCTGTTCGACGCCGAGCTGGAGCGGCAGGTGACCGAGATGCTCGCCGAGGCGGTCGAGTGCGAGGCGCAGTTCGCCGAGGACCTGCTCGACCAGGGCGTCTCCGGGCTGCCGCTGACCGACATGCGGGCGTACCTGGAGCACGTGGCGGACCGTCGGCTCGTCCAGCTCGGCATCGCGCCGCGCTACGGCACGCAGAACCCGTTCGCGTTCATGGACCTGCAGGACGTGCAGGAGCTGTCGAACTTCTTCGAGCGGCGGGTGTCGGCGTACCAGGTCGGGGTCAGCGGCACGGTCACCTTCGACGACGACTTCTGATCCGGTGGGGCGGCGGCCCGGCCCGGTGGCGTTCCCACCGGGCCGGGCCGCCGCGCGGTCCCGCGGTCGTGGGGCGCCCGTCGCCCGGGACCACGCCCGTGCGTCATTCGACCGACATCGTCAGACCGGGGCCGAATTGTCCACGAAAAAGCTCCACAAAAGTTACGCGACCATAAAAATGACTTAAACGCATTAGACGTCGATCGATGTTGATGAAGCCTCGACGCGGTGCTAGCATCTTGACTCAGATCTTGAAAGATCGTCGAGGTATCCATCATCCGACACTCACACCGTCATCGCCCATTATTCCGAGGCAGAGGCTCATTGTGCGTACGATGCTGCTATTCGACGGTCTCGGCGGAGCGAACGACGGGCTGTTACCGGCGCTACGCGCGCTCTATACAATTCCAGCGAACGCCACCTACTTCCACGCGACATTCCGTGTGCTCGACGAGGTGGCCGCCCATCTCGCACCGGCCGACCGGGTCCGATTATGCCCGGACGGCACGACGTTACGGCAGTGGCTGACGTCGACCACCGCACCGCCGGGCGGAATACCCCGGGACTCGGTCACCGCCGGCCTGTGCATCCACGTCCACCAGGCCTGCCAGCTCCAGCCGGTCCGGCGACACCCGGACGACGCCGTCGCGGCGCTCGGCCACAGCATCGGCCTGCTGGCCGCCGTCCTGGCCGGCCTCGGCGTCCGCCGGACGGACGAGTACCTCGAGGTGGCGGCCGTCTGCCTGCGGTTGGCGGCGATCACCCTGGTGCGCGGCCAGCAGTACGCCGGGGGGCCGACGCCCGACCCCGGGGCGGTCGACCAATACCGGACCCGGGTCCGCCGCAGCGCCCCACCGGGGCCGATGGCCGCCCTGACCGGCCTGCGCCGAGAGGAGCTCGACGAACTGCTGACGGGGGCCGGCGGCACGATCACGGTGAGCCTGGCGAACGCGGCGCGGGCACACGTGCTCAGCGGCCCGACCGTCGAACTCCTCGACTTCTACCTCCGCCACGAGGCGACGTTCGCGCGGACCGGCGCGACCTGGGCGTTCCTGAACAACACCATCCCGTTCCACAGCCCGCTGCTGCTGCCGGCGGTGCGCCGGATCGCCGGGGACCGCGACTTCGTCGGTCAGCTGCCGGGCGGCGACCGGCTGCGCCTGCCGGTGTACGCCACCGACGCCCCCCGCGATCTGCGCGGCGCACCGGACCTGATGGACGAGTTCTGCCAGCAGGTGCTGTCGCGCCCGGTCGAATGGGAACAGGTGACCCGGCACGCCGTCACCGACTCCGCCATCGACCGAATAGTCGACCACGGCCCCGGAGCAGGCGCGCGACGTTTCACGAAGGAATGTCTTCGCGACCACCCGCGCCGGGTCGCATTCGAGTCGGCACAACAATTCTCCACACCACCGGTCTCAGGAGGCCAGCGTGCGATGTCTGCTCTTTCCGGGCCAGGGCGTACAACGCCGGGGAATGGGATCGGGGCTGTTCGCCCAGTTCCCGGAGACCACCGCGCTGGCGGATGAGATCCTCGGCTACTCGATCGAGGAACTGTGCACCCGGGATCCGGACCGCAGACTCCGAGACACCCGCTACGCCCAGCCCGCCGTATTCGTGGCCAATGCCCTGCTGGGCCGGCAACGGATCGCCGAGCAACCTGACGGCTACCGGTTCTACGCCGGGCACAGTCTCGGCGAGTACAACGCGCTCTGCGCCGCCGGCATGCTCGACTTCGAGACGGCGCTGCGCCTGGTGCGACGGCGCGGTGAGCTGATGGCCGACATCACCGGCGGCGGCATGTCCGCCGTCCAGGGGGTACCGGCGGCCTTCGTCCAGCGGGCGCTGCGCGAGACCGGACTGTCCGGGGTGCACATCGCGAACTTCAACGCCGACACCCAGACGACGATCGCCGGGGACCGGGTGGAGGTGGCCGTCGCCGCCAAGGCCATCGGCGCGCTGCCCGGTGCGCGGGTCGTCCCGATCAACGTGAGCGGCCCGTTCCACACGCCGTTGATGGCGTCGGTCGAGCCGGAGCTGCGGGCGGCGTTGGAGAGCTGCGTGTTCAGCGCCGGCACCGGCACCGTCGTGTCCAGCGTGACCGGTGCGGTCTTCCGCACCGACCAGGGCGCCGAGCTGCTCACCCGCCAGGTGTCCACCCCGGTGGACTGGGTGCGTGCCGTCGCCACCCTGCGCGCCCTGGGCGTCACCCAGTTCGACGAGGTCAACGGAAGCACGCTGAGCGCGCTCGTGAACAGGATCCGGTGAAGGGATGGACGCACGATGAGCATCGCGATCGTTGGCACCTCGGTGGAGCTGCCGGGGGTGGACAGCCTGGACGGGTTCTGGCGCGTCATCAGCACCGGCACCAGCCTCACCAGGCCGTTCCCCCAGCACCGCCGGGAGACCCTGAGCGAGTACATCCACTACGTGCGGGCCACCACCGTCGAGCCGGTGGACGACACCAGCCTGGACTTCCACCACGGCTGCTACCTCGACGCCGTGGACACCTTCGACTACGCCGTCTTCGGGATGACACCCCGGCAGGCCATGCTGACCGACCCGCACCACCGGATGGCGCTGCGCGCGATGTACCTCGCGTTCGAGGACGCCGGCTACTCCGCGGACCGGCTCCGCGGCAGCCGCACCGGGGTCTTCGTCGGCTTCGCCACCAACCCCGGGTCGACCTACATGGACTACCTCGCCCGGATCGAACCGTCGTCCGGCCAGCAGGCGATCACCGGCAACATCCCCGCCATGCTGGCCAACCGGCTGTCCCACCTGCTCGACCTGCGCGGCCCGAGCCTGGTGGTGGACACCGCCTGCTCGGCCACCCTGGTCGCCCTGCACCAGGCGAAGAACGCCCTGCTGGCGGGGGACTGCGACATGGCGGTGGTCGGCGGCGCGCGGATCGTCTTCGCCCCGGTCAAGCACCCGCACACCAACATCGGCATCGAGTCGTCCGACGGGGTCACCCGCACCTTCGACGAGGCCGCCGACGGCACCGGTTTCGGCGAGGGCGCCGGCGCGGTGGTCCTCAAGCGGACCGAACAGGCCGTCGCCGACGGCGACCAGATCTACGCCGTCATCCGGGGCAGCGCGGTCAACCACGACGGCCACACCGACGGCATCACCAGCCCGAGCTCCCAGGCGCAGGCCGAGCTGCTGCTCACCGCCTGGCGCAACGCCGGGATCGACCCGCGCACGCTCGGCTACTTCGAGGCGCACGGCACGGCCACCAGGGTCGGCGACCCGATCGAACACGAGGGCATCAAGCAGGCCTTCGCCCGGCACACCTCGGACCGGAGCTTCTGCGCCGTGGGTACGGTCAAGGCGAACGTCGGCCACCTCTTCGAGGGCTCCGGCGTGATCGGCCTGTTGAAGGCGGTGGCCGTGCTACGCCACCGGATGCTGCCGCCGCAGGCCAACTTCGTGAACCCCAACCCCAAGCTCGACTTCACCTCCGGCCCGTTGTTCGTGCCGACCGCCCTGCAACCGTGGGAGTCCCCCGACGGGCCGCGCCGCTGCGGGGTGAGCGCGTTCGGCCTCGGCGGCACCAACGCCCACGTGGTGGTGGAGGAGTACGTCGCGCCGCCGGCCGAGCCCGCGCCGCCCGGCGAACACCTGTTCACGCTGAGCGCGGCCACCCCGAGGTCGCTGACCGGCCTGCTGCGCAGCTACCTCCGGTTCATCGACGACGGCGGGCTCGACGGCGTGGACTTCGCCGACGTCTGCCACACCACGCGGGTGTCGCGGTCGGCGCACCGCCACCGCGTCGCACTGGTGGTCTCCGGTCCGGACGACCTCCGCCGAGGGCTGGAGGAGCTGCTCGCCGGTGGTGGGCAGCCCGCCCTCGACGGCCCGCTCGGCGAGGTGGCGCAGGACTACCTGCGGGGAGCGGCCGTCGACTGGCAGCGGCTGGCGGCGGGCCGGGCCTACCGCACCGTCCACCTCCCCCGCTACGTCTTCGACGACAGCACCGCCTGGCTGGATTTTCCGCAGAACTGGCGGGAGACCATGTCGTTGGAGCGGGCCACCGAGCAGCATCCGGTGATCCACGACGTGGAGCTGAGGCCGATGCCGGCGCCCGCGCGGGTCACCGAGGACGCACGGATCCTCGCCCTGGTGGATCCGGCCACCGACGCCGGGACGGTGCTGGCCCCGGTGCTCTCCGACAGCAGCCTGGTCGTCCGGCTCGGTGACCGGTTCTCCCCCGACGACGAGGTCGTCGCCGCCGACAGTCCGGCGTCGTACGACCGTCTCGCCCGGCTCGTCGACGAACACGACATCACCCACCTGGTCTACGCGCTGGCCTTCGAGCAGACCGCGGCGGACGACATCGAGGAGATCGAGCGGCGGACGACGAAGAACCTGTACGGCCTCTTCCACCTGGCCAAGGCGCTGATGGCGGCGGGCACCAAGCTCGACCTGGTGGTGCTGACCCGCAACGCGGTGGCCGCACGCGACGGTGACGCGACGGCGGTCACCGAGAACGCCGCGCTCGTCGGCCTCGGCAAGGTGCTCGTCCGGGAGTACCCGTACATCCGGGTCAAGCACGTCGACGTCGACCCGGCCGTGCCGGCGGCTGCGCTGCGCGCGGAGCTGCTCGCCGACGAGTACGGCCTGTCGGTCCTGCGCGGCGACGAACGGTTGCGTGAGGTCTTCGTCGAGGTCACCGAGATCGAACCGACGGTCGGTGCGCAGGGCACCCGGCCCTACCTCAGGTCCGGGGGCACCTACCTGATCACCGGAGGCACCGGCGCGCTCGGGCTCGCGGTCGCCCGGGACTTCGTCGACGCCCAGCCCGACATCACCGTGGTGCTGCTCAGCCGGTCCGGACTGCCCCCGCGCGACCAGTGGGACGAGCTGTCCACGGCGGGGCCGGACGGCCCGGTGCAGGGCCGGCTGCGGGTCGTGCGGGAGCTGGAGTCGCTGGGCGCGTCGGTGCACGCGGTGGCGGTCGACGCGGGCGACAGCAAGGCCCTCGCCGAGGCGGTCGGCGGGCTCCGGCACCGGTACGGCCGGATCGACGGGATCGTGCACGCCGCCGGGCTGCCGGGCGGCAGCACCGTCATGTTCCGTCAGCTCGACGACTTCGACGCGGTGGTGCGGGCCAAACTGCACGCGGCGTTCGTGCTCGACGCGGTCACCCGCGACAACCCGCCGGACTTCATCGTCCACTTCTCCTCGGTCGCCGCGGTGTTCCCCGCCCCCGGACAGGCCGACTACGCCGCCGCCAACTACTACCTCGACAACCTGGCCAGGGCGCAGGCGGGCCGGGACTGCCACGTGATCGCGCTGGACTGGGTCGCGTGGAAGGAGATCGGCATGGCGGTGGACTTCGGCACCAACGGCGACACCATGTTCAAGGCCATCCCGACCGCCGTGGGCCTGGCCGTCCTCGACGCCGGCCTGCGGTCGCGCCGGTCACGGCTGTTCGGCGGGGAACTCAACTACGGCGGGGAACTCGTCCACCTGCTGCGCTCCTACGACGTGGGGCTGTCCACCGACATCGAGGCCACCGTGGAGCGGCACATGCACGCGCTGGAGGCCCGGTTGGCCAAGGCCACCGAGAAGATCCGGGCCACCGTGTCGGCGGTGACGGTCGAGCTGGAGGGCCGGCCGGACGGCGACTACTCCGACACCGAGCGGTCGGTCGGGCAGTGTCTGGCGCTCGCGTTCGGCTACGACCGGCTCGACGTGGAGGCGGACTTCTTCGACCTGGGCGGTGACTCCCTGATGGCGGCCACCGTGGCCAGCAACATCTCGGTCTGCCACGGCGTGCCGTACGACGTGGCCGATCTGCTCGCCGACCGCACCGCCGCCGAGATCGCCTACCACGTCGAGGAGCTCGGCGAGTTCGGCGCCACCAGCAGCTGACCACGATCGGGGACGTCATGACCGACATGACCACTGGACCACCGGTTCGCCAGATCGTCGGCTTCGCCGTGCCGCTGACCGTCGCCAGCCTGTTCCAGCAGGTGTACCTGCTGGTCGACAGCATCGTCGTCGGGCGCTACGTCGGCATCGACGGGCTCGCCGCGGTCGGCGCGAGCGGACCACTGTTCTACCTGCTGAACGCGATGTTCATCGGGTTGGGGACCGCGTTCACCATCCGGCTGGCGCACCTGCGCGGCGCGCGGCAGGACCGGGAGCGACGCGACGTCGTGGTGGCCCTGGCCACGGTCACGGTCTGCTGGGCGCTGGGCTGCATGCTGCTGGTCACCGTGCTGGCCGGGCCGGTCCTGGCCCTGATGGGCATCACGGGTGACCTGGCGGAGCAGTGCGCCCACTTCATCGGGGTGCTGTCCGTCGGTTTCCCCGGCATCTTCGGATCCGCCGCGGTCAGCGCCTACCTGCGCGGGCTGGGCAACTCGCGGGCGGCGATGTGGGTGCAGGCGTCCGGGAACCTGATCAACATCGCGCTGGCGTTGTTCTTCGTCGGCGGTCTCGGGCTCGGCATCGGCGGCGCCGCGATGGCGACCGCGACGGCGACCACGGTGGCGATGGTGGTGGGTGTCGTCGCGGCGGGACGGCTCTATCCGCTGCCACGGGGCCGGCCGAGCCGTCGGGCGGTGACCGGTGAGCTGTCCGACGCCACCCGGCTCGGCTTTCCGCTGGCCACCCAGCACATCATCCTCGCCGCCGGGATCATGGTGCTGGTCTGGATCATCGAGGCGTACGGCGAGGTGGTGATGGCGGCGTTCACCATCGTCTCGCGGATCGAGGCGTTCACCGCCCTGCCCTTCCTGTCGCTGTCTGGCGCGATGGTGACGTTCGCGGCGCAGAACCTCGGCGCCGGCCACACCGAGCGGGCGCGGTACGGCCTGCTGCGGGCGCTCGGGCTGACCGTCGGCCTGACGGTGCTGGTCTCCATCGTGGTCGTCGTGGCGCACCGCCCCATCGCCGCGCTGTTCACCGACGACGAGGCGACCCGCCGGGTCACCGGGCAGTACCTCCTGATCATCTTTCCGTTCCTGGCGCTCTACACCGTCATGGTCGTGCTGCACGGCTACCTCAACGGCGCCCGGCGGACGACCGCGCCGCTGATCTGCACCATCGTCGCCTTCGTCATGGTGCAGCTCCCCTTCGCCTACCTGCTCAACGGGCCGCTGGGCATCCAGGCCGTGATGTGGGCCGTGGTCGCGAGCTGGACCACCGGGCTGACGTACACGGTCTTCTGCCTGCGTCGCGTCCTGGCGCCGCGGCGTACCCCGCTCGCCGACACCCCGTCCCGCTCCGTGGAGGTGCCCAGCTCACCATGATCACCATGCGTACGACCGAGGTGGAGTTCCACGGTGGTCGCGTCCGCACCGCCCCGCTGACCTGGGGACAGGAGGTCATCTGGGACCTCATGCGCGACTGGGAGAACGCCCGGACCTTCGCCGTGCTCACCCGCTGGATGCCGGTCCCCCTGGTGCTGGGCCTCGACGCCGTGCGGGAGGGCATCGGCGACCTGATGCGGCGGCACGAGGCGCTCCGGACGCGGTACCACCGCACGCCCACCGGCGACGGCACCCAGGAGGTGCTCGCCGCCGGGTCACTGCCGGTCGAACTCGTCGACCGGTCGATCGAGGACCCCACGGACTGGACGGACATCGTCACCGAGTGCCTGGCCCGCAACGCCGCGGGCGGCTTCGACCACGAGACCGACCTGCCGGTCCGCTTCTCGGTGATCCTCCAGGACGGCATCCCGATCCTGCTCACCTTCGCCGTCTCCCACCTGTCCGCGGACTTCATCAGCGCCGACCTGCTCGTCGCCGACCTGACCGCGCTGCTGCGCGCCCGGGTGGACGGCAGGCCGGTACCCCCGGCCCGGCCGGCGCTCCAGCCGGCCGACCTGGCGGCCCGCGAGGAGCGGCCGGAGGGGCAGCTGCTGGACATCGAGGCGACGAGGTTCATCCAGCGGCAGCTCAGCCGCACCCACCCGGACATGCTGCCGCCGCGGGCGACGCCCGTCACGCCACGGTTCCACCGGGGGCAACTGGAGTCCGACGCCGTCGCGATGGCGGTGGGACCGGCGGCCCGCCGGTACCGGACGACCCCCTCCACGATCCTGCTGTCCGTCTTCACGGCGCTGATGCGCAGTGTCCTGCCGGGGCCGGTCTGTCCGGTCGACATCATGCTGAGCAACCGCATGGAGCCCGAGCTGGCCACCATGGTGTGCAGTCTCAGCCAGGGCATCATGACGGTGGTCGAGCTGGGCGGCGACTCGTTCGCCGAGCTGGTCGCGCAGTGCACGGCCGTGCTGACCGAGGCGCGCAGCCACGGTCGGCACCGCCAACGCACCACCCTGGGCCTGATCAGCAGGGCGGCCGCCCGACGCGGTTGCCAGTTCAACGACATCTGGTCGCAGCTTCCCGGACGCCCCCGCCCACCCGCCACCCTCGCGGAGCTGTCGGCGGTCACCGCCAGCAGCAGCTTCTCCTGGGTCGAGCGGGTGGCGGAGAAGAACAAGGATCTCTTCATGGGCATCCGGGGCACCGCGGAGCGCATCCACCTGTCCCTCTTCGTCGACACGGCCCTGCTGCCCCCCGGCGACATCCGGGCCTTCCTCGACACCTTCGAACGGACCGTCGTGACACTCGCCTTCGAGGACGTCCCGCTGGACCAGGTCGCGCGCTGGTTCACCGAGAGCTGTGCCCGGTACGCCCGGGACCGGTGACGGACGGCGGCTAACGGGCGCGGGCACGCTGGAGGACGAGGTGGTCGAGCAGCTGGGTCAACCCGTCCTCGCGCGGCGCCACCTCCAGCGCCCGGTCGTCGGTGAGGATCGCCTGCTGGAGCAGGTGCAGCCGCTTGGACGGCTCCAACCCCAGCTCCTGCACCATCGACGCCCGCAGCCGGTGGAACACCGCCAGCGCCTCGCGTCGCTGGCCGCTGCGGTGCAGCGCCACCATCAGCTGCGCGCACAGGTTCTCGTTCAGCCGGTGCTCGGCGATCAGCAGGGTGAGGTCGGCCAGTACGTCCTGGTGGTGGCCGAGCCGTAGGCGCGCCTCGATGCACTGCTCGACGGTGGCGAGCCGGGTCTCCTCCAGCGCCTTGAGCCGGGGCCCGGCCACCACGCCGGCACGCACGTCGGCCAGCGCCGGCCCGCGCCAGAGGGCACAGGCGCGCACCAGCAGGGCCGCCGCGTCGACGTGGTCACCGGCCGCCAGCGCACGCCGGCCGGCCGAGGCCAACTGCTCGAACCGGCGCAGGTCGAACTCGTCCGGGCCGACCCGTAGCAGGTAGCCGCCGGGGACGGTGACCAGCACCCGCCGGGCCACCTCGGCGACCGGCACGTCGAGCAGGGCGGCGAAGCACTTGCGGAGCTGGAGCACGTACGTCTGGAGGGTGGTCGGCGCGCTGACCGGTGGGGACGCCCCCCACAACTCCCTGGTCAACGCGGTGGCCTGCACGGTCTGGTCAGCGTGGAGCAACAGCAGGCCCAGCACGCTACGGGGCTTCGGGGCGGTCGGCGTGGCGGTGCGACCGGAGCGGGCGAGCACGAGCGGTCCCAGGATCTGGATCTCCATGGCCTCTCCCCCGGAAAGCGATCTGCATTCTGCGCGACGTGCTGCGGGGACACCCGAAAAAATGCGACAGCCTTACCCATCAGCATAGATGGACGTCAGGTTCGACTGCGATGCTAGCGGGTTTTCGGGCCGCCGTCGTCGATTGTTCGAGCCGTCTTCGAGGACGACCCGGCGCGGCGCAGCGCGGCGACCCCGGTGCGCCACAGGATGTCCGGACGACGCAGCCGGTCGGGACCGGCCGTCAGGTTGACGACCTCCAGGAAGGCCCGGTGCACCACCTCGTCGGTCACCGTCGCGTTCTGCACCGCCTCGGCCAGGCCACGGCGCAGCCGCCAGCCGAAGGGTCGGGCGGTGGTCACGTGCGGGAGGTAGCAGTCCTGCGCGGCGGAGAAGTCCCAGGCGTCGTCCACCACCGCGCGCACCCGCCGGAAGTACCCGTGCGCCGGCCCGTCCAGCGCGCCGGGCTCGGCCAGCCACTCGGCCAACGCGAGGGCCTGCATCGCCGCCACCGAGATGCCCTGCCCGTAGGTCGGGTTGAACGAGGCGACCGCGTCGCCGATCGCGACCAAGCCGGCCGGGAACCGGTCCAGCCGATCGAACTCGCGGCGGACGCTGTCCGGGAAACGGTGCACGCGCACCTCGTCGGCCGGCTCGCACGCCGCCGGCAGCGCCTGGAGCGCAGGGGCCGGATCCGCGCGGCAGCGGGCCAGGAACTCGCCCAGGTCACGGCCCGGCCGCCGGTCGCCGTAGCCGCTGACCAGCGTCAGCCAACGGTTCCCCTCGACCGGGGTCATCGAGCTGGGTCCGGTCAGCGCCCTGCTCGGCGTGTAGACCGAGTACACCGCCACGTGCCCGGCCAGCCGCTGGCCGGGCTCCCGATGGAACAGGCAGGTGGCGTAGCCGAGGTCCAGGGCCATCCGGCGCTTGGCCGGCGCCGGGTAACCGATCCGGCCCAACCAGTCGGCCAGCCGGCTGGACCGCCCGGTCGCGTCCACCACCAGGGTCGCGCCGTGGCGCTGGGCACCGGTGGCACCCGGCGGGCGGACCAGCGCCCCGTCCACCCGGCCGGCGGTCGCGGTGAGCCCGACGGCGGTGCCCCCGACCAGGGCGACGTTCGGCAGCGCGAGGACCCGCCGACGGATGTGCCACTCCAGGAACGGGCGCGACACGCTGACCACGCTGCCGCCGCGCACCGGGACCTTGGCCCGGCCGTTGAGGAACCACTGCGCCCCGCCGGGACCGCTGGTGACCAGCTGGCCGCCCTCGCGCACCAGTTGCCGGACGATGCCGGGCAGCAGCCGGTCGATGACGGTCCGACCCCGGCCGAGCAGGGTGTGCGCCTGGCTGCCGTGCGGCGTGCCGCGGCGGAGCACCGGCGCGTCCTCCAGCAGGTCGGGTTCGACGATCCACACCTGCTCGGCGTGGTCGGCCAGGACCCGCGCGGCGACCAGGCCGGCGATGCTGCCGCCGAGGACGAGGGCGGTCTCCATCAGCGGCGCACCCGGCGGTGGGCGATCGCCAGCACGTGGCCGGGCAGCTCCCGGTGGGTGACCAGGACGTCGGGGTCGTCGACGGTGGAGCGCCAGGCCGGCGGCTGCGGCGGGGCGGTGCGTAACCGCAGCAGCCGGCCCCCGCGCAGCCCGGTGCCGTAGAGCTTGGCCACCGCCTCCTTACCGGTCCACAGGGACAGGAAGCCGACGTCGAGACGTTCGACCGGCTGCCCCCGGAGCCAGTCGGTGTCCTCGGCGGCGAACCACCGTCGGCTCAGCGCGAGCGCGGGCAGCTGTCGCACCGCCTCCACGTCGACGCCGACCGGTCCGAGCCGGGACACCGCCACCGCGACCAGTCCACCGGTGTGGCTGACGCTGGCGTGCCACCCCGTGGCGACGCCGCGCAGCAGCGGCGCACCCCGGGCCGCCCGGTCGACCACGACCGCGTCCACCGGGGCACCGGCCATCGCCGCGGCCGTCCCGGCCAGCAGGGCACGGGCCGTCACCCGTCCGTCGCCCGCGCGGCGGTCCAGCCGCACCACCAGATCCGGTGGCACCGCGGTCAGCACCACACCCACCCGGCCCCCACAGGTCCGTTCCGAGAATTGTCAGCACACCCCGGCCGATGCGAGGATCCGTCGGACCGGTGTCGACGATACCGAGGTGGCACACCTTTCCGACCCGCGCTTCTCTGGACATTCACTAGAGCCTCAGTGGAGAACGATGACGCCGTCGCAGCACGAGGTCCCGGAACCCCTTTCCGACCGGTCCCGGAATCCGGTTCCGCCACGGCACGGGCCACGGCCGGGGCGGGACGGCGACTATTTCCGCAAGCGGCTGCTCAACGTCCTCTGTGCCACCTGGACGGCGCAGGCCTGCTCGGTGTTCGCCCTGCTCGGCCTGCCCGACCGGATCGCCGGGGGCACCACGGGCGGGGCCGAGCTGGCCGCCGCCGCCGGACTGGACCCGGTCGCGCTCCGCCGGCTGCTCGCCGCGCTCGCCGACGCCGGTGTGCTGCGCCAGACCGGCCCCGACCACTTCGAGCTGACCGGCATGGGCGGGTATCTGCGCTCCGACGTGCCCGGCTCGGTCCGGGACACCGCCGTGCTCTACGGCCAGGAGGTCTTCACCTCGTTCGCCGGGCTGCTGGAGACCGTCCGCACCGGCCGGCCCGCCTTCACCGAGCGCTTCGGCGAGCCCTTCTACCAGTACCTCGACGGTCATCCGGCGGTGGCCGCGACCTTCCACGGCGCGATGTCCGCCGTCCCCGAACCACCACCGCCCCCGCCCGGCCTGTTCGACGGCGTCCGTACGGTGGTGGACGTCGGCGGCGGTGACGGGGGCCTGCTCGTCGGTGTCCTCGCCGACTGCCCGCACCGGCGCGGGGTGCTCGTGGAGCAGGCGGAGGCCGCCGCCCGGGGGCGCGAGCGGCTCGCCGCCGCCGGTGTGCTGGACCGGGTGGACGTCGTCGTCGGCAGCTTCTTCGACCACGTGCCCCCGGGGGGCGACCTGTACGTGCTGCGCCGGGTGCTGCACAACTGGGACGACGGCAACGCCGCCCGGGTGCTGGCCCGGGTCCGCGCGGCGATGCCGGCCGACGCCCGGCTGCTGGTGCTGGAGGAGCTGCTGCCCGCGCGGCCCGAGCAGTCCGGTGCCGGCGCGGGCGCCTGGGCGGCGCCCCGCAACCGGATCGTGGATCTGCTGATGCTGGTCCTCATGGAGGGCCGGGACCGCACCGCCGAGGAGTACGGGCGGCTGCTCGCGGACGCCGACTTCACGGTCACCGGCGTGACCGGGGGTGCGATCGAGGCGGTCCCCGCCTGAGCAGGCCGGCTACCCGCCGCACGCCGCAAGGTAGCTGCCGACCGCGTCGGCGGCGACGAGCGTGCCGTGCGGCTCGGTCCGCATCCGCTCGCCGAGTTCGGCCGCGCGCCGCCGGAGCGGCTCCGCGGTCAGCCGGGTCATGCCCGCCCGCAGCACCTGCTCGGACAGCTCGGTGAACCGCACGTGCACACCGGCACCGAGCCGCTCCAGCTGGCGGCCCCAGAACGGCTGGTCGGCGAAGGACGAGCAGACCATCGTCGGGATGCCGGCGCGCACCCCGGCGGCGGTGATGGTGGCGCTGCCGTGGTGCACCACCATGGCGCAGCGCGGCAGCACCAGGTCGTAGTCCACGTAGGGCAGCACGCGCAGCTCCGGCGTGGCGGCCGGGTCGACGCCGGCCAGGCCCCAGCCGGTGACGACCAGCCCCCGCACGCCCAGGGCACGGCAGACCCGTCCGATGCCCGCCAGCATCCCGGCCGGATCCGGCATGTGGGTGCTGCCGAACGTGACCAGTGCCGGCGGCTCGCCCGCGTCCAGCCAGCGCACCAGGTCGGGGTCCAGGGTCGACATGCCGACGCGGTGCAGGTCGGCCGGCGTCAGCCGCAGGTCGCCGACGATCGGCCGGTAGGCGTCCCAGGTCACCCCGGGCACCAGGGTGGGGCTGTAGCCCTGGAGTTCCAACGGCCGGCGCAGCGTGGCCGGGCGCGGCGGCATCGGTGCGAGCCCGAGCCGGCGGCGGAACCGGAACACCTGGTCGCGCCGGTACCGCCAGGCCCGTCGGGCGTAGTGCACGTAGGTCGCCCGGTTCGCGGCGGCGTCCGCCAGCGGGTCGGGGGTCACCAGCGGATGCGGCACCACGTCGTTCGGCCGGGCTGGGGTGAGGTCGTACGCGACGAGCGGGACGTCGCGCGCCTCGGCCAGCGCGGTGGCCCACTGCTCGCTGACCACGGCGCACACGATCGCCGCACAGCCCTCGCTGAGCGCGACCGCCTCCTCGCCGAACCGGTCGCCGTGCTCCTGGTACGACTCGTGCGAGCGGCGGAGGAACAGGTCGAGGTCGGTCGTGGTGACCCACTCCCGGCCCTGCTCGGACTGCATCATCCGCTGCTGGTCCCAGCCGACCGGCACCACGTCGAGCCCGAGCCGCCGGGGCAGGTCCACCAGGTTGGGCGACGCGCCCATGCGGATCCGGTGGCCACGGCGGGCCAGCTCGGCGGCGAGCGCGGCCAACGGGTAGACGTCACCGCGACTGCCGAGCGCCAGGACGGCGATGTGCATCCTCGTTCCCCTCCGGTCGCGGCGTCGTCATGCGGACCCGTCGGTCAGGTCGGTGGAGAACGCGACCTCCCGCTGGGCCTCAAGATCGGCCAGGCGGGCCGTCAGTCCACGGCGGATCGACCCGTACGCGTCGCTGCCGAGGACGACGCGCAGCGGGGCGGTCGGGCGGAGGGCGACGTCGACGACGGCGCGGGCCATCTTCGCCAGGTCACCCCGGCAGGGCAGGCGGCCGTCCTCGGCCCGGCGGCGCAGGATCGCGGCCGGGGTGTCGGCGTATGCGGGCAGCGCGGCGGTCAGCTCCTTGCCCCGGCCGAAGAAGCCGGTGTGCACCGTGCCCGGTTCGACGATGGTCACCCCGATCCCGAAGGTCTTCACCTCGGCGGCCAGCGACTCGAAGAAGCCCTCCACACCCCACTTGCTGGCGCAGTAGACCGCCGTGCCCGCAGAACCGCGCTGCCCGGCCATGCTGGAGATCTGGACGATCCGGCCGTGGCCCTGCGCCCGCAGGTACGGCAGCACCGCCCGGGCCAGGAGGATGGGTCCGGTCAGGTTCGTCCGGAGCTGCCGCTCGATCTGGTCGGGACTGGCCTCCTCGGCCGCGCCGACCAGCGCGTACCCGGCGTTGCTGAGCACCACGTCGATGCGGCCGAGCGCGTGGACGGCCTCACCGACGACGCGCCGGATCCGTTCCGGGTCGGTGACGTCGAGTCGCGCCGTCCACAGGGTGCCCGACACGGCGGGCCGCAGGTCGGACAGCGCCTGCGGATCCCGGGCGGTCGCCGCCACCGTCTCGCCCCGGGCGAGCAGCTCGGTCACCAGCGCCCGGCCGAGTCCCGCCGAGCTTCCGGTGACCAGCCAGGTGCGGGTGGGCACGGTCATGCCCGGGTCCGCGCCGGGACGACGCCGGGCCGGGCGGTCCGACCGGGGTTGGTCACGGCCGGCGGAAAGACGCCCGAAGGGGACCGGCAAACGCTTGTGACATTCAACCGCGTCTCTCCGCTCGATCGGCCGGCGTCTCCGGAGGAACCTTAGTGGAGCCCTCGCGGGAGGCGGTACCCACGGCCTCGACGGCGGGCTGAGAAATGCTTGAATCTGACCGTCGCCCCGGCTGCAGCACGCGTGGAGACCACATTGTCCCGCATTGACCGGCCCGATGGTCCGCTGATAACGTCGAACGACGCATTTCGGAAATGCGTGCTCGGTAGGCGTGACAATCCTGGGGGCCGCCGGTGGCAGAAATCGACTCTACCGCCTGAATCCGCCATGTTCGGTGGGATCGCGGTCGATCCCGGACGGGTCGACGCCCGCCCGGCCAGCCGACCGCACCCCCCGGTCCGGCGTCGCCGCCGGGCGTCAGGTCGGTGGCCGGCTCCATCCCGGGGACGTCGGCACCGCCCGCCGGCCTGCCGCCCCGCACCATCCCGCGAAAGGAAGGCAGCTGAACCATGTCAGCCGACGACGTCATGGCGTTCACCGTCCAGGCGCTCCAGGAGATGAACTACTACACCGACGACACCGGTCCGGACTCCCTGCTCGGACCGGCCGGCGTGGACCTCGACTCGCTCGCCGTGTCCGAACTCGCGATGCGTATCGAGGACGAGTACGGCGTGACGTTCGACGACGACGACATCGAGACGCTGGCCATCATGACCCTCGGTGAGTTCGCCGCGGAGGTGGCCAAGCGGGCGGCGCTGGTCGCGCAGGCCGACGGGGTGCGGGGCTGACGGCGACCGACGACCCGGGTCCGACGACCCTTTGACCGTACGACCGATGGCGGTGACCGGCATGACCGGTCACCGCCATCGTGCGTGTCGGCGCGTCACGGGACCGCTCCGGCCCGGACCTCGCGACGATCGACGGAAATGGCTTGAGAAACTGCGGACAGGGATGCCGGGACACGCTAGCCTCTCGATCGGGAACCTCGATGAGGGTCCTATTTTTCCTTCTTTTGAGGGTGGATATGGAAATTTGTATCCTCGGCCCACTTGTCCTTAGCCACACCGATCGCACGATCGCCCTGACCGCACCCAAACCCCGCAGCGTGCTGGCATTGCTGCTGCTCAATGCGGATCAGGCGGTACAGGCATCGACGCTGATCCAGGACCTCTGGGGCCGGAACCCACCGGCCAGCGCACAGACGACGCTCCAGACGTACATCCTCCAGGTCCGCAAGTGCCTCGGCCAGCTCCTGGGTGCTGCGGTGGCCGAGATCGCCAAGCGGATGCTGGTCACCGTGCCCGGCGGATACCAGCTCCGGCTCGACGCCATCGAATTCGACCTGCGGACCTTCGAGCAGCTCGCCACCGCCGGGCGGCAGGCCCTCGCGGCCGGCGAGAACGTCGAGGCGGCGGCGCTGCTGACCCGCGCCCGCGACCTGTGGCGGGGGCCGGCGCTGGTCGACATCCGCGCCGGTGCGGTCATCGGGCCACGGCTGCGGGCGCTGGAACAGATCCGACTGCACACCCTGGAACAGTGCATCGAGGCGCGCATGCGGCTCGGTCACCACCAGGACGTACTCGCCGAACTCACCATGCTGACGGCCGAGCACGAGCTGAACGAGAACCTGTGCGCCCAGCTGATGGTGGCCCTGCACCGCAGCGGGCGGCGGCAGGAGGCGTTGCAGGCCTTCCACCGGCTGCGGGTTTCGCTCGTCGACGAGCTGGGTCTGGAACCGTCCCACCGGCTGCGCCTGCTGCAGCGGGCGATCCTGGCCGAGGATCCGGTGCTGGAGGTGGCGCCGCGCGACGACGGGCTGACCCAGATCCTCGACCACCTCGTCCTCGCACAGGCCCGGGGACGGTGACGCCGGGATGCCGACCACACCCGGGCTCGAGAACGGCTCGACGACCGGCATGGCCCGGGGCGGTGACGCTCGACAGCGACCACCGTTGATCGATAGCTTGGCATCCGGTCGGCACTCGCCACGGAACCGGCGGCCGTCCCTGCGCAACCGGCGCAGTCCAGCGGCGCGGGCCACCAGCACGATGGGACGCCGAACATGAAGGTCATCACCATTGCGACCGACCCCGAGCATCCCTTCCTACGACGGCTGCTGGCGCCGTCCTGCGAGGCGGTGGGGCTCGAACTGGTCGTCCTGACGGCCGACCAGAAGGGGTTCCGCCCCCGGGACAAACGGGCGTGCCTGACCGACCACCTCACCCGCCACGTCGCGCCGGACGAACTCGTGGTGTTCACCGACGCGTACGACACGATGTTCCTGCGGGGTGAGGAGTACCTCCGCTCGGCCTACGCGGCCTTCTCCCAGCCGGTCGTGTTCAGCGCCGAGTCGAACAGCTGGCCGCTCGGCAGCGTCGGCCTCGCCCTGCACCGGGATCCGCCCGTACGCCCCTACCCCTACCTCAACAGCGGCGGCTTCATCGGCCCCGCCGGTGACATCCTGGCCCTCTGCGCCAGGTACCCCACGCCGCCCAGCGAGCGGTTCCCGCTCCTCGACCAGCTCCGCACCCACGGTTTCGACGCCGACCGGTTGTACGGCCCCAGCGACCAGTACTACTGGACCCTCGTCCGCCTCCTCGAACCGGACACCGTCGGGCTCGACAACGGCGCGGTCCTGTTCGAGAACTTCGCGCCGGCCGTCACCAACTTCTGCGAGCTGTCCCGCTGGTCGAGCGACTTCCGCGCCCGGGGCAGACAGGCGCCCAGCTACCGGCGGGAGTACGCCCGGCTCCGGACCCGGCTCCAGACACCCAGCGGTGCCGCCCAGGTCCACTTCGCCTCCTCGTTGACGAAGGCCGTCGTGCTGGACCTGCTCGACGAGGGGCAGCTGCCCTCCTGGCTGACGGAGGTGTTACCGCAGTGAGTGAGCTGCCGTCCTTCGAGGAGCGTCGTCGCCCGATGCTGCACCGCAACGAACTCCAGCGCAACGACCTGCTGGCCATGCAGGCGCTGGCCCCGCTCTCCCCGACCTACCTGCCATGGAGCGAGAGCGCAATGCGGCCGAGCGGGGTCGTCGCGGTGCTCAACGAGGTCTTCCTCAACCGCCGTCGCTGCGTCGTCGAACTGGGCAGCGGCGTCTCCACCTTCTACCTCGGTCGCCTGCTGCGGCAGCGCGGCGGGCACCTCTGGACCGTCGAGCACGACCGGCGCTGGGCGGAGCTGATCGGTCGTGAGCTGGCCGACGAGGGCCTGGCCGACGTGGTCACCGTGGTGCACGCGCCGCTGACACCCGTCCAGTCCCCCTGGCCCCACGAGGAGGCGACCTGGTACGACCAGAGCGTCCTCAAGGAGATGACCGCGGGCCGGCCCGTCGACCTGCTCGTCGTGGACGGGCCGCCCGCCTACCGGGTCGAGACCGCGCACGCCCGGTACCCGGCCGGCCCCTTCTTCGCCCCGCTGCTCGCCGAGGAGCACGCCGTCGTGCTCGACGACATCGACCGGCCCGGTGAGCAGGACATCATGGCGCGGTGGGAACGGGAACTCGGCGTCACGTTCGAGCGCCGCCTCACCAGCGGTCGGATCGGCATCGGCCGCCCCGGCCCGGCGTTCACGGTCTGACCCGCACCCCGGGGCTGGGACGGCGATGCGCGGCACCTTGCGTCAGGCCACGGCGTTCTTCAGGTCCTGGGCGCGGTCGGTGCTCTCCCAGCGCAGGTCGGGCAGTTCCCGGCCGAAGTGTCCGTACGCCGCGGTCTGCTGGTAGATCGGGCGGAGCAGGTCCAGGTCGCGGATGATGGCCGCCGGGCGCAGGTCGAAGACCTCCCTGATCGCCCGCTCGATCCGCTCGACCGGCACGTTCTCGGTGCCGAACGTCTCGACGTGGAGCGAGACCGGGTGAGCCTTGCCGATCGCGTACGCGACCTGGATCTCGCACCGCTCCGCGAGGCCTGCGGCGACCACGTTCTTGGCGACCCAGCGCATCGCGTAGGCCGCCGAGCGGTCCACCTTCGACGGGTCCTTGCCGGAGAACGCGCCACCGCCGTGTCGGGCGGACCCGCCGTAGGTGTCCACCACGATCTTCCGGCCGGTCAGTCCGGCATCGCCCATCGGTCCCCCGACCTCGAAGCGACCGGTGGGATTCACCAGCAGGCGGTAGCCCTGCGTACGCAGGCCCAGGCCGGCAAGCTCCGCGGCCACCACGTGGTCGCGGACGTCCGGGGTGAGCATCGAGTCCAGGGAGATGCCTGCGGCGTGCTGCGTGGAGACCACCACCGTGTCGAGACGGACCGGGCGCAGGCCGTCGTACTCGATGGTGACCTGGGTCTTGCCGTCCGGGCGCAGGTACGGGATGGTGCCGTCCCTGCGTGCCGCGGACAGCCGGCGGGCCAGCCGGTGCGCCAGCGCGATCGGCAGCGGCATCAGCTCGGGCGTTTCGGTGCAGGCGAAGCCGAACATCATGCCCTGGTCGCCGGCGCCCTGCTGGTCGAGCGCGTGCGCGGAGTCACCCTCGCGCAGCTCGATCGCGCTGTCCACGCCACGGGCGATGTCGGGCGACTGGGTACCGATGGAGACGCTCACACCGCACGACGCCCCGTCGAAACCCTTCGTCGACGAGTCGTAGCCGATCCGCAGGATGGTGTCCCGCACGATGCCGGGAATGTCGGCGTAGGCCCGGGTGGTGACCTCGCCTGCCACGTGCACCTGGCCGGTGGTGATCAGCGTCTCGACGGCGACGCGGCTGCGCGCGTCCTGGGCGAGCAGAGCGTCGAGAATCCCGTCGCTGATCTGGTCAGCGATCTTGTCAGGATGGCCCTCCGCCACCGATTCGGACGTGAACAGTCGGTGTGCCATGCGGTCCTCCGGTTTCGGCGTGGCGATACGGCACCTGCCCGGCCCGCTGTCAGGCGGGCCGGTCGTTGATCAGCGAGAGCAACTCCCCAGGGCTGCTCAGCACGGTCAGTTGGTCCTCGGGCAGGACCACGCCGTAGTCGCGCTTGAGCACGGCGGCGGTCTCGATGAGGGCGAGCGAGTCATAGCCGAGATCGTCGAACGAGACGTCCGAGATGTCGCCGTCGAGCGCATTGTCCTCCCCCGCGCAGGCGATGAGGATGCCGCGCAGGTCGTCCAGGCTCAGGGTGTTCTCCACGATCAGCTCCCGTTCTGGTGTCTGCGGATCACGACGGCCGCGTTGAAGCCCCAGCGGCCGCGGGCGAGCACGAGGGCGGTCCGGACGTCGGCTCGGCGGGGCCCGCCCAGCACGAGGTCGATGCCGTACTCGGGGGGCACCACACCGGTGCCGAAGGTCGGCGGTATCACGCCGTCCTGGATGCTCATCAGCGCCGAGACGACGTCGAGCACCCCACCGCCGGAGAGCAGCCGTCCGGTCAGCGCCTTGGGGGCGGTCACCGGGACGCCGCCCGCGCCGAAGACCGCCCGGATGGCGTCGGCCTCGGCGCGGTCGAGTCGCGGCACGCCGGCCGCGTCGGCGAATACGACGTCCACGTCGTCGGGGGTGACACCGGCGTCGGCCAGGGCGTTCTCGGTGGCCCGCCGCAGTCCGGGCTCCCGGCCGGAGCCGGGAGGCGGATCGAAGGTGGCCGCGTACCCGGCGATCTCCCCGTAGATCCGGGCGTGCCGGGCACGGGCCGCCGCCACGTCCTCCACCACGCAGATGGCACCCCCCTCACCGGGCAGGTGACCGGTCGCCCGGCCGTCGAACGGCCGGTAGGCGGTGAGTGGATCGGTCCCGCTGCTCACTCCCCCGCCGGCCAGGTGCGACGCCCAGCCCCACGGGTCGAACGCGGAGTCGACGCCGCCGCTCACCATCAGTGGGGTGCCGGCCCGGATGCCGCGTCGGGCCTGTGCCAGGGCGTCCAGACCGCCCGCCTGCTCGGCCACCAGGGCGGTCGACGGCCCGCGCATGCCGTGCCGGATCGATATCTGGCCGGTGTTGACCGCGTAGAACCAGGCGAAGGACTCGTACACGCTGACGTGCTCGGGGCCACGGCTCCAGAGCTTCCGGAACTCGCGGTGGGTGAACTCGAACCCGCCGCAGGCGTTGGCCGTGACGATGCCCATGTCGTAGTCGGTCAGGGCCGAGGTGTCCACGTCGGCGTCCTCGATGGCGGCCTGCGCGGCGATCAGGGCGAGGCGGGTGGACACGTCCGTCTGCTGCAGGAGCCGGCCCGGGAGGTGCTCGGCGAAGTCGACGTCGCCCACCAGTCCCGCCAGCCGGGCCGGATAGCCGGAGGTGTCGAACCGGTCCAGCTCGCGCAGGCCGCTGCGACCGGAGAGCGTGGCCGACCAGAACTCCTTGACGCCGAAGCCGTTCGGCGCGATGACACCCAACCCGGTGATGACGCTCATGAGCGCGCCCGTCCCGGCCGGGTCAACACCATCGCGCTCTGGAAGCCACCGAAGCCGCTGCCGACCGTCAGCACGGTGTCGGTGCGTTGCTCGCGGGCCACATTCGGCACGTAGTCCAGGTCGCATTCCGGATCGACGACCTCGTAGTTGGCCGTCGGCGGCACCACGTGGTGCTCCATCGCCAGCAGCGAGGTGGCGATCTCCACCGATCCGATGGCGCCCAGCGAGTGACCGACCATCGACTTGATCGAGCTGACCGGCGTCCGGTAGGCGTGCGGGCCGAGGCTGCGCTTGAACGCGGCGGTCTCGTGCCGGTCGTTCTGCTTGGTGCCGGACCCGTGCGCGTTGACGTAGTCCACGTCGGAGGGGTTCCGCCCGGCCTGGTCGAGGGCGACGCGGATCGCCTCGGCCATCTCCCGGCCGTCGGACTTCAGACCGGTCATGTGGTACGCGTTGCACCGGGTGGCGAAGCCGCCGACCTCGGCGTAGATGTGCGCGCCCCGGCTCCTCGCCGCGGCCAGGTCCTCCAGGACGAACAGCGCCGCGCCCTCGGCGAGGACGAACCCGTTACGGGTGCCGTCGAACGGCCGGGAGGCATGCGCCGGATCGTCGTTGTACGTGGTGGTCGCCTTGATCGCGTCGAAGCAGGCGACCACGATCGGGGTGATCGGGGTGTCCGTGGCCCCGGCGACCATCACGTCCACGCTGCCCTCCCGGATCAGGGCGGCGGCGTGCCCGACGGCGTCGAGCCCGGAGGTGCACCCGTCCGACACCATGGCGACCGGACCCTCCGCGCCGACCGTCCAGGCGACCTCGGCTGCCATGCAACTGGGCACCATGTGGTCGAACATGTACGGGGACAGGTGCTCCGGCGACACCTCCCACGTCCGGCCCGAGTCGGACAGCACGAGGTATTCCTCTTCGAGGCTCGTCGCCGCGGCCACCGCGCTGCCCAGGCTGACCCCGACCCGGGGGGACGTGGCCGGGTCGAGCGCGATACCGCTGTCGGCGACCGCCTCCCGGGCACAGACCACCGCGAACTGGGTCGCCCGATCCATCCGCCGGATCTCGCGAGGACTCAGGCCCTCCGCCGCGGCGTCGAAGTCGACCTCCCCGGCAACCTGTGACCGAAACGGCGTGGGGTCGAAGAAGGATATGCGCCTGGTCGCCGTACGACCGTTAGAGAGAAGATCCCATAACTGCCGTCTGCCCAATGCGCCCGGCGCCCGGACGCCTATTCCTGTAATGACGACGCGACGATTCATGTGGCATCACTCCGCGCTCAGCTCCCGGAATTGTTACCGATAGTGGCCGAAATTAGTCGCGGTCACTCAACCCGTACTCAATCGGCGCTGTATCCCGGTGGCGCGGGTTCGGCCCGCCGCCAGTCCATCACGACGTAATCGTGTGGTCCACCCAGGTGCCGCGTCAGCCGCAGGACGCCGTCGTCCAGGGTGACCTCCCGCACCTGTTCGGTTCCCACCACCCGCGGCTGGGAACCGATGATCACATAGTGCACGACGGTGTTCCCCCGCAGCCGCCAGCGACCCGAATAGCCGAGATAGTCGTCCACCGATCCGAGGTAGGTGGCCGGCGGGGAGCCGCCCCCGTCGACCGGCGGAGCGGTGCGCAGCAGGCTCGCCGCCATGTACCCGTCCTCGCGATAGATGAGCAGGCCGTCGGCGTGGTCCCCCAGTGGGCCCTCGCTGACCGCGCCGTCGTGCTCCAGGTAGTAGTGCGCCACCAGGCGCCAGGTTCCGGTGAGGTCCTGTTCGGCGAGCATCCGAGCACTGTCGCGCGCGGGCCTCGAAACCCACTCAAGCCGGGTCGCATCACCACTCGAGTACGCCCTGAGCGGATCGGCGTAGACACCTCAGATGATCGTTGTGACCACTCCCACCGGCACCATCGGCCGGCAGGTCCTCGCCCGACTGGTCGACCGGCGGGCACCGGTCCGGGTGATCGTCCGTGATCCGTCCCGGCTGCCCGCTCATCTCGTCCGGGAGATCGACGTCGTGGTCGGCTCGCACCGCGACCCCGCTGTCGTGGCTCGGGCCTTCACCGACGCGCAAGCCGTGTTCTGGCTGGTCCCGGTGGATCCGAGGGCCACCGGTCCGACGTCGGCCTTCGTGGACTTCACCCGTCCGGCGTGCGCCGCCCTCCGGCACGGTACGACGGTGCGCCGGGTCGTCGGGATCTCGGCTCTCGGCCGTGGTTTCAGCCGCCCGGCCGGGCTCGCGACGGCCTCGCTGGCGATGGACGACCTCATCGCGGGCACCGGCGTGGCCTACCGCGCGCTGACCATGCCGGCCTTCATGGAGAACCTGTTCATGCACGCCGGCACCATCCGTGAACAGGGCGTCATCTACTCCCCGGTCACCGCGGACCTCCCCCTGCCGACCGTGGCGACCCGGGACGTCGCGGCGGTCGCGGCACGGCTGCTGTGTGACGGTGCCTGGACCGGCCAGGATGCCGTGCCGCTGCTCGGCCCGGAGGACCTGACCTTCGACGAGATCGCCCGGATCCTCACCGGGGTGCTCGGTCGTCCCGTGCGTTACCAGCGGATACCGGTGGAGCGGTACACGGCGACGCTGGTCGGTCAGGGGATGTCCGCGGCGATGGCGCGGGCGATGGCCGACATGCTCACCGCCAAGAACGACGGTCTGGACCAGCTGGTCGGGCGGGGCCCGGAGCACGCCACCCCCACCGCCTTCCGGGACTGGTGCCGGCAGGTGTTCGCGCCAGCACTCGATTCAGTGGCGGTTGAGAGTTCGTCTAGGCGTTTTTCCTAGCTTCGGCAGGTGTCACCACGAGGCAACGACCGTGGAGGAAAAATGATCGTGCACACCCTCATCTACCGGTTTCCCGACGATGCCGGCGAGGATCGGATCCGAGACTTCTTCGACGGGCTCCGGGACATCACCACAGCGTCCGGTCTGGTATCGGCGTTCGGCTGGAGGCCGCACGTGCTGCTGCCGGTGGACGAAGGGTCGAAAGGGATGACCGCCACCCATGTCGCACAGTTCTCCTGTGCCGACGTGGCGACCCTGCGCACATTCTCCGAATCGACCGCCGTGCACGAGTTCATCGCCGGCTGGCGAAAGGAACTGGGGTACGAGGCCGCATACGCCAACCACGAGCAGATGCTGCCCCCGGGCAGCGGATCGGAGAGCACCATGTTCCACACCGAGCACACCGTAACCGTCGAGGCGCCCGCCGACCTGGTCTACGCGGTGCTGGCCGACATCGAGGGCTACGCCCGCCTGTTTCCCCCGACCGAGTCCTCGACGATCCTGGAGGAGAGTGAGACCCACCAGATCGCCCGGCTGGTGGTCGACGTCAGCGGGCAGTTGCAGAGCTGGGTGACGCGTCGCGACCTCGACCGGGAGCGCCGGATCATCGCCTACCGGCAGCTGGAGAACGCTCCCATGATCGAGCACATGGGCGGTGAGTGGCGTGCGCTGCCCCTTGGCGACGCGCGCACCCAGCTCGTGATCACCCATGACTTCGCAGCCCGCCCCACCGAGGCGGTCCCGTCGGCGGAGCGGGCCACCGAGCTGCTCAGCGCCGCCGTCGACCGGAACAGCCACGCCGATCTCGACGCGGTGCGCAGGGAGGCCGAACGGCGGGCTCAGCGTGTGGGCAGCACCGCGTGAGCCGCCGCCTGATCGATCTGAGCGTGCCGGTCCTCGACGGTCCGAGCGAGGCCACGCCGGTCGAGGTCGAGGTCCTCGACCACCGGGCCGCCCCGGCAGCGCTGGGCCTGCGTCCGGAGGACTTCCCGGAGGGTGAGGCGATCTCCAACGAGACGGTGACCCTGACCACGCACACCGGCACCCACCTGGACGCGCCACTGCACTACGGACTGGTCAGCGGCGGGGAACAGGCGGCAGCCGTGGACGCCGTCCCGTTGGACTGGTGCCTCGCGCCCGGTGTCCGGCTGGATCTACGCCATATCCCGCCGGGCGTCGGGATCACCGCCGATGACGTTCGGGACGGCCTGGCGAAGATCGACCATGAGCTGCAACCGGGCGACATCGTGCTGATCTGGACCGGCGCGGACCGGCTCTGGGGCACCGACGCCTACCGGACCCACTTCCCCGGCATGACCCGGGAGTCCACCGCCTACCTGGTCGAACGCGGCGTGAAGATCATCGGTATCGACGCCTGGGGATTCGACCGCCCCTTCGCCTCGATGCTCGCGGACTACCGCCGTCACGGCGACAACCGGGCGCTGTGGCCGGCGCACCTCTACGGGCGCGAGCAGCCGTACTGCCAACTGGAGAAGCTCGCCAACCTCGGCGCGCTGCCCGGGGACACCGGGTTCACGGTGGTCTGCTTCCCGGTCAAACTGGCCGGCCTCGGCGCGGGCTGGACCAGGGTGGTGGCGGTCGTCGACGGGAGCTGACCGGCGCGTTCAGCCTGCCGGCGTCCCGGTGGCGGGCGCCCACAGCCGGTCGGCGCTACCCGCGTCGAGCCGCCCGCGGTATACACCGATCTTGTGGTCGATGAGTTCCAGGTTCTCCTGGAGCTCGGCGATCCGGGCGAGGACGTCGGCCCGGTGGGCCTCCATCAGCGCCAGCCGCTCCTCCTCGTTGCCGTGCCCCGCGGCGACGAGTTGGGCGTAGCGGCGGATCGTCCTGATCGGCATTCCGGTCGCCCGCAGCCGGGTGCAGACCAGAATCCAGTCCAGGTCGATCTGGTGGTACCGACGTCGGCCGCCGTGCGTCCGGCCGACGTCGGTGATCACCAGACCGGCCCGTTCGTAGTAGCGCAGCGTATAGGTGCTGACGCCGGTCCGCTGTGCGGCCTCGGCGATGGCGATGCCCGGTTCACCCTCCGGGCGGACCGGTCGGAAACGCTGGGCCGGCTCTGAATCCGGCTTGACTTCGAGCACGCTCTAAATCCTAGCATCGTGGTTGTCACGAAAAGGCAGATGACAACTACCGTACGTATCCGATTGGACCTCGATGACTGATCTCAGCCCACGGCACCGGTCGCTCGTGTTGGCGATCTGCTGCGCCAGCATGGTCGTGGTGGTGATGGACATCTCGATCGTCAACACCGCCCTGCCGCGAATCCACGAGGACCTGGCCGCCTCGGTGACCGGCCTGCAGTGGACCATCGACGCCTACACGCTGGTGCTGGCCGCCTTCCTCCTGCTGGCCGGGTCCACGGCCGACCGGGTCGGCCGCAAACGGGTCTTCCAGATCGGCCTCCTCGCGTTCGGCCTCGGCTCGATGCTGTGCGGCACGGCGTCGGGCATCGGCTGGCTGATCGCGGCCCGCGCGGTCCAGGCCGTCGGTGCGACCATGCTGAACCCGGTGGCGATGGCGATCATCGCCAACACGTACACCGTCCCGGCCGAGCGGGCCAAGGCCATCGGCGTGTTCGGCTCGATGTCCGGCCTGTCCCTCGCCCTGGGCCCCATCCTCGGCGGCGCGCTGGTCGACAGCCTGGGCTGGCGCTCCATCTTCTGGATCAACGTGCCGATCGTGATCGTCGCGTTCGCCCTCACCACCAGGTACGTGCCGGAGTCGCACGCGCCCCGGGCCCGGCGGTTCGACCCGGTCGGCCAACTCCTGGTGATCCTCGTCCTCGGCAGCGTCGTCTACGCGGTCATCGAGTCCAACCGGCGGGGCTGGACCTCACCGGTCATCGTGGGACTGCTCGTCGTCGCGGCGGTGGCCACGGTGCTCCTCGTCAGCTACGAGACCCGCCGCACCGATCCCCTGCTGGAGTTGCGTCTGTTCCGCAGTGTGCCGTTCAGCTCGGCGATCCTGATGGCCTTGTTCGCCCTCTGCGCCTTCGGGGCCTTCCTGTTCGTGACCACCCTCTACCTCCAGCACGTACGCGGCATGTCGGCACTGGCCGCCGGGCTCAGCCTGCTCCCGGTCGGCGCGCTGATCGCCCTGCTCTCGCCCTACACCGGAAAGGTGGTCGGCACCCGCGGTCCGCGCCTGCCGCTGCTCGTGTCGGGCACCGCACTCGCGCTCGGCGGCCTGCTGTCCCTGACGATCGGGCCGGCCACCGCCCTCGTCGCCGTGCTCGCGATCTATCTCCTCTTCGGTGTCTTCCAGGGCACCATCAATCCGCCGATCACCAACACCGCGGTGTCCGGCATGCCGCGCTCGATGGCCGGGGTGGCGACTTCGCTCGCCTCGGCGGGCCGACAGACCGGCACCACCCTGGGCGTCGCGATCGCCGGCACGATGCTCGGCTCGGTCAGCGACGGCACCTCGTTCACCGACTCCGCCCGCGCCGTCTGGTGGCTGGTGCTCGGTCTCGGCGTGGGCATCACCGCCCTGGGGCTGCTCAGCACCACACCGTGGGCGAAGGGCACCGCCGAGCGGGCCGCCGCGCTGTTCGAGGAGATCGAGGGTGCCGTGCCCGCCGGCGGTGGGCGCACCGGGACGGTCACCGGCCGGCGCTGAAACCGCAACCGGAAGCCGCCGCGGCCGGGTCCCCGAGGGGCCCGGCCGCGGCGTCCGTGCGGTCAGCGTTCCGGTGGCGAGCCCGCGGCCACCGGCGCCGGCTCTCCGGCCACCCGCAGGCCACGCAACGCCGCCTCGACACGGACGAGTTCGTCCAGCATCGCCACGGCCGCCTGTGCCGTCGCCTCGTCCGGGCGGAACCGGCCGTCGATGATGAACCGCGGATGCCAGGGGATGTGCACGCCCTCGACCACCGGCAGCATCCGTAGGGTCGTCACGACCTGCTTGAGCTGCTGCACCGCCCGCGTACCCGCCGCGACACCGCCGTAGGACACGAAACCGACCGGCTTGTGGTGCCACTCGTGGTGCAGATAGTCGATCGCGTTCTTGAGCGCCGCCGGATATCCGAAGTTGTACTCGGGGGTGACGAGGACGACCGCGTCGGCCGCGTCGACCAACGCGCTCCACCGCCTGGTGTGCTGGTGTGTGTACTGCCCGAGCCGGGGGACGGCCGGCTCGTCCAGCAACGGCAGCGCCAGCTCCGCGAGGTCGACGACGGTGGTGTCGAACCCGCCGTGCGACTCCGCCTGCCCGGTGAACCAGCGCGCGATCGGCAGCCCGGCGCGGCCGGGTCTGGTCGAACCGACGACGACCATGAGCTGTCTCATCCGACCGGCACCCGTCCGGCCTCCCGCGCCCTCTCGTTGGCGGGCGCGTCGATGACCTCACGGCGGAAACTCTCGATGATCGCCAGGTACTCCTTCTGCTCCTGGACGCCCACGCCGCAGAAGCTGAGCGTGGCGGCGATCTCCAGCGCCACCACGTCGAAGTCGTGTTCGGTGCAGACCATGTCCTTGTGCGAGTCGTGCATGTCCCGGCCCGGGTAGCAGGACGGCCCACCGGTCACCTCGGCCGACCACGCGGTGACCATGAACTTGAACCCGGGGCGGCCGTTGCGCTCGTGCATCTTCGCCACGTACGGGTTCCGGTTGGCCCAGGCGTTGTCGAACAGCCGGTCGGTGAGCACGTCCATGATGGCGGCGATGCCGAAGATGCCGCCGAGGCGCTCGTACAGGGTCGGGTTTCCGGCTGGTTCGACGGGGTGGTTCTGCGTCATGGTGCCTCTCCTCACGATCGTCGGAGGTACGGGTGGAGCAGGGACTCGTCGGCGGGGCTGAGCCGGTCGCCCGCCAGCTTCGCCTGGTGCCAGTACGGATAGAGCAGCGGAGGCGTGCTGACCTCGCCCAGCAGGGCACACTCGTCCATGGTCAGGTCGAGGTCGGCGGCGGCGAGGTTCTCCGCCAGTTGGTCGTCGGTCCGGGCGCCGATCACCAGCGACGTGACCGCGGGGCGGGTCAGCAGCCAGGCCAGCGCCACCTGGGCCGGGGTCGCACCCCGCTGCCGGGAGATCCGGTCCAGCACGTCGACGATGTCGTACAACGCGCCCTCGTCCCGGATCGGCGGCTCGTCCCAGCCGGCGAACCGCCGCGTTCCCGTCGGCGACGGCGCCGCCCGCCGGTACTTGCCGGAGAGCAGACCACCGGCCAGCGGGCTCCACACCAGCACCCCGACGCCCTGGTCGATGGCCGCCGGGACGAGTTCGTACTCCGCCTCGCGGCTCTGCAGCGAATAGTGGATCTGCTGGCTGACGAAACGGGTGAGGCCGAGCCGGTCCGACGTCCCCAGGGCCTTCATCAGGTGCCAGGAGGAGTAGTTGGAGCAGCCCGCATACCGGATCTTGCCGGCCTGGCGCAGGTCGTCCAGGGCGGACAGGGTCTCCTCGACCGGCGTCACGCCGTCCCAGACGTGCATCTGGTAGAGGTCGATGTGGTCGGTGCCCAGCCGGCGGAGGCTCTGTTCGCAGGCGTCGATCAGGTGGTACCGGGACAGGCCGGCGTCGTTCGGGCCGGCACCCGTCGGCATCCGTGCCTTGGTGGCGATGAGCATCCGGTCCCAGCGCCCCTTCAGCGCCTGCCCGACGATCTCCTCGGACGCGCCGCCGGAGTAGGCGTCGGCCGTGTCGATCAGGTTGACGCCCGCGTCCAACGCCCGGTCGACCTGGCGGCTGGCCTCGGCCAGACCGGTGCTGCCGACCGGCGCGAACACGCCGCGCCCACCGAACGTGAGCGCGCCCATGGTGAGCACGGACACCCGGAGCCCGGACCTGCCGAGCTGTCGGTACTTCATGCCAGCCGCCTCTGCTGTCGGGGGGAGGGGGGCACCTCCCGGTTGGCGTCACGCCACGCCACCAGCTCGGCGAGCGCCGTGAAGTCGTAGCCCGTCCCGGTCGGCTTGAGTTCCGCGACGTGCAGGGTGACGCCCTCGGCGAGCAGGGCGTCGGCCGTGGCCGCGGTGCGCCAGGTGGTGGCCCGCTCGATCCCGGCGTCGTCCCGGCCGACCGCTGCGGCGTACCGCTTGACCAGGGCGTTTCGGTGCCGGAACGCCGCCGGGTCCAACCCGCAGTGCCAGATGTCCGCGTGCCGGGCCACCAGCGGCAGCGTACGACGGACCCCGGCACCACCGATGAGCAGCGGAATCGGCCGCACCGGCGGTGGCCTGAGATGCTGGAGCCGGTGCTCGATACGCCGTAGGCCATCGGCGAAACGGTCCATCCGGGAGCGGAGCGTGCCGTAGTCGTAGCCGTAGATCCGGTAGTCCTTCTCGTACCAGCCCGCCCCGACGCCGAGGATCAACCGGCCGGCGCTGATGTGGTCGACCGTCCGTGCCATGTCGGCGAGCAGATCGGGGTTGCGATACCCGATCCCGGTCACCAGCAGGCCGATCTCGGCGCGGGTGGTGATCTCCGCCCAGGAGGCCAGCGCGGTCCACGCCTCGAAGTTGGTGACGTCCGGCTGCTCTGCCGCGAGCACGATCCCGGTGGGTGTCCGACGGACCGCGGGCAGGTGGAAATGGTCGTACCCGAAAACGCAGTCGACGCCCATCTCCTCGGCCCGCAGCACGGCGGCCCGCCAGGTGCGGTAGTCCGGCACACCACCGGGCCACAGGTGCGCGCCGGCACGGACCATCCGTGCCACCGTCAGGCGTGTTTCGTCGCCGACAGGATGCCGTGCACGACGAACGTGCCGGGCAGCAGCCGGGCCGGATCCTGGGCCACGGTGCGGGTGACCGTGAACCCGCACTCCTCGAGCAGCGCCCGGTAGGTGGACGACCGCTGCGGGCCGCCCTGACCCATGGTGCAGCCGAGGAAGAACGCCGGGAAGAAGTCGATGTCGACGGCGGTGGAGTCGCGGACACTCTCCGGGTACACCGGGACGAGAATGTGCACCTGCCCGCCGACCTCCAACGACCGGCTCACCCCCTGCAGGATCGCCCGTACCGCGTCCTTGTCCCACATGTCCAGGAAGTGCTTGATCAGCACGACGTCGTGGCCCGCCGGGAGGCCGGTGAAGACGTCGCCGCCGACGAACGAGCACTGCCGCTCCAGGCCGTGGGAGCGGAAGTTCTCCAGGGCCTCGGCCTCCTTCTCGGGCAGGTCGAAGGTCGTCACGTGCAGTCCGGGCGAGCCCTTCAGCTTGTGGGTCAGGATCGCGCCGAGGCCGGTGTTGCCGGCGACGTCGAGGACGCGTGCGCCCGGCGGGATGTCGATGTTGTCGAAGAACCAGGGGTCGATGTGCGCGGTGACGTTGTCCATCAGCGTCGCCCAGGATGCGCGCAGGTCCGGGTGCTCGGCGACGGCGTCGTACAGGGTGCCGCCCTGGAACCCGTAGAGCTTCTCCAGACCGACCACGGTGCCGGTACGCACGCTGTCGGTCAGATAGAAGACCTGACGCAGCATGGTCACCTTGATCATGTCCATCAGCAGGAGCACCCGCCGGAGGTCGGCTTCCGGGACCTCGGCGAGCGCATCGAGGGTGTACTCGCCGGTGGTCTCGTCGTGCGCGACGAAGCCTTCCTTGACGAGCAGCAGCAGGAGCTGCTCGACAGCGGCCGGCCGGACGTCGGCGGCGTCGCCGAGCTGGACCGCGGTCTGGCTGCCGCGCTGCCGGAGGGCATCGATCAGGCCGAGCTCGAAACAGCTCAGCAGGGTCATGAACCTCGCGGGGCCGGCCATGAAATCGGTGAACCGGTTGAGCGTGACGGTTGCGGACATGTGCGCTGTGGTCCCTTCGCTTCGGTGTCGGCACGACTGCGGTGACCCGGGTCGCGCGCAGGGCGGGCACGCCGCCCTACGCGCGACCCGGGCCGCTGGTGCGGATCAGCACGCCTCCGACGCGTTCACCGCGGGCCCGAGACGTTGCAGCCGGAACTCCGCCGGCGGGGCCTGTCCGGCGCGGAGCGCGTCGAAGACGGTCTCCAGGCCGCCGGGAGTGGAGACCGTCAGACCGGTGGCGGTCTCCGGGCCGGCGTTGGAGAACGAGTGCGGAGTGTTCCGCGGCATCCAGGCCAACTGCCCAGGGCCGAGCACCTGACTCGTCTCACCGATCCTGAACCGCACCTGTCCGGACAGGATGTAGAACGCCTCGTCGAAATTGTGCTGGTGCAGCCCGGGACCCTCCTGGCACGGTTGCAGCGCCCATTCGAGCAGGCTGAACGCGCCACCGGTGTCCCGACCGACGAGCTTGAACGCGGTGGTGTAGCCTTCGCCGCCCCGGGAGTTCGGGCGAGCCTCTCCCGGCTGCAACACAAATGGCTCTGATCGCTCCACGACCACCTCACTCTATTGGCAATTTCGCGGTTCCATTCATTTCCATGGTGGCACCGCGCATTAGAGCGATACTCAAGCCGGAGGCAGTTCAGCCGGCCGCGACGACTGCCTCCCGGGTGACGTACTCGGCGGTTTCCGCACCCCGCGCCCGCACCTCGGACAGGTCATGTCCGACCAGGCGACCGTTCCGCTTCACCACCTCACCGGCCACCAGCACGGTGTCGACGTTGCCGGCGTGCGCCGAACTCACCACGGCACCGATGGGGTCATGCGCGCAGGCGAGATTCAGGTCGTCGGCACGCAACAGGATGAGGTCGGCCTGCTTGCCCACCCTCAGCGAGCCGACCTGGTCGCCGAGGCCGAGCGCGACCGCACCGTCCAGGGTGGCCATCCGCAACAGGTCCGCCGGGGTGAGATGCGGACCGGGGGTCAGATAGCTGGTCAGCAGCCCGGCCCGTAGCACGCCGAACATGTCCCCGCCCACCGTGGTGACCACGTCGACCCCGAGGCCGGTGGTCACCCCGGCCGCGGCGAGCCGGCCGATCAACGGACCACCGTGGCCCAGTCGGGCCTCCACCGCGGGGGTGATCGACACCGCGCCCCCGGAATCACCGATCATCGCCAGTTCGTCGTCGGCCAGGGAGTTCCCGTGCACGTAGAGGATCCTGGAATGCAGCAGGCCGTTGTCCCGCAGCACCTCGATCGGCCGGTCGTGCACCGGGCCGCTCGCCACGTGCGTCACGATCGGCAGGCCCAACTCCTCAGCCAGACGCCAGTCCGCCCGGATCGCGTCCACCTGCTGGTTCGACGGCCCGAGCGAGGCCGCCGCCAGGGTGAGTCGCGGGTTGCCCGCGTCGAACATCGCCTGGGTACGACGAACCGCCGCGGTGTCCTCCGGGGTGAGCAGATGACCGAAGACCGCGCGGATCCCGGCCGACCGCAGACCGTCGAAAGCCGCCTCGGCGTAGTCGAAATCCGACTCGCCGGCCACGTAGCCGTCCGGGGTGATCCGGTCGGCCCGCGCGTACGCGAAGTCCTGCACCGTGGTGACACCACCGTCCAGGCACTCCAGCGCGCCGAGCAGGTTCGCCGCCCGGACGTCCGCCGGCCGGAACCGCGGGCCGATCTGCTGACGCACCATGGTGAAGTACACCGGCAGGTCGACGTCCACCGCGATCGAGCGGAGCACGGCCTGCCAGACATGACGATGGGTGTCCACCAGACCCGGCAGCACGATGCGGTCGGTCGCGTCCAGCACGGTCGTTCCCGGCGGCGTGGCGAGATTCGGACCGACGGCGGCGATGCGCCCGTCGGTCAGCAGGACGTCGCAGTTGTGGTGCGCGGTCGGGGTGGGCTCGGTGTCGATGACCAATCCATTACGCAACAGTAAGGACTGCATTGCCATCCTCCCGGGGTCGGAAAGCGATTTTCATGGAAGCTAGCACGCCGGCGCCGCATTACACCGCACCGAATTCGCGCACTTCATCGATCGGCTAGCAACGCTTGAGCGCGGCTCTAACTCCGGGTTTCACCATAGGAGCGGAATTGCCGTCGGGAATCAACCATCGGCGCGAGGAGTCATGAATGACAACCCCCATCACCGCTGCCGACGCGGCGGCGGAACACGCCGCGAACGAGGCGTTCGCGGAGATCCTCTTCTCTCCGGAGGGGCTGGCCGACCCGTTCTCGCGGTACCACCGTCTCCGGGAGGCCGCCGCGGTGCACCGCACCACCCTCGGCACCTGGGTCCTGACCCGCTACGACGACGTCGACGAGTTCCTGCGCAACCGGAACGTCAACAAGGACATCTATCTCTGGATGGCCGGCCGCTTCAGCGGCGAGTGGGACCAGCATCCGGCCCTCGGCAAGCTGGCCGCGAACATGCTCTGGGCGAACCCCCCGGACCACACCCGGCTGCGCCGTATCGCGAACCGCGGGTTCACCCCGCAGCACGTCGAGCGGCACCGGGCGTACATCACGCAGCGCTTCGACGAGCTGATCGCCCCGCTCGCCGAGGCGGGCGGCGGGGACGTCTGCAACGACGTGTTCTTTCCGCTGGCGCTCAGCATGATGGCCCATCTCGTCGGTGTCCCGCAGCACGAGGCGCCCCTCCTGCGGGACAAGATCAGGGATTTCCAGCGGGTGTTCGAGCTGGGCATGACCGCCTCCGAGCTGCAGACCGCCGACCGGGCCGCGGTGTTTCTCGACGACTACTTCGGCGAGCTGGTCCGCCAGCGGCAGCACCGACGGGGGAACGACCTGCTGTCCACGATGATCGACGCGACGGACGACGACGGTGCACGCCTGACGTTCAACCAGCTCGTCCAGATGTGCCACATGATCATCGCAGCCGGGAGCGAGACCACCACCTTCTTCCTGACCAACGGCCTGCGCCTGTTCATCGAGCACCCTGACCAGGCGGCACTGCTGCGCGACGACCCTGGCCTGCTCGACCAGGCACGTGAGGAGATCCTGCGGCACGCGCCCTCGGCGCACATGATCCCCCGGACGACGACCGGACCGGTGTCCGTCGGCGGGGTGGAGATCCCGGCCGGTGCGCGGGTCAGCGTGCTGATCGCGGCCGCGAACCGGGATCCGGCGCGCTTCCCCGACCCGGACCGGTTCGACATCACCCGGACGGGGACCTCCGCGATGGCGTACGGGCTGGGCGCCCACTTCTGCCTGGGCTGGCGGCTGGCGAACCTGCAGGCCGAGGTGGTGTTCCCGGCACTGCTGCACCGCTTCACCGGTTTCGCGATCACCGAGCCGTTGCGCCCCCGCGCACGGGTGGCCTTCCCGCAGATCGAAGGACTGCCGATCCGGTTCCAGCGAGCGGAGGCGACGCGATGACCGCCCCGACCACGGTCCGGTTCCTCTCCTCGGACTACCTGGCCGCGATGGAACGCCTCTCCTCGGCGAACCAGCCGCCCATCCCGCATGTCAACGTCCGGGTCCAGTTCCACGTGACCGGCACACCCGAGGGCCAGGTCGACTACTTCCTGGTGGTGGAGCGGGGCATCATCGTCGCGGCCGGTCGCGGCACGTCACCGGAGTCGGATCTGGCGATCACCACATCCTACCGGGACCTCGTCGACTTCCAGGCCGGCGAGCTGCACGCCGCCACGGCGTTCGTCAGCGGTCAGTTCGCGGTGACCGGAGACAGGGCAAAGCTGCTCGACCTGATGATCGTCTTCGGGTCCGGGCACTACCACGATTTCGTCGCGGACCTCTGGAGCAGAACGACATGGTGACGCACACCATCCTCTTCGCCTTTCCCGACGACATGTCACCGACCGACCGTGACGAGTTCTTCCGCGAGGGCACCCAGATGGCGCTCGACTCCGGGCTGGTGCTGTCCTACCGGCACCAGCCGAGCATCCCGCTGGTCAGCGGAGTGCAACCGGTGTTCGTCCCGTCGGCGATGGCGCAGATCCAGCACGCCGACCTCGACTCGTTGCAGCGGTACCTCACGCATCCGCAGGTGGCCGAGTTCGTCCGGCGGTGGCAGGCGAGGTTCCCCTACCGCGCCGTGTCGGTGAACACCGAAGACCTGCCGATCCCGACATCCGCACCCTGAGCTCCGGGAGCCACCCCATGCCGGTCAACCCGCACGCCCTCGCCCAGCGAGACCCCCGCTTCGCCGACCAACGCTGGCTGCTCGACCTGGTCATCGAACTCCTCGGACCGGAGTGGGACCAGGACCGCCTGCACTACCTCTCGGCTCCGGTCAGCGCCGATCACCGGGGGGCCTTCCTCGGGCTACGGCACTCGATCCGCAAGCTCGACGACTTCACCCGCGAAATGGTCAGGCTCGCGCACCACTTCGAGCGACGCGGCGACCGGCAGCGCCAGTCCGGGCATGCCGTCTCTGCCGGTGACGACTACTTCGCCGCCGCGATCCTCTACGGCGGCGCCCAGTGGCCGATCTTCGCCAACACCGAGTTGACCGTGGTCCTGGAACAGAAGAAGTCGGACTGCTACCAGGCCTACACGGAGAGCGCCGACCACCACGTCGAGCCGGTCGAGATCCCGTACGGCGACCGGACCCTGGCCGGCTGGCTGCACCTGCCGCCCGGGTACGCCGACCGGCCGGAGGCGCTGCCCTGCGTGGTGATGCTCTCCGGCATGGACGGGTTCAAGGAGATGAACGTCTTCGCCTCGGCGGACCGCTACCTGCGCCGCGGGATGGCGGTGCTCTCCTTCGACGGCCCCGGCCAGGGCTCCTCGCTGGTCCGGGAGATCTGGTACGACCCAGCCCACTACGCACAGGTCGGCACCGGCGCGTTCGAACTCGTCGCGGCCCGCCCCGAGATCGACCCGGCCAGGATCATGCTGTGCGGAGTCAGCCAGGGCTCGTTCTGGGCCACCCAGATGGCTGCCGCCGAGTCCCGCTTCGCCGCCTGCGCGGTGATGTTCACCTGTTTCGAGCCGGGCAACACCACCATGCTCACCACCCACTCGCCCACGTTCCGGCAACGCTTCATGTACATGACCGGCACCTCCAGCGTGGCCGAACTCGAGGCGAAGCTCGCGCCGATGAGCGTCGCCGGCCTCGGCGAGCGGATCACCATGCCGTACCTCGTGATGATGGGCGAGGACGACCCGCTCTGCGATCCGGCGGACACCTACGACCACCTCAATACCGTGGTCGGCCCGAAGGAGCTGTTCTTCTACACCGGCGAGCATCACGCACCGGTCACCCGCACCTCCGGCCGACTCGGTCCGGCCGTGTTCGTCGCGGTCGCCGACTGGCTCGCCGACCGTGCCGCGGGCGTGCCTCCCGTGAGCCGGCACGTCACGATCGACGCGCTCGGCCGCAGCCACGCGGAGCCGTGGGGTGGCCGGCGTCGGTACACCTACGGTGCCCCGCTGGACCCCCGGTCCCTATTCAAGGACGGTCCCGAGACCGGCCTCGCCTGACGCTCGGAGTAGCCATGAAAGCCGCGGTCCTGCACACCCTCGGCGACCGGCCACGCTACGCGGAAGTGCCGGAGCCGGCACCGGGCGACGGCCAGGTGGTCGTCGACGTGACAGCCTGCCCGCTGACCAACCTCGACCGGGTGCTCGCGGCGGGCACTCATTTCGCGTCTCCCAGCGCGCTACCGGCGGTGTGCGGTTCCCTCGCTGCCGGACGACTCCCCGGCGGCGCCCGGGTCCTTTTCCGGTCACCGGACGGTGCCATGGCCGAGCGTGCCTTGACGCGACCGGAGCTGTGCACCCCTATCCCGGACGGCGTCGACGACGACGCGGCGGCGGCGATCCAGAACCCCGGGGTCTCGACGTGGGCCGCGCTGGAGTGGCGAGCCCGGATGCGGCCGGGCGAGCACGTGCTCGTCCTGGGAGCGACCGGCGTGGCCGGTCAGATCGCGGTGCAGTTGGCCCGGCACCTCGGTGCGGGCCGCGTCGTGGGTGCCGGTCGCAATCCCCGGGTCCTGGCCGCGCTGCCCGGCATGGGAGCCGATGCCACAATCCGGGTCGACCAGCGCGACGAGGCGTTGGGGGCGGCGTTCCGGGCCGAGGCGGACACCGCCGGTTTCGACGTGGTGATCGACTTCCTCTGGGGCCGTCCCACCGAGGTCCTCCTCGGCGCGCTCGGTCGCGCCGACATGGAACTGCGGTCGCTGCGCACCCGGCTGGTCCAGGTGGGTGCGATGGCCGGCGGCCAGGTGACCCTCTCCGCCGAGGTGTTGCGCAGCAGCGGGGTGGAGATCTGCGGTTTCGGCACGGGAAACGCCCCACCTCCCGCCGAACTGGCACGCCTGCGCGACGGGGTGCTGGCGCTGCTCGCCGGGGGCATTCTCGGCATCGGTCTCCACCGGGTTCCCCTCGCCGAGGTGGCCGAGGTCTGGAACGCCGACGAGCGTGGCGTCCGTACGGTGCTGATCCCGTGACCGTCTCCTCCCTCCGCCTCGGGCTGACCGCCGTCAGCCGGGCGGTCCTGCGGGGCTGCCAGGCCCTCGGTGGGTACGCCGTGATGAGCCCCGGTCTCCTCGGTCCGGTCTCGGCCCCGCCGTCGAGCGGCCCCTGCGCGGCAGATCGGGAGCGCCCGGACCGGGACGTCGTGCCGTGGGCACCGGGCGACCGCCGCGTCGGCCCGAGCGTGATTCGGGCCAAGCTTGAGCGCCCTTTTAAGGGAAAAAAATACCTTTAATCCTGGTTCCGCTCCTCGACACCGACCTCCAGAGGCAGGACGACAGATGAGCCATGCAGACCACGGCACCGCCCGCACCCACGACGACCGGTATGCACCGGTCACCGCGTTGCGCGAGCTGGCCCTCGCCGCCGCCGCGCCCGCGGCGCTACGGGCCGCCCTCCGGATCGGCCTGCCGGACGAACTCGGGGACGTTCCGGTCCCGGTGGCCGACCTGGCGAGCAGCCTCAAGGTCGACACCGCGGTGCTCGACCGCCTACTGCGCAACCTGAGGTGCTACGGGGTCTTCGACGCCACCGACCATGGCATCGTGCACACGCCACTGTCGTCGGTCCTGCGCGAGGACCACCCGCAGAGCCTCAAGCACTGGGTGCTCTGGGTCACCGAGCCCTGGACGTGGGAACTCTGGCCACATCTCGACGAGGCTGTCCGCAACGGCGGCAGCGGCCTCTTCGAACAGAAGTACGGGGCCGACTTCTTCTCGCATCTGCACCAGGTCTGGCCCGAGTCGACCGAGGTGTTCAACCGTTCCCAGACCGAGCTCAGCCGGATCACCTCCGCCTCCATCGCCGACGCACTCGATCTCCGGGCCGCCGCGTCCATCGCCGACGTGGGCGGTGGACGGGGATACAACCTCTCGGTGCTGTTGGAGCGCAATCCGCACCTGCACGGGGTGCTGGTCGACCTCCCGGCCGCCGTCGCCGAACCGGACCCCCGGCTGCGGCCCGATGGGGCGCTCGCCGGACGGTCCCGGGTGCTGGCCGGCGACTGCCTGGAGGAGATCCCCGTCGAGGCCGACGTCTACCTCTTCAAGAGCATCCTGGAATGGGACGACGACCGCACGGTCACGGCGCTGCGCAACGCCGCCGTGGCGGGCCGTCCCGGTGGTCGGGTCCTGATCGTCACCAATCTCGTCGACGACAGCCCGGAGATCAGGTACGCCACCGGCATCGACCTGCTGTTCCTGCTCAACACCAACGGCAGGCGGCACACCAGGAGCGGCGTCACCGAACTCGTCCGCCGGGCGGGGCTACGCCTCGACGGGGTGTCCGAAATCAGGCCGCTGCTACACCTGGTCGAGAGTTCGATCCCGGGGTGAGCCGGCGGTGACCACAGCGGATCCGGCGCGACGGCGGGCCACTGACGCCCGGATCTCCTGCGGATCCAGGGCGAAAGCCCGGCCGCCCTCGCCGGGCCTCCGCCGACTCCGCGCCCGCCTCCCGACCCACCCCCAGGCCCGCCCGCACGTCGCGCAGGCGGGCCTGGGCGTCACTGACCGGCCAGGATCTCCTGCTGGAGACGCTGCGCCTCGGAGGACGGTTCCAGCCCCAGTTCGTGGTCGAGAACCCCACGGAGCTTCTGGTAGACCGTCAGCGCCTCGCCGCGACGCCCACACCGGTACAGGGCCTGCATCAGCCGGATGTGGAACGACTCGTGCAGCTGGTGGGCCGAGACCAGGCGGCGCAGTTCGCCGACGATCTCACCGTGCCGGTCGCCGGCCAGGTCGGCCTCGATACGCGCCGAGACCGCCTCCAGCCGCTGCTCCTCCAGGTAGACCGCCAGGCCTTGGAGGTTGGTGCCCACATTCAGATCGGCCAGCACCGGGCCACGCCACAACGCCAGCGAGTCGCGGAGCAGTTCGGCGGCCCGCGCGTGCTCTCCCAGCCGCAGCGCGGCCAGACCCCGGTCCATCAGGTCCTGGAACCGGAAAATGTCGACGTTGTCCTTTGGGACGCTCAATAGGTACCCACCTGGGCGGGTGGTCAGTATCGTCGTGCCCGCGGTGGACCGGGAAGCCTCTCCGAATGTTCTCCGGAGCTGGTACACGTATGTCTGCACGATTGTCTTGACGGTGCTGGGTGGCCGATCCGGCCACAGTTCGTCGATCAGCTGGTCCATGGTGACCACCGTGTCGGCGTTGGCAGCCAGCGTCGCCAGCACCTGCCGGGGCTTCGCCGCGCTGATGTGCACCAGGCGTTCCTTTTCCGGATGACCGAGGTCGTACACCTCGAGCGTACCGAGAAGACCAATTCGAATGTGCTCACCACGCATGCCGAGTCCCCCGAGGTCAATAGCGACGGTGGCCGGTATCTCTAACCTCTCTCCACTATGGTCGTTGGCTACGCACTCCACCATTCCCGCCGACACAGCATGATTTCTGTGAGGTGCAGTGCCCCGACCAGCGGAGAATTCCGGTGAGGCGGCATGATTTACCCACCGGAGCGGGTGGGTTCTACCCTCTTCCGTCTGCAACGATGACGACTTTGCCGACATGCGCCCCGGTCGCCAGGTACGCGTACGCCGCGCTGATGTCGTCGAAGCCGAACCGCCGGTCGATCACCGGATGCAGACCGTGCTGCTCGACCGCCCGGTTCATCCGCTCGAACGTCTCCCGGCTGGCGTTGGTGAGTCCTCTCAGCGTGAGCTGCTTGGCCAGGATCAGTAGTGGATCGACCCCGCCACCGTGCTTCAGCACCCCGGCGATACTGATGCGCCCACCGACGCGGGCGGCCAGGAGCGACTGGGCCAGAGTTCCGGCACCGCCGACGTCAACGACATGGTCCACCCCGCCCGGGGTGAGCCCGGCCGCCGCCGTTCCCCATCCGGGTGTCCTGACGTGGTTGATCACGTCGGCGGCACCGAGCGCCCGCAGGCGCTCGTGTTTGCCGTCCGAGCCGGAGGTGGCGATCACCCTGGCACCGCCCAGCACCGCGAACTGCAGGGCGAACGTCGAGAGACCGCCACTACCCATAGTAAGCACGTCGTCGCCGGGTTTCACCCGACCCTCCTCGACCACCGCCCGCCATGCCGTCACCCCGGCGCTGGGCAACGTCGCGGCCTCCGCGAAGTCGAGCTGCGCCGGCACCGCGACCAGAGCATCCTCACCGAAGACGACGTACTCGGCCAGCACCCCGTCGACCGCGCCCCCGAGGTCGTACGCGGTCCGCTCCGGCTTACCCGTTCCGGATAACCAGCGCGGGAAGTAGGTGCCGATCACCCGGTCCCCCGCCGACCAGCGGGTCACGCCCGGACCGAGCCGCTCGATCTCACCGGCTCCGTCGGAGAGGGCTACCACGTCGGGCTTCACCGGCCTCGGATACCGACCCTCGGCGATCAGCAGATCGCGGAAGTTGAGGGACCAGGCACGCATACGGACCAGCACCTGCCCGTCCCCCGGCTCCGGAACCGCGCCTTCCCGAAGGGTCAGCCCGACACCCGGCCGCGGTACGCAGAAGTACCTCACGCCGTGCGCCAGTGACACGAACCGACGAGTTCCTCGTCGATCCGGGCGAGCAGCGCCGGGGTGATCTGGTCGAGCGAGTCCACGATGTGCCGCACTCCGGCCTCCACCATGAACCGCCGCTGCCGGCGGTGGGCGGCGCTGCCGGGCAGGCCGATGAACCCGCAGCCGAGCCTCCGCGCGGCCCACGCAACCCGGCTGACGTCGTCGACGAAGACCGCCTCGTCGAACCCGCAGCCGACGACGTCGCGCACGACCCACGCGACGCCCGGCCGGTGCTCGTTGACGCTGACGTACGGATGCTCGGCGTCAAACAGGCCCGCCAGGTGCCCCAGGTACCGGTCGAACGTGTGCTCCCGGGTACGCCCGCCGTAGCAGACCACCCGCACGCCGAGCGTCCGCAGCCCGGTCAGGAACGCGACGACGTGATCGGCCATCCGGATCGGATACTCCTGGAGGTAACGCTGCCGTTCCGACCAGAGCGCGGACAGCGTCGCTTCGACCGGCTGGTCGAGCCCACACAGCCTGGCGACCCGGTCGGCGACGACAGTGTCCCGCAGGCCGACGATGTCCCGTTCGGCCCGCTCGTCGTACCGGCCGCCGTGGCGAAGAACGAACCGCTCGATGACGGCCAGGTAGGTGTCGTCGAGGAGCACGCCGTCGCAGTCGACCGCGACAAGGCGGAGGTGGCACCGTGCGGGTGTCATGCCCGCCTGCCGGTCGACGCGGCCAGCACGCTGTCGGCCGCCTGCCTCGACCGGCGGTTCTCCACCAGATCGATCCGGCGGCGCTCGATCATCGAGTACTCGATCTCGGCCGTCGCGACGACACCGCCGTTCTGCCGTACGGACGCGACCGCCCGGAAGCGGGGCGAGTGCTTCCGTCTCAGGTCGGCGGCGGTGATGTCGGAACTCACCTCGGCGGGCAGGGCGAACAGAAAACTGTCGAAGCGCACGTCGATCCGGTGCCACACCCCCGCGTAGTCGCAGGCCGGCAGGTCCGTGCGGCACGCGGTCTCGAACTGGGCGGTGCAGATCTGGCGCACCGCCTCGATGATCACCATGCCCGGGACATGCTGCCTGCTGTGGTGGTCCAGGACCAGTTCGTTGTCCCGGTGGATGCGCAGGTCGGCCGAGCAGCGGTTGCCGGTCGGATGTCGCAGGCCGGCGAGCAGGACGTTCTCCGACCGCTGCTTGTGCACCGTGGCCGGTGCCACCAGAGGTACCGGGACCGAGGCCGACTCGGCGAGACGCACGCCGCGTCCATGTGTCAACAGAGGTCGCAGTTCGGATTGTTCCACCCCCTGCCCCAGGTGGACCACCCATTCCCGGCCCGACGCCGGGGCACGCCGAGCCGATCGTGCCGCGACCAGGTCCGGGACAGTCAGCACCCGGTCGCCGTCAGCGAACTGCGCGAACCGGGTAGCGACCAGGATGACGTGCTTGACGTCACGCGCGATGCGCGGGTCGCCCGGCAGCGGCGCGTCAGCCGATTCGTAGAGCATGGTCTCCCCTTCGTCGCCGGTACGGATCTGACGCCAAGGTCAGAATGACGTGCACACGTCCAACAGGGCCTCGACCAACGCCTGGGCCATCGCCGAGCCGTGCCAACGGAAGCCGGCGAGTTCGGTGGTGACCACACGCAGCATCGACCGAACCATGTCCGGGCGCGGAGCCACGTCGGCTTCGAGGAACGATTCGAGTTCCTCGGCGGCCCCGTCGAGTTCGCCGAGCCGTAGATAGGCCCGACCGGTGTCGATCTGGATCATCAGTTCCATCGCCTCCCACCGCTGTTCGGGTGGGAGCGTCAGGTGCTCCTCACGAGCCGTACGGAGTTCGGCGAGAGCCAGATCGGTACGTCCCACCGACAACAGCGACGTCCCGGCCATGTAATGCCGCCGATCCTTGCTGATGTTGAAGAACCGGTCCTCGTCGGCGACCGTGAGATCGGTGTCCTCGATCCGCGACCAGCGGCCGATGGCATCGAGCACCTGTCGTTCGGCCTGTACGCCGGCCCAGCCCCGGGCCTCCGCCAGGATGAGCGGCAGATCGGTGACCGACCTGTTCACCCGATACCGCAGGCCGTCGGCGGCCAGTCGGGCCGACTCGACGCCGTTGCCCGCCCAGTACGCCACCCGCGCCTGCGAACTCCGGACCTGCCGTCGGGCGAGCTGGTCGTCGGCATACGAGCCGTAGAGCCACGCGGCAGAGTTGAGTTCCTGCGCGAGGTCGTACCGACCGAGATCCGCTGCGGTCCAGGCCATCATCGCGCAGCACTTCGCACTCAGCAGGTAGAGGTCCCTGGTCTGTTTGGGCCGCTGTCGTCCCTCGATCAGGGTCGAGAGACGAGCGCGCATCACGGACAGTTGGCGGAGCACGGACGCCGGTGACATCCGTGGATAGGCATCGCCGAGACTGTTCATCTCGGACCACAGGTCCTCGATCTGCACGTCGTCGACGTTCGTCTTGGTGAGGTTCACCGCCTCGGCCAGCACTTCCCCGTCGGGATGCGGGTCCGTCGCCGGGGATCCCCACGACCGGCGTGCCACGGCTGCGGGCTGCGACACGGTCGCGGTCTCGTGAAACACCGACCGGTACTCGGCCAGTTCCTTGGGCCGCAGGCTCTCCAGGTCCCGCAGGTCAATCAGGGAGCCGCACTCCGTGCCGTAGACCTGAGCCAGGATGCGCAGGGTGGGCAGGGTTGGCCGCACGCCGCGGTCCGGCCACTTCTCGTACTCCCAGATCCGGGATCCGCGCATGCCGGCGCGCGGATCCCCGTGCACCACGTTGTACCGGTGCGCCGCCATCTCCAGCGACAGCTCCGACGCCAGCCGCCACGCCGTCCTCGGGCGTAGCCGGCACTCCTGGATCAGATCGCGGGCCACCCAGGCGGGGACGTGCTCGTCGGCCACCCCCAGCGCGGTGAGCCGGCCGCGTAGTCCGGTGCGATAGGCCTTGTCACCCGGCTTGGTCTGCCGGCTCATGTCGGCTCTACTGAGCACGCCAACGCATACTCCCCCGTGGAACACGCCGTCCGCACCGTGCTCACCAACAACCTGGCGCCCGGGCGGACCGACATAGGTCGATAGGAATCGCCGTCACCATCCTCAGCGGACGACGGTCGGACCCTCGCGGATCACCACGGAGGTGGGCAGTTCACGGCGACAGGGCCAGGGCGCGGCGGTGGTGGGGTCTCCACCGGCCGCCGCGGAGCCGGGTACCTGCCGGTCGGTACCGCGACGGGCCGGTGACGGCGACCGTCCGGGCCGGGCCGGGACGGACCGGAGCCTGGCGGGCACGGGGTCGTCGGGGCGCTCGACCGGCAGCGGACGGGGCTTAGACGGCACGCGCCCCCCTCAAGACATGAACAGGCATGAATCACCTGTCTTACCGGCTGAGGTGCCACCGCCGCCACCCCGCCCCCGAGGAATGTTCACGATGAGCGAATATCTGCCTACTCTCGGCAATGTCGAGGTCAATAACCTGCACTGTGGTGGTGACCGATGTGGACGTCGAGCCCGGACACCTCGCGCGGCACCGCCATGGCCATGGGCTCCCGGCCGCGCGACGTCGTGCCGGCGACGGGCGCACCGGGACGGTCCCGCCCCGGCGGTGAACCCGGCACACGACCCGGCCTCCGCTGCGCTTACCGCCGGTCGGCCGGCAGGCCGGTCATCCGCCGGAGCCCTCCTCGGCCCCGTCGTGGTGGTCCCCCTCCAGGTAGACGTGCTGATGGCCCTGACCACCGTCGACGTTGACCTGATCGAGCTGGGTCGCGGCGACGGACCAGGCGGCGGCGGCCTGGTCGGCCTGCCGTTTCGCCAGCTCCGTCAGTGCGGCGCGCTGGCCGGGCGGCCCGGTGACCGCCAGCAGGTACGACTCGACGGCGAGGGACGTCTGCTCCACGGCGCTGCGCAGCCCGCCGCGCGCCACGTTGGTGGCGGTCGCGCCCGACGGCGGGTCGGCGAACACCTCCACCGCCCGTCGCAGGGTCTCGCGCCACCGGCGGGCCTGCTCCGGGCCGGGTCGCCGGTCGGCGGGCGGGTCCGCCCGCAGCGCGCCGAGGACGGGCGAGATCTCCTCCCGGAGGCGGCGGGCGGTCGCGGTCAGCTCGACGATCTGCGCACTGTCCCGCTCTGCCTCGGCCCGCCGGATGTCGGCGACGGTCGACTCGACCTCGTCCGGGCGACCGGCCGCGTACCCCACGGCACCGCCCAGCACAGCGATGACGAGCCCGACCGCCACCATGACGGCGAGCCGCTGACGCCGACCCGAGTCGGGCGTGGACAGCTGGTAAGACGGCCTACCGGTACGGCGTGACACGCTGTCCCCCTGCCTGGCTGGAGCCTGCCCGCAGCCTAGCCGCTCCCATCGGGACCGGTCGATACCCGGCGGCCACGGCCACCTGCCCACCGGACCGGGCCGGCCCGCGCCGGTGGGCGTCGTCAGGGCACCGGGGCCGGTCCCGCGCGGTCGGTGGTCCGGCGGGCCGACCGGGGCGCGGGGAACAGGGGCCGGCCCACCCGGATGACGTGCAGCAGCCGGTGCGGCGCGACGTCGAGCAACGCGCCGAGTGCGGTCCGGGTGGCGGGGACGTCGATGAGCTGGCTGAGTGGATGGGCGGCCAGCCCCGCCGTGTGCAGGAGCAGCCAGTTGCGCAGCAGCACCCGGCCGAACTCCACCTCGCCGGGCCGGTCGAGGTGTTCCGGGGCGAGCAGGACCAGGACGGCGCCGCCGTGGGCGAGCGGGTCGCCGGCGGCGACGGCGAGCAGCCGCGGCAGTCCCAGCGGACGCAGCACCGGGTACCCGGCCAGCGCCACCCGCAGCCCGGTGGCGGCGGGCCGCGACAGCCCCAGGCACCGGTCGGTGAGCCCGTCGGCGTGGTAGTCCGGGTGTGCGGGGTCCAGCCGCAGCCAGCGGCGCAGCTCGGCGACGACCGTCGGGTCCGCGTAGAGCCGCCGGTCGGCGGCGCGCAGCAGGGCGCCGAGCCGACCGGCGGGCGGCACGGTCCGGACGGCTCCGCCGGCCTGCCGGGCCACCGCGTCCACCGCGGCGAGGGTGTCCCGCTCCACGCCCCCGGCGAGACCGCCCCGGTGGGTCCGGCGTTCCCACACGTCAGTGGTGCGGAAGGGGGTCGGGTAGCGGTCGGCGGCGGGCCGCAGCCACCCCACCCGGCGGTGCCGTTCGTCGTGGTCGGCCGCGTACTCCAGCCGCAGGCCGGCATCGGCCGCGACGACCAGGCAGGTCTCGACGAACGCGCCGAGGGACAGCCGCAGGTCCCGGCCGGTGGGGTCGGCGGCGGGCAGGGTGTGGGCGGGATCCCAGCCGATCCGGATCGCGTCGGCGTCGTAGCGCAGCCGCCAGGGCTGGGTGTTGTGGGCGCTCGGTGCCCGCCAGCACCACGGTTCGAGCGCCCGGAACGCGTCGAGGTCCACCTACCGCTCCTTGGCGTAGAAGGTGTAGCCGTGCAGCGGGCGACCGCCGAGCCGGCGGTACTGGGCGGCCGAGGCGGGGTTGTCCCGCCCGACGTACGTGCTGCGCAGCGTGGTGTAGCCGGCGGTGTGCAGGTTGCGGTGCAGGTGCGCGGCGAGCAGCCGTTGGTAGCCCCGGCCCTGGTGCTGCGGGAGCACCCCCTTGACGATCAGCACCGCCTCCCGGCGGTAGCGGCGGCGGGCGGCCAGCAGCCGGGCCTGGTTGACCAGGTGCAGGTCGCCCCGGACGGCGATCAGGAACTCGCTGATGTCGGGTACGCAGAGCACGAAGGCCACCGGGCGGTCGTCCCGGGTCAGGTAGAGCAGCAACGACTCGTCCAGCAGGTACGCCAGCCCGTCGGTCTGTCGCCGCAACTGCGCGGCGGAGATCGGCGTGTAGTACCCGAGCTGGGCGAAGGAGGCGTTGAGCATCCCGCGCAGCAGGTCGAGCTGCTCGTCGAGCCGCCGGACGTCGCCGTGGTGCAGCGCGATCCGCGCGCCGTCCCGGTCGACCTGCACCGGCGGGGCCGGCTCCGCCGGGGCGGGCACCGGGCAGATCCAGGTGTCGGACTCGAACCGGCGGCCGAACCCGTACGCCTCGTAGGCGGTGGCGTACCACGGTGGGTTCCAGGCACTGTCGACGAAGCCCCGCTCGGCGTGCCCGGAGGTGATCACCCCGCCGGCCTGGTTGGGCAGCAGGGCCACCGGGCCGAACAGCAGTTCCCGGTCGGTGCCGGCGTGTTCGGAGATCGCGTCGAACAGCGGTCCCGCGGCCGGCTCGGTGAACTCGGTGAGCCCGAAGAGCTGGCACCGGCGGCCGAGCTTGGCGTCGAAGGCGGCGTCGGTGTGCAGGGTGGTCCGGCCGACCACCGTGCCGGCGGCGTCGCGCAGCAGGTACAGCGGCACGCCGTCACGCCACCAGCGGCGGATCTGCTGCCGGGGCACCGGCACGTGGCGGGGTTCGCCGGCGTACAGCCGGTCACCGAAGGCCAGGAAGCGGCGCAGGTCGCGGCGGTCGGTGACCCGCTCGAAGCGGTGCCGGGCGGGGCTCATCGGCGCACCGCCGGCCCGGTCGTCTCCGCGCCCAGCGGGGTGAAGGTGTCGATGTGCCCCATCTCGGTGCCCTCGGCCCGCCAGGTGCCGTTGGAGTAGCCGTCGGGGCTGGCGGTGTAGAGCCGGATGAAGCCGGCGGTGGCGTTGCGGGTGCCGTCGGTCAGCCAGAGCATCAGCCGGCGGTGGTGCCGGGTGCGGGCGAAGCGCAGCATCGCGTCGCGGTCGGTGAAGAACGCGATGGTGCCGAGGGTCAGCGGGAACTGCCAGTAGACGGTGTGCCAGCAGTAGCCGTTCATCCGGCGCATGTCGCGCAGCATCCGGAACCAGGACGGGGCCAGCCTCAGCAGCACCAGCGGGTTGGTGTAGCGGGTGCCGCCGATGAACATGGCGCCGGCGCGGGCCTGCGCGGGGGCTCGGGAGAAGTCACGGGTACGCACGGTCACCTCACCAGGTAGCTGTTCTTGATCTTCTGTTGGCCGGCGAACGGGCCGGTGCCGGGTTCGTGCAGCTCGATCCGCAGGTCCCCGGCGGTGGAGTCCTCCACCAGGGACTGGGCGAAGTCCCGCGACACGGTGGCCAGGTGCCGGCGTACCCCCTGGCGGCAGGCGTCGGCGAGGGCGGCGCGTTGCGGGGCGGTCAGCGGGCGGCGCAGTTCGAGGTGGATCACCGGCCGGGTCTCCAGCGTCGCGTCCTCGACCAGGGCCAGGCAGAACCGGCTGATCTCGGCGGCCGACGGGTTGCCGGCGTAGAGGCCGTACTCGACGTCCTGCGGGTAGAGGTTCGCGCCGAGGTAGGAGACCGTGGAGTCGCTGCGGCCGAAGAGCATCAGCAGCGGCAGGGTCATCCGCTCGGCGGCGAGCGCGGTGCGCAGTTCGGCCCGGCGTACCGGGTCGGCCTCCACCAGCTCGACGACCCGCCGGTACGACACGAGCAGCGCCTCGTCCCCGACGTTGTACCGCAGCCGGGGCTGGAGCACGTCACCGCCGGTGACCGTGCAGAGCAGCTCCCGCCGCTCGTTGGTCTCCAGGAAGGTGGCGAACGGGTTGTACTGGAACACCATCGGCAACCGTTGCTCGTCCGCGCCGAGCAGGGCGTCGCGCAGCCCCCGGTCGGTCTGCAGGCGGCGACGTAGCCACACCGTGAACCGGGTCTCCGCGCCGATGCCGATGCTCAGGTCGGACGCCCCGTACGCCGACCGGACGAGGTCGAAGCGTTGCTCCAGGTAGTCGCGCAGCGCCTCGGTCATCCCCTCGCCGCCGCAGCTGGCCGAGATCCGGTAGCGGGACCAGGGGAAGTCCTCGGCGTCGAGCCGGTCGCGCAGGTGCTTGAGGAACGGCGGGTAGGCGGTCACCAGGTAGTCGAAGTCGGGGCCGAACTCCCGCAGCGTGTCGATGATCTTTCCGAGGTCGGGGCCGGTGTTCTTCACCACCGCGATCCGGGCCATCGCCGCGCCGGTCGTCGTCCCGGTCGCCCAGGCCCCCATCGAGTAGGCGTTGATGACGAACGGCCGGCGCATCGGGAAGACCAGTCCGGTGTAGCCGGCGATGTCCCGGTGCACGGCGCGGAGTTCCCGCTCGCTGCGGGGCCAGTTGAACGGCCGCCCGGCCGAGCCGGCCGACTCGTCGACGACCACACCCCGGGTGGGCAACCGTCCGTGCCGGCAGCGGGCGGCGGCGTCGTGGGCCACCACGTAGCTGTGCTTGTCGGTCTCCGGGAAGTCGGTGAGCCGGCGGCGGGCGGCGGCCGGGCGGGCGCGCAGGAAGTCCCGGTAGGCGGGGACCTGCCGGGCGGCGCGGGCGCAGACCGCCCGGGCGTGCGCTTCGGCCAGCCCGTCCAGCGCCGGGTGGTGCCGCCGGGCCACCCAGCGCCAGCCGGCCGGGTGGCGACCGACGAGCCGGCTCAGCGCGGCGACCGTCCGGCCGAGGGCACCCGTCCCGACCGACCGGCCGTGCGCCACCACGGCCGGCAACGGCGATTCGACGGTACGCAGGGCGACGGGGCGGTGCGGTAGCTCGGCCATGACAAGCATCCTGTCTGGGCCGTCGCGCCGGATCCTGAGGCCGGATACGGTGCGGTACTGAGTACCCCTACTCGGTCGGGTGGCGACGCGGGGCCGGGCGCGGCCCGGCTGCGGTGCCGGGGCCGGGGCGCGGCCCGGCGGAGACACAGGGGCCGGGGCGCGGCCCGGCGGCGGGGCCGGTGTTCCCGGGTCAGCCGGCGCGGTCGAGGATGCTCGTCCGGGCTGCGGCGTACCGGTCGCGGACCGTCGGCACCGCGTCCGCCTCGTGCCTCCGCACCGCGCCGGCCGTCCACGGTGGGGGTTGCCGCCGGCCCGACAGCATCCAGGCCGCCTGACGGGCGGCGCCGTCGGCGACGTACTCCCCCGGCGGGGGGACGAGCACGGGGCGGCCGAAGACGGTGGGGGCGATCCGGCGCACCGCCTCGGAGCGGGCGCCGCCGCCGACCAGGATCACCCGGTCGACCGTCGTGCCCTGCGCGACCATGGCGTCCAGCCCGTCCGCGAGCGCGCACAGCATGCCCTCCACCGCCGCGCGGGCCAGGTGCGTGGGGGTGGCGGTACGCACGGTCAGGCCGTGCACCGCGCCGGTGGCGTGCGGACGGTCCGGGGTGCGCTCCCCCTCCAGGTAGGGCACCATGACCAGCCCGTCCGCGCCCGGCGGGGCGGACAGCGCCAGGGCCGACAGCCCGGCGTGGTCGACCCGCAGCACGGCGGCGGTCGCGTCCAGCACCCGGGCGGCGTTGAGGGTGCACACCAGCGGCAGGAACCGGCCGGTCGCGTCGGCGAAGCCGGCCACGATGCCGCTCGGATCGGCGGCCGGCACGTCGGACACCGTGGACACGATCCCGGAGGTGCCGATCGAGACGATCATGTCGCCCGGTTCCGCGCCGACGCCGAGGGCCGCCGCCGCGCAGTCGCCGGCCCCGGCTCCCAGCGCCGCTCCGGTGAGCGACTGCCCGGCCCGGTCGCTCGGCCCGAGCACCTGCGGCAGCAGCACGTCCTCCCGGCCGAGGGCCAATCCGACCAGGTCCCCGCGGTACGTGCCGGCCGCCGCCGACCAGTAGCCGGTCCCGCTGGCCTCGCTGCGGTCGGTGCGCAGCGCGGCGAGCTCCGGTGCGCCGGCCAGCCGCCAGGTCAGCCAGTCGTGCGGCAGGCACACGGCGGCGGTCCGGCGCGCGTTGTCCGGTTCGACGCGAGCGAGCCAGCGCAGCTTGCTGACGGTGAAGCTGGCCACCGGCACCAGACCGACCGCCGTCGCCCAGGCCCGCCGCCCGGTGTCACCGCCGCCGAGATCCGCGATCAGCTCGGTGGCGGCGGCGGCCGAGCGGGTGTCGTTCCACAGCAGGGCGTCCCGGACCACCGTGCCGTCGGCGTCCAGGCACACCATGCCCTGCTGCTGGCCGGCGACCGACAGGGCCGCCACGTCGTCCAGTCCGCCGGCCCGGGTCACCGCCTCGGCCAGGGCGGCCTCCCATGCGGCGGGCGGCACGGCGGTGCCGGTGGGGTGCGGGGCGCGGTCTTCGCGCACCAGCGTCCCGGTCTCGGCGTCCCGGATCACGACCTTGCACGACTGGGTCGACGAGTCGACGCCGGCGACGAGGGGCACCGGTCCTCCCTGGGGATCGGCGGGATGGGCGGCGGATGGGCCGGAGTCCGTCGGCCCCCTATTTGTTCAATGGATGAATTATTTGGTCGGGCCGGTGCGCTGTCAAGGCCCGGCCCGCCGGCGGCGTACCGCCAGGACCACCGACAGCAGCACCAGCAGTACCCCCGCGCCCACCCCGGCCGACAGCCAGCGGATCCGGCCGTCGGCCGGACCGGTCGTGTCGGCGATCCAGTCGGCGAGGACGTCGGTACGGGCGCTGAAGTCGGGACCGGGGTGCGGGCATCCCGGGCCGGTGCTGACGACCGCGACCAGCACGGCCGTGCCGTCCGGCTGCTCCCGGAAGTAGGGGCCGCCGGAGTCGTGCGGGCACGGGCTGGTGTCCGCGCGGGGCCGCCAGCCGGTCGTCTCGACGACGTCGGCACCGACCCGGCCGACGGTGAACCGGCCGGTCTGGAGCCGGTCCGTCGGCGCGGGCCCGTCGGCGGTGGTCAGGCCGTACCCGGTCAGCCGGAGGACCTCCCCCACCACCGGCGGCCCGTCGGCGAGCCGCACCGGCGGCACGTCGGTGATCGCGGTGTCGAGTTCGACCAGGGCCACGTCGACGGCGTCCGCCTGGTGGACCGCGACGGCCCCGGCCTCGTACCCGGCCCGGCCGCCCAGGTCGGTGCGGCCGACCGTGACCCTGGTCCGGTCGGCCACCAGCCGGCCGACCCGCCGGCCGTCGGGGGTACGGAAGCAGTGGCCGGCGGTGATCACCCAGCGCGGGGCGATCAGCGCGCCCGAGCACCAACTGTCCCGGCTGCCGCCACCCGGCACGGGCAGGCCGGTCATGGTCAGCCGGGCCGAGAACCCGTACGCCCCGTCGGCCGCGTCCTCCCCGTGGGCGATCGCCGAGGCCGGCCGGGCCGCGACGGGGGCGACGGCAACCGCCAGGGCCGTCAGGGCGACCATGACACACTGTGTGGCGAGTCGGAGCACGGGTTTCACCAGCCTGTACGCGCGGAGGACGGGAACGCACCGATGCTGCGGCCCCGGTCGTCCACGGAGCGTCAGGGGCGCCCTTATCGGTTCTTTATCCGACTGATGCCAGCCTTGCGGGCGGTCCCGGGCAGGGGGGAAACGACGGAAAGGGGACGCGGTGCGGGTGCTGATGGCCGACGACGAGCGGGTGCTGGCCGACATGGTGGCCCAAGGGCTGCGCCGGTTGTCCATGGCCGTCGACGTGGTCTACGACGGTGACAGCGCCCTGGACCGGCTCGCGGTCAACCGTTACGACGTGGCCGTCCTCGACCGGGACATGCCCGGCCGGACCGGCGACGAGGTGTGCCGGTGGATCGCCGACTCCGACACCGGCACCCGGGTGCTGCTGCTGACCGCCGCGGCCGGCATCCGGCAACGCGTCGAGGGTCTCGGCCTGGGTGCGGACGACTACCTGACCAAACCGTTCGCCTTCGCCGAGCTGGTCGCCCGGTTGCAGGCGCTGTCCCGGCGCTCCACCCCGGCGCTGCCCCCGGTGCTGGAGCAGGACGGCATCGTGCTGGACGTCACCCGGCACACGGCCTCCCGCGACGGGCTGGCCCTGTCGTTGTCACCGAAGGAGTACGCCGTGCTGCACGTGCTGATGCGCGCCGGGGGCCGGGTGGTGAGCGCCGAGGACCTCCTGGAGCAGGCCTGGGACGAACACACCGACCCGTTCACCAACACGGTACGGACCACCGTGATGACCCTGCGCCGTAAGCTCGGCGACCCGCCGGTGATCCACACCCTGCCCCGCGTCGGCTACCGGCTCGGGGCATGAGCCTCCCCTCACCGGCCCGGCGGATGCTCCTGGTGCTCGGGGCGCTCCTGCTCGTGTCCCCGTTCGTGACGACGGCCGCCGAGCTGCTGCTCGCGCTGTGGCGGGAGTTCGGCCCGTCCTGGTGCGCCACGCCCGAGTTGCGGGCGCCGGGCGAGGACTCCTCCTTCGTCTGCGTCCAGGTGTTCCGGCGGCCGCGCATCCCGCTGGCCGTCGCCGTGACGGTCGTGCTGCTGGCGCTGCTGGCCGTCGGCTACCCGGCCGTCCGCTGGTGCCTGCGTCCGCTGCGGGACCTCGTCCCGGTGATCGCCAACGTCGGGCCGCAGAACCTCGGCCACCGGCTCAGGCCCGGCCCCGGCCGCGACGAACTGGCCGTCCTGGGCCGCACCATCGACGAGATGATGGACCGGATAGCGGTGGGCTACGAGGCCCAGCGTCGGTTCGCTGCGGACGCCTCCCACGAGCTGCGCACCCCGCTCGCCGTCCAACGCACCCTGATCGAGGTGGGCCTGGCCCGGACCCTCGACGACGCCCAGCTCGCGCTGCTCGCCGCCCAGCTGCTGGAGACCAACGAGCGCAACGAGCGCCTGATCGAGGGGCTGCTGGTGCTCAGCGAGAGCGACCGTGGCCTGCTCACCCGTACCCCACTGCGGCTCGACCGGATCGTCGAGACGGTGCTCGACGCCCACCGCGCCCGGGCCGAGGAGGCCGGCGTCACGGTCGTCAGCCGGCTGGCGCCCCGGCTGGTCGCCGGGGAGCAGGTGCTGCTGGAACGGCTGGTGGTCAACCTGGTGCAGAACGGTCTGAAGTACAACCGCCCCGGGGGCACCCTGGAGGTGCGGGTCGGTGCGAATCCGGCGCTGGTCGTCGGGAACACCGGCGACGACATCCCCCCGGACGAGGTCGCCGCCCTGTTCGAGCCGTTCCGCCGCCGGTCCGGCAGGCGCATCGACCACAGCGGCGGCGCGGGCCTCGGACTGGCCATCGCCCGGTCGATCACCCGGGCGCACGAGGGCGTCATCGCCGCCTCCTCCACCGGCCGGGACGGGCTGCGGGTCCAGGTCACCTTCCCGCCGGTGGCCGACGCCCCCGCCACCGGGGCCGACGGCTGATCCGCCGCACAGCCCACGCCACCGTTGTCACCGCCGCCGACCGGCGGCAGCGTCCGGCCGGCGGCAGCGTCCGGCCGGCGGCAGCGTCCGGCCGGCGGGGCTCAGTCGCCGTCACCGGGGCGGGCCACCGGCTCGCCGCCGATGCAGCCGACCTTCACCTCGAACTCCCCCGCCGGGCCGGCGAAGGTCACCTCCGCGTCGTCGTCCGGCCCCCGGTCCACATCCTTCACCCGGTAGTCCTGCGCCGGCGCCCAGGAGACCAGCCGGACGTCGGCCCCCACGCACTCGGCCACCGCCGTACCGCCGACGGTGGAGAAGCTGCGGCGCAGGCCCGGCGACGCGGAGGGGACGGCCGGCGGGGACGAGGATGCGGAGAGCCCCGGGCCGGCCGGTGCCGCCGTCGCCGACGTCGGCTCGGGGGCCGCCAGCGCCCGCTCGACCTCGGCCTGGCTGCGGACCCCGCCGGGCGTGCCGGTGATGCTCTCCCCGACCAGCCCGATCGCGGCCACCCCGATCAGGGTGGCGAGCACGGCGGCGGCCAGCCAGCCGGCGGTGACGAGGAGCGTACGGCGTCCCATGCTCTGACTATGCCCGACCTGCCGTCGGATCCGGCAGCGGACGACGGGCGGGGTCGCGCGGTGGCCCGGCGGCCGGTCCGACCGGTTAACCTGCCAGCTGGGCAAGCACCCTGCTCCTGATCGGGGACGACGGATGAGACGGCGGTTGGCGCTGCTGGTCGTGGCGACCACCTGCCTGACCCTGGTCGCCTTCCTGGTGCCGCTGGCCCTGCTGGTGCGGACGGTCGCCGAGGACCGGGCCACCGTCCGGGCGACCGCCGACGTGCAGGGCCTGGTGCCGGTGGTGGGCACCGCCGACACCACGACGATCCGGCTGACTGTGGAGCAGCTCGCCGCCGAGTCGGGCCGGCCGGTCAGCGTCTTCCTGCCCGACGGCACGGTGCTCGGCGCGCAGGAGCCGCGTACCGCCGCGGTGGCCCTCGCCGCCCGGGGCCAGAGCCTCACCGCGGAGCTGGACGGCGGTCGGGAGATCGTGATCGCCGTGCAGGGCCGGCCCGACGGCACCGGCGTGATCCGCACCGTGGTCCCCCGGGCCGACATCACCGCCGGGGTGACCCGCTCCTGGCTGGTGCTGGCCGCGCTCGGCCTCGTGCTCGTGCTGCTCAGCCTCGCCGTCGCCGACCGGCTGGCCCGCACCCTGGTCCGGCCGATCACCGAACTCTCCTCGGTCTCGCACCGGCTGGCCAACGCCGAGCTGACCGCCCGCGCCGAGCCGGCCGGCCCACCCGAACTCCGCGAGGTCGCCGCCGCGCTCAACCACCTGGCCGCCCGGATCCAGGTGCTGCTGCGCGAGGAACGCGAACAGGTGGCGGACCTGTCCCACCGGCTGCGTACGCCGCTGACCGCGTTACGGCTGGAGGCGGAGTCGCTGCCCGATCCGGCCGACGCGACCCGGGTGGCGTCGGCCGTGGACGCGCTGGAACGGGCGGTCACCGGCCTGATCCGGCAGGCGCGCTGGCGCAGTGACCCGCCCGACGCCGACCCCGGTGGGGCCACCGCCGACGCCGCCGCGATCGTGGGCGAACGGGTCGCCTTCTGGTCGGTGCTCGCCGAGGACACCGGCCGCACGGTCACCCTCGACCTGGCCACCGGGCCGCTGCCGGTCGGGGTGCCCGCCGACGAACTGGCCGCGGCGGTGGACGCCCTGCTGGGCAACGTCTTCGCACACACCCCGGAGGGCACCCCGTTCACCGTCCGGCTGACCCGGGAGGCGGCCGGGGTCGCGGTGACCGTCCACGACGCGGGGCCGGGGATACCGGCCGGTCTGATCGAACGGGGGGCCAGCCGGGCCGGTTCGACCGGGCTCGGTCTGGACATCGCCCGCCGCGCCGCGCAGGCCAGCGGCGGCCGGCTCGACCTGGGCGCCGACGTCGAGGGCGGCGCGGTGGTGACCCTCCGGCTCGGGCCGCCCGGTCGACCTTAACCGGGCCTTAGCGTCCGCACAGCGCGCCGCTATCCCCCACCGGGGCACTCTCGGGACAACAACCGAGAACTCCGGAGGTACGCATCATGAAGCGCACATCCCTGCTGCTGGCGGCTGCCGGCGGTGCCGCCGTCCTCGCCGTCACCGGCACGGCGCTCGGCGTGTCCGCCGCGGAACGGGCACCGGCCCCCACCCCGGTCGCCGGGACGACCGCGCCCACGCCGGTCGACCCCGGCACCGCCACCCCGTCGTCCAGTGCCCCGACCGGTGCGCCGACCCCTGGTGGTAGCACCGCCCCGGCCACCGCCGACGCCGTCAGCCAGCAGCGGGCCGGTGAGATCGCCCTGGCCAAGGTCGGTGGCGGCCAGATCACCGAGATCGAGCGGGAGCGGGAGGCGGGCCGCCCGGTCTGGAGCGTGGAGATCGTCGACGGGGACACCGAGCACGAGGTCGACGTCGACCGGGACAGTGGCGCGGTGGTCAAGTCCGAGCAGGAGAAGGCGGACGCCGACGACAGGTCCGGCCGGGACGACGACGCCGACGACCGCGACGACGACCAGGATGACGACCGGGACGACTCCGACGACGGGGACGACGACTGACGGTCCCCCGACCGCGCGGGCCGCGACCCCGCGGTGTGGTGACAGCTGCCCCGGCGGAATCCGCCGGGGCACGTCGCCGTCCGACCTCGACGCGGGCGGACCACTGAGCTCGACGCGGGCGGACCGCTCAGCTCGACGCGGGCGGACCGCTCAGAAGGTGTGCAGCTCCACCGCGAGGCCGCCGGCACCGGACCGGCTGACCGCCACCCAGTCCCGCCCGGCTCCGGCGAGCCAACCCGGGTATCGGCCGAGCTGCCGGCCGGTGGGCACGTCGTAGACGAGCACCTGCGGCCGGTCGTCCTCGGCCCCGCTGACCGCCACCAGGCCCTCGGTCACCGTCGACCGCCAGCTCGCCGACGTCCCGGCCAGCCCCGGATCCGGCGCGGTCCACCGGGGTACGCCGGTGGCCAGGTCGAGCAGTGCCAGCTCCCCCGCGTCGGCCGTGCCGCGCACCAGCACCGACCGGTCGTCCCCGTCGACCGGCACGCCCGCGGCGGACCCCCGCCAGACCGTCCCGCCGGTACGCAGGTCGACCAGCTGCGGTCGCTCGTCGGCGGTGACCGCGACGAGCCGGGTGCCGCTGCCGATCAGGGTCTGCCCGCTGCGCTGGTCGGCCAACCGCTTGGCGCACTCGCCGTTCTCCCGACGCCCGCTGTAGACCGCGCCGGACCAGCCCCTGCCGCCGGTGGCCGCGTGGACGCTGGTCACGCTCACCGTGCAGCGCCGGTCCCCCTCCGGCGGATCGTTGTCGGTGCTCACCAGCAGGTCACCGGCGAGGAAGCCGTACCAGGCCCGGTTCGGCAACCGACCGGCGCCGGTCCGCCCGGTGGTCGGGGCGACCGGGGCGTAGGTGGCCGGTCGGCCGGCCGCACTGAGCCGCACCACGACGTACCGGCCGGGGGCCGCCGCATACGGCCTGCGCGCACCGAGACTCACGTCGCTCACCCGGGCGAACCGGTCGGTGGGGATCTTCCACAGGCGGCGACCGCTCTGCACGTCCCGCCCGACGATCGCGCAGGTCGCCGCGTCGCCGTCCCCCGTGCACTCCCTGGCGTAGACGCCCTGCCGGTCGACGACGACGTCCTGACTGCCGGCCGCCCGCCACCGGGTGGCCCCGGTGGTGGTGTCGAGCACCTCCACGACGCCGTCCTCGCCGCCCGCCACGATCGACCCACCGGCGATCACGTACCGGTAGCCCGTGGTGAACGGGTGACGCCACCGGTCCTGCCCCGTGGCGCGGTCCACCGCCCGCAGTTCCCGCTGGTCGGGGAGGATGATGAGCGGACCGGACTCGCCCACCTCCTGGTCGAGCCGGCCGACCGGCGTCGACCAGGCCGGGCGCGGGCCTTGCGGGCTGGCCGGTGCGGTGCCGTCGCGCAGGCTCTCCTGGGTCGGCTCGACCGGCGCGGGCGGCGGTCGCTCCGTCCGTTCCGCGCGGGGCACGGCGCAGCCGCACAGCCCGAGCAGCAGACTCAGGGCGACGGCGACGGTACGCCCACGGGCGGGTCGGTGCGACGGCGACAACGGTCTCTCCCTCGATCGGCGGTCGGCACCGCCACCCTAGGGTCCGCGCGCACGTCCGGCCGGTCGGTTCCCACGCCCGGCACGGCCCCGCCCGGTGTGTCAGGATGCTGGGCGTGCCAGCGATCGAGGTCGTCACGGGTGACATCACCCGGGAGAACGTGGACGCCATCGTCAACGCCGCGAACGAGTCCCTGCTCGGCGGCGGCGGTGTCGACGGTGCGATCCACCGCGCGGCCGGGCCACGGTTGGCCCGGGCCGGCGGTGCGATCGGTCCCTGTGCGCCGGGCGACGCGATGCCGACCCCGGCGTTCGACCTCGACCCGCCCGTGCGGCACGTCATCCACACCGTCGGACCGGTCTGGGAGGGCGGCGGCCACGGTGAGGCCGAGGTGCTCGCGTCCTGCTACCGCCGCAGCCTGGAGGTCGCCGACACCCTCGGCGCCCGCACCGTCGCCTTCCCCGCCATCGCCACCGGCGTGTACGGCTACCCGCCCGGGCAGGCCGCCGTGATCGCCGTCGCGACGATCAGGTCGACCCCGACGAACGTCCACCGGGTACGGCTCGTCGCCTTCGACGAGGAGACCCGCGCGCACCTGGCCGCCGCGCTGGCAGCGGCCGGCTGACCGACCCGGGGCGGGTCCGCCACCGTGACGCCGACGTGGTCGAGACACCGTACCCGCGCCATGAACCCTGCTCCCGTCGGCCGACGGTGCCGGCTCAGCCCTGCGGTAGCGTGTCGTCCACCGACGACGCCCCGGAGACCCGGTGCACCGCGACGACAGCGTCGAGCGGCAGCGCCGCGTAGACGTGCGGGAAGGAACCGCCGTCGGTGGCGTCCTCCCAGCGCACCGCCGCGCCGAGAAGCCGGGGGTCGAGGGCGGCGACCACGAGCGCCGGCTCCTGAGCGAAGTACCGCAGGGCGGTCGCACCGACCTGCTCGCGGGAGGAGCAGTGGACGAAACCACTGCTGTGGTCGAAGGGCGAGCCGTCGAAGCGGCCGGCGGCCTCGAACTCGGCCCACTCGGCGGGCAGGAGGATCTTGTAGATGAGCACGCCCCAGCGTGGCAGACGGCCGACCGGTCCGCAGCCACCCGTACCCACCGGCGCCACCCGAAGTTGACAGCCACCTTGGCTCATGCAAATAATAGTTGGCATGAGCCAAGGTGAGCTATGGACGGGATGAGCGGCGACCGGCTGGTCGAGGTTCTCGCCACGTTGGCCAGCCCGCACCGACTCCGCGTGCTCGCCGCGTTGACCGGCGGACGCGCCTACGTCTCACAGCTCGCCCGCGACCTGGGCATCAGCCGTGCGCTGTTGCAGGTGCACCTCAAGAAGTTGGAACGCGCCGGCCTGGTCACCGCCCAGCTGGAGTTGTCCGCAGACGGCAAGGCGCTCAAGTACTACGAGGTCGCACCGTTCTCGCTACAGCTCACGCCCGACGTGGTGGCGGCTGCCGCCGCGACCCTGAGCCCCGCCGGAGACGGCGACGCCCCACCGAAGAAGGGAACCAGTTAGATGGACGCCGCCTCGGCCGAATGACCGCGCTCGGGCTCTCCCCGCCGATCACGCTCCTCAACGTCCCCAACACCATCACCGCCGTACGCACGGGTGGTGCTCCTGGCTATCGTCGCGCCGACCGCCGCCGCCGGTCAGACCGCCGGCAAGACCCTGATCTTCCTCGGCACCCGCGGCGCGTTCCGCTCACCCTGGCTGCGACGCCGGCTCACCAGGCACACTCCGACCGGGCCGACACCAGCGGGCCGGTGGGGGGCGGCCCTCGCGCGCCCGAAGGCGGCCGGCGCACGACTCGTGGCGGTGCTGGAACTCCCCACCAGACGACCGGTGTGCTGCTGGTCAGCGCGGTCACCGGATTCCCACCCCTGCTGGCCGCCAGCGTCTACCTGGCGCGCACGCCCCTGCGCCCGGTCGCGTTCGCGGCGACGTGCCCGCTGGGCCGCACGATCCGCTTCGTCGCGATCGCACTGACGCCCCGACTCGTCGGCTACTGAACACCGACGACCTGCCGGCCGGCACCGGATCCCGTCGATCGACGTCCGCCCGCTCCATGACGACGGTCGACCCCGGCCGCCCCGGGGGCGGCGGCAACGGCTGCGACGTCGCCCGTCGGTCAGCTCCAACCGCCTCGACACCGCCAGGGTGTCCACGGGATCCCCGGTCTCTGGTTCCGCCCGGTCGCCGAACCAGGCACCGGAGACCCCGCCTCCGATCCGCGGAGATCGTCACATCCCAGCTAACCCCCGGGCGACGACCTCAGCACCAGGCCTAGTCCTGCCAGACGTTGAGTGCCCAGGCGAGGACGTACCAGACGCAGACGTACTCCCGGCCGGAGGCGATTCCGGCGATGTGGCAGGTGACCGGGTCGGGGAACACGCCCTGGAGTCCCCAACCACCCGCCGTGGCGGCGGTGAGCGGTGCCGCGTTCACCACGGTCTTGGCTGCGGGAACGGGTACGGCCTGGGCTGCGCCGGCCGTCGTGCCCACCCCACCGGCCACCAGGGTGACCACCACCATCGTCCCGGCCATCCGCTGCCGCAGCGATCGTTTGCCCATCAAGGTTCCCCTTCCACGTGCCCGGACCCGGGGTCCGGGCCGTGGGCATCCGTCGATGAATATTGCGCCAGATGCTAAGCCGGGGAACAGCCGGCGATCCCCGTCCGCAATCCGACAGCGGGGCGCATGCGCCGATGACCACGCCTATGGGTGCGTCTCCAGGTGAGGGCAGTTCCAGGGGCTACCGGTGGGACGGTGCCGGCCGAGCCGAAGGCATCCATGATGGACGATGCCGAGTTCCCATCGCTGGTCGGAGCCCATCGACGGCAATCCTGATATACGCAATTCCCACAGGGATAGCCTCCGTTGTCGGCGGACCGCCGTGACCCGGGTCGGCGACAGCGACGGGCGACCGGCGCGCCGACACCGACGCGGCCGGCCAGACCGTTGTCGTCAATCGGACCCACCGATGCCCCGCCCCGCGCGCCCGCCTGGTGACGTGCCGAACACCGTCCCCCACCTCCGGTCACGCCGGGACGGCCCGCGCCCCGCCGACCACCCGGTCGTCCCGTCGACCGCCCGATCAGCCGACCGCCCGGTCAGCCGCGCACCCGGAACGGCGTCAGCGTGGCCCGGATGGTCTCGGCGGCACCCCAGTCGTCGTCGAACTGGGCCGCCACCGCCAGGTGCTGTCGCAGTTGGACGATCGGCATGCGGGCCGGCCACCCGTCATCGAGACCGGTCAACTCGGCATAGACCGCGAAGAAGCGGCGGGACTCCGTCGGCGGCGCGGTGGTCCACAGGTGCGCCAGGTCGACCTCGGCCCACAGGTACGACACCGCCGGGTCGATCAGCGCCGGCTGACCATCCCGGGTGGCCAGCACGTTCTGCGCCCACAGGTCGCCATGGGTCAGACAGGCCGGTCGCTGCGGCAACAGTTCGGGCAGCCGGGCGCACAACCGCTCCAGCGCGATCCGGTCGGCGCGGGTGAGCGCCGCCTCGACGCGGGGCTCGGACAGCCAGCGGAGCAACCGGTGCTCGGCGAAGAAGGCGAAGCCGTCGTCGGCCCAGGTGTTGACCTGCCGGCGCCGCCCCAACCAGTTGTCGCGGTGCCAGCCGAACCGGTGCCAGCCGGTGCTCGTGTGCAGGTGCGCGAGCCGGTGGGCGAACCGCTCCCAGAAGGCCTCGTCGGGTGGCCGCGGCCGCAGCAGCGACAACACCAGCACCTCGTGGTTCGCCACGATCACCTCGGGGGTCACCATTCCGCCCAGGTCCCGCAGGGCCGCCAACCCCTCGGCCTCGGTGACGAAGACGTCGTCGCCACCGTCACCCGCTCCGACGAGCGTCTTGACGAACACCGGCGGCGCATCCACACGGTCGGCCACCCCGGCGAACGCGGCGAGCCCACCGTCGACCGGCGTCACGGCCACCACGTCCCGGATCCCGGCCCGCGCCAACCGCTCCCTCAGCAGGACCGACGACATCGACATCCTCCAGCCCGGACACGGACCCGACGGTCCGGTCGGCCACCGGCGATCCTAGCCGGGCAGCCGGTCGCGGTGATCCGGCCGTCCTCCCTGGGCGGCGGGTCGTAGCGGGCGGGCGCGGTCGCGCACACCCCCTAAACCATCCTAGGACAAAGCTCCCACCCACTCGCCCGACCGGCGGGTGGCCGGCAGGTCGACCGTTCCGGGCCGGCGGCGGGCGTCGGCGGTTTGTCCGGTCACCTAACATCGGCACACGTGATCCTGTCCGCGCTGGTCGCCTCCCTACCCGCCGACGAGCCGCCGGTGCTGTTCAGCATCGCCGTGTGGTCGGTCCTGCTGATGGCCGCGGTCTTCGTCAGCAACCTGCTGGCCTACCTGTTCCGGCAGCGGCTCGAGCAGGCCAGCGCGCTGGTCCAGGGGATGCGCGAGCATGAGTACGTCAGGAGCGTCCAGCAGCCGGTCGCGGCCGTTCTCATCGCCGCGGTGGGCGGCTACGGCATCAACACCGCCACCCAGGAGGTCGGCTGGCCGGGATACCTGGGCTGGCTGCTCGGCATGCCGATCCCGGCCGGCATGGTCACCTGGGCCGCGATCCGCAGCGTCCGGCAGCGCCGGTTCGACGAGCAGTGGCCACCCGACCAGGTCCCGGTGGACGACCCGGTCAAGATCCGCAGCACCCTCCGCCGCGTCGTCCACCAGGGCGCCGACGCGGAACAGGCGGAGTCGCCCGCGCTCGAACGCGCCCTGGCGCTCCTGCTGGACCAGGTCCTGCCGGCCCTGCGGGAGCGCCGCGACCGTGGCCCGCGCCGCTGGCTGGGGGCGCACCGGGTGACCGCCGTCCTCGTGTTCGGCTGGGCGATGGCGACCCTGGCCGCCACGGTGACCGCGGTGGCCCCGTCACTGTGGGACCGGCGACGGGGCGCATGGATCATGCTGGCCGTGGCGGTGCTGGTGATCGTGTGCCTCGCCGGCGGGCTGCTGACCGTCCGCTACCGTTACAGCCGCTACCGGCACACGGTCCTCGCCGACGAGGTGCAACGGTCGGCCGGGGCGGTCCGCCGGCGGATCGTCGAACGCCGGCTCGGCATCTCCGGCACGGTCGACACGCCACGACGCCGACGACGGCCGATCCCGCAGGACGGCTGAGCCGTCGTCCGGGGGTCACCCGTCCCTGACCCGGACGGCCGGCACCGTCGCGCGGCATCGCGGTCCGGCCGCCCGGGTCCGCCGTCAGCAGGCCGAGCGTTGGCCGGAGTAGTGGGTGCCGACCCGGCCGACCACGGTCTCGTCGGTCAGCGTCGTCCCGGCGGCGCGCTTCACGTAGCAGGAGTAGCGGTGCTGGTTGATCACTTCGAGGTGGATGTGCGCGCCGCTGTCCCCGTTGACCTGGTAGCAGCTCGAGTAGCGGAACCGACCCGTCTCGCCGAGCTTGGTCCACGGGCCGACCGAGGCGCCGACGACGATGCCGCCGGGCTTGTTGTTCACGTGCATCACGTCCGCCCGGGCGATGACCTCGCCGGTCGTGGTGTCCCGGGCCTCGAGCCCGATCCGGTAGCCGCCGTCGGCGAGGTTACCGGTCGCGCAGCCGGCCCGGACCGTCACCACGGTCACCGCGACCGGGTGCCCGGCCGCCGTCTTGCTGCCGAAGGGGGACACGACCGTGGCCCCCGGGTTGCGGTAGATGTCGACCGCCCAGTCGTTGGTGTAGCCCCAGTTCCCGAACACGATGTGATGGCTCGCCGGAGGGGTGCTACCGAACTTGTCCCAGATGGACGATCCCTCGATCGGCGGGTAGATCCCGATCGGGTCGGCCGTCGCGTGGGCGGCGGCCGGGGTCGCCGGTACGGCGAGTGCGCCCAGGACCAGCGCGAGCGCGCCGAGCGTGCGGGCGAAGCGGGACCTCATGGTGCCTCCGGAGGGTGTGGGGGCGGTACGGGACCAACCCGTCGATCGACAGGAGTTGATCAGAGTATCGCCTCCGACCGCCCGGCGCGGGGCGGTGGCGACTCCCCCGGCGAGCGAATCCTCCGGCGGGCGGCTCCTTCGGCGGGCGACTCCTTCGGCGGGCGACTCCTTCGGCGGGCGGCTACCGGCGGGCGGCCGAGACGTGGTGGCGGCCGATCGGCAGCATCAGCGGCCGGCCGGAGACCGGATCGACGATGACCTGGCTGTCCAGGCCGAAGACCGCGCGTACGCAGTCCTCGGTCAGCACCTCGGTCGGCGGTCCGGCCGCATGCACGCCACCGTCGGCCAGCGCGATGAGGTGGGCCGCGTATCGGGCCGCCATGTTCAGGTCGTGCAACACCATCACGATCGTGGTGCCGCGCGTGGTGTTCAGGTCGGTCAGCAGATCCAGCACCTCGACCTGGTGGCTGACGTCGAGGAAGGTGGTCGGCTCGTCGAGCAGCAGCAGGTCGGTCTGCTGGGCCAGGGCCATCGCGATCCACACCCGTTGCCGCTGCCCGCCGGAGAGCTCGTCGACCGACCGGTCGGCCAGGTCGGCGGTGTGGGTGGCGTCGAGGGCGGCGGCCACCGCACGGTCGTCATCCCTGCTCCACCGGGACAGCAGGCGCTGGTGCGGGTTGCGGCCCCGGCCGACCAGGTCGGCCACGGTGATGCCCTCCGGCGCGATCGGCGACTGGGGCAGCAGACCGAGGGTGCGGGCCAGCTCCTTGGCCGGCATCCGGTGCACCGTACGGCCGTCCAGCAGGACGTGGCCGGCACGCGGGGCGAGCAGCCGCGACATCGACCGCAGCAGGGTCGACTTCCCGCACGCGTTGGCCCCGACGATCGCGGTGATCCGGCCGGGCGGGACGAGCAGGTCGAGCGAGTCGATGACGGTCCGGTCGCCGTAGCCGACGGTGAGCTTCTCGGTCGTCAGGGCGTGGTCGACGGTCACAGCGAGCCTCCGGCGCGGTTCGTGCGGACGAGCAGGTAGATGAGGTACGGAGCGCCGAGCACCCCGGTGATCACCCCCACCGGGAAGCGGACGTCGAAGGCGAACTGGCCGAGGAAGTCGGCGACCAGCACCAGTAGCGCGCCGACCAGCGCGGACGGCACCAGCGGCGAACCGCCGGAGCCGACCAGCCGGGCGGCGATCGGCCCGGCCAGGAAGGCCACGAACGCGATCGGCCCGGTCGCCGAGGTGGCGAACGCGATCAGGCCGACGGCGGCGACGATCGAGACCAGCCGGGTGCGTTCCCGCCGGGTGCCGAGCGCGGCGGCGGTGTCGTCACCGAGTTGCAGCATGGTCAGGCTCCGGGCCTGGCTCAGCAGCAGCGGACCGCACACGGCCAGCGCGACCAGCACCGGAACGGCCTCGTCCCAGGTGGAGCCGTTGAGGCTGCCGTTGAGCCAGCGGGTCGCCGCCTGCAGGTCCCACTGGCCGGCCTGGTCGAGGACGTACGCCGTGGCGCTGTTGAGCATGGCGGCGATGCCGATGCCGATCAGCACGAGCCGGGTGCCGGCCACCCCGTCTTTGAACGACAGCAGGTAGATGAGGACGGCGACGCCGAGCGCGGCGACGATCGCGAAGATCGAGACGCCCGTCTCGCCGAGGCCGAGCACGATGATGCCGAAGGCCGCGGCGGCGCTCGCCGCCGAGCTGATGCCGATGATGTCGGGGCTGGCCAGCGGGTTGCGCAGCATGGTCTGGAAGGTGACGCCGCCCATGCCGAAGCAGAGCCCGGCCGACAGCGCCAGGACGGTCCGGGGCAGCCGGAGTTCACCGACGGTGAACGAGGCGCCGGGCACGGTCTCGCCGAGGATCACCCGCAGCACGTCGCCGGCCGGGTAGACGGTCTGCCCGACCATCAGCGAGACGACGATCATGCCGGCCACCGCCCCGGCGAGGGCGGCCAACACGGCGTGCCGTCGGCGGCGGCGCCGGACCCGGCCCCGGGTGACCGCGTCGAGGGTCGTGGTGCTCACAGTTCGCGTACCTTCTGCCGCCGGACGATGTAGATGAAGAAGGGGGCACCGACCAGGGCGGTGACGATGCCGGCCGCGATCTCGTCGGGGCGGTTCACCACCCGGCCGGCGACGTCCGCGACGGTCAGCAGTACCGCGCCGACCAGGGTCGCGAACGGCAGCAGCCAGCGGTGGTCGAGGCCGACGAGCAGCCGGCACAGGTGCGGGACGATCAGGCCGACGAAGGCGATCGGCCCGGCGACCGCGGTGGCCGCGCCGCAGAGCACCACCGCGCCGGCGGCGGCGACCCCCCGGACCAGGGCGACGCGTTCGCCGAGGCCGGCGGCGAGGTCGTCGCCGAGCGCGAGGGAGTTCAGCGCCCGGGCGCAGAGCAGGCAGACGGTCAGCCCGGTGAGCAGGAACGGCAGGACCTGTCCGATGCTGTCCCAGCTCGCCCCGCCGACCCCGCCGACCTGCCAGGACTGGAAGTTCTCGGCGACGTCGCCGCGCGGCAGCACGACCGCGACCACCAGCGACGCGAGGGCGGCGGAGGTGGCCGCCCCGGCCAGGGCGATCTTGAGCGGGGTGGCGCCGCCGCGACCGAGCGAGCCGACCGCGTAGACGAACAGCGCGGACACCGCCGCTCCGGCGATGGCGACCCAGATGTACATGGTGGCGGTGTACAGGCCGACGGTGGTCATGGCGACGGCGATCGCCAGCATCGCGCCCATGTTCACCCCGAGGATGCCCGGGTCGGCGAGCGGATTGCGGGTGACGCCCTGCATCACGGTGCCGGACAGGGCCAGCGCCGCGCCGACCAGGGCCGCGAGCACCGTGCGGGGTAGGCGTTTGACCACGGCCGCCTGGTCGAGGGTGTCGTCGGTGCCGCCGAGGGCGGCGGTGATGTCGGCCCAGCCCACGGTCCGGGAGCCGAAGGCGACCGACGCGACCAGGGCCAGCGCCAGGGCGGCGAGGACGGCCAGCAGCCAGGCCAGCCGGATCCGGGCCGGGCGTCGCCGCAGGGCGACGTCCGACCCGGATGTCGTGAGAGCGGTCATCAGAGCTTGTCGGCGGCTTTGCCGAGCAGGTCGACGTAGTCCTTGAGGACGAACGAGACACCGAGCGGCGTCGGGTTGGCGGCGGTGGCCACCGGGGTGCTGCCGGGCAGCGAGACGAAGGAGCCGCGCTTGATCGCCGGGATCTTGGAGAGCAGCGGGTCCTTCTGGAGGGTGGCCAGGGTGGTGCCCTCGGCGTCACCGTAGGTCACGATGATGTCCACGTCGCTGAGGTTCTGCACCTGCTCGGCGCTCTGGCTGAGGCTGAACTCCTTGGTCGTCGCGGAGGCCTTGGCGATGCTCTCCGGGTGGGTCATGCCGAGGTCGGTGAAGAACTGCGCCCGGGTGTCGTGCGTGGTGTAGAAGCTGATCTTGCTGAGGTCCGTCGGGTCGAGGTGGGTCAGGAACATCGCCGACCGGCCGGCGAGCTTCGGGTAGCGGGCCGCCTCGTCCTTCATCTGCTTCTCGATCTTCGCGATCAGCGCGTCGCCCTCGGCGGCCAGACCGAGGGCCTTGCTCTCCAGCGTGATGCTGTCGCGCCACGAGGTGGCCCAGGGCGCCTGCGGGTACGCCACGACCGGAGCGATCTTCGTGAGGGTGTCGTAGTCCTGCTTGGTCAGCCCGGAGTAGGCGGCCAGGATGACGTCCGGCCTGGTGTTCGCCACCGCCTCGAAGTCGATGCCGTCGGTCTCGTCGAACAGCACCGGGGTGGCCGCGCCGAGTTCCTTGAGGCGCGCGGCGTCCCAGGGCAGCAGTCCGTCACCGTCCTGGTCGCCGAAGTTGGCCTTGGCGTAGCCGACCGGGACGACCCCCAGGGCGAGCGGGACCTCGTGGTTGGCCCAGTTGACGGTGGCGACCCGTTCGGGCTTCTTCTCGATCGTGGTGGTGCCCAGCGCGTGGGTGACGGTCAGCGGGAACGTCGCCGTCGTGGCCCCGGACGCGGCGGGCTTGTCGTCGGTGCCGGACGAGCCGCCGCAGGCGGCGAGGGCGAGCGTGGTGGCGACCGCGACGATTCCGGTGAGCAGCCGGGAGGGGCGCATGCGAAGTACTCCAACTCACATAGTAAGGACAGGCTTACCTAAAACTTGATCGGTAAAGTACTCCACGTTCCCGACGCCGTTGACCAGGGGGTATGAGGCAGTGAGCAAGGTCAGTGCCGGTACCCCGATCCTGCGCCGGGCGGTCGTCCGCAACGGGCGGCGCCTCTGGACCGGGACGGCGCTGGCCGGCGTCTACCAGCTCTGCGCGGCCCTGGTCCCGATCCTCGTCGGCGTCATCGTCGACCGGGGCGTCGCCACCGGCGACCTGACGGCGCTGCTCCGCTGGATCACGACCCTGGCCGCGGTCTATCTCGTCCTGGCGGTGACCTACCGCTTCGGCGCGCGGCAGCTGCAACGGGCCATCGCCGAGGAGGGCCACCAGCTCCGGGTGGAGCTGGCGGCGCGGATCCTGGACCCGCGCGTGCTGCGGACCGGACGGCACACCGGCGACCTGCTCTCGGTCACCACCACCGATGCCGAGTACACCTCCTATCTGCTCGACCACATCCCCCGGATCACCAGCGCCCTGGTGGCGGTCACGGTCAGCGCGGTCGCGCTGCTGCTGATCTCGCCACCGCTCGGGCTGACCGTGCTGGTCGCCATCCCGACCGTGCTGGCGGTCCTCAACCGCACCGCGCCGCTGATCGCCCGGCGGGTCAGGGAGCAGCAGGACCAGGCCGGTCGGGCCACCGCGCTCGCCACGGACCTGGTGACCGGGCTGCGCCCGTTGCGCGGCATCGGCGCCCAGGAAGCCGGCGCCGGGCGCTACCGCCGGGTGAGCCGCCACGCCCTCGCGGCCACCGTGCGCGCCTCCCGCACCCAGAACGTGTACCTGGGCGCGTCCACGATGCTGAGCACCCTGCTGGCCGGGGTCATCGCGCTGGTGGCGGGTTGGTTCGCGCTCACCGGCCGGATCACCGTCGGCCAGTTCGTCACCGTGATCGGCTCCGCGCAGTTCCTGGTCGAACCGTTCGGCGTGCTCGCGGTGGTCCCCAGTTGGACCGCCGCCGCCCGCGCGGCCGCGGACCGGGTCGCCGCCGTCCTCCACGCCGGGGTGGTCCTGCCACCGGGTGCCGCCGCGCCCGGCGGCGGCGGGAACGAGCTGCGCCTGGCCGACGTGACGTACGGCCCACTGGCCGGGCTGCACCTGCGCCTGCGCAGCGGGGAGTTCGTCGGCGTGGTGGCCCGCCGGCCGGCGGACGCCGAGGCGCTGGCGCGGCTGCTGGCGGTGCCCGACGCGTACGTGGGCGACGTCCTGCTCGACGGCGAGCGGCTGGAGGCGGTGGACCGCGACCGGGCGCGACGGGTGCTGCACAGCGAACCGCACCGCACCGACCTGTTCACCGGCACCCTGGCCGCGAACCTCGCCCGGGCCGACGACGACGGCGAACGGCTCGCCGGGGCGCTGCGCGCCGCGGCCGCCGACGAGGTGGCCCGCCTGCACCCCGACGGCCTGGGCATGCCGGTCACCGAGCGTGGCGCGAACCTCTCCGGCGGCCAGCGGCAACGCGTCGCGCTCGCCCGCGCGCTGCTCGCCGGGCCGCCGCTGCTGGTGCTGCACGATCCGACCACCGCCGTCGACGCGGTCACCGAACGGGCCATCGCCGACGGCATCCGCGCGCTGCGGCACGGACCGGACGCCGGCTTCGGCACCCTCGTCATCACCAGCAGCCCGACGCTGCTGGCCGCCACCGACCGGGTGGTGTTCATCGTCGACGGCGCCGTCGCCGCCGAGGGCCCGCATGCCGAACTGGTCAGCCACGACGACTACCGCCGGACGGTGCTGCGGTGACGCCCCCGATCCTGCCGGTAGCCAACCCGCGCGAGAGCAGGGCGTGGCTCGGCGCGCAGCTACGGGTCCACGCGGTGGCCACCGGCGTCGCCCTGACCGTCGGGCTGGTCGCCGCGGCCACCGCGATCGTCCCCGCCTACGCCCTCGGCCTGCTGGTCGACCGGGTCCGGGCCGGCGGCGGCACCGACGCGCTCGTCCCGGTCGCCGTGGTCATCGTGGCCGCCGCGGTCGTGGGCGGCCTGGCCACCGGCGCCGGTGCCCACCTGGTCCGCCGGTTGGGCGCGCGAATTCTCGCCGACCTGCGCGAGCGCGCCCTGGACACCGCGCTGCGGCTGCCCGTGGCGGTGCTCGACCGGGCCGGCCGGGGCGACCTGGTCTCCCGGGTCGGCGCCGACGTCAGCGCCATCGACCGGGCCGTATCCGAGGTGCTGCCCACCCTGATCTCGGCGCTGCTGCTGGCGGCGCTCAGCTTCGGCACGATGATCGGCATCGACTGGCGGCTCGGGCTGGCCGGCGCGGTCGCCGTCCCGCTCTACGTGCTCGGGGCGCGGTGGTACCTCCCCCGGGCCGCACCGGCCTACGCGGCCGAGCGGGTCGCCATCGCGCAGCGGTCGCAGCAGTTCGTCGAGAGTGTGCAGGGCATCCGGACGGTGCACGCCTACCGGTTGGAGGACCGGCACCTCGCCGGCATCACGGCGGCCTCGGCCCGCGCCCGGGACATCTCGACGGGCGTGTTCGCCCTTTACACCCGCCTGGTAGGACGCGTCAACGGGGCGGAGCTGGCCGGGCTCGGCGCGGTGCTGGTGGTGGGATTCCTGCTCGTCCGCCAGGGTGCCGTCACCCTCGGCGAGGTCTCGGCGGCCGCGCTGCTGCTGCACCGCCTGTTCGGCCCGGTCCTGCAGCTGATGGTCACCGTCGACAAGGCCCAGGAGGCCGGGGCGAGCCTGGCCCGCCTCGTCGGCGTGCTCGGCGCGGATCCCGGACGTGACGCGGGCGGCACCGCGCCGTCGGCGCACGACCTGGTGCTGACCGGCGTCGGCTTCAGCTATGACGGGGCCACGCCGGTGCTGCGCGACGTCTCCCTGCGGGTCGGGCCGGGTCGGCTGGTGGCGTTGGTCGGCTCCACCGGCGCCGGGAAGACCACTGTCGCGTCGATCGCCGCCGGGGTGCTGCGCCCCGGGCGTGGCACGGCCACCCTGGGCGGCGTTCCGGTCACCGAGCTGCCCGCCCGGACGATCGCCCTGGTCAGCCAGGAGACCCACGTCTTCGCCGGTACGCTCCGCGAGGACCTGCTGCTGGCCCGGCCACGGGCCACCCCGGACGAACTCACCGCGGCCCTGGCCCGGGTCGACGCGCTGACCTGGGCGCTCGCCCTTCCCGACGGCCTGGACACGGTGGTCGGCGAGGGCGGCCATCCGCTGACCCCGGCGCAGGCGCAGCAGTTGGCGCTCGCCCGGGTGGTGCTGCTCGACCCGGCGGTCGTGGTGCTGGACGAAGCGACCGCCGAAGCCGGCAGCGCGGGGGCGCGCGACCTCGAACAGGCCGCCGCCGCCGCGCTGGAGGGACGCACCGCCCTGGTCGTCGCCCACCGCCTCACCCAGGCGGTGACCGCGGACCACGTCATCGTCATGGAGCGGGGCGGGATCGTCGAGAGTGGCCCGCACGGCGAGCTGGTCGGCGCGGGCGGAAGCTACGCCCGGCTGTGGGCGGCGTGGGCGGCCCGCGCCACCACCGGCCCGAAGGCGGCCCGTACCGGCGTCGCGCCGGGCTCCACCGGGGGCGACGGCCCGCCGGTGCCGCAACGGCAACCGGCCGGGCCGTCGCTGACCGCTCAGCGGGAGTAGAACTCCACCACGAGCTGCTCGTCGCAGACCACCGGCACCTCGTGCCGGGCGGGCTCGCGCAGCAGCGTCGCGCGCAGCCCGGTCAGCTCCACCAACAGGTACGGCCGGGGCCGGTCGTCGGCGTGGGCGCCGGCGGCGGCGAGCTGGAACGGCGGCAGGGCGCGGCTGCGTTCGCGCACCGCGACGACCTGGCCGGGCCGCAGCCGGTAGGAGGGCCGGTCGACCTTGCGCCCGTCGACGGTGAAGTGGCCGTGCCCGACGAGCTGGCGCGCCTGGTAGACGCTGCGGGCCAGCCCGGCCCGGAGCACCACCGCGTCGAGCCGCCGCTCCAGGAGCGCGACCAGCGACTCGCCGGTCTTCCCGGCGCCCCGGGCCGCCTCGTCGAACGTCCGGCGCAGCTGGGACTCGCTGACGTTGTACTGGTGGCGCAGCCGCTGCTTCTCCAGCAGCCGCACCTGGTAGTCGGAGGTCTTGCGCCGGTTGCGGCCGTGCACGCCCGGCGGGTAGGGACGCCGCTCGAAGTACCGCACGCACTTACGGGTCAACGGGATGCCGAGCGCGCGGGAGAGCTTGACCTTGGGACGGGGGTGGTTCACGTTGACGTCTCCGATCACATGATCTAATGCGGTTAGGTAAGGCTAACCTATCTTGAGGAGATCGGGATCATGCGCCCCAGCCCGGCCGAAATCGTGCGGACCCTCGTCGCGGGCCGGCTGCCCGCCCTCGTCCACCTGCCCGGCTCCACCGGCCCGCACCAGGTCCGGCACGCCGTCGATCCGGACGGTCGGGTGCTGCTGCTGACGCCGGCAGCCGGCGACCTCGCCACGGCGCTCACGCCGCCGGCCGGGGAGACCGACGTCGCCGCCGTCCTCGACGTGCTCGACCTGCCACCCACCGCCGGCGCCCCCTCACTCGGCCGGGCCTGGCTCTCCGGCTGGGCCGAACGCCTCGACGGCGACGAGGCGCGGCGGGCCGCGATGGACTTCGCCGCCACCCGGCCGACGGGCGACCTGCTCGACGTGGGCGACCGGTTCCGGCTGCACCGGTTCGCGGTGGCCGAGGTCCGCTGGGAACGGGCCGGCGCGACGCGCCCGATCGACCCGCAGGCGTACGCCCGGGCCGAGCCCGACCCGCTGCACGCGGCCGAGGCGGACCTGCTGGCCGACCTCGCCGACCACCACAGCGAGCAGGTCGCGGGCTACCTGCGCCGGCAGCTCGGGCTCTGCGGTGCCGAGGCGCCCCGGGTGGTCCGGATCGACCGGTACGGGCTGCTCGTCGTCCACGGTCGACCGGACGCCATCCGGCGGACCCGGGTGGGCTTCGCACGCCCCGTCGCGGACGTCGCCGAACTGTCCCGGGTGCTGCACCCGATGGTCTGCCCCCGGCAGGCCGCCTGAGCCCCGTCGGGACGCACCGAGCAGCGGGCGGGCGTCGCCGAGAGGGCCGCAGGCGACGGCGCCCGCCAGCGGGTGGACGGGTCCGACGTGCGGTCGTTCGACATCGGCTATTGACGTTGCCGTAACAGCGGTCTAGCGTCTGTCGAACCGCTTCGTCGAACCGCTTCGACGAGTACTCGGACGCGGTTCCGTGCCTGCCCGGAGGAGGTGCGCGGTGGCCACCATGCAGGACGTCGCCCGGCTGGCGCAGGTCTCGGTCAGCACCGTCTCCTACGTGCTCACCGGCACCCGGCCGATCTCCCCGGCGACCCGGGCCAAGGTGCTCGCCGCCATGACCGCGCTCGACTACCAGCCCAACGCCATGGCCCGTGGTCTAGCCAGTCGGCGCAGCCGGATCCTGGGCCTGCTGCTGCCGATGGACGAACGCGGCCTCGGTGCCACCGAGACGGCCTTCGTCACCGGGGCCGCCGCGGCGGCCAGCGCCGTCGGCTACCACCTGGTGCTGTCACCCGTCGGCGGGGGCGGCGACCTCGACGAGCTGCGCCGGCTGGCCAGCCAGCGGATGTTCGACGGCGTGGTGCTGATGGAGGTGCAGCTCGCCGACGAGCGGGTCACCGTGCTCCGGCAGGCCGGGGTGCCGCTGGTGCTGATCGGGCGCACCGGGGACACCGGCGGGCTCTCCTACGTCGACATCGACTTCGAGCAGACCGTACGGGAGGCGGTGGCACACCTGGTCGGCCTGGGGCACCGGCAGATCGTCTACGTCAACCACTCGGCCGAGACCCTGGCCAGCGGATACGGGCCGGCCCTGCGGACCCGGGACGCGTTCGTCACGGCGGTGACCGGCCACGGCCTGGAGCCGGTCATGATCCCGGCCGAGGACAGCGCCGCCGGTGGCCGGGCGGCCCTGGCCGCCGCCCTGGCGCGGGCACCGGGTCTGACGGCCGTGCTGGCCATGAACGAGACGGCGATCTTCGGCATCCTCGGCGAGCTGACCGGGCGGGGACTGGCCGTTCCCGACGACGTGTCGGTCGTCTCGATGGTCACCTCGCCGCAGGTCGCCGAGCTGGCCACCCCGGCGCTGACCGCGATGACGTCGCCCGGGTCGGCGATGGGCCGGATCGCGATCGAAACGCTGGTACGCCAGCTGGACGGGGCCGGCACCGCGTGCCACCAGCAGCTGCTGCCGTGCGCGCTGGAGATCCGGGGATCGACCGCGGCACCCCGACGTCGCCACCCGGATGGGGGCTGACCAGGAAAAACGGCCCGTCGCCGCGCGGCAACGCGACGACGGACCCAGCGAAGTACCGGGCTCGATACTCAACGAGGAGGATAGCAATGCAGCGATTCCACCGGATCGTCGCGGCGATCGCCCTGGCGGCGACCGCGACGACCACCGTGGCCGCGTGCGGCGACGACGACAGCGGTGACGGCAGCGGGGCCAGGACCCTCAAGCTCTGGCACTACGAGGGCGAGACCAGCGCGATGGGGGTCGGCTGGGACCGGGCCATCGAGATCTTCAAGACCGAGCACCCCGGCGTCGAGGTGCGCTTCGAGCGCAAGGCGTTCGAGCAGATCCAGCAGAACGCCGGCATGATCGTCAACTCGTCCGAGGGTCCGGACATCATGGAGTACAACAAGGGCAACGCGACCGCCGGCCTGTTTTCGTCGCAGGGCCTGCTCACCGACCTCAGCGGCGAGGCGGACAAGCGCGGTTGGGCCGACAAGCTCAGCCCCAGCCTGCAGACCACCGCGCGGTACAGCGACAAGGGCGTGATGGGGTCGGGTAACTGGTTCGGCGTGCCGAACTACGGCGAGTACGTCACGGTCTACTACAACAAGGACCTGTTCGACCGCAACGGCGTCACGGTGCCGACCACGCTGGCCGAGTTGACCGCCGCGATGGACACCTTCGTGCGCAAGGGCGTCACCCCGCTGGGCATGGCCGGCGCCGAGTACCCGGCCGGGCAGCTGTTCTACCAGCTGGCCCTGTCGAAGGCCGACCGGCAGTTCGTCGACAACTACCAGCTCTACAAGAACCCCGTCGACTTCAAGGCCGACCCCCTCAAGTACGGCGCGGACACCTTCGCCGAGTGGGTGCGCAAGGGCTACGTCGCCAAGGACTCGGCGAGCCTCAAGGCCGAGGACATGGGCACCGCGTTCATCGCGGGCAAGACCCCGATGATCGTCTCCGGCAGCTGGTGGTACGGCCGGTTCAAGGCCGAGATGAAGGCCACCTGGGACACCTTCCTGTTCCCGGGCAACACCCTCACCGCCGGCTCGTCCGGCAACCTCTGGGTCGTCCCGACGAACAGCAAGGCCAAGAGCCTGGCGTACGACTTCATCGACATCACCCTGCGCCCGGAGATCCAGGATCTGATCGGGAACAACGGTGGCATCCCGGTGGCCGGCGACCCCGCGAAGATCACCGACCCGAAGGACCGCAAGCTGATCGAGGACTTCAACACGGTCAGCAAGCAGGACGGGCTGGCCTTCTACCCGGACTGGCCGGTGCCCGGCTACTACGACGTGCTGGTCGGCGGGTTCCAGGCGCTGATCAACGGGTCCAAGTCCCCCGACCAGGTGCTCGACACGATCGCCAAGCCGTACGCCGACGGCGTCAAGGAGATCACCGGCAAGTGACAGGTGGGCGGCGGGCGTGACCGGGACGACCGGCGGGCCCGCCGCCGGGCCGGGAAGGATCCGCCATGGCAGTCCCCGACACCGCCGCCGGCACACCGGCGGCGACCCGCACCCGCTCCCCCGTCCGCCCGTCCCGCCGTCGACCGCGCGGCCGGGGCGCGGCCTACTGGCTCTACCTGCTCCCCGGGGCGGCGCTGTTCGTCCTGGTCATCGGCGTGCCCCTGGTCGGCACCGGGTACCTGTCGCTGACCCGATGGTCGGGCGTCGGCGACCCCACCTTCGTCGGGTTGGCCAACTACCGGCAGTTGCTGGACGACGAGGTGTTCTGGGCGTCGTTCCGCAACACGGTGGCGATGATCGTGGCGATGGTGGTGGTGCCGACGCTGCTCGGGCTGCTGCTCGCCGCGGTGCTCTTCGACGTCGTCGGCCGGCGGTTCCGGCCCCGGACGGCGGCGGCCCTGCGGGCGGCGTTCTACCTGCCGCAGGTGCTGCCGGTGGTGGTGGCCGGCATCGTCTGGGGCTGGATCCTGCGCCCGGACGGCGCGTTCAACAGCGTGCTCGACGCGGTCGGTCTCGGGGCGCTGCGCCACGACTGGCTGGGCGACCCGGACACCGCGCTGCCGGCGGTGATGGCGGTGATGATCTGGGTGCAGATCGGCTACCCGGTGGTGGTGTTCATGGCGGCGTTGCAGCGGGTCGACCCGGAGCTCTACGAGGCGGCCGAGGTCGACGGGGCGGGCTGGCGGCACCGGTTCCGGGCGATCACCGTGCCGCAGATCCGGCCGGAGACCTTCGTGGTGGCCCTGACCTGCACCATCGCCGCGTTGAAGGTGTTCGGACCGATCTTCGCGCTGACCCGGGGCGGCCCGGAGAACGCCACCAACGTGCCGTCCTACTTCGCCTACTACACGTTCTTCAAGAAGCTCCAGGTCGGGTACGGTTCCGCGATCTCCACCGTGCTCACGGTGATCATCGTGGTGGTGGCCGTGGTCTTCATCGGGGTGCAGGCCCGCAGTGAGCGCCGGGACCGGGGGGTCTGAGATGGCCGTCATGATCGCCAAGGTCCCGGTCCGCCGGAAGGTGCGCGACCGGCACCACCGGGGCGTCAGCCGCTGGCTGGTGCTCGCCGGGGTCACCGTGGGCGCGCTGGTCATGCTGGTGCCGTTCGCGTTCATGCTGCTCAACGCGTTCAAGTCGCCGGGCGACTACTCGTCGGACGGCCCGCTGAGCTGGCCGACGGAGTTCTACACCACGGGCCTGCGGACATACTGGTCCACGGTGAACTTCCCGCTCAAGCTGTGGAACTCGGCGCTCATCGCCGGGTCGGTGGCGGTGCTCGGCGTCGTCGTGTCACTGCTCAACGCGTACGCGCTGGGCATCGGCCGGGTCCGCGGCCGGCTGTGGATCGTCGGGCTGTTCCTGCTGGCCAACATGCTGCCGCAGGAGGCGTTGGTCTACCCGCTGTACTACGTCGCCAAGGAGGTCGGCCTCTACAACACCCGACTGTCGGTGATCATCATCTTCACCGTCATCCAGAGCGCCTTCGGCACCTACCTGCTCGCCTCGGTGCTCGGCACCTTCCCGCGGGCACTGCTGGAGGCCGCCGCGCTGGACGGCGCCGGCACGTGGACGGTGCTGTGGCGGGTGGTCTTCCCCAACCTGCGACCCACCCTCGCCGTCCTGCTGATCTTCTTCTTCATCTGGACCTGGAACGAGTTCCTCATCCCGCTGGTCATGCTGATCGACAACCAGACCCAGACCGTCCCGGTGGCCCTCGCGTCGTTGCAGGGCGACCGGCTGATGGACGCCCCGACGACCAACGCCGGCGCACTGATCAGCCTGGTGCCGGCCATCCTGTTCTTCCTCATCTTCCAGCGCACCCTGGCGCGCGGCATCACGGCAGGAGCCGAGAAGTGAAGTTCACCGACGGGTACTGGCAACTGCGTCCGGGCGTCAGCGTGCTGCGCCCGGGCACTGTCGAATCGGTCGAGCCGGACGACCGTGGCTTCACCGTCTTCGCCCCGGCCGGTCGGATCAACGGCCGCGGCGACACCCTCAACCGGCCGGTCGTCACGGTCCGCTTCTTCTCCCCCGCCCCCGGCGTGGTCGGGGTGACCATCGGCCACCACAGCGGCGGGCTGCCCCGCGAACCCCGCTTCGGGCTGCGCACCGACGACACGCACCCGGTCACCGTCGACATCACCGGGATCAGCGCGTCGCTGACCACCGGTGAGCTGACCGTCCGGGTCGCGCTGGTCGACGACTGGCGGGTCGAGTTCCGGCACGGCGACCGGGTGGTCACCGCGTCCACCGCCCGCAGCATCGGGATCGTCACCGACGGCGAGGGCCGCCGGTACGTGCACGAGCGGCTGGCGCTCGGCGTCGGCGAGACGGTGTACGGGTTGGGCGAGCGGTTCGGCCCGTTCGTGAAGAACGGTCAGACGGTCGACGTCTGGAACGCCGACGGCGGCACCGCCAGCGAGCAGGCGTACAAGAACGTGCCGTTCTATCTGAGCAGCGCCGGCTACGGGGTGTTCGTGGACCACCCGGAGCACGTGTCGTTCGAGGTCGGCTCGGAGGTCGTCGCGCAGACCCAGTTCAGTGTGGAGGGTCAGTCGCTCACCTACCACGTCGTCGACGGGCCCACCCCGAAGGACGTGCTGCGCCGCTACACGGCGCTGACCGGCCGGCCGGCCCGGGTGCCCGCCTGGTCGTACGGGCTGTGGCTGTCCACGTCGTTCACCACGTCGTACGACGAGAAGACGGTGACCGAGTTCGTCGAGGGGATGGCCGAGCGGGGCCTGCCGCTGTCGGTGTTCCACTTCGACTGCTTCTGGATGCGCCAGTTCCACTGGGTCGACTTCGTCTGGGATCCGGCCACCTTCCCCGACCCGGAGGGGATGCTGCGCCGGCTGCACGAGCGGGGCCTCAAGGTGTGCGTGTGGATCAACCCGTACATCGCGCAGCGCTCCTACCTGTTCGAGGAGGGCCGCCAGGCCGGCTACCTGGTCCGCAACCCGGACGGGTCGGTGTGGCAGTGGGACAAGTGGCAGGCCGGCATGGCGCTGGTCGACTTCACCAACCCGGACGCGGCGGCCTGGTTCGCCGACAAGCTCCGGGCGCTGCTGGACATGGGCGTCGACTGTTTCAAGACCGACTTCGGCGAGCGCATCCCGACCGACGTGGTGTGGCACGACGGGTCGGACCCGCAGCGCATGCACAACTACTACTCCTACCTCTACAACAGGACGGTCTTCGCGCTGCTGGAGGCCGAGCGGGGCGAGGGCGAGGCGGTGGTGTTCGCCCGCTCGGCCACCACCGGCGGCCAGCAGTTCCCGGTGCACTGGGGCGGCGACTGCGAGTCGACGTTCGTCGCGATGGCCGAGTCGCTGCGCGGCGGGTTGTCGCTGGCGTCGTCCGGCTTCGGCTACTGGAGTCACGACATCGGCGGGTTCGAGGGCACCCCCGATCCGGCGGTGTTCAAGCGGTGGATCGCGTTCGGCCTGCTCTCCTCGCACTCGCGGCTGCACGGCTCCGGCTCGTACCGGGTGCCGTGGGCCTACGACGAGCAGGCCGTGGACGTGCTGCGGCACTTCACCCGGCTCAAGCTCAGGCTCATGCCCTACCTGGCGGCGACGGCCGAGGAGGCGCACCGGGACGGAATCCCGATGATGCGTCCGATGATCGTGGAGTTCCCGGACGACCCGGCGGTGGCGCACCTCGACCGGCAGTACATGCTCGGCTCCGACGTGCTGGTCGCGCCGGTGCTCAGCGCCGACGGGCAGGTCACCTTCTACGTGCCGGCCGGCACCTGGACCCACCTGGTCACCGGCGCGCAGCTCACCGGCCCGGCGTGGGTGACCGAGAAGCACGGGTACGACAGCCTGCCGGTGCTCGCCCGGCCCGGCGCGGTCATCGGGTTCGGGGCGCGCTCGGACCGGCCCGACTACGACTGGGCCGACGGGGTGGAGCTGCGGCTCTACGCCCCGGTTGAGGGGCAGCGGCAGCGGGTGCGTATCCCGGCGCCCGAGGGCGGGCCGGGCACGCAGTTCGAGGTGGGCTTCCGCGACGGGGTGGCGACCGCCGAGCTGGTGACGGGCCGGTCGTCGGCGTACCGCTGCGTGGTGGTCGGCCCGGGAACACCGGCGGGTTGATCCCGGGCCGACCCGCACGTCGTCGGAGATGCCGGCTGGTCAGTAGACGAACGGCCAGCCGGCGCCGTCGTACCCGAGGAGGTTGATGCCGAGCAGCGAGGTCCCGTTGTCGGCGTAGTAGTGGTAGGTGAGCACCTCGGCGTCGGTGTCGGTGAACACCGCCTGGTGACCGGGGCCGTGGATGCCGCCGTGCCCGGCGAGCACCTGGGTGCCACCGCCCGCGGTCATCGGCACACCGTTGCGGTCGACGTACGGCCCGGTGACCGAGGTCGACCTGCCCACCATCACCCGGTAGGTGCTCGCGGCGCCCTGGCAGCAGCGGTCGAACGACACCCACAGGTAGTAGTAGTTCCCGTGCCGGGCGATCACCGGGGCCTCGATGGCGCCCCCGTTGCGGCCCGCGATGCTGCGCAGGGTGGTGTCGGAGCGCTTGCCGGTGGCCGGGTTCAGCGCCACCATCTTGATGCCGGACCAGAACGAGCCGAAGCTGAGCCACCATCTGCCGGCGGCGTCGACCACCAGGTTCGGGTCGATGGCGTTGAAGGTGTCCGACGTCCGGGACTCGATGACCAGACCCTGGTCGGTCCAGCTGCCGGAGGCCCCGGTGGTGCTGGTGGCCAGGAAGATCGCCGACCGGTTCGAGCCGAACGTCGAGGCGGAGTAGTACAGCCAGTACCGGCCGTCGCGGTAGAACAGGTCCGGTGCCCACAGGTTGCGGCTGCCCCCGGTGTACGGCGTGGTCCAGGGCGCACCGTTGGGGAACACCGTCCCCGCGTTGCGGAACGCGGTCCGGTCGGCGGAGGTCTTGAGAGCGATGTTGTCGCCGGTGTGCGCCACCAGGTAGCCGCCGCCGGGGCGGACCACGATCGTCGGATCGTGCACACCGACGTCCCCGGTGACCCGGCCCGGGTTCGGGTAGGCGGCCGGCGGGGTGGTGGGCGTCGCCGCCGCCCGGGGCGCGGCGGTCCGGGCGGCGGCCGACGACGATCGCGTCGCCGCGACCCCGCCGGCGGTCAGCACGACGACGGCCAGCGACAGCGCCGCCAGCCGGCGGAGGGTGGATGTCTCCGGTACGGGGGAGGTTGTCACGACAGCTCCTCGGGACGGGTGCCGGGTTGGACCGGTGGTGGCTCGGTCGTGCGGCCGGCCGGCGCCCGCAGCGCCGGCCGGCCGCACGATTCCTCAGAGGTACGGGTCCTGGGTCAGCAGGTGGGCCTTGTAGCCCTCGCCGACGCCGGGCTCCGGGGTGCCGGCCCAGTCCTTGATGAGCACCGCGCCGCCGGTGCAGCCCCACGGGCTCCAGGTCCAGGCGAGGTAGCCCAGGTGGTGGGTGTCGGCCCAGGCCACCAGTCGCCGCATGTAGTCGAAGCCGCAGTCGTCCTGGCCGAACTCGCCGATCACCACCGGCACCTGCTCGGCCACCGGGGCGATCTGGCTGTCCCAGCAGGACTCGCTGGCGCAGGCGTTGAAGCTGTAGGCGTGCCACGACGCGGCCAGGTTGTCCAGCGGGTCGTTCGGCCGGTACGTCAGCCACTCCCGCATGTCGTTGGCCCACTCCAGGCCGCCGACCATGAGCAGGTTGGTGGCGCCGGTCGCGCGGACCGCGTCGACGAGGTCCTGCATGCCGGCCACCTCGTAGGGCAGGCCGGCGCAGGTGCCGCCGTCGCGGAGGCACTGCCAGCCCAGGGTCTTGTTCCACTCCGCCGGCATGTCCGGGTACGGCTCGTTGAACAGGTCGAACACGACCGCGTCGTTACCCTTGAAGGTGTTGGCGACACCGGTCCAGAACTGCGGGGCGTAGCGCGCGTCCGGCATCGGCTTCTGGCAGGTGGCGTGCTCGTCCTTGCAGTGCCACTCCGGGCTGTCGGGGTAGCCGCCCCAGGTCCAGTGCAGGTCGAGGATCACGTTGATCCCGTTGGCGACGAGCAGGTTCACGTAGTCCTTGACGCCCTGTTGGTAGGCGGCGCCGCCGGGCGAACCGTTCAGACCGAGCCAGCACTCCTCGTTCAGCGGCAGGCGTACGGCATGGATGTTCCAGGTCTTCATCGCGTTGACGGAGGCCTGGTCGACGGGGCCGGAGTCCCACAGGCCCTTGCCCTGCACGCAGGCGAACTCCGCGCCGGACCGGCTCACGCCCAGCAGCCGGTAGGCGTCACCGTCCGCGGTGAGGATCCGGTTGCCGGCGACGTGCAGCTCCGGTGCCGGACCGGTGGGCGGCGGCGTAGTGGGCGGCGGCGTAGTGGGCGGTGGAGTGGTGGGCGGCGGCGTGGTCGGCGGCGGCGTGGTGGGCGGCGGGGTCACCGGCCCGTTGCAGGTGGTCCCGTTCAACGCGAACGACGTGGGTACCGGGTTCGTGCCGCTCCACGAGCCGTTGAACCCGATCGAGGTCGCCGCGCCGGTGCCCAACGCGGCGTTCCAGCTCATGCTGGCGGCCGACACCCGGGTGCCGGTCTGCGTCCAGGTGGCCCCCCAGCCGTGGCTGACCTGCTGGTCCGGCTCGGGGAAGTCGAAGGTCAACGTCCAGTTCGGCAGCGGGTCACCGAGGTTGGTGACGGCGACGTTGCCGGTGAACCCGCCCGGCCACTGGCTCTGCACGGTGTAGGTGACCGAGCAGCCGGCGGCGGCCGCCGCGGCGGGGAGGCCGGCCGTCACCACGCCACCCAGCATCAGCACGCCGGTGACGCTGGCGGCGAGCAGGGCACGACGATGTTTCATGTGATCTCCTGGAATAGTGAGAGATCGATGGGAGCGCTGGGGGACATCCTTAGTTAGATTCGTTACGAAAGTCAATACGCTGCGGCGGCATCCTCCCGTCGCGGTCGTGATCGCCGGAGGCACGCGGTCGTCGGCGGTGAACACGCGGTCGTCGGCGGTGAAGTAGCCTGGCTGCGGGGCGAACATCGAGGGGGGACCGTGGCGAGCAGCCCGATCTGGGCCAGCCGACCGAGGACCCGGGGCCTGGTGCTGGACGTCATCAGGGCGGCGCGCAGCATCAGCCGGGTCGAGCTCGCGGCGGCGACGGGCCTGACCGGCGCGACGATCTCCGCGGTCGTCCGGGAGCTGATGGACGACGGCCTGGTCGTCGAGGCCGGCCGGGGCGGGCCGACGGGCGGCAAGCCCCGCACCATGGTTCAGCTCAATCCACTGGCCCGCTACGGCGTCGGGGTGCAGATCGAGCGCAACACCTGCGTGATCGTGGTGGTCGACCTGGCGGGCCGGCAGGTCGCCCGGACGTCGTTCCAGGGCGTCGCGACGATGCCGCCGCGGCAGGCGCTGCCACTGGTGGCTTCGCAGGTGGACGCGCTGCTGGACACGGCGGCCGTGCGCCGCGACCGGGTGCTGGGGGTCGGCCTGGTCAGCTACGGCCCGCAGGACCGGCGCGCGGGTGTGCTGCTGACCCCGCAGCCGACGCGGGAGTGGCTGGACTACCCGGTCGCCCGGCTGCTGGCGGAGGCCCTCGGGCTGCCGGTCCTGCTCGAGAACGACGCGGCGGCGGCGGCGATCGGCGAGTACTGGATGGGCGCGGTGGAGCCGAACAGCACCTACGGCTGCATCTACATGGCCACCGGGATCGGCGGCGGGGTCGTGGTCGCGGGTGAGGTGTACCGGGGCAGCTCCTCCAACAGCGTGGAGATCGGCCACATCTCGATGGACCTCGACGGCGACGAGTGCCCCTGCGGCAACGTGGGCTGCCTGGAGAACTACGCGGGTCCGTCGGCGATGGTCCGGCAGGCCCTGGCGACCCCGGGACTCGCCCGGCGGCTGGCCCTGGACCCGGCCGCAGCCGACGTCCTCACCGAGTTCGCCCGGATCGCGGCCGCGGCCGACGCCGGTGACGCCGCCGCCCGGGGCATCGTCGAGCGGTCGGCCCGCTATCTCGGTGGCGCGGCCGTCACCATGGCCTGCCTGTTCGACGTCGACACGATCGTCCTGGCCGGACCGAGCTTCACGGTGGCCAGCTCGATCTACCAGACGCTGATCCAGCGGGAGGTGGACCGGCGGATGTTCGCGCGGCGGGCGCACCCGGTGCGGATCGTGCCCTCGGTCAACGGGTCGGACGCGGCGGCGATCGGCGGGGCGGTCCTCGTCCTGCAGAGCGAACTGACCCTCGGCCAGCCCCGCCCGGACGACGGAGCCCGGTCGACGCCGCTCGGCGCGGCCGGTCTCCACCGAGGCTCCTACCAGGACGGACGCGCCGGGGCAGCGGCCGTCCCGACCGGCTCGTTGACTTAGTTAGGTTGCCTGCGTAAGGATTCTCCGCAGTTCCGACCCGGTCGCGGACGACGGAGAGGCCCCCATGACGCGCTCGACCCTGCACGAGGGCTGGCGCCTGCGCGCCGTCGGCGGCCCGGTACCGGACACCCTCGCCGGTCGGGACGTCCCCGCCCGGGTGCCCGGCAGCACCCACCTCGACCTGCTGGCCGCCGGTCTCATCGCCGACCCCTACCTGGACCGCAACGAGGCGGACCTGACCTGGATGCACCGCGTCGACTGGCGGTACACGACGGAGTTCCAGGCGGCCGGTCCCGGAGCCGGTGAACGGGTGGAGCTGGTCTTCGACGGCATCGACACGGTCGGCGCCGTCGCGGTGAACGGCCACCTGCTCGGCGAGACCGCCAACATGCACCGCAGCTACCGGTTCGACGTCCGCGAGGCGCTGCGGGAGGGCCGCAACGAGCTGACCGTGACGCTGGGATCCGCACTCGCCCACGCCGAGCGGGCGGAGGCCCGGCTCGGCTGGCGGCAGCGCGCCTACCCGCACCCGTACAACGCGATCCGCAAGATGGCCTGCTCCTTCGGCTGGGACTGGGGGCCGGACCTGCAGACCGCCGGCATCTGGAAGCCGGTGCGGCTGGTCCGCTGGGACACCGCCCGGCTGACCCGGGTGCACCCGCTGGTCACCGTCGACGCCGACGGGACCGGCCGGGTCGAGGTGCACCTCACGGTGGACCGCGCCACGGACCGCGACTACACCGCGATGGTGACCGTCGGCGACCACACGGAACGGATGCCCGTCCCGGGCGACACCGCCCGGCTCACCGTCCTGGTGCCGGACGCCCGGCTGTGGTGGCCGGTCGGCTACGGCGGGCAGCCGCGCTACGAGCTGACCGTCACGCTCCTGGCCGACGGCGAGCCGGTGGACGTCGACCGGCGGCGGATCGGCTTCCGCACCATCGCCGTGGACACCGAGCCCGACGGGGACGGTACGCCGTTCACCTTCGTCGTCAACGGCACCCGGGTCTTCGCCAAGGGCGCCAACTGGATTCCCGACGACCACCTGCTCACCCGGGTCACCCCCGCACGGCTCGCCCGCCGGATCGACCAGGCCGTCGGGGCCAACATGAACATGCTGCGGGTCTGGGGCGGCGGCATCTACGAGACCGACGACTTCTACGACGCCTGCGACGAGCGGGGCGTGCTGGTGTGGCAGGACTTCCCGTTCTCCTGCGCCTTCTACGCCGAGGAGGAGCCGCTGCGCGGCGAGGTCGAGGCCGAGGCCCGGGAGAACGTCACCCGGCTGGTCGCCCGCCCCTCGCTGGTGCTGTGGAACGGCAACAACGAGAACCTGCCCGCCTACACCGACTGGGCAGGCTGGCGGGAGAGCCTCGACGGGCGCAGCTGGGGGCTCGGCTACTACACCGGGCTGCTGCCCGGCCTCCTCGCCACCCTGGACCCCACCCGCCCGTACGCGCCCGGCAGCCCCTACAGCCCCGGCGACCTGCCGCCCAACGACGCGCAGCACGGCACCCGCCACGAGTGGGACGTCTGGAACATGCTCGACTACACCCACTACCGCGACGAGATCCCCCGGTTCTGCGCGGAGTTCGGCTTCCAGGGGCCACCCACCTGGGCGACCCTCACCCGGTGGATCCGCGACCGGCCGCTGACCCCCACCGCGCCCGCGTTCCTGCTGCACCAGAAGGCCCACGACGGCAACGGCAAGCTGGACCGCGGCCTCGCGCCCCACCTGCCCGTCCCGGACGACTTCGAGCAGTGGCACTGGGCGACGCAGCTCAACCAGGCGCGGGCGGTGGCGTTCGGCGTCGAGCACTTCCGTTCCTGGTGGCCCCGCACGGCCGGGGCGCTCGTCTGGCAGCTCAACGACTGCTGGCCGGTCACCTCGTGGGCCGCCGTCGACAGCGACGAACGGCCCAAGCCGCTCTACTACGCGCTCCGGCACGCGTTCGCGCCCCGGCTGCTGACCGTGCAGCCCCGCGAGGGGAGACCCATCCTGGTCGCGGTCAACGATCACGACCAGCCGTGGACGGGCACGGTCCACGGCACCCGGCAGAGCCTCACCGGCGACATCCTGGCGGCCTCCACCCTGCCGCTCGCGGTCGCGCCCCGGTCCGTCGCCCTGCTCGACCTGACCGACGACCTGCTCACCCCGGCCGATCCGGGCGGCGAGGTGCTGGTCGCCGCCGTCGGGGGCGTCCGCGTCGTGCACCAGTTCGTCGAGGACCGCGAATTCGCCTACCACCCGACGCCCTGCACCGCCGAGGTCACGCCGGTGACCGGCGGCTACCGGGTCGACGTGCGGGCCACGTCGTACGTCCGGGACCTCGCTCTGCTCGTCGACAAGGTGGCCCCCGACGCGGTCGTCGACGACATGCTCGTCTCGCTGCTCGCGGGCGAGACCCACACCTTCACGGTGGCCACCACGGCGACCCTGGCCGACCCGGCCGCGCTGCGGCAGCACCGGGTGCTGCGTTCGGCCAACGCGGCGGCGCGGGCCGGGTAGCCACCCGACCGGCCACCGTGACGACGCCCCTCCCCACCGGCCACCGCAGGCACCTCTCCCCGACCGGCCACCGTCACGACGGCGGCCCTCGCCGACCGGTCACGGTGCCGGTCAGCCGGACTCCGGTCGGCTGTCGGCGGCCGGCGGTGGGTCGAGCAGCCCCGACCGCAGCGCGCGGGCGAGGGTGGGCGCGAGCGGCAGCCGGGGCAGCAGGGTGGCCTGGAGCGCGTGGTAGATGTCGGGTTTGCCGGGCCACACGGTCGTCGCGGGCACGTTCTGCGGATCGAGCTCGTGCCACCACGAGCCGCCCGTACGGTCGAGCAGATGGCGTTCGGCGTAGTCCCACCAGGCGGCGTAGCTGTCGGCGTACCGCCGCTCGCCGGTGCGCCGGTGCAGCGCGGCGGCGGCGGCGATCGCCTCGGCCACCACCCAGTGCATCCGCTGGCGCACCACCGGCGTGCCGTCCCAGTCGGTGGTGTAGACGAAGCCCGCCGCACCGTCGGCGTCCCAGCCGTCGGCGACGGCCCGGTCGAACAGCCGCACCGCCGCCTCGGCCAGGGTGGCGTCGGCGCCCATCGCGGCCTCGACGGTCACCAGCAGCCGGGACCATTCCAGACCGTGCCCGGGGGTGGCGCCGTAGGGCCGGAAGGGGTCGTCCGGTCGGCTGCGGTGGAAGTCGAGGTCGGGCGTCCAGTCCGGCCCGAAGTGCTCCGGCAGCCGACCGTCGTGGGCGGCGGCCAGGTCGACGACGAACCGGGCCGCCCGCGCGGCCCGGTCCCGCCAGGCGGCCGCTCCCCCGCCGACGGCGGTCCCGGCCGGGTCGTCGAGCACCTCGACGGCGTCGGCGACGGCCAGCATCGCCTCGACCGAGTGCATCGTGGCGTTGAGGCCGCGGTAGTCGTCGGGCCGGGTGAAGTCGGCGTCCCAGGTGTCCAGCGGTCGGCCCGCCGCGTCGTCCCAGAACCGGGTGAGGTGGACCTCGGCGGCGTCGGTGAGCAGGCCGGTGCCGCCCGGTCGGCCGGCGAGCGCCGCGGACGACGCCGCGAGCAGCACGAAGGCGTGGTCGTAACAGGACTTGCCGGCGGCGCGGTCGGGCGTGCCGTCCGGTCCGAGCGCGTGGAACCACCCACCGTGTGCGGTGTCGCGCAGCCGGCCGGTCAGCGCCGCCAGCGCGGCGTCGGCGACGGGGGCGCTGCCGGGCACGCCGAGCAGCACACCGAGCGAGTACGCGTGGGTGGTGCGGGCGGTGATCCAGGTGAGCACCCCGTGCCCGGGATCCGGCACACCGGCGGTGTCCAGGTAGGCGGCGCCGCCGTCGGGCAGCGCGGATCGGGCGCCGAAGGCGAGCAGCCGGCGGCACTCGGCATCCAGCCACGCGTGGTGGGCGGGCAGGCCGAGCCGGGGCGCGGGCCGGGGCGGGTCGGCGGTCACGCCCCGGCCCGCTCCCACCGGCGGGTGCGGTGGTCGTAGCAGACGCTGTCGTCGATCGCGTCGCGGTCGACCCGCGCCGCCGCCGTGACCCGTCCCGGGCGGTCGGGATCGGGTGCCGAACTCGCCAGCAGCCTGGTGTAGTCGTGGTGCGGGTCGAGGATCACCGCGTCGGACGGCCCGCGCTCCACGACGCGGCCCCGGTGGAGCACGAGGATCTCGTCCGAGAAGTGCCGGGCGGTGGCCAGGTCGTGGGTGATGTACAGGACGGCGAGCCGGTCCTCGCGTTGCAGGCGGCCCATCAGGTTGAGCACCCCGAGACGGATCGAGACGTCCAGCATGGACACCGGTTCGTCGGCGATGAGCACCTGCGCCCCCGGCGCCAGCGCGCGGGCGATCGCGACCCGCTGCCGCTGGCCGCCGGAGAGCTCGTGCGGGCGACGCGACGCGACGCTCTCGGCCGGGGTGAGGTTGACCCGTTCGAGCATCTCCAGCACCCGCTGGCGGGTCTCGGCGGCGGTCCGGGTGCGCCGGTGGATACGCAGCGGGCGGGAGATGTGGTGCGCGACGGAGTGGAAGGGGTTGAGGGAAGCGAACGGGTCCTGGAAGACCATCTGCACGTGCCGCCGGTACAGCGACCCGTGCACGGGGGTGCCGTCGTCGAGGCGTACCTCGACCCGGCCCGAGGTGGGTCTCTCCATCCGGGTGAGAATCCGGGCGATGGTGGACTTCCCCGAACCCGACTCTCCGACCAGGGCGACGGTGCGGCCGGGGACCAGGTCGAAGCTGACGTGGTCGACGGCGCGCAGCCGGGTGCGGCGCAGGCCGGTGCGGATGCGGTAGTCCTTGACGAGGTCGGTCACGTGGACGAGGGTCATGCCCGCTCCCCGGTGGTGCCGTCGGCCGGCGCGGTGGTCTCGTCGACCCCGGACCGGATGAACGCGCCGCGCGCCCCGGACAGGCTCGGGAACGAGCCGAGGAGCCGACGGGTGTACGGATGCCGCGCGTGGCGATGGAGCTGGTCGGCCGCGCCGAGTTCGACGATCTCGCCCGCCAGCATGACGGCGATCCGGTCGCTGATCTCCAGTAGCAGCGGCAGGTCGTGGGTGATGAAGACGACGGCGAAGTCCAGTTCGTCGCGGAGCCGCACGATCTCGCCCAGGATCTCGCGTTGGACGACGACGTCCAGGGCCGTGGTGGGCTCGTCCATGATCATGACCTGCGGTTCGAGCAGCATCGCCATCGCGATCATGACCCGTTGGCGCATCCCCCCGGAGAGTTCGTGCGCGAAGGAGCCCAGTCGCCGGGGGTCCACCCCGACCCGTCGCAGCACCTCCTCGGACCGCTCGCGCACCCGCGCCCGGGACAGACCGGGGCGGTGGGCCAGCAGGGTGTCCCGCAGCTGCGCCCGCACGGTCGTGACCGGGTTGAGGGCGTTCATCGCCCCCTGGAACACCATGGAGAGCTTCTCCCACCGGAACGCGCGCAGCTCGACGTCGGTCAGCGCGAGCACGTCGAGGTCCCCGCCGGCCCGGTCGTGGAACGTCACCCGGCCGGACGCGATGCGGGCCGGCGGTCGGTGCAGCCGGTTGATCGCGTACGCCAGGGTGGTCTTGCCGCACCCGGACTCGCCGGCCAGCCCGAGGATCTCCCCCCGGTGCAGCGTCAGGCCCGCGTTGCGGACGGCCGTGACCGGGGGGTCCGCCTCGTAGACGACGGTGAGGTCCTCGACCGTGAGGACGGCGGCCCGCGACCCGGCGGCGCGGTCGGGCTGGAGCGTGGTGGTCATCGCGCGGGCACCTCCGGCGTCGGGCGGGCGGAGCCGGCGCCCGGGGCGTCGGTCCCGGGGCGGGGCGTTCGCCGCCGGCTGCGGGCGTCCTGCCGCGCCCGTCTGCGGTACCGGCGCTGGTTGCGCAGCCGGGGGTTGATGATCTCGTCGATCGAGAAGTTCACCAGCGACAGGCCCGTGCCGAAGAGCGCGATGACCAGGCCCGGCGGCACGAACCACCACCACGCGCCGAGCGACAGCGCGTAGCCGTTCTGGGCGTAGAACAGCATCGTGCCCAGGGTGGCCGAGTTCGAGGCGCCGAGGCCGATGAAGGCCAGACCGGCCTCGCCGAGGATCGCGGCGATGACCGCGAACACGAACTGGGACGCGATGACCGGCAGGAGGTTCGGCAGGATCTCCACCACGATGACCCGCCAGGGCCGCTCGCCGGCGACCTTCGACGCGGCCACGTAGTCGCGGTTGCGCACCGACAGCGTCTGCGCCCGCAGCACCCGTGCCGACGCGGCCCAGCTCGTCAGGGCGAGCACCACGACGATGGTCCACACGCCGCGGCTCTCGCGCGGCACGAAGCCCGAGATCACGATGACCAGCGGCAGGCCGGGGATCACCAGGAAGACGTTCGACAGCAGGGAGAACGCCTCGTCGACGAGCCCGCCCCGGTAGGCGCCGTAGATGCCGAAGAACGCCGACAGGGCGGTGGCGAGGACGCCGACGAGGACGCCGATCTGCAACGAGCCACGGGTGGCGTACGCGAGTTGCGCGAGCACGTCCTGCCCGGTCTGGGTGGTACCGAGCAGGAACTGCGCGGACGGCGGCGTGAGCCCCTGGTCCCGGATCTGTTTCGGGTCGCCCACGACGTGGACGGCGAGGAGCCCGAAGAGGGTGATCCCGACGACCAGCACGAGGCCGACGGCCAGCCAGGGCGTCATCGAGGGCAGCAGCATGCGCCAGCCCGCGCGGGCGGGGCGGCCGGTCGGGCCGGTGGCCGTCGTGCGCGCGTCGGCGGCGTCGGCCACCGTCGGGGTGCTGGCCGGGGTGAGGTTCGTCATCGTGGTGTCCCCCGTCAGTGCCGGACCCGGGTGCGCGGGTCGATCAGGCCGTAGAGCAGGTCGACGATCAGGTTCGCGCCGAGCACGGCGAGCGTGATGAAGAGGAAGACCCCCTGCATGAGCGCGTAGTCGTTGTTCGTGACGGCGCCGAGCAGTCGCCCGCCGATCCCGGGATAGGAGAAGACCTGCTCCGTGATGACCGAGCCGGAGACCACGAAGCCGAGGGAGATGGCGAACCCGGCCACCGAGGGGAGGACGGCGTTGCGCGCCGCGTAGGAGCGGCGGATCGTCCCCGGCGACAGGCCCTTGGCCTCCGCCGTCAGCACGTAGTCCTCGGACAGGGTGGAGACCATCATGTTGCGCATGCCGAGCAGCCACCCGCCGATCGAGGCCAGCACGATGGTCAGGGCGGGCAGGGTGGCGTACCGGACCGCCGAGAGGAGGAACTCCGTGTTCCAGCCGGGGGTGAGCGCGACGTCGTAGCCGCCCTGCAGCGGCAACCAGCCGAGCACCCGGGCCAGCAGGTAGCTCAGGAGCAGGGCGAGCCAGAAGTACGGGATGGCGGCGAGCAGCGTGGTGGCCGGGACCAGCGAGTCGAGCCAGGTGCCGGGTCGCCACCCCACGATCGCGCCGAGCAGCACCCCGAGCAGCGCGGCGATGAGGGTGGCGACCCCGACCAGCACCACGGTCCAGGGCAGCGACGCCAGGATCACGTCGGAGACCCGGGCCGGGTAGTAGCTCACCGACACCCCGAGGTCCCCACGGGCGAGGTTCCCCAGGTAGTCCAGATACTGGTTCCACAGTGGTCGGTCGTCGTCGCCCCCGAGGAGGAGCGTGTACGCCTCGCGCGTCTCCGGGCTGACCGTGCCGCCCCGCTGCTGGAGCTTGGCCAGCAGGATGTCGACGGGGTCGCCGGGCAGCAGGCGCGGGATGGCGAAGTTGAGGGTCAGGGCGGCCCAGAGGGCCACCGCGTAGAAGCCCAGCTTGCGAAGGAGGTAACTCACGACGGCGCTCTTTCCTCGGGGGCGGCTGGGGTGGTCAGCTCTGGGGCTTGAGCCGCTTGAAGACCTCCGCGGCGTCGAGCGCCGACCACACCGCCGGGAAGGCGTACAGGTCCTGGTCGGAGGGCCAGCCGCTGAACTTCCCGGTGTTCCACACGCTCGTCGTGCCGGCGGTCAGGACCGGGACGTACGGCATGTCCCGCACGATCGCCCGTTGGACGGTGTCGAAGTACGGCTGCCGGGCCGCCCGGTCGTCGAGCGGGAGCGCGGCCAGGTCGTCGAGCGCCGCGTCGACCTCCGGGTTGGCGTAGCGGGAGTAGTTGTTGCCGGCCGACTTGCCCACCCTGGCGCCGGTGCCGGAGTCGAAGAAGTAGGTGTAGAGGTAGAACGGGTCCGGCGCGGGGCCCTGCCCCAGCGAGTCGATGACCAGCTGGAACCTCCCGGACCCCTTCTTCTCCGTCCACTCGTTCCAGGAGGACTGGGCCGCCTGCAGCTCGATCCCGGCGGCCTTGGCCTGCGAGGCCATCGTGTCGATCGCGGTGATGTAGTCGGTCCACCCGGTGACCACCTCGACGGTCAGGGACAGCCGCTGGCCGCCCTTGGCGTAGATGCCGTCGGAGCCCTTGGCCCAGCCGGCCCGCTCCAGGAGCTGCGCGCTCTGCTGCGGCTCGGCGGTCATCGGGGCCACCTTCTCCGTGAGGCCCGCGGCGGCGAAGCCGTCCTGGCCGGGGGTGAGCGTGAAGGCCGGGGAGATCGCGCTGGCGGTGTCCTGGAACGCCAGCTTGTTGAGCTGGGTCCGGTTGAGGGCGGAGTAGAGGGCGTGCCGGACGGCGGGGTCGGTCTGCGGCCCCGTGCACCCCATCTGCACGCTGGAGCAGGTGGCGAGCACCATCTGGTTCTGCCACTGGGTGTAGGCGTCGTACCGGGGGAAGTTCTTCCTGGTGTTCTTGAGGTCGGGGATCGGCCCGGTGAACCAGTCGACGGTGCCGGCCGCGATGCCGTCGGCGCCGGCCTGGTTGCCGGACAGCGCGACGAAGCGGATCTTCTTGACCTTCGGTTCGCCGCCCCAGTATTTCGGGTTCGCCGTATAGGTGAAGGCCTGCGGCTTGAACTCGCCGACCAGGTAGGCGCCGGTGCCGACGGGCTTCTCGACCACGTCCTGGGTGGGGCTGACGGTCCGCCACAGGTGCTCGGGGACGATCGGCACGGCACCGAGCAGGTCGGGGCCCTTGACGAAGGCCGGCGCCGTGAAGGTGAAGGTGACGTGGGTGTCGTCCGTCGCGGCGGCGGTGCCGTCGAAGCCGATGTTGTTGATCGCCGCGTTCTTCTTCAGCAGGCCGAAGGTGAACACGACGTCCTTCGCGGTGAAGGGCTGGCCGTCGCTCCAGGTCACCCCGTCGCGCAGGGTCACCGACAGGACGGTGCCGTCGGCGTTCCAGGACTGCTGCGTGCCGAGCAGCGGCACGAGGTCGGACACCTTGGCCTTGTTGACGAAGAACAGGGTCTCGTAGGTGGTGCCGAGGCCGCCGATGCGCGACGGCGAGAACGGGTTGAAGTTGACCTGGTAGTCGCCCGACTGACCCGTGTAGGCCACGAGCGTGGCCGCCGAGCCGGCGGACGAGGTCCCGCCGGAGCAGCCGGTCAGCACGAGGCCGAGCGCGGCTGCGCCGGCGAGTGCCGCGGCGCGGCGCGACATGCCGGTGAGAAGAGACATCGTGGTCCTTTCACGAGCGGGGGCGATGCTCGCCCGCCATGGCCCAGGAAGGGCCAGCGATGTATTCTTAAGCGACTAAATTTACTCAGTCAATGCGTCCACTCAATTGATCTCGATAAATTTCTTTGGGTGGGTCGCCGGACCGCCGCCACCCGGTCCGACCGCACCGCGCCGACCCCCGTTCGTCAGCCCCGCCGAGCCGGGCGACGGCACCGTCGCCGACCCTTGCATGATCTGGTCCATCGGCTAGACATATGAGCGGGAGCGCTCCGCCCGGCTCCCGGACCGATCTAGGAGGGCTCGCGGCATGCTCCACGACGGCGACGGCCGCGTCACCACGGCCGGGCGGATGCTCGATCTCCTGCGCACCCGCGGCACGCTCAGCCGGGTCGAACTCGCCGAGCTCTCCGGCCGCACACAGGCCAGGATCACCCACGTGGTCCGCCGCCTGATCGACGGGGGCCTCGTCCGCGAGGTGGGTCGTGAGCAGCAGAGCCGGGGCCAGCCCCGGCGGCTGCTGGAGCTGGAGGCGGACGCCTGGTACGCCGTCGGGGTCCAGTTCGACCGCACCACGACGACGATCGTCGTGATCGACTTCGCCGGCCGGCGGATCGCGACCGCCGGCTTCCGGGGCACCGGGACCAGCGGACCGGACGCGGCCGTCGCCACCCTCGCCGGCCACGTCGACGACCTGGTGCACCGCACGGGTGTGCCGCGCGAGCGGGTGCTCGGTGTCGGCCTGGTCACCCACGGCCCCCAGGACCGGGAACGCGGCATGCTCCTCATGGCCCATCCCACGCCCGACTGGCTCCAGTACCCCCTGACGTCGAGCCTGTCCAGCAGACTCGGCCTACCCGTCCTGCTGGAGAACGACGCGACGGCGGCGGCCACCGGCGAGCAGTGGTCCGGCACCGTGCCGACCGACACGTTCGGGCTCATCTACCTCGGCTCCGGCCTGGGCGGCAGCGTCGTGGCGGACGGCAACGCCTACCGTGGTCGCGCCTCGAACGCCGTCGAGATAGGGCACGTGGGGCTGATGGGCGCCAGCGCCGCCTGCGTCTGCGGCAACCACGGCTGCGCCGAGGCGGAGGCGGGTCCGCGTACGGTCGTCGCGCAGGTGCTCGCCCGCCCCGACCTCGCCGGGCGCCTCGGCGTCACGGCCCACGAGGAGGACACCCTCGCCGACTTCGGGCGCGTGGTGCGCGCGTGGCAGGCCGGCGACCCGGACGCCACGGCGATCCTCCAACGGTCCGCCCACTGGATCGGCCGCGCCGCGGTGACCATGGTCAATCTTTTCGACCTCGACACCGTCGTGCTGGCCGGACCCGCCCTGGTCGACGCCGGCCCGCTCTACCAGCGGTTCATCGAGACGGAGCTGACCAGGCACGCGCTCAGCCGGGCACTCAGCCGACCCCGGGTCCTGTTGTCCGCCAACGTGGACACCGCCGCCGCCGTCGGTGGCGCCCTCCACGTCCTGCGCACCGTCACCGTGGAGCACGTCACCGGGACGCCCGCCTGACCGCCGTCAGCGCGCCTCGCCCGGTCGACGCCCGCGCCCCTCGCCCGGTCGACGCCGGCGCGCCAGGAGATAGCCGACACCGGCGGTCAGCGCCACGGCGGCCACCGCCGCGGACGGGCCGACCAGCGGCCGGGACCGCTCGCGGGAGCCCATCGCCACGCCGGAGGAGCGGTCCGCCAGCAACGACCAGGCGGACCGCCACGACAGTGTCGATCCGACCGACAGCGCGGAGCCGATGGACAGGATCGACCCGGCGGAGCCGACGCTGCCGACCGAGGCGATCGAACCGACGCTGCCGATGGACAGCACCGAACCCCGCGATCCGATCGACAACAGCGAGTCGGTGGACCACAACGACAGCCGTGACGAGCCGGTAGAGGTCATGAGCTGATTATGCGGTACCCCCGGTGCGCGCGTCGGTCATCGCGGCGTCGGCGGTGTCCGGTTCGCCGGGCCGGGTGGCCGGGGTCCGGCCCGATCGGATCAACGGACCGGCCAGCGCGGTGGTGACCAGGGCCATGAGCACCAGCATCGTGAACATCTGCCCGTCGAGCACGCCGAGCTGCAGGCCGACGCTCAGCACCACCAGCTCGGTCAGACCCCGCGTGTTGACGAGGATGCCCAGGATCCCGGCGTCGCGCCAGGACATGCCGAGCGACACGGCCGGCACGATCGCGCCGGTCAGCTTCCCCACACAGGCGACCAGGACGATCGCGGCCAGCTCCAGGAGGTTCGCCGCGGTCAGTCCGCCGATGTCGACACCGAGGCCGGTGACGATGAAGAACACCGGGAGCAGCACCATGCTCACGTGCTCCAACGGCCGGCACACCTGCTCCCGCAGCTCCGCCGCCGGTTGGCGGGGCATCACCAGGCCGACACAGAACGCGCCGAAGATGGCGTGCAACCCGATCCAGGTGGTCGCGTAGGACGCCAGGAACACCGTCGCCACCACGGTGACCAGCAGGTACGTCGTGGCCCAGCGTCGGGTCATGACGACCAGGAGCGGGCGTACGACGACCCGCAGCACCGTCAGGAAGACGCCCAACAGCAGCAGCATGCGGACCAGGTCCAGCGGTCCGCTCGCGGTGACGATCGCGGTCACCACCGCCAGCAGGCACCAGGCCAGCACGTCGTCGATCGCCGCACTGACCAGGGCGATGCTGCCCACCCGCGTGCCGGTGAGGCCCCGCTCGGCCAGGATGCGCGCCAGGACCGGGAAGGCGGTGATCGACATGGCGACGCCGAGGAAGAGCGCGAACTCCGTGAAGCCGACCCGGTCGACGCCGACCGCGTCGTGGCGGTGGTACAGCAGCGTCGCCAGCGCCACCCCCAGGCCGAACGACACCACGATCGAGCCGATCGACACGGCCGCCGCGGTGCCCCGGTGGCTCCGCAGCCGGGCCGGGTCGAACTCCCAACCGATCAGGAACATGAACAGCGCCAGGCCGACCTGGGCGACAGTGGACAGGAACGGCCGCGCCTCGGCCGGGAAGAGCCACGCCGTCGGATTGCCGGGCAGCAGCCCGAGCAGGCTCGGCCCGAGCGCGACACCCGCGAGGACCTCCCCGATCACCGCCGGCTGACGTAGCCGCCCCACCCATCGCCCGACCAGGGTGCCGACCGCCAGCACCAACGCGATGTCGAGCAGCACCGTCGCGGTCAACAGCTCGGCGTGGTTCGCCGGGGACTCCATCGACGCCTCAGCCCTTCGGCTGAGGGACGGCAGGACCGATGGCCACGCTGCAGACCCGGATCATGCGTCGGAGCATCGTTCCTCCTCGGTTCGTCGTGCTGCGGTGACGGGCCGCCCCACGTGCCCGGCCGGAGGACGCGAACCGGGGATTCCGTGGACCGGCTCCGAAGGTCCGTCGCTACTCCGCGACGCGGGTACGCCTGATCCACCGGAACAGGACCGGACCGTCCACCGACGGTTCCCCGTCGACCCTCCCGAAGTGCTCGTAGCCGCCGTAATGGCAGATCTTGACGGTGTCGGTGAGGCTGGCGACCCGCTGACGGCGGACCTCGACGGGCAACGATGCTGGGCCACCCTCGAGAACGATGTCGACGGTGCCCGTCGTGCTGGCGGCAGGACTGTCCATGACTGACCTCCACGCAGGAAAATGGTCGGAGGCGGGGCGATGTCTACCTTTTCGACCGTAGGCTCGCCCGGTCCTCGGGCAAACCCTTAAACCGGTGCCGGCGGCCCCTATCCGATCCCGGACGCCAGCCAGTCGTCGATCACCCGCGCGGTGTCGACCGCGCCCGACTCGAGCATCGTGAAGTGGTTGCCGGCAACCTCGGCCGTGGCGATGGCCGAGGGCCACGTCGCACGCCAGGACGACTCCGGTTCCGCGTCGGGGCTCGCGCCGTCAGCCCGGAACAGGTCGGTCGGGCGGACGAACAGGGTGGGTGTCGTGACAGCGGGCACCGCGCACTCCGCGATCAGCCCCACGTAGCGGCCCATCGCGGAGAGCCGGGCGCTGGTGAAGGGTCCGAAGGACTCCTCCCGGGCGAACAGCCCCTCCAGCATCGGTGTCGCGAAGCCTTCCATCGCGGCGCTGTCCGGCAGGTAGGTGTCCAGCAGGACCAGTCCGGCGGCGGGACGGCCCCGCTCGTCGAGCAGCGCCGCCAGGCCCTGCGCGAACAGGCCACCGGACGAGTAGCCGACCAGCGCGTACGGTTCCTCACCGACGACCTGGAGGAGGCTGGCGGCCAGCCACTCGACGACCGCGCCGGGCGACTCCGGCAGCGCCTCGGCCGACCGGAATCCCGGGATCGGCAGGGCGTGCACCTCGCGGACGCCGCGCCACGCCGTCGCGAGCCGCGCGTACTGGTGCGCCCCACCCAGACCCATCGGCGACGGGACACAGATCAGGCGAGGCCGTGCCGGTCCCTCGGCCAGACGTAGCGGCGCGGCGATCTCGGTCAGCTCCGCAGGCGACCGGAACCCGGGACGCAGCCGCGCGACCGCGGACAGCAACGCGAAACCGTCGTCCCGGCGTCCGGCCGCGACGGCGTCCCGGAACAGCGCGCCCAGCGTGTCCTCACGGTCGGCCGGGGCCACGGTGCCACCGCCAGCCGGGGACGCGGTGCCACCGACGGTCGCGTACAGGTGACGCCCCAACGCCCTGGCCGTCGGATGATCGAACACCGCGGTCGCGGTCAGTCGTACGCCGGTCGCCGCGCCGAGCTGGTTCCTCAGCCGGATGGCCGCCAGCGAGTCGAAGCCGAGTTCGGTGAACTGACCGTCCGGGGCGACGTCGGCAGCGGATCGGTGACCGAGGACGGCGGCCGCCTCCGCGCGGACCAGGGCGACAAAATCGTCCTCGGTACGCGGTGCCAGGCGGGACGACTCGGCGGTACTGCGACGGGTCGGTCTCAGCCTCTCGAGCAGCGGCGTCGCCGGCACGCCGTCGAGTCGCAGGCGAACCGGCAGCAGGACGGGTGAGCCCGCGTCGAGGGCCGCGTCGAACAGGGCGAGCGCATGCCGGTCGTCGAGCGGGAGGACGCCCGACCGCTCGGCGTCGACCGCTGTGGTCATGGCGCTCCTGGTCTCCCACAGTCCCCAGGCGAGTGACTGGGCGGGTAGCCCCTCCGCCCGCCGTTGCCGGGCCAGCGCGTCCAGGTAGGCGTTCGCCGCCGCGTAGTTGGCCTGACCCGCCGACCCGAACACCCCCGACGCCGAAGAGAAGAGGATGAACGCGTCGAGCTGCCGGTCGCGGGTCAACTCGTGCAACAGGTACGCGCTGCGGGCCTTGGCGGCGAAGACCGTCTCCAACCGCTCCGGAGTGAGGTTGACGATCGTGGAGTCGTCGAGGACACCCGCCGCATGGATGACCACCCGCGGGGAAAACTCGTCGAGCAACCCGCGCAGACACTCCCGGTCACTGATATCACCGGCGACGACCCGCGCCTGCGGCAGATCCCGCACCAACCCCTCAGCACCCGGCGCGTCCGGACCACGCCGCGACACCAACACCAGGTCGTCCACCCCGTACTCACGCACCAGATGCCGGGCAAGCAGACCACCCAACGTGCCGGTACCACCAGTGACCAGCACCGGCCCGGCGCTGAAGTCCGGCTGTTGCCCGCCCTCGGCCACGCCGGCACGCACCAGACGGGGCACCTGAATACGGCCGTCGTCGTCGACCCGAAGCTGCGGCTCCCCACACACCGCCACCGCAGCCCGCGCCACCACCGGATCCGGCGCATCGACCAGCACCAGACGGTCCGGATGCTCCGTCTGCGCCGACGCCAACAACCCCCACACCGCCGCCGCATCCGGGCTTGTCTGACCATCAGGGACCAGCACCAGCCACCGCCGGTCATCGGCAGCCAACCGCTCCTGAACACCGACCAGAACATCAGCCAGACCGACACCCGAGCAGTCCCACACCGGAAGGTCGGCCTCCACCTGACCGAGGTCGACCGCACCGGACTGGCTGACCTCACCGGCGTGACCGGCGTGGTTGATCCGGGCGGCCTGGCTGATCCGGCCGGCGTCCACCCAGTCGATGGTGTAGAGGTCTCGCACCGTCCTGGCCGGCAGCCGGTTCGGTAGCGCTCGCAACACCAACGAACCGACCGTGACCACCGGTGCTCCGTCCCGATCGGTCAGACTCACCGACAGCGTGTCGCCGACGACCCGCATCCACACCCGCGCCTCTGTCGCACCCGTCGCATGCACCACCACGTCCTGCCACGCGAACGGCAACAGCGGCTCCGCCGGACCACTGGGCTCGTACAACCCCGCCACATGCAACGCGGCATCCAACAACGCCGGATGCACCCTGAAACGATCCACCTCCGCACGACCCACATCGTCCAGAGCCACCTCGGCGACCAACTCCCCGTCAACCCGCCACGCCGCCCGCAACCCCTGGAACACGGGCCCGTACTCCAGACCCACACCCGCCAACCGCTCATAAAAATCATCAACGGCAACCGGAACCGCCCCCACCGGCGGCCACACCTCACCCTCTCCCCCCACACCACCAGCACCAGCACCAGCACGGGACACCTTCACCTCGGCATCAGCAGCCAAAAATCCCGTCGCATGACACACCCAATCCCCACTCCCACCACCATCGCCGCCACCATTACCACTCCCATTCCCACCCCCATCACCGCCACCATTTCCATTCCGGGAATACACCGCCACCCGGCCATCCCCACCCACCACCGTCTGCACCTCAACAAACCCCAACCCCTCCAACACCAACGGCACCTGCACCATCAACTCCCGCACCACCGACAACCCCACCACATCACCCGCACCCACCACCCACTCCACAAACTGCGCCCCCGGCACCAACACCACCCCACCCACCACATGATCCCCCCACCACGAACCCACCCCCACCGAAACCCCCACCGACACCACCACACCACCATCACCCAACCGCACCACCCCACCACCACCACTACCACTGCCGTTGTTTCCGATGTTGCCGTCCAACCAGAAACGCTCCCGCTGAAACGCATACGTCGGTATCTCGGCTGGTGACACCCCTACAGGCATCACCGAATCCCACTTCACCGCTACTCCCGCCACATGCAGCACCCCCGCCGCCCGTAGCACATCTTTCATGCCACCTTCACCGCGCCGCAACGTCCCCGTCACCACACCCCCCGACACCACATCCGCCACCCCCGCCAACAACACCGGATGACCCGACACCTCCACAAACCCCCGCACCCCATCACCCACCGCCGCCCGCACCGCATCCTCAAAACACACCACACCCCGCAAATTCTCAAACCAATACCCCGCATCCAAACCCCCACCATCCACCAACCCACCCGTCACCGTCGAATACCACGGCACCACACCCGACCGAAAACCCACCACACCCAAACGCTCCCGCAACACCCCCTCCACCACATCCACCCCCACCGAATGCGACGCATAATCCACATCCACCCACCGCACCCGCGCCCCACCCCAATCCACCGACCCCAACACCCCACGATCCCCCGACACCACACACAACCCCGGACCATTCACCGCCGCCACCGACACCCCCACCACACCCACCAACCGCAACCGCACCTCCTCCACCGACAACCACACCGACAACATCCCCCCACCACCACCCGACAAAAACTCCCCCACCACACCCGCCCGCACCGCCACCACCCGCGCACCCTCCTCCAACGACAACACCCCCGCCACCACCGCCGCCGCCACCTCACCCTGCGAATGACCCACCACCCCCACCGGAACAACCCCCAACGACCCCCACACCCGCGCCAACGACACCATCACCGCCCACATCAACGGCTGCACCACCCGCACATCACCACCCACCACCCCACCCGACAACAACACCCCCACCACCGAACAACCCACCCACGGCAACAAAACCCGATCACACTCCCCCATCGCCCCCGCAAACACCACCGACTCCACCAACAACCGACACGCCATCCCCTCCCACTGCCACCCCTGACCCGGAAACACAAACACCACACCCAAACCAGAACCACCCGACGAAACCAAACCAGAACCAGAAACACCAGACAAACCCGAACTCAACGAACCCCGCAAACCACCCAACAACTCCTCCGCCGAACCACCCACACCCACCGCCCGAAACGGCAACAACGCCCGCCCCCACAAACCCACCGCCACCGAACCCACCGACACACCCAAACCACCCGAACCACCCGAACCACCCAAAGCAAAACTCTCCAACCGCTCAACCTGCCCCACCAACCCCTCCCACGAACGCCCCGACACCAACCACACCACCGGACGATCCGCATCCGCAATGCGGGCGACATCAGTACCCGCAGGTACAACAACATCCCCACAAAGCACACCCGAATCCGAATCCGACAATGCCACAACAGAACCAGAACCAGCAGCAGAGAAAGAAGGGGAAGAAACAGAAACCGAATGCGAGCCCAAAGCAGAATCCGAGCCAGAAACAGAATCCGAGCCCGACACCGCAACCCACTCCGGATCCGGCGCCTGTTCCAGGATCACGTGCGCGTTCGTCCCACTCACCCCGAACGACGACACCCCCGCCCGGCGCGGCCGACCCACCCCAGGCCACACACTCCGCTCCACCGCCAACTCCACCAAACCCGCCGACCAATCCACCTCCCGACTCGGCTCATCGATATGCAACGACCGCGGCACCACACCATGCCGCATCGCCAACACCATCTTGATCACACCAGCCACACCCGCCGCCGCCTGCGCATGACCGATATTCGACTTCACCGACCCCAACAACAACGGCCACACCCGACCCTGCCCATACACCGCCAACACCGCCTGCGCCTCAATCGGATCCCCCAACCGCGTCCCCGTCCCATGCCCCTCCACCACATCCACATCCACCCCAGACAACCCCGCCGACACCAACGCCTGCCGAATCACCCGCTGCTGCGACGGACCATTCGGCGCCGTCAACCCATTCGACGCACCATCCTGATTCACCGCCGAACCCCGCACCACCGCCAACACCCGATGCCCACGCTCCCGCGCCACCGACAACCGCTCCACCAACAACACCCCCACCCCCTCAGACCACCCCGTCCCATCCGCCCCCGCCGCAAACGACTTACACCGCCCATCCACCGCCAACCCCCGCTGCCGCGAAAACTCCACAAACACCCCCGGCGTCGCCATCACGGCAACGCCTCCGGCGAGCGCGAGATCGCATTCCCCGGACTTCAGGGACTGGGCGGCCAGGTGGAGGGCGACCAGTGACGATGAGCAAGCGGTGTCGATGGTGACCGCCGGCCCCTCGAACCCGAACGTGTACGCCACCCGGCCCGAGGCGATGCTGCCGGCGTTGCCGTTGCCCATGTGCCCTTCGAGTTCCGGCGGAATCTGGGTCATTCGACCCAGGTAGTCGTGGTACATCAGGCCGGTGAAGACGCCGGTGCGGCTGCCGCGCAGCGACAGCGGATCGATACCCGCCCGCTCCAAAACCTCCCACGACACCTCCAACAACAACCGCTGCTGCGGATCCATCGCCAACGCCTCACGCGGAGAAACACCAAAAAACCCCGCATCAAAATCCCCAGCCTCATACAAAAACCCACCCTCACACGCATAACTCGTCCCCACCCGATCCGGATCCGGATCAAACAACCCACCCACATCCCAACCCCGATCCACCGGAAAACCACCCACCGCATCCCGCTCCCCCACCACCAGATCCCACAAATCCTCCGGCGACCACACACCCCCCGGAAAACGACACGCCATACCCACGATCACCACCGGATCCCCCTCCACCACCCCCGACACCACACCCGAACCCGAACCCGAACCCGAAACCACACCACCGAACAACACCTCATCCAGATGACCAGCCAGCACCACAGGCGACGGATAGTCGAAGACCAGGGTCGCCGGAAGCCGTACCCCGGTCCACGTGGTCAGGCGGTTGCGCAGCTCCACGGCGGTGAGGGAGTCCAGGCCCATGTCGCGGAACGCCTGTCCGGCGTCGACCTGGTCTCCACCATCGAAGCCGAGCACCCCGGCCACCATCGTGCAGACCTGACGTACGAGTTCGGCCCGTCGCCGCTGCGGTTCCCATCCGGCGTACCGTTCCGTCAACGACTGGTCCCGGTCGCCGGACGCCGCGGTGCGCCGCGGAGCCGGCACCAGGCGCGACAGCAGCGGCGGTACGACAGTCGAACTGTTCAGGCGCAGCCGCACCGGCACCGTCACCGGCGCGTCGGCCCGCAGTGCCGCGTCGAACAGTCGCAGGCCCCGCTCGTCGTCGATCGGCAGCACGCCCGACCGGGCCAGACGATCACGATCCGCCGACTGGGCCAGCGCGCTCGCCGACTCCCAGAGGCCCCAGGCGAGCGATAGGCCGGGCAGTCCCTGCGCCCGCCGGTGCCGGGCCAGCGCATCCAGGTAAGCGTTCGCCGCCGCGTAGTTGGCCTGACCCGCCGCACCGAACACCCCCGACGCCGACGAGAAGAACACCAACGCACACGACCCGTCGGTCAACTCATGCAGGTGCCGCGCGGCGGCGGCCTTCGCCCGGAACACCGACTCCAGCTGAGCCACCGTCAGGTTGCCCACCGTCGCATCGTCCAGCACCCCTGCCGCATGAACCACCACACCAGGCCGAGCCTCGTCGAGCAACGCCGCCAACGCCTCCCGATCCGCCACGTCACACGCCACCACCCGCACCCGCGGCAGCTCCCGCACCAGCCCGTCCACACCCGGAGTGTCCGGACCACGCCGCGACACCAACACCAGGTCATCCACCCCGTACTCGCGCACCAGATGCCGAGCAAGGAGACCGCCCAGCGTCCCGGTACCACCAGTGATCAACACCGGTCCGGCACCGAAATCAACCCTGACCTCTCCCTCGGCCGGCGCAGCCCGCACCAACCGGGGCACCCGGATACGGCCATCATGATCGACCCGCAACTGCGGCTCGTCGCACACCGCCACCGCCGCCCGCGCCACCACCGGATCCGCCGCGTCGACCAGCACCAGCCGGTCCGGATGCTCCGACTGCGCCGACGCCAACAAACCCCACACCGCCGCCGCATCCGTAACCGTCTGACCACCCGGAACCAGAACCAGCCACCGCCGTTCGTCGGCAGCCAACCGCTCCTGCACCCCGACCAGAACATCAGCCAGGTCGGCACCGGTGCAGTCCCACACCGGAAGCTCGGCTTCCCCCTCACCGATCTGGCCGGCATCCATCCAGTCGACGGTGTACAGGTCCCGCACCGGTGCCACCGACGGTCGATCCGGCAGACCCCGCAGCGCCAGCGAGCCGACCGTGGCCACCGGAGCGCCGGACGTGTCGCTCAACGTCAGCGACAGGGTGTCCCCGTCGACGTGCATCCGGACCCGGACCTTCGTCGCACCGGTCGCGTGTACCGCGACGTCCTGCCAGGCGAACGGTAGCAGCGGCTCCGCCGGACCCTCGGACCTGTCCAGTGCCGCCAGGTGCAACGCCGCATCCAACAACGCCGGATGCACCCCGAAACGGCCCGCCTGCCCATGATCCAACTCGTCCAGGGCCACCTCCGCGAGCAACTCCGCGCCCGCTCGCCACGCCGCCCGCAACCCCTGGAACGCCGGACCGTACTGCAGACCGACACCGGCCAGACGCTCGTAGAAGCCCTCCACCGACATCGGCACCGCGCCCACCGGCGGCCATGTCGCATCGGCCTGCGGGGCGTCGCCTTCGGCGGCCTCCGCCAGCTGGCCGGTGGCGTGGCAGGTCCACGCTTGGTCGGCGCCGGTGCGGGCATGGATGCTGAGCTGCCACCGACCGTCGACGGTGGTCTGCACGTCGACGGTGCCGGCGGCCTCCAGCACGAGCGGGGCCTGCACCGTCAACTCCCGTAGTACGGGTGCGCCGACCAGGTCACCGGCGTGCACCGCCCAGTCGACGAACCCGGTTCCCGGCACCAGCACCGAGCCGTCGACCACATGGTCGGCCAGCCATGGTTGCCGGGCCGTCGATACCCGGTTCGACACCACCACCCCGCCGTCGGCGAGCCGCACGTTGCTTCCGCGCCAGCCGCCTCCGTCGAGCCAGTAGCGGCGGTGTTGGAACGCGTACGTCGGCAGATCCTCAGGCACCGCCACCATGGGCGACACCGGCGCCCAGTCCACCGGCACCCCAGCGGTATGCAGGGCACCCACCGCAGTCAGCCAAGTGACCACCTCATCGACATCCCGCCGCGACACCGGCACCACCCGACGATCAGGCAACATCGCCGTCAACGTCGCATCCGGACCCACCTCCACACACACCCCCGCGTCCACCACACCCACCGCATCGCCGAACCGCACCGTCTCCCGCACCTGACGCACCCAGTACTCCGGCACCGTCAGATCCGCACCCACCTCCACACTCGACACCAACGGCACCCGCGCCGGCCGAAACTCCACCGACCCCACCACCTGCGCGAACTCAGCGAGCATCGGCTCCATCAACACCGAATGGAACGCATGCGACACCCGCAACCGGCGGACCCGCACCCCCGCCCCCGCCAACCGATCCGCAGCGGCCACGACCGCAGCTTCCGGACCGGAGAGCACCACCTGGTCCGGACCGTTGACCGCCGCCACATCCAAACCCAGACCGGCCACCGCCGACTCACCGGCCTGCACCGCCAACATCGCCCCACCAGCAGGCAACGCATCCATCAACCGCGCCCGCGCCGCCACCAACCGACACGCATCCACCAGATCCAGAACCCCAGCCACGACCGCCGCCGCATACTCACCCACCGAATGCCCCACCACCACACCCGGACACACCCCGAACGACCGCAACAACGCCACCTGCGCCACCTGCACCGCAAAAATGCCCGGCTGCGCAAACAACGTCCGATCCACCAACCCACCACCCCCAACCAACACCTCACCCAACGACCGCGGCAAAAACCCCTCCAACAACCCACACACCCGCCCGAACTCCTCCGCAAAAACCGGAAAACGCCCCGCCAACCCCACCCCCATCCCCCACCACTGCGAACCCTGCCCCGAAAACAGAAACCCCACCTCCACCCCAGAACCGGCAGCGATCGGCTCTCCCAGGCCACGCAGCAACTCGTCGGCCGTCGCACCCACCCCGACCGCCCGGTACGGCAGGAGCGCCCGTCGCGCCAGCCCCGCCGCAACCCCCGACACCGGCAGGTCGGGCCGCGACCGCACGAACTCCTCGATGCGCCTCGCCTGGGCGCGCGCCGCAGCGGCCGACCGACCCGAGATCATCCAGACCGCCGGCCCGTCGGGCACGGTGGCCGGTTCCGACTCGACCTCCGGCGCCTGTTCCAGGATCACGTGCGCGTTCGTGCCGCTGACCCCGAACGACGACACCCCGGCCCGGCGCGGCCGACCCACCCCAGGCCACTCCGTCCGCTCCACCGCCAACTCCACCAAACCCGCCGACCAATCCACCTCCCGACTCGGCTCATCGATATGCAACGACCTCGGCACCACACCATGCCGCATCGCCAACACCATCTTGATCACACCAGCCACACCCGCCGCCGCCTGCGTGTGACCGATGTTCGACTTCACCGACCCCAACAGCAGCGGCCGTTCCCGATCCTGCCCGTACGCCGCCAGGACCGCCTGCGCCTCAATCGGATCCCCCAACCGCGTCCCCGTCCCATGCCCCTCCACCACATCCACATCCACCCCAGACAACCCCGCCGACACCAACGCCTGCCGAATCACCCGCTGCTGCGACGGACCATTCGGCGCCGTCAACCCATTCGACGCACCATCCTGATTCACCGCCGAACCCCGCACCACCGCCAACACCCGATGCCCACGCTCCCGCGCCACCGACAACCGCTCCACCAACAACACCCCCACCCCCTCAGACCACCCCGTCCCATCCGCCCCCGCCGCAAACGACTTACACCGCCCATCCACCGCCAACCCCCGCTGCCGCGAAAACTCCACAAACACCCCCGGCGTCGCCATCACCGTCACCCCACCAGCCAACGCCAGATCACACTCACCCAACCGCAACGACTGCACCGCCAAATGCAACGCCACCAACGACGACGAACACGCCGTATCCACCGTCACCGCCGGACCCTCGAAACCAAACGTGTACGACACCCGACCCGACGCCACACTCCCCGCATTTCCGTTGCCCAGGAATCCCTGCAGCTCGTCGGGCACCTCGGCGAGCCCGGTCGCGTAGTCGTGGTAGGTCAACCCGGCGAAGACGCCGGTCCGGCTACCGCGGAGCGCCTGCGGGTCGAGCCCGGCCCGTTCGATCGCCTCCCACGACGTTTCGAGCAGCAGCCGCTGCTGCGGATCCATGGCCAGCGCCTCACGTGGCGAGATCCCGAAGAACGCGGCGTCGAAGCCGGCGACGTCGTCCAGGAACCCGCCGGTACGGGTGTAGGTGTGACCGGGCAGGCCGGGCTCCGGGTCGTAGAGTGCCTCGACGTCCCACCCCCGGTCGGTGGGAAAACCGGTGACGGCGGAGCGTCCGGCTTCGAGCAGCGTCCACAGGTCCTCCGGCGAGCCGACCCCGCCGGGAAAGCGGCACGCCATGCCCACGATGGCGATGGGTTCCCGGCCCGCCTCCTCGATCTCGCTGAGCCGGTCGCGTGTCTCCTGGAGCTCGTTCGTCACACGCTTGAGGAAGTAGCGGAGTTTCTCCTCGGCGTTCATGATCTGCGGTCGCTCCTCGCGGGTCAGGAAATGCCCAGCTGGTTCTGGATGAAGTCGAAGATCTGATCGTCGTCGGAGGTTTCCTCGGGCAGCCGGACGCCGGTTTCGTGGTCGCCGGTCGTCAGCCGGTCGAGGAGCACGCGCAGCCGGGAGCCGGCCGCGGCCCGGGTCGCCCCGTCGAGGACCACCGTGTCGAGGAGCCGTTCCAGCCGGTCGAGCTCATCGGGCACCGACGTGGCCGTCGGTTCGCCGAACGTGGACCGGCGCAGCTCGGCGGCGAGCGCGGCCGGGTTGGGGTGGTCGAACACGAGCGTCGTCGGTAGTTGCCTGCCGAGCGCCGCCCCCAGCCGGTTACGCAGTTCCACCGCGCTCAGGGAGGTGAAGCCGAGTTCCTGGAAGGGCCGGTCGGGATCGATCCGGTCCGGTCCGGAGTGACCGAGGACCGTGGCGGCGTGCGTCCGCACCAGTCCGAGCAGTTCCTGCTGCTGCGCGGCGGCGTCGAGCGCCGCCCACCGCTGCGTGACCGGGACCTCGGTCACACCGCCGGTGTGCGTGCTGTCGCCGCCGGTCAACTCGGTGAGCAGCGGGCTGGGCCGGCTCGCGGTGAACCGCGTGGCGAAGGTGTCCCAGTCGATGCCGGCGACGAGGGCCGTCGCCTCGCCACGGTCGAGGACCCTGCCGAGGGCGTCGAGCGCCGCCTCCGGCGCCATCGGCCGTACGCCGGCCGCGGCCAGGCCGTCGGTGTGGCCGGCCATGCCCGTCGCCTCCCAGGCGCCCCAGGAGACGGCGAGTGCCGGACGCCCCGCCGCCTGCCGGGCCGCCGCCAACGCGTCCAGGTAGGCGTTGGCGGCGGCGTAGCCGCCCTGCCCGGCAGCGCCGACGGTGCCGGCGACCGAGGAGAACAGGACGAACGCGTCGAGGTGCAGGCCGCGGGTCAGCTCGTCGAGGTTCCGGGCCGCGGCGGCCTTCGCCCCGAACACCGCAGCCAGGCGGTCGGTGGTGAGCGCGGCGAGAACCCCGTCGTCGAGTACGCCGGCCGCGTGGAAGACCGCCGAGGGTGGCCCGCTGCGGGCGACGAGAGCGGTGAGCTGCGCGCGGTCAGCCACGTCGCAGGCCACCACCGTCGCCGTCGTCCCCCGCGTCGCGAGTTCGGCGACGAGATCGCCGGCCCCGGGAGCCGCGGGTCCGCGCCGGCTCAACAGGACCACGCGGCGGGCGCCCCGTCCGGACAACCAGCGGGCCAGGTGCGCGCCGACGCCGCCGGTGCCGCCGGTGACCCAGATGTCGCCCTCGGGTCGCCAGGCCTGGGCGCGCCACGTCGGCCCGGTGGTCGCCCGGGACAACCGCCGCCCGAGTACGCCGCCCGTCCGTACCGCCGCCTGGTCCTCGACCGCGGCGGCGATGGTGGCGAGGACGTGCGCGGTCGCCTCGGCGTCGGGGCGTCCGGAGACGTCGACCAGGCCACCCCAGAGCCGTGGGTGTTCCAGGGCCGCGGTCCGGCCCAGGCCCCAGATCGCCGCCTGCGCCGGGGCGTGGACCGGTCCGGCCGCGACGGCGTCGCGGGTCAGGCACCACAGGGGCGCGTCCAGGCCGGCGTCGTCGAGCGCCTGTAGTAGGTGCAGGGTTACGGCGAGCCCGGCCGGCACCACGGGCGCGGGGGTCTCGTCGAAGCCCAGCAGGGAGATCACGCGGTCGGCGTCGCTGTCGCGGAGGGCACCGGTCAGGGCGACCCGGTCCAGGCCGGCCGCTTCCAGGACCGTGCACCGGCCGCCAGCGCTCTCGACGCCGTCGCGCAGGGCTGCGGCCCATCCGGCGTCGACGCCCTCGCCCGGGGTGAGCAGCAGCCAGCTCACCCCGGTGAGGTCGGCCGGCGGAAGGTGCGCGGGTTGCCAACTCTCGGCGTAGAGCAGGTCGTCGGTCGAGGTACGCGCGGCCGGGGCGTCGTCCGCATCGAGCCAGTAGCGGCGGTGTTGGAACGCGTACGTCGGCAGATCCTCAGGCACCGCCACCATGGGCGACACCGGCGCCCAGTCCACCGGCACCCCAGCGGTATGCAGGGCACCCACCGCAGTCAGCCAAGTGACCACCTCATCGACATCCCGCCGCGACACCGGCACCACCCGACGATCAGGCAACATCGCCGTCAACGTCGCATCCGGACCCACCTCCACACACACCCCCGCGTCCACCACACCCACCGCATCGCCGAACCGCACCGTCTCCCGCACCTGACGCACCCAGTACTCCGGCACCGTCAGATCCGCACCCACCTCCACACTCGACACCAACGGCACCCGCGCCGGCCGAAACTCCACCGACCCCACCACCTGCGCGAACTCAGCGAGCATCGGCTCCATCAACACCGAATGGAACGCATGCGACACCCGCAACCGGCGGACCCGCACCCCCGCCCCCGCCAACCGATCCGCAGCGGCCACGACCGCAGCTTCCGGACCGGAGAGCACCACCTGGTCCGGACCGTTGACCGCCGCCACATCCAAACCCAGACCGGCCACCGCCGACTCACCGGCCTGCACCGCCAACATCGCCCCACCAGCAGGCAACGCATCCATCAACCGCGCCCGCGCCGCCACCAACCGACACGCATCCACCAGATCCAGAACCCCAGCCACGACCGCCGCCGCATACTCACCCACCGAATGCCCCACCACCACACCCGGACACACCCCGAACGACCGCAACAACGCCACCTGCGCCACCTGCACCGCAAAAATGCCCGGCTGCGCAAACAACGTCCGATCCACCAACCCACCACCCCCAACCAACACCTCACCCAACGACCGCGGCAAAAACCCCTCCAACAACCCACACACCCGCCCGAACTCCTCCGCAAAAACCGGAAAACGCCCCGCCAACCCCACCCCCATCCCCCACCACTGCGAACCCTGCCCCGAAAACAGAAACCCCACCGTCGTCTCACCCGCGGCGACCGGCTGCGGTGCCGATCGCAAGCTCCCCAACAGCTCCGGGGCCGAGGCACCGACCCCGACCGCCCGGTACGGCAACACCGCCCGCCGCGCCAACCCCGCCGCGACCCGGTGGACGGAGACCTCCGGCCGCTCCTCGACCATGGCGGCCAACCGGTCGACCTGCGCCCGCAACGCGTCGGCCGAACGCGCGGACACGGCCCACACCGTCGCACCGTCGTGCTCGACAACCGGCTCGGGCTCCGCCTCGGGCGCCTGCTCCACGATCACGTGGGCGTTCGTGCCGCTGACTCCGAACGACGACACCCCCGCCCGACGCGGCCGGCCCGTCCGCGGCCACTCCGTCCTCACCGCCGCCAGCTCCACCGCACCGGCCGACCAGTCCACCTGCGGAGTCGGCTCATCGATGTGCAGCGACCGCGGCACCACACCATGCCGCATCGCCAACACCATCTTGATCACACCAGCCACACCCGCCGCCGCCTGCGCATGACCGATATTCGACTTCACCGACCCCAACAGCAGCGGCCGTTCCCGATCCTGCCCGTACGCCGCCAGGACCGCCTGCGCCTCGATCGGATCCCCCAACCGCGTCCCCGTCCCGTGCCCCTCCACCACATCCACATCCACCCCAGACAACCCCGCCGACACCAACGCCTGCCGAATCACCCGCTGCTGGGACGGACCATTCGGCGCCGTCAACCCATTCGACGCACCATCCTGATTCACCGCCGAACCCCGCACCACCGCCAGGATGTGATGCCCTCGACGCCGGGCATCCGACAGCCGTTCCAGCAGCAGCAGGCCGACACCCTCGGAGAAACCCGCGCCGTCGGCCGCGGCCGCGAAGGACTTGCACCGACCGTCCGCCGCCATTCCCTGCTGTCGCGAGAACTCCTGGAAGACGATGGGCGTCGACATCACGGAAACCCCGCCGGCGAGTGCCATGTCGCATTCCCCGGCCCGCAGCGACTGGGCAGCCAGATGCAACGCCACCAACGACGACGAACACGCCGTATCCACCGTCACCGCCGGACCCTCGAAACCAAACGTGTACGACACCCGACCCGACGCCACACTCCCCGCATTACCGTTCGTGAAATAACCCTCCAACTCCACCGGAACCGACCGCACCCGCGACCCGTAATCGTGATACATCAACCCCGCGAACACACCCGTCCGACTCCCCCGCAACGACAACGGATCCAAACCCGCCCGCTCCAACACCTCCCACGACACCTCCAACAACAACCGCTGCTGCGGATCCATCGCCAACGCCTCACGCGGCGAAATCCCGAACAGATCAGCATCGAAATCCGCAGCGTCGTACAGGAAGCCGCCCTCGCGTGCCGACACCGAGCCCGGAAGCCTGCCGGTGGGGTCGAACCGGGCCAACCGTTGCCAGCCCCGGTCGACCGGGAAGGCGGCGATGCCGTCACCATCCCGGTCGAGCAACGTCCACAGCTCCTCGGGAGACCGCACCCCACCCGGGAACCGGCAGGCCATGCCGATGATCGCCAACGGCTCGGTCGCCGCGTCGACCAACCGGCGGTTCTGTGCGCGCAGCCGTTCGTTCTCCTTCAGCGACGAACGCAGCGCCTCGACGAACTGGTCCTGCGACGTGTTCATCCGTCCTCCCCCTGTGCTGTCGGATCAGGACGACGTCTGCTGTGCGGCAAGCCGCAGCAGACTCTCGGCGTCCAGATCGTCGATGGACTCGCCGGGTTCGGCCGTCTCCTCGGCACCGGCCAGCCGCAGCACCAGGTCGAGCACTCCCGAACTCCGGAGCCGGGCCAGCGGGATACCGGCCAGCTTCTGCCGGAACTCGCGTTCCTCCGCCTCCTCGGGTGTCTCCGCATCCGTTGCGAGCCCGAGTTCCCTGCACAGGTGGGCGGCGACGGCGGCCGGGGTGGGATGGTCGAAAACGAGCGTGGCGGGCAGCCGCAGGCCGGTCTCGGCGTTCAGCCGGTTGCGCAGCTCGACGGCGAGCAGCGAGTCGAAGCCCAGATCCCTGAACGCCTGGTCCGGTCCGATGACCGATGTCGGGCCGTGGCCGAGCACCCGGCCGGCCAGCGACCGCACGGTGTCGAGGACACGTTCGTACTGCGTCCCCGGTTCCAGGCCGGCGAGTTGCCCGGCCAGGTCGCCCGACGGCCCTCCCGCGACGGCGAGGGTCCGGCGGCTCCCGGTCAGCAGGCCGGACAGCAGCGGCGGCACCGTCTGCCCGGCGTACCCGGTCAGCTCCAGCTTGACCGGTACGAGGAGGGGAGCGCCCGACCGGAGGGCCGCGTCGAACAGGGCCAGACCTTCCTCGTCACTCATCGGCACGACGCCGTGGCGAACCAGTCGGTGGCGGTCAGCGCTGTTCAGCCGCCCGGTGAGTTCGCTGTCCTGCGACCAGTGGCCCCAGGCGAGTGACTGCGCGGGTAGTCCCTGTGCCCGCCGTTGTCGGGCCAGGGCGTCGAGGTAGGCGTTCGCCGCCGCGTAGTTGGCCTGACCCGCCGACCCGAACACCCCTGACGCGGAGGAGAAGAGGATGAACGCGTCGAGCTGCCGGTCGCGGGTCAACTCGTGCAACAGGTACGCGCTGCGGGCCTTGGCGGCGAAGACCGCCTCCAACCGCTCCGGCGTGAGATTGGCGATCGTGGCGTCGTCGAGCACCCCCGCCGCGTGGATCACCACACCAGGTCGAACCTCGTCGAGCAACGCCGCCAACGCCACCCGGTCAGCCACATCACACGCCACCACCCGCACCCCCGGCAGATCCCGCAACAAATCCTCGGCACCCGGCGCATCCGGACCACGCCGTGAGACCAGCACCAGGTCGTCCACCCCGTACTCCCGCACCAGATGCCGGGCCAGGAGACCACCCAACGTGCCAGTACCACCGGTGACCAGCACCGGACCCGCGCCGAAATCAACCCAGGCAGCACTCTCGGCCCGCGCGGCACGTACCAACCTCGGCACCCGGATGCGGCCGTCGTCGTCGACCCGAAGCTGCGGCTCGTCACACACCGCCACCGCCGCCCGCGCCACCGCCGGGTCTGCCGTATCGACCAGCACCAGCCGGCCTGGGTGCTCCGTCTGCGCCGACGCCAACAAACCCCACACCGCCGCCGCATCCGGAACCGCCTGACCACCCGGCACCAGAACCAACCACCGCCGGTCATCGGCAGCCAACCGCTCCTGCACCCCAGCCAAGACGTCCGCCAGAACGACACCCGCGCAGTCCCACACCGGCAAGTCGGCCTCCACCCCACCGAACTGGCTGACCTCACCGACCTGGTCGGCTCGCCCGGGCTGACCGGCGTGGCTGACCTCATCGGCTTGGCCGGGCTGGTCGGTGTGGTTGAGCTGGCCGGTGTCGATCCAATCGATGGTGTAGAGGTTTCGCGGTGTCTTGGCGGGTGGCCGGTCCGGTAGTGGCCGCAGTACCAATGACCCCACTGTCGCTACCGGTCCGCCGTCGGTATCGGTCAGCGTCACCGACAGGCGGTCTCCATCGACTCGCATCCGCACCCGTGCCGCTGTCGCACCTGTGGCATGCACCACCACGTCCTGCCACGCAAACGGCAACACCACCGGTCCGCCGTCACCAGCCCCCCCGCCTACGACCACCGCCGGGTGCAACGCCGCGTCCAACAGCGCCGGATGGATCACCAACCGCCCGACACCCTCATGCTCCGATACCGGCAACCCCACCTCAGCGAAGACCTCACCACCGTCCACCCACACCGCTCGCACACCCCGGAACACCGGACCATATTCATAGCCCCGGGCCGCCAAGCCCTCATAAAAACCATCGACAGAAACCGGAATCGCGCCCACCGGCGGCCACACCGCACCCGCCCCCGGCAGCACCGGGGCCACAGCGGAACTGCCCCCCGACACCTCCACAACACCTGACATATTCACGTCGGCATGTTCAGCCAGCAAACCGGTCGCGTGACACACCCACGAATCATCACCGTCACCGTCACCGCGGGAGTACACAGCTACCCGGCCATCTCCACCCACCACCGTCTGCACCTCAACAAACCCCAACCCCTCCAACACCAACGGCACCTGCACCATCAACTCCCGCACCACCGACAACCCCACCACATCACCCGCACCCACCACCCACTCCACAAACTGCGCCCCCGGCACCAACACCACCCCGTTCACCACATGATCCCCCCACCACGAACCCACCCCCACCGAAACCCCCACCGACACCACCACACCACCATCACCCAACCGCACCACCCCACCACCACCACTACCACTGCCGTTGTTTCCGATGTTGCCGTCCAGCCAGAAACGCTCCCGCTGAAACGCATACGTCGGTATCTCGGCTGGTGACACCCCTACGGGCATCACCGAATCCCACTTCACCGCTACTCCCGCCACATGCAGCACCCCTGCCGCCCGTAGCACATCTTTCATGCCACCTTCACCGCGACGTAGCGTCCCCGTCACCACACCCCCCGACACCACATCCGCCACCCCCGCCAACAACACCGGATGACCCGACACCTCCACAAACCCCCGCACCCCATCACCCACCGCCGCCCGCACCGCATCCTCAAAACACACCACACCCCGCAAATTCTCAAACCAATACCCCGCATCCAAACCCCCACCATCCACCAACCCACCCGTCACCGTCGAATACCACGGCACCACACCCGACCGAAAACCCACCACACCCAAACGCTCCCGCAACACCCCCTCCACCACATCCACCCCCACCGAATGCGACGCATAATCCACATCCACCCACCGCACCCGCGCCCCACCCCAATCCACCGACCCCAACACCCCACGATCCCCCGACACCACACACAACCCCGGACCATTCACCGCCGCCACCGACACCCCCACCACACCCACCAACCGCAACCGCACCTCCTCCACCGACAACCACACCGACAACATCCCCCCACCACCACCCGACAAAAACTCCCCCACCACACCCGCCCGCACCGCCACCACCCGCGCACCCTCCTCCAACGACAACACCCCCGCCACCACCGCCGCCGCCACCTCACCCTGCGAATGACCCACCACCCCCACCGGAACAACCCCCAACGACCCCCACACCCGCGCCAACGACACCATCACCGCCCACATCAACGGCTGCACCACCCGCACATCACCACCCACCACCCCACCCGACAACAACACCCCCACCACCGAACAACCCACCCACGGCAACAAAACCCGATCACACTCCCCCATCGCCCCCGCAAACACCACCGACTCCACCAACAACCGACACGCCATCCCCTCCCACTGCCACCCCTGACCCGGAAACACAAACACCACACCCAAACCAGAACCAGAAACACCAGACGAACCCGAACTCAACGAACCCCGCAAACCACCCAACAACTCCTCCACCGAACCACCCACACCCACCGCCCGAAACGGCAACAACGCCCGCCCCCACAAACCCACCGCCACCGAACCCACCGACACACCCGAACCACCCGAACCACCCGAACCACCCAAAGCAAAACTCTCCAACCGCTCAACCTGCCCCCGCAAAGCCTCCCGAGAACGCCCCGACACCAACCACACCACCGGACCACCAACCCCATTAGCATCATCGGCATTGCCATCGCCATCGCCGGCAACATCAGTGCCAACCGACACCACGACATCCCCAGAAACCACAACCGAACCAGAGCCAGAAGACACCAGGTCAGAACCAGAGCCAGCCACCAAAGAAGAACGAGAAGAAACCAGAACCGAATCCGAATCCGAGCCCACAGTGGAACGCGATACCAACCCCGAAACCACACCCTCAGCAGCATCCGAGCCAGAAACAGAAACAGAATCAGAACCCGATGACACCGACAACCACTCCAGATCCGGCCCCTGCTCCACGATCACGTGCGCGTTCGTCCCACTCACCCCGAACGACGACACCCCTGCGCGACGCGGCCGACCCACCCCAGGCCACTCCGTCCGCTCCACCGCCAACTCCACCGCACCGGCCGACCAATCCACCTGTGGACTCGGCTCATCGATATGCAACGAGCGGGGAACCACACCATGCCGCATCGCCAGGACCATCTTGATCACACCAGCGATCCCGCCTGCGGCCTGCGTGTGCCCCAGATTCGACTTCACCGACCCCAACAGCAGCGGCCGTTCCCGATCCTGGCCGTACGTCGCCAGCACCGCATGCGCCTCGATCGGATCGCCCAACCGCGTCCCCGTCCCGTGTGCCTCCACCACGTCCACGTCCGCGGGGGACAGGCCGGCCGATCGCAACGCGTCCCGGATCACCTTCTGCTGTGCCGGCCCGCTCGGCGCGGCGAGGCCGTTGGACGCACCGTCCTGGTTCAGAGCACTGCCGCGCACCACCGCCAGCACCCGATGCCCCGCCCGGCGGGCGTCGGACAGCCGCTCCAGCAGCACCAGGCCGACACCTTCGGACCAGCCGGTGCCGTCCGCCGTGGCCGCGAAGGACTTGCACCGACCGTCGGCGGCCAGCCCACGCTGCCGGGAGAACTCCACGAAGGCGCGCGGGCTGAACATCGCGGTGACGCCGCCGGTGACGGCCATCCGGCAGTCGCCCGCACGCAGCGCCTGTACGGCCAGGTGCATGGCGACCAACGACGACGAGCACGCCGTGTCGACGGTCACCGCAGGCCCCTCGAACCCGAACGTGTAGGCGACCCGGCCCGAGACGACACTGGCCGCGTTGCCGATCAGCAGATGGCCTTCGACCTCCTCGGGGATGCTCCGCAGGCCGATCGTGTAGTCCTGCCCGTTGTTGCCGACGAAGACGCCGGTGGGGGTACCGCGCATCGTATGGGGGTCGATGCAGGCGTGTTCGAGCAGCTCCCAGCAGGTTTCCAGGAGGAGTCGCTGCTGCGGGTCCATGGCCAGGGCCTCCCGCGGGGAGATCCCGAAGAAGTCGGCGTCGAAGTCGGCCGCCCCGTCGAGGAAACCTCCCTCACGCAGGTAGGTGGTACCGGGGTGTTCCGGGTCCGGATGGTAGAGGGCGTCGAGGTCCCAGCCCCGGTCGGTGGGGAACGGCGAGATGACGTCACCCTCCTCCATCAACACCTGCCACAGCTCCTCGGCGGAAGAGATGCCGCCGGGGAACCGGCAGGTCATCCCGACGATGACGATCGGGTCGTCGTCGGCGGCGATGCTCTGCCCGTCACCAACCGGCACCGGGAGGTCGGTGCCGAAGAGCCGGGCCTGCAGGTGATCGGCCATCCCGGCCGGGGTGGGATGGTCGAAGACCACGGTGGTCGGCAGGGTGAGACCGGTGGCCTTGCACATCCGGTTGCGCAGTTCGACCGCGGTGAGCGAGTCGAAACCCTGCTCCTTGAAGGCACGTCGGACGTCCAACCGGTCCGCCGACTCGTGCCCGAGCACCGTCGCCGTGTGGCCGAGCACCAGGTCGAGCAGCGCCTCCCGCCGCTGGGCCGGGTCGAGGCCCCGGAGCTCCTCGACCGTCCGGGTGGCTGCGGTGTCGGGCTGTCCCGGGGCGCTCGTGCCGCCCTCGGCGATGTCGTCGAACAGCGAGGTTCGCCGGGCCACCGCGAACGTGCCGACGAACCGCTCCCAGTCGACGTCGGCCACGGTCGTGGTGGTCCGGTCCGCGCCGAGCACCGCGCCGAGCGCTGCCGTCGCCCGTTCGACCGGCATGGTCCGCAGGCCCCAGTCGGTGAGCTGCTCGCGGGCGGCGCCGTCGGCCATGCCGGGGCCGTCCCACGTGCCCCAGGCGATCGCGGTGGCGGTGCGGCCGTTGCCGCGCCGCCAGGAGGCGATGGCGTCGAGGTAGGCGTTCGCGGCGGCGTATCCGCCCTGGTTGCTGCCGCCCCAGACGCCGGCGCCGGAGGAGAACAGCACGAACGCGGTCAGCGGCCGGTCGCGGGTCAGTTCGTCGAGGTGCCGCGCGCCGTCGACCTTCGCCGCGAGCAGGTGTCCGAGGGTGGTCGGGTCGGTCTCGGCGAGGGATCCGGTGTCGCCGACCCCGGCGGCGTGGAAGACCGCCGTCAGGGGAACGTCCGGGTCGAGGTCGGCGAGCATCCGGGCGACCTGGTCCCGGTCGGCGACGTCGCAGGCGACCACGGTGGCCGTCGCGCCGAGCGCGGTCAGCTCGGCCTGCAGTTCGGCGGCGCCGGGGGTCGCCGCGCCGCGCCGCCCGGTCAGCACCAGGTGGCGGGCGCCCTCCTTCGCCAGCCATCGGGCCACGTTGGCGCCGACGCCGCCGAGGCCACCGGTGACCAGCACGGTGCCGTCCGGTCGCCACGACGCGGCACCGGTGACGGGGCTGCGGACGAGGCGGCGGGCGAGGACCCCGCCGGCCCGGATGGCGATCTGGTCGTCGTCGGCGGTGCCGCCGGCGAGGACGTCGGTCAGGCGGCTGGCGGCGTTCACGTCCGGCGCGTCGGGCAGGTCGATCAGGCCGCCCCAGGAGTGGGGCGTCTCCAGGGCGGCGACCCGGCCCAGGCCCCACAGCATCGCCTGGGCGGGCCGGGTGACGTGTTCGGTGTCGCCGACGGCCACGGCGCCGCAGGTGAGGGTCCACAGTGGTACGGGTGTCGGCGCGGCGCGCAGGGTCCGCAGCAGGTCCAGGGTCGACGCGAGCCCGTGGGGCACCACGTCGGCGGTGGGATGGGGTGACTCGTCCAGGCCGAGCAGGGAGAGCGCCCCGTCGAAGTGCCCCTCCCCGAGCGGATCGGTGGTCGAGGCGAGCGTCACCACCTCGGCACCGGAGCGGGCGAGGGCGGCGGACACCACCGGTACCCAGCCCTGCCGGTCGTCGTCCGGCGTGACCAGCAGCCACCGGCCACCGAGCCGCCCGGACGGCACCGGCCTCGGCACCCAGGCCACGTCGTACATCCACTGGCCGACACCGGCGCGCTCACGCTGCCGCCGTCGCCACGAGCTGAGCGCGGGCAGCAGCCCGGCGAGCGTACGCTGCTGGTCGGCGTCGACGCCGAGGTCGGTCGCCAGCCGGTCGACGTCGCCGGCCTCGACCGCGGACCAGAACTCCCCGTCCGGTCGGCCGGCGTCCTCCGTCGGCGCGGCCGGGTCGGCGTCCAGCCAGAAGCGCTCCCGCTGGAAGGGGTACGTCGGCAGCGCGCTCCGCCGTGCTCCCGCCCCCTCGAACAGGGTCTCCAGGGCCACGGGCACCCCGCAGGCGTACGCCTCGGCCAGCGACAGCAGGAAACGGTCCGCGCCGCCGGAGTCGCGCCGCAGCGAGTGCACCGTCCGGATCTGCGCGCCGGCCTCCTCGGCGGTCTCCTGCACCGGGGTGGACAGGACCGGATGCCCGCTGACCTCGATGAACGCGTCGTACCCGTCGGCGAGTAGCGACCGTACCGCGCCGATCAGGTCGACCGGTCGCCGGGCGTTGCGGAACCAGTACTCCGGGCCGAGTTCGGCGGTGTCCAGCGGACCGCCGGTCACGGTGGAGTAGAACGGCACCTCACCGGTGCGGGACGAGACTCCGTCGAGCAGTCCGACGAGCCGGTCGTGCAGGGGGTCGACCTGCTCGCAGTGCGACGCGACGGTGGCCGGCACCATCCGCGCCTGCCAGCCGGCGGCCTCGCGGTCGGCGACGAACGCCGTCAGGGTCGCCACGTCCCCGGCGACGGTGGTGGACCGTGGCCCGTTGACACCGGCGATGGCCAGCGTGCCCGGCCAGTCGGCGAGCGTCGCGGCCACCTGCTCGGCGGTGGCCGCGACGGAGGCGACCGCACCGTTGCCCACCAGCGCCTCGGCGAACAGCTTGCTGCGCTCGGCGATGATCCGGGCGGCGTCCTCCAGGCTGATCGCGCCGGCGACGTACGCCGCCGCCACCTCGCCCTGGCTCGAACCGACCACGGCCGCCGGCCGTACCCCGTGCGAGCGCCACAGGGCGGCGAGCCCCACCATGACCGCGAACAGCGCCGGCTGCACGACGTCGATGCGGTCGTAGCCGGGGGCGCCGGGCTCGCCGGTGAGCACGTCACGCAGGGACCAGTCGACGTACGGCGTCAGCGCGGTCTCGCAGTCGGCGACGGCGCGGGCGAAGACCGGCGAGGAACGGAGGAGTTCGGCACCCATGCCCGCCCACTGGGCGCCCTGCCCGGGGAAGACGAGGACGACCCGGCGTTCCCCCTCGGCCTCGCCGGTGACGACCTGCGGCGCGGGCTCCTGCCGGAGCAGGGATTCCAGGCCGCGTACGAGATCGGTCCGGGAACGCCCGCAGACGACGGCCCGGCGCTCCAGGGCGGCCCGCGTGGTGACCAGCGAGTAGGCCAGGTCGGTGAGATCGGCGTCGGGCCGGTCGCGCAGCAGGTCGAGCAGCCGCCCGGCCTGCGCCCGCAGCGCCGGTCCGCCGCGCGCGGAGAGCACCCACGGCAGTGGTCCGTCCACTCCCGGACCCGGCTCGGGCTCGGCGGCCGCCGGTGCCTGTTCGAGCACCACGTGGGCGTTGGTGCCGCTGATGCCGAACGACGACACCGCCGCCCGGCGCGGACGGCCGGTCTCCGGCCACGGCACCGCCTCCCGGAGCAGGGCCACCGATCCCGCGTTCCAGTCGACGTGCGGCGTCGGCTCGTCGATGTGCAGGGACTGCGGCAGCGTCCCGTACCGCATCGCGAGCACCATCTTGATGACGCCGGCGATGCCGGCGGCGGCCTGGGTGTGCGCGAGGTTCGACTTGACCGAGCCGAGCCAGCACGGCTGGTCGGCCGGCCGGTTCTGGCCGTACGTGGCGATCAGCGCCTGCGCCTCGATCGGGTCGCCGAGGTTGGTGCCGGTGCCGTGCGCCTCGACCGCGTCGACGTCGCCGGTGCCGAGCCGGGCCGCCACCAGGGCGTCCCGGATGACGCGCTGCTGCGCCGGACCGTTCGGGGCGGTCAGTCCGTTCGACGCGCCGTCCTGGTTGACCGCAGAGCCACGGACCAGGCCGAGGATCTCCCGACCGTTGCGTACCGCGTCGGAGAGCCGTTCGACGAGGACCAGCCCGACACCCTCGGAGAACCCGGCACCGTCCGACGCGGCGGCGAACGGCTTGCACCGGCCGTCCCTGGCCAGGCCCCGCTGCCGCGAGAACTCGACGAACACGTCGGGTGTGGACATCACGGTGACGCCGCCGGCCAGCGCGAGCGAGCATTCCCCGGACCGCAGGGCCTGCGCCGCGAGGTGCAGGGCCACCAGTGAGGACGAGCAGGCGGTGTCGACGGTCACCGCCGGCCCCTCCAGGCCCAGCGCGTACGCGACCCGGCCGGATGCGACGCTGCCCGCGTTGCCGTGGCCCAGGTATCCCTCGACGTTCGCCGGCATCTCGGGCAGCCGGGCGGCGTAGTCGTGGTACATCAGGCCGGCGAAGACGCCGGTGCGGCTGCCCCGCATCGCGTGCGGGTCGATACCGGCCCGCTCGATCGCCTCCCAGGACGTCTCCAGCAGCAGCCGCTGCTGCGGATCCATGGCCAGCGCCTCGCGCGGTGAGATCCCGAAGAACTCGGCGTCGAAGTCCGCGGCGTCGTAGAGGAATCCGCCCTCCCTGGCGTGAATGGTTCCCGGTCGCTCGCCCGACGGGTCGTAGAGGGCGGACACGTCCCATCCCCGGTCGGTCGGGAATGTCGAGACGACGTCGCGCCCCTCCACCAGGAGACGCCACAGGTCTTCCGGTGAGCTGACCCCGCCCGGAAACCGGCAGGCGACACCGATGATGGCGATCGGTTCGGTCGCCCTCGCCTGGAGCCGTTGCAGGCGTTCGTCGGTGCTCTGCAGCTCGGCCGTGACCCGCCGCAGATACTCTCGGAGCTTCGCTTCGTTCGACATGTGGTTTCCCGAATCTCTGCGAGGACGGGCCAGGGCCGTCAGGAGTCGCCGAATTTGCTGTCGATGAACTGGAAGATCTCGTCGTCGCTGGCGTCGTCCAGTCGCCCGCCGATGTCCGTGCCGTCGTCCCGTCGTCGCAGGTCGCCCCACATCGCGGTCAGTGCCCTCAGCCGTACGGTGATGTCGTCGCGCAGTTCCGCGTCGAGCTCTTCGTCGCTGCCGCCGACCGCCGCGGCCATGGCGTTCTCGAGCTGGGCGAGCTGGTCCACGAGCGACGGCCGGACGGCGGTGCCGAACAGCTCCGCCCGCAGGTACTCGGCCAGGGCGGCCGGCGTCGGATGATCGAACACCAGGGTCGCCGGCAGGCTCAGGTCGGTCACCGTCCTGAGACGGTTACGCAGCTCGACGGCGGTCAGCGAGTCGAAGCCCAGATCCTTGAACGGCCGACCGGCGCCGATGGTCGACAGCGAGGAGTGCCCCAGCACCTGGGCGGTCTGCCCGCGGACCAGATCGAGCAGGCCGGACAGCTGGCCCTCGGCATCCCGTCCGGCCAGTCGCGCCCGCATCGCGGCGGCCCGGTCCGGCGTGTCGCCGGCCGCCGTCCGCCGGTCGACCGGCAACAGTGCCCGGAGCAGCGGTGACGCGTCGGCCCGTGGGCGCAGATCGAGAGTGGCCGTCACGAGGGCGGGCCGGCCGGTACGCAGGGCAGCGTCGAACAGTGCCAGGGCATGCCGGTCGGACATCGGCAGGACACCCTGGTACGCCCTGGTGGTGTCGAGTGCCGCGGTCATGGTGCTGCCGGTTTCCCAGAGACCCCAGGCGAGTGACTGCGTGGGTAGTCCCTGCGCCTGCCGCTGGCGGGCCAGGGCGTCGAGGTACGCGTTCGCCGCCGCATAGTTGGCCTGACCCGCCGCACCGAACACCCCCGACGCCGACGAGAAGAACACCAACGCACACGACCCGTCGGTCAACTCATGCAGGTGCCGCGCGGCGACGGCCTTGGCCCGGAACACCGACTCCAACTGAGCTGCCGTCAGGTTGCCCACCGTCGCGTCGTCGAGCACCCCCGCTGCATGTACCACCACACGCGGTCGAACCTCGTCGAGCAACGCCGCCAACGCCTCCCGATCCGCCACGTCACACGCCACCACCCGCGCCTGCGGCAGGTCCCGGGCCAACCCGGCGGCACCCGGCGCGTCCGGACCTCGGCGGGACACCACCACCAGGTCGTTCGCGCCGTACTCGTGCACCAGATGCCGGGCAAGGAGACCACCCAACGTGCCGGTGCCACCGGTGATCAGCACCGGCCCGGCGCTGAAGTCCGGCTGTTGCCCGTCTTCGCCCGGCGTGGCACGCACCAACCTGGGCACCTGGATGCAGCCCTCGTCGTCGACCCGTAGCTGCGGCTCCCCACACACCGCCACTGCCGCCCGCGCCACCGTCGGGTCCGCCGTGTCGACCAGCACCAACCGATCCGGGTGCTCCGTCTGCGCCGACGCCAACAACCCCCACACCGCCGCCGCATCCGGGCTTGTCTGACCATCAGGGACCAGCACCAGCCACCGCCGGTCATCGGCAGCCAACCGCTCCTGAACGCCGACCAGCGCATCAGCCAGATCGACACCCGCGCAGTCCCACACCGGCAACGCGGCCTCCACCCCATCGAGGCCGACCCCACCGGACTGGCTGGTCTGGCTGGTCTGACCGGAGTGGTTGATCTGGGCGGCCTGGCTGGCCCGGCTCACCGCACCGTATTGGCTGGCCTCACCGGCCTGGCTGTCCTGGCTGATCCGGCCGGCGTCGATCCAGTCGACCGTGTAAAGATCCCGGACCGCCTTGACGGGCAGCTGGTCCGGTAGCGCTCGCAACACCAACGAACCGACCGTGACCACCGGTGCTCCGTCCCGATCGGTCAGACTCACCGACAGCGTGTCGCCGACGACCCGCATCCACACCCGCGCCTCTGTCGCACCCGTCGCATGCACCACCACGTCCTGCCACGCGAACGGCAACAGCGGCTCCGCCGGACCACTGGGCTCGTACAACCCCGCCACATGCAACGCGGCATCCAACAACGCCGGATGCACCCTGAAACGATCCACCTCCGCACGACCCACATCGTCCAGAGCCACCTCGGCGACCAACTCCCCGTCAACCCGCCACGCCGCCCGCAACCCCTGGAACACGGGCCCGTACTCCAGACCCACACCCGCCAACCGCTCATAAAAACCATCAACGGCAACCGGAACCGCCCCCACCGGCGGCCACACCTCATCCCCTCCCACCACACCACCAGCACCAGCACCAGCACCGGACACCTTCACCTCGGCGGCAGCAGCCAACAAACCGGTCGCATGACACACCCAATCCCCACTCCCCCTCCCACTCCCATCACCGCCACCACTACCATTTCCATTCCGGGAATACACCGCCACCCGACCATCCCCACCCACCACCGTCTGCACCTCAACAAACCCCAACCCCTCCAACACCAACGGCACCTGCACCATCAACTCCCGCACCACCGACAACCCCACCACATCACCCGCACCCACCACCCACTCCACAAACTGCGCCCCCGGCACCAACACCACCCCACCCACCACATGATCCCCCCACCACGAACCCACCCCCACCGAAACCCCCACCGACACCACCACACCACCATCACCCAACCGCACCACCCCACCACCACCACTACCACTGCCGTTGTTTCCGATGTTGCCGTCCAACCAGAAACGCTCCCGCTGAAACGCATACGTCGGTATCTCGGCTGGTGACACCCCTACGGGCATCACCGAATCCCACTTCACCGCTACTCCCGCCACATGCAGCACCCCCGCCGCCCGTAGCACATCTTTCATGCCACCTTCACCGCGCCGCAACGTCCCCGTCACCACACCCCCCGACACCACATCCGCCACCCCCGCCAACAACACCGGATGACCCGACACCTCCACAAACCCCCGCACCCCATCACCCACCGCCGCCCGCACCGCATCCTCAAAACACACCACACCCCGCAAATTCTCAAACCAATACCCCGCATCCAAACCCCCACCATCCACCAACCCACCCGTCACCGTCGAATACCACGGCACCACACCCGACCGAAAACCCACCACACCCAAACGCTCCCGCAACACCCCCTCCACCACATCCACCCCCACCGAATGCGACGCATAATCCACATCCACCCACCGCACCCGCGCCCCACCCCAATCCACCGACCCCAACACCCCACGATCCCCCGACACCACACACAACCCCGGACCATTCACCGCCGCCACCGACACCCCCACCACACCCACCAACCGCAACCGCACCTCCTCCACCGACAACCACACCGACAACATCCCCCCACCACCACCCGACAAAAACTCCCCCACCACACCCGCCCGCACCGCCACCACCCGCGCACCCTCCTCCAACGACAACACCCCCGCCACCACCGCCGCCGCCACCTCACCCTGCGAATGACCCACCACCCCCACCGGAACAACCCCCAACGACCCCCACACCCGCGCCAACGACACCATCACCGCCCACATCAACGGCTGCACCACCCGCACATCACCACCCACCACCCCACCCGACAACAACACCCCCACCACCGAACAACCCACCCACGGCAACAAAACCCGATCACACTCCCCCATCGCCCCCGCAAACACCACCGACTCCACCAACAACCGACACGCCATCCCCTCCCACTGCCACCCCTGACCCGGAAACACAAACACCACACCCAAACCAGAACCAGAACCAGAAACACCCGACGAAACCAAACCCGAACCAGAACCAGAAACACCAGACAAACCCGAACCAGAACCCGAACCCGAAACACCCGACGAACCCGAACTCAACGAACCCCGCAAACCACCCAACAACTCCTCCACCGAACCACCCACACCCACCGCCCGAAACGGCAACAACGCCCGCCCCCACAAACCCACCGCCACCGAACCCACCGACACACCCGAACCACCCAAAACAAAACCCTCCAACCGCTCAACCTGCCCCCGCAAAGCCTCCCGAGAACGCCCCGACACCAACCACACCACCGGACCACCAACCCCATTAGCATCATCGGCATTGCCATTGCCATCGCCGGCAACATCAGTGCCAACCGACACCACGACATCCCCAGAAACCACAACCGAACCAAAATCCGAACCCGAACCTGAATCCGACAACACCACAACCGAACCAGAACCAGCCACAGAAGAAGAACGAGAAGAACCCAAAACCGAACCCGAATGCGAACTCGAAACAGAGCCGGAGACCACACCCTCAGCAGCATCCGAGCCAGAAACAGAATCCGAGCCCGACGACACCGCAACCCACTCCGGATCCGGTGCCTGTTCCAGGATCACGTGCGCGTTCGTCCCACTCACCCCGAACGACGACACCCCCGCCCGGCGCGGCCGACCCACCCCAGGCCACACACTCCGCTCCACCGCCAACTCCACCAAACCCGCCGACCAATCCACCTCCCGACTCGGCTCATCGATATGCAACGACCGCGGCACCACACCATGCCGCATCGCCAACACCATCTTGATCACACCAGCCACACCCGCCGCCGCCTGCGCATGACCGATATTCGACTTCACCGACCCCAACAACAACGGCCGCACCCGACCCTGCCCATACACCGCCAACACCGCCTGCGCCTCAATCGGATCCCCCAACCGCGTCCCCGTCCCATGCCCCTCCACCACATCCACATCCACCCCAGACAACCCCGCCGACACCAACGCCTGCCGAATCACCCGCTGCTGCGACGGACCATTCGGCGCCGTCAACCCATTCGACGCACCATCCTGATTCACCGCCGAACCCCGCACCACCGCCAGGATGTGATGCCCACGACGCCGGGCATCCGACAGCCGTTCCAGCAGCAGCAGGCCGACACCCTCGGAGAAACCCGCGCCGTCGGCCGCGGCCGCGAAGGACTTGCACCGACCGTCGGCGGCCAACCCACGCTGCCGGGAGAACTCCACAAGGACACTCGGCGTCGCCATGATCGATACCCCGCCGGCGAGTGCCATGTCGCATTCCCCGGCCCGCAGCGACTGGGCAGCCAGATGCAACGCCACCAACGACGACGAACACGCCGTATCCACCGTCACCGCCGGACCCTCGAAACCAAACGTGTACGACACCCGACCCGACGCCACACTCCCCGCATTACCGTTCGTGAAATAACCCTCCAACTCCACCGGAACCGACCGCACCCGCGACCCGTAATCGTGATACATCAACCCCGCGAACACACCCGTCCGACTCCCCCGCAACGACAACGGATCCAAACCCGCCCGCTCCAACACCTCCCACGACACCTCCAACAACAACCGCTGCTGCGGATCCATCGCCAACGCCTCACGCGGCGAAATCCCGAACAGATCAGCATCGAAATCCGCAGCGTCGTACAGGAAGCCACCGTGTCGGGTGTAGGCGGTCCCCGGCTTCTCTCCGGTCGGGTCGTAGAGCGAGGCCAGGTCCCAGCCCCGGTCGGTGGGCAGATCACCGATCACGTCGGCGCCATCCGTGAGCAGCTGCCACAGATCCTCGGGTGAGGACACACCGCCGGGGAACCGGCACGCCATCGCAACGACGACGATCGGGTCCTCCTGCGTCGCGGTCGCCGTCGCGGGCACCTCCGAGGGCTGCGGTGAACCGAACATCAGCTCGTCGAGGTGGGCGGCCAGCGCCACAGGCGACGGATAATCGAAGACCAGCGTGGCTGGCAGCCGTACGTCCAACTGCGCAGCCACACGATTGCGCAGGTCTACCGCGGTCAGCGAATCGAAGCCCATGTCCCGGAAGGCCGAGCGGGGCTCGATCCGTCCCTCGTCTCGGAAGCCGAGAACCGCAGCCGCCTGTCCGCACACCAGCCGCAGGATGTCGGCACGGCGGTGCTCCATGTCCAGGACGGCGAGACGGCGAGCCCAGGTGGCGTCCCCCTCGCCAGTCGCGGCCATAGGACGCACCACCTTGACCAGCTGTGACAACAGCGGGGGCACCGCTGTGGAGCCGGTCAGGCGCAAGCGCGCCGGCATCACCACGGGAGCGTCCACCCGGAGTGCGGCGTCGAACAGCCGCAGCCCGAGTTCGTCACCGATCGGCAGCACCCGGGACCGCTCCAGGCGCTCGCGATCGGCCGAGCCGGTCATCGCGCTTTCGCTGTCCCAGAGGCCCCAGGCGAGTGACTGACCGGGTAGTCCCTGTGCCCGCCGTTGTCGGGCCAGGGCGTCGAGGTAGGCGTTCGCCGCCGCGTAGTTGGCCTGACCCGCCGAGCCGAACACACCGGCGGCCGAGGAGAAGAACACCAACGCGTCGAGCTGCCGGTCGCGGGTCAACTCGTGCAACAGGTACGCGCTGCGGGCCTTGGCGGCAAAGACCGCCTCCAACCGCTCCGGCGTGAGATTGGCGATCGTGGCATCGTCGAGCACCCCCGCCGCGTGGATCACCACACCAGGTCGAACCTCGTCGAGCAACGCCGCCAACGCCACCCGGTCAGCCACATCACACGCCACCACCCGCACCCCCGGCAGATCCCGCAACAAATCCTCGGCACCCGGCGCATCCGGACCACGCCGCGACACCAACACCACGTCGTCCACCCCGTACCCGCGCACCAGATGCCGGGCAAGGAGACCACCCAACGTGCCGGTGCCACCGGTGATCAACACCGGACCGGCACCAAAATCAACCCCGACATCGCCCTTGGCCGGCGCGGTCCGCACCAACCGGGGCACCCGAACACGGCCGTCGTCATCCACCTGTAGCTGCGGCTCGTCGCACACCGCCACCGCCGCCCGCGCCACCGCCGGGTCTACGGTGTCGACCAGTACGAACCGGTCCGGGTGCTCGGTCTGCGCCGACGCCAACAACCCCCACACCGCCGCCGCATCCGGAACCGCCTGACCACCAGGGACCAGAACCAGCCACCGCCGCTCGTCGGCAGCCAACCGCTCCTGCACCCCGACCAGAACATCAGCCAGGTCGGCACCCGCACAGTCCCACACCGGCAACTCAGCTTCCACCCCACCGAGGTCGACCGCACCGAACTGGCTGCCCTGGCCGGCATGGCCGACCTGGTTCGCCTCCCCGGCCTGGCTGACCTGGCTGAGTTGGCCACCGTGGCGGACCTGACCGGTGTCGATCCAGTCGATGGTGTAGAGGTCTCGCACCGTCCTGGCCGGTAGCTGGTCCGGTAGCGGCCGCAACACCAACGAACCCACCGTGGCTACCGGTCCGCCGTCGGTATCGGTCAACGTCACCGACAGCCGGTCTCCATCGACTCGCATCCGTACCCGCGCCTCGGTCGCACCGGTCGCATGCACCACCACGTCCTGCCACGCAAACGGCAACACCACCGGTCCACTGTCACCAACACCCCCACCCACCACCACCGCCGCGTGCAAAGCCGCATCCAACAACGCCGGATGAATCACCAACCGCCCGACACCCTCATGCCCCGACACCGGCAACCCCACCTCAGCGAAAACCTCACCCCCACCCACCCACACCGCCCGCACACCCCGGAACACCGGACCATACTCATAACCCCGCGCCGCCAACCCCTCATAAAAACCCTCAACCGACACCGGAACCGCACCCACCGGCGGCCACACCGAACCAAACTCCACCGGCAATGCCGACACCCCATCCGACACCTTCACCTCGGCGGCAGCAGCCAACAAACCCGTCGCATGACACACCCAATCCCCACTCCCGTTCCCACCACCGCCACCACTACCATTTCCATTCCGGGAATACACCGCCACCCGGCCATCCCCACCCACCACCGTCTGCACCTCAACAAACCCCGACCCCTCCAACACCAACGGCACCTGCACCATCAACTCCCGCACCACCGACAACCCCACCACATCACCCGCACCCACCACCCACTCCACAAACTGCGCCCCCGGCACCAACACCACCCCACCCACCATGTGATCCCCCCACCACGAACCCACCCCCACCGAAACCCTCCCCGACACCACCACACCACCATCACCCAACCGCACCACCCCACCACCACCACTGCCGCTGATTCCGGTACTACCCTCCAACCAAAAACGCTCCCGCTGAAACGCATACGTCGGCAACTCAACCGGCGGCACCCCCACCGGCATCACCGAACCCCAATCCACCCCCACCCCCGCCACATGCAACACCCCCGCCGCCCGCAACACATCCCCCAAACCACCTTCACCGCGCCGCAACGTCCCCGTCACCACACCCCCCGACACCACATCCGCCACCCCCGCCAACAACACCGGATGACCCGACACCTCCACAAACCCCCGCACCCCATCACCCACCGCCGCCCGCACCGCATCCTCAAAACACACCACACCCCGCAAATTCTCAAACCAATACCCCGCATCCAAACCCCCACCATCCACCAACCCACCCGTCACCGTCGAATACCACGGCACCACACCCGACCGAAAACCCACCACACCCAAACGCTCCCGCAACACCCCCTCCACCACATCCACCCCCACCGAATGCGACGCATAATCCACATCCACCCACCGCACCCGCGCCCCACCCCAATCCACCGACCCCAACACCCCACGATCCCCCGACACCACACACAACCCCGGACCATTCACCGCCGCCACCGACACCCCCACCACACCCACCAACCGCAACCGCACCTCCTCCACCGACAACCACACCGACAACATCCCCCCACCACCACCCGACAAAAACTCCCCCACCACACCCGCCCGCACCGCCACCACCCGCGCACCCTCCTCCAACGACAACACCCCCGCCACCACCGCCGCCGCCACCTCACCCTGCGAATGACCCACCACCCCCACCGGAACAACCCCCAACGACCCCCACACCCGCGCCAACGACACCATCACCGCCCACATCAACGGCTGCACCACCCGCACATCACCACCCACCACCCCACCCGACAACAACACCCCCACCACCGAACAACCCACCCACGGCAACAAAACCCGATCACACTCCCCCATCGCCCCCGCAAACACCACCGACTCCACCAACAACCGACACGCCATCCCCTCCCACTGCCACCCCTGACCCGGAAACACAAACACCACACCCAAACCAGAACCACCCGACGAAACCAAACCAGAACCAGAACCAGAAACACCAGACAAACCCGAACCCGAAACACCCGACGAACCCGAACCCGAAACACCCGACGAACCCGAACTCAACGAACCCCGCAAACCACCCAACAACTCCTCCACCGAACCACCCACACCCACCGCCCGAAACGGCAACAACGCCCGCCCCCACAAACCCACCGCCACCGAACCCACCGACACACCCAAACCACCCGAACCACCCGAACCACCCAAAGCAAAACTCTCCAACCGCTCAACCTGCCCCACCAACCCCTCCCATGAACGCCCCGACACCAACCACACCACCGGACGATCCGCATCCGCAGTGCGGGCGACATCAGTACCCGCAGGTACAACAACATCCCCACAAAGCACACCCGAATCCGAATCCGACAATGCCACAACAGAACCAGAACCAGCAGCAGAGAAAGAAGGGGAAGAAACAGAAACCGAATGCGAGCCCAAAGCAGAATCCGAACCAGAAACGGAATCCGGATTCGACGGCACCAGCAACCACTCCGGATCCGGTGCCTGTTCCAGGATCACGTGCGCGTTCGTCCCACTCACCCCGAACGACGACACCCCGGCCCGACGCGGCCGACCCACCCCAGGCCACACCGTCCGCTCCACCGCCAACTCCACCAAACCCGCCGACCAATCCACCTCCCGACTCGGCTCATCGATATGCAACGACCGCGGCACCACACCATGCCGCATCGCCAACACCATCTTGATCACACCAGCCACACCCGCCGCCGCCTGCGTGTGACCAATATTCGACTTCACCGACCCCAACAGCAGCGGCCACACCCGACCCTGCCCGTACGCCGCCAACACCGCCTGCGCCTCAATCGGATCCCCCAACCGCGTCCCCGTCCCATGCCCCTCCACCACATCCACATCCACCCCAGACAACCCCGCCGACACCAACGCCTGCCGAATCACCCGCTGCTGCGACGGACCATTCGGCGCCGTCAACCCATTCGACGCACCATCCTGATTCACCGCCGAACCCCGCACCACCGCCAACACCCGATGCCCACGCTCCCGCGCCACCGACAACCGCTCCACCAACAACACCCCCACCCCCTCAGACCACCCCGTCCCATCCGCCCCCGCCGCAAACGACTTACACCGCCCATCCACCGCCAACCCCCGCTGCCGCGAAAACTCCACAAACACCCCCGGCGTCGCCATCACCGTCACCCCACCAGCCAACGCCAGATCACACTCACCCAACCGCAACGACTGCACCGCCAAATGCAACGCCACCAACGACGACGAACACGCCGTATCCACCGTCACCGCCGGACCCTCGAAACCAAACGTGTACGACACCCGACCCGACACCACACTGGCGGCGTTGCCGGTCAGCAGATGGCCTTCCACCTCGGCGGGAACGTTCGCGTCGGCCGGGCGGTAATCCTGACCGTTACTTCCGACGAACACCCCGGTACGGCTACCGCGCAGCGACAGCGGATCGATACCCGCCCGCTCCAAAACCTCCCACGACACCTCCAACAACAACCGCTGCTGCGGATCCATCGCCAACGCCTCACGCGGAGAAACACCAAAAAACCCCGCATCAAAATCCCCAGCCCCATACAAAAACCCACCCTCACACGCATAACTCGTCCCCACCCGATCCGGATCCGGATCAAACAACCCACCCACATCCCAACCCCGATCCACCGGAAAACCACCCACCGCATCCCGCTCCCCCACCACCAGATCCCACAAATCCTCCGGCGACCACACACCCCCCGGAAAACGACACGCCATACCCACGATCACCACCGGATCCCCCTCCACCACCCCCGACACCACACCCGAACCCGAACCCGAACCCGAAACCACACCACCGAACAACACCTCATCCAGATGACCAGCCAGCACCACAGGCGACGGATAGTCGAACGCCAGGGTCGCGGAGAGGGGTTCGCCGACGGCTGTCGACAACTGGTTGCGGAGTTCGACGGCGCTCAGCGAGGTGAAGCCGAGGTCCTTGAAGGCCCGCTCCATGTCGATGCGCCTCGGGTCGGGCTCGCCGAGCACGAGCGCGGTGTGCTCGCGGACGAGGTCGCTGAGGCGTGCCCGGCGTGCCGCCGGGGCGAGTTCGCCGAGTTCGGCGATCGGCCGCCGGTCCGGTGCCGGTGGCGCGGCGACGGCGAGGTTGCTCAGCAGCGGGCTGGGCCTGGTGGCGGTGAAGGCGGCCGGGAACCTCTCCCAGTCGATGTCGGCGATCGTCACCGAGGTGTCGCCACGGTCGAGGACGTGTCGCAGGGCGGCCAGTGCCCGCTGGGGTGGCAGCGCGGTGTAGCCGGTACGACGGAGTTCGCGGACGCCGTCGGCCATGCCCGCCCCTGCCCACGGACCCCAGGAGATCACCACCGCGGGGCGTCCGGCCCTGCGCATCGAGCGGCCGAGGGCGTCGAGGTACGCGTTGGCAGCGGCGTAGTTGGCCTGCCCGGGGGTGCCGATGGTGCCGGCGACCGAGGAGAACAGCACGAACGCGGTCAGCGGGTGGTCCCGGGTCAGCTCGTCGAGCAGGCGTGCCGAGTGTGCCTTGGCGGCCAGGACGGTCGCGAAGCGGGACGGCGACAGCGAGGCGATCACCCCGTCGTCGAGGATCCCCGCGGTGTGGAAGACCGCGGTGACCGCGCCGACGGTCCGCAGCGCGTCCGCGACCTGGTCCCGGTCGGCGACGTCGCAGGCGAGGACGGTCACGTCGCAGCCGTGCTCCCGCAGGTCCCGTACCAGGCCGGCGGCACCGGGCGCGTCCGGGCCACGCCGACTGAGCAGGACGACGTGGTCCGCGCCGCGTTGCGCCACCCATCGGGCGACGCCCGCTCCGAGCGCACCGGTTCCCCCGGTGATCAGTACCGTGCCGTGCGGTGTCCACGACGTGTCGTCGGTGGCGTGCCGGGTCAGCGGCAGCCGCTCCAGCCGGCGGGCGAGGACTCCGCCCGTCCGGATGGCGAGCTGGTCCTCGCCGCTGTCGGAGAGCAGCACGTCGACGAGGCGGTCGGCGGCGGCCCGGCTTGCGGCGGGTAGGTCGACGAGACCACCCCACCGGGTGGGGTGTTCGAGGGCTGCCACCCGGCCGAAGCCCCAGGTGGCCGCGGCGGCGGGGTGCTCAGCGGCGCCGGTGGTGCCCACCCACAGGCGACCGGGTGCCGTCTCCGGGACGGCCTGGAGCAGCCCGAGCACGCTGGTGAGGCCGACCGGCACAGCGGCTTCCGGGTCGTCCCCTCCGTCGACGTCGCACAGCGAGAGAATCCCGTCGTAGTCGTCCCCGATCGGGTCGGGCGGCGACCCGGGATCCACCGTCAGGGTGGTGACGTCGGCGCCGGCCGCGGTCAGCGCGGTGGCGGCGAGGGCGCCCCAGCCGTCGGGGTCGCGGTCGTCGGCGACCACCAGCCACCGGCCGGGACGTCGGGTGCGGTCGAGCCGGGGCACGCTGGTCCACGTCTCGCGGTAGCACCAGCGGCGCAGTTCGGCCTCGTCCCGCTGCTGGTGCCGCCAGGCGGCGAAGGCGGGCAGCAGCGGGGCGAGTTTCTCGTCGAGGGGTATCTCGCCGCGCTCCAGCGCCGCCCAGAACCCCCCGTCGCCGTCCGGGTCGGCCGCCGCGGCGGGTCGCGGCGGCAGCCAGAAGTGTTGCCGTTGGAACGCGTACGTCGGCAGGTCGTCGGGTGCCGCCACCGTGGGCGACACCGGCGCCCAGTCCACCGGCACCCCGGCGGTGTGCAGGGCACCCAGGGCGGTCAGCCAGGTGACCGCCTCGTCGGCGTCCCGGCGCGACACCGGCACCACCCGGTGATCGGGCAGCATCGCCGTCAACGTCGCGTCCGGACCCACCTCGACACAGGTCCCGGTGCCCACCGCGGCCATCGCGTCGGCGAACCGGACCGTGTGCCGGATCTGACGCACCCAGTACTCCGGCACGGTCAGCTCCGCACCGACCTCCACGCTCGACACCATCGGCACCCGCGCGGGCCGGTACTCCACCGACGCCGCGACCTGGGCGAACTCGGCGAGCATCGGCTCCATCGCCGCCGAGTGGAACGCGTGCGACACCCGGAGCCGGCGGACCCGTACCCCGGCCGCCGTCAACCGGTCCGCGGCGGCGTCTACCGCGGCTTCCGGGCCGGAGAGCACCACCTGGTCCGGGCCGTTGACCGCCGCCACGTCCAAACCCAGACCGGCCACCGCCGACTCGCCGGCCTGCACGGCGAGCATCGCCCCACCGGCGGGCAGCGCGTCCATCAGGGCCGCCCGCGCCGCCACCATCCGGCAGGCGTCCGCCAGGTCGAGGATGCCGGCGGCGACCGCCGCGGCGTACTCGCCGACGGAGTGCCCGACCAGCGCCCGTGGCCGCACCCCGAACGAGCGCAGCAACGCCACCTGCGCCACCTGCACCGCGAACAGGCCCGGCTGGGCGTAACGGGTCCGGTCCAGCAACGGGCCGCCCTCGGCGACCACCGCACGCAACGGTCGCGGCAGCAGCCCGTCGAGCAGGTCGCACACCCGGGCGAACTCCCGGGCGAAGACCGGGAAGCGCGCCGCCAGCCCCAGCCCCATGCCCGCCCGCTGCGAACCCTGGCCCGGGAACAGCCACCCCACGGCCGCCTCGCCGGTGGCGACCGGCTGCGGTGCGGCCCGCAGGCTCGCCAGCAGTTGCGGGGGCGAGACGCCGACCCCGACCGCCCGGTAGGGCAGCACCGCCCGTGCGGCGAGCCCGGACGCCACGGCCTGCGCCGACACCTCCGGCCGCTGCTCGACGTACGCCGCCAACCGGCCGACCTGCGCCCGCAACGCGTCGGCCGACCGCGCCGACACCGTCCACACCGTCGGACCGTCGACCTCGACCTCGACGGCCGGCTCCGGCACGGCCTGCGGTGCCTGCTCCAGGACGACGTGGGCGTTGGTGCCGCTGACGCCGAAGGACGAGACGCCGGCGCGACGGGGACGGTCCACCCGCGGCCAGTCACCGGTGCGCGCCGCCAGCTCCACCGCGCCGGCCGACCAGTCCACCTGTGGGCTCGGCGCGTCGACGTGCAGTGACTGCGGCACCAGGCCGTGGCGCATCGCCAGGATCATCTTGATCACCCCGGCGACGCCCGCGGCCGCCTGCGTGTGACCGATGTTCGACTTGATCGAACCCAGCAGCAGCGGCCGGTCACGATCCTGTCCGTACGTCGCCAGGAGGGCCTGCGCCTCGATCGGGTCGCCCAGCCGGGTTCCGGTCCCGTGTGCCTCCACCACGTCCACGTCCGCCGCCGACAGACCCGCCGAGGCGAGCGCCTGACGGATCACCCGCTGCTGGGACGGGCCGTTCGGGGCGGTCAGCCCGTTCGACGCGCCGTCCTGGTTGACGGCCGAACCCCGTACCACGGCCAGCACCTGGTGACCGTTGCGCCGGGCGTCCGACAGCCGCTCCACCAGCAGCACACCGGCGCCCTCCGACAGGCCGAACCCGTCCGCGGCCGCGGCGAACGACTTGCACCGCCCGTCCGGTGCGAGATTGCCGTGCGTGCTGAACTCGACGAACATGCCGAGGCTGGGCATCACGGTCACGCCGCCGGCCACCGCCAGCGGGCACTCGCCCCGGCGCACCGCCTGCACGGCCAGGTGCAGGGCGACCAGCGACGACGAGCACGCCGTGTCGACGGTCACCGCCGGACCCTCGAACCCGAACGTGTAGGAGACGCGGCCGGCGACAACGCTGATGGTGTTGCCGGTGAAGGCGAAGCCCTCGTGTCCGGAGCCCTCGTCGAGCCGGGGGCCGTACTCCATACCCATCGCGCCGACGAACACCCCGGTCCGGCTGCCGCGCAGGGTGGTGGCGTCGATGCCCGCCCGTTCGATCGTCTCCCAGGTGGTTTCGAGCAGCAGGCGCTGCTGCGGGTCCATCGCCAGCGCCTCGCGCGGGGAGATGCCGAAGAAGTCCGCGTCGAACAGGGCGGCGTCGTAGAGGAAGCCCGCCTCGCGCTGGTAGTAGCGGCCCGGCCCGGTGGGCGGTTCCTGGTGGGCGGCCTCGCTGTCCCAGCCCCGGTCGGTGGGGAACTCGGACACCAGGTCGGCGCCGTCGACGAGCAGCGGCCACAGCTCCTCGGGACCGGTCACCCCGCCGGGCAGGCGGCAGCCCCAGCCGACGATGACGACGGGGTCGTCGTCGGCCGGTGCCGGGGACGCCGCGTCCGCCGGGGTGTCCTCCCACCCGGGGACGAGTTCGGCGTGCAGGAACTCGGCGAGGCGGCGGGGGCTCGGGTGGTCGAAGATGGCGGTGGCCGCAATGCGCAGTCCGGTCGCCGCCACCACCCGGTCGCGGACGGCCATGCCGGTGACGGAGTCGAAGCCGAGCTGGCTGAACGTCCGGTCCTCGGCGAAGGTGTCCACCCCGAGCCCGGCGCACTCGTGGCGGATCAGGTCGATCAGGCGGTCCCGCTGTTCGGCGCGGTCCAGGCCGATCAGCTCGGCCGCCAGGGTGGAGGGCCCCCGCACGGTGTCCCCGGCCGGCCGCTCGTAGAGCCGCCGGCCGAGGTCGGCGGGCAACGTGACGGCGGTGTCGCCGTAGACGGTGGCCGGGGTCAGCGGGCCTCCCGCCACCCACAGCTCGGCCAGGGAGGTGGCCAGGCGGCGGAGCCCGCCCTGGCCACGGCGCAGCGAGCCGACGGCGGCCAACGGGCGGTCCGCGCGCTCCGCGGTCTGCACCATCGCGGCGGTGAGGACGGGGTGCGGGCTGATCTCCAGGGCGAGCTGGTAGCCGGCGGCCAGGGCCGCCTCGGTGGCCAGGTCGAAGCGGGAGACCTCGCGGAGGCAGCGGCACCAGTAGTCGGCGTCGGCGGGCGTCGCGCCGAGCGGTCCGCCGCGCGCGGCGGTGAACACGGGCAGCGTGGCCGGCCGGGGGCGGATGCCGGCCAGGTCGGTCGTCATCCGGGGAACGATGCGGTCGATGTGTGCCGAGTGGGCGGCGTGGGCGACCGCCGCGGTCCGGGCGTGGATCCCCCGCTCGTCGCAGACCCGCCGGAACTCGTCTGCCGCGTCGGCGTCGCCGGTGACGACGACCGAGGTGGGGCCGTTGACGACGCCGACGACCAGGCGGCCTTCCCAGCGGTCGAGCATCCGGCGGACGGTGTCGGGCGGCGCCAGGACGGAGACCATCGCGCCCGCTCCGGCCAGGGTCTGCTGGGCCTGGCTCCAGCGGGCCATGACCCGGGCGCCGTCGTCGAGGTCGAGCACGCCGGCGACGACGGCGGCGGGCACCTCGCCGATGCTGTGCCCGATGACGGCGGACGCCTCGACGCCGACGGCCCGCCAGGCTTCGACCAGGCCGAGGGTGACGGCGTAGAGCGAGGGTTGGACGACGTCGGTCCGTCGGAGCAGCCCGGCCGGCGCGTGGCCGCGCAGCACGTCGCCGACGGGCCAGTCGACGAACGGCTCGATCGCCTGCGCGCATTCGTCGACCCGTCGGGCGAAGGCCGGTGACGTGTCCAGCAGCTCCGTGGCCATGCCGTCCCACTGGGCACCCTGGCCGGGGAAGACGAACACCACCCGGTCGTCGTCCACCGGCTCGCCGCGGACCAGCGCGGGGGTGTCTCCGCCGGCGGCGAGCGTGTCCAGGGTCGCGGCCAGGTCGTCGCGGCCGTCGGCGACGACGGCCGTGCGTGGCTCCCGGGATACGTGGTCGGCGGCGAGCCGGGCCAGGGCGTGTGCCACCTCCCGTGGCGGGGCGTGGTCCCCGGCCGGCAGATGCTCCCGGACGATGCGCGCCCGCCGGGCGGGTGAGCCGGTTCCGGGCAGGATCCACGGCAGGGAATGCTCTGCAGGGCTGGCACACATCCGCTACCACGGCTCCTTCTCAAATGACCACGACGCAGATCGAGCCTCACACGGCGGCTACCGGCCGGACACCCCTAAGAAAACCCCTAAGGGCTAGGCAAGAATTCTCCGGAGCACTGATGGTCGTCACTTCGGCTCTACGCTCGTATCGCCATGTTTCAGCCATCTGTACCGGGGAGTGGAAAATGACCGGGGTAGTACCAGGAGCGCCCATGCTGCCAACGGCGCGCAGTTCACCATTCGATCCACCGGAACCGTTGGGACAACTGCGGCAGCATTGTCCGATCGCACCCATGACGTTTCCTGACGGGCATGTCGGCTGGCTGGTCACCAGTCACTGGGCGGCACGGTCGATCCTTGCCGACGCCCGATTCAGCTCGCGGCAGGAACTGCTGCGGTCACCGATTCCGTTGCCGGTTCCGGAGCCACGCGTGCCGGCCGACCCGGGCAACTTCATCCGGTTGGACCCGCCCGAGCAGACCCGGTACCGCCGGCTGCTGACGAGCCAGTTCACCGCGCGCAGGCTCCGGCAGCTGGAGCCGCGGATCACGGAGATCGTGGACGTCCAGCTGGCCGCGATGGCCGGCGCGGGCACCCACGCCGACCTGCTGCGGGTGTTCGCGCTGCCCATCCCCTCGCAGGTGATCTGCGAGCTGCTCGGCGTGCCGTACGAGGCCCGGGAGCAGTTCCAGCGCGACGTGGCCACGCTGCTCAACATGACCTCGTCGGTGGAGGCCATCGTCGCGGCGCACCGCAGCGCCGACGGTTTCGTCGAGGAACTGGTGCTGGACAAGCGGGCGCGACCGGCCGACGATCTGCTGAGCAGCCTGGCGGCGCTGCCGGAACTGACGGTTCAGGAACTCAAGAGCATGGCGTTCCTGTTGTTCTCGGCGGGTTACGAGACCACCGCCAACATGCTGGCTCTGGGCACGTTCGCGCTGTTGACCGCGCCTGATCAGTTGGCCGCTCTCATGGCGGACGAAACGCTGGCCGACGCCGCCGTCGAGGAGCTGCTGCGCTATCTCACGATCATCCATATCGGACCGGTCCGGACCGCTTTAGAGGACGTCGACCTCGGCGGCGTGACCATCTGCGAAGGCGAGAGCGTCACGCTTTCGTTGAGCGCGGCGAATCGCGACCCGGCGAAATTCCCCGGACCCGACACGTTCGACATCGGACGCCATGCCGCCGGCCATCTCGCGTTCGGCCACGGGGCGCACCAGTGTCTGGGGGCACAGCTCGCGAGAATGGAGATGCGGATCGCGTACACCCGGCTTTTCGCGCGTTTTCCGCGGCTGCGCCTGGCGGTGCCGGCCGACGAGGTCGAGGTCGCCGCGGACATGACCATCTACGGCGTGCACCGGCTGCCCGTGCGGTGGGACTGAGCGCGGACCGGCCGGCGGGTGTTGACGCGTGTCCCGGCGTCGGGATGCGCGTCAGTCCGTCGGGGTTGGTGCTCAGGTCCCGGGCGAGGAGACCGCCGGCACGGTCCGTCCGGGGGCCGGGGCGGGCTGGCTCCAGCGCCGGGCGATCGGCCGCTCGACGGTGACGTAGAGGAGCCAGGCGAGCAGGATGCTCAGCCCGACGGCCAGCGCCACCAGACCGAGCGCGACCGGTGTGCTGAACTTCCGGTCACCGAGGAAGAACGGCCGTCCCCAGTACAGGACGATGGCGTGCGACATGAACAGCGCGTACGAGATGTTGCCGAGCCACAAGGACAGCCGGCTGCCGAAGAACCGGTTCGTGCCCCGGATCTCGGTGTTCGCCGCCGCGAGCACCAGCAACGCGGCCGGGACGACCTCGACGGCGACCACGCCGTACGGTATCGGCACGGGCAGCATGCCGAGGTAGGTCACGCCCAGGATCGCCAGCGCCCCCCACAGCGGCGGCCCGACCCACATCCGCTCCCGCACCGTCCGGGCCAGCACCATGCCCAGGACGAACTCGCCCAGGCGCGCGACCGGGAAGTTGTAGGAGAACCAGAACTCGTACGTCGGCACGCCGACCACCGGGATGGTGGGCTGTTCGGGCATCGTCAGGACCGCGAGGAAGGGCACCGCGATCGTCGCCAGGAGGGCTCCCAGCGCCCAGTACCACAGTTTCCCGCGCGGGATGCGTCGCACGCCGCGCAGCAGGAACGGGAAGAGGGCGTAGAAGAAGACCTCGCAGGACAGCGACCAGGTGACGATGTTGACGCTCGACGCCACCTCCAGCCTGGGCACCCAGGACTGCAGGAGCAGCAGGTTGAGCAGCGCGACCCAGGCCGGCGCACCACCGAGGAGGATCAGGCACGCGGCCCAGGTGACGACGTGGTTGGGGAAGATCCGGAAGAAGCGGCGGCGGTAGAACGCGCGCGGCGTGTCGTCGTCCCGGGTAGACCAGGTGAGCACGAAGCCGCTGAGGATGAAGAAGAACGTGAGCGCGACGAAGCCGATCTTGCTGACCAGGAAGGTCAGGATGCCGGCGGCCCGCTCGTCGGCGAAGACGGTGATCGGCGGCACGGCGATCGCGTGGAAGAGGATGACGGCCACCGCCCCGAAGAAGCGGAGACCGGTCAACGAGGGCAGCCGGTCGGGGAGCCGGACGGCTGAGGTCATGCGTACTCCTCGGAGGAACGGTGGCGTCGGCGGCGCCACGCTGACGGCCGTGACCGGGTGGCCCACCAGCCGTGGCGGGCGGGCGCACCCACGGGAGCGCCTCCGGCTCAGCCGGCCGGGACGGTCGCCTCCGAACTCACCCGGCTGATGCCCAGCCGCGGCTCGGTCACCAGGTAGAGGCCGCTGGCCGCGTCGTACAGGTCGTTGGCGTCGATGTACATCGGCGCCATGGTCAGGCGCTGGTTCGGCGCGGCCTCCTCGGCCCGCCGCCGGGCCTGCTCGGCGGCCCCGAGCAGCTCCTGCACCGGCTTGGCGCCCCCGGTCGCCGCCGCGTCGATGGTCTCCGTGATCGGCGCCGCCGCCTTCCCCGCCTGGTCGGCCGCCTCCCGCAGGTCGGTGAGGCCGGCGATGATCTCGCCGAAGGCCAGGTCGGCGCTCTGGGCACCGTCACCCTGCGCGGCCCGGCTCAGCGTGTCGGCCAGCGCGAAGTACCGGTCCTTGCCGGCGTGCTGCTGGTAGAAGCTGATGACCAGGGTGAAGAGACGGTGGTAGGCGTTGCGGTACAACGACTCGAAGAACGCCTGCGCCTCCGGCTCGTTCACCTCACCCCGGTCGAGCGAGAGGATCGACGCCGCCGCCAGCATGCCGCTGTACATCGCGAGGTGGACCCCGGTGGACAGCAGCGGGTCGAGGAAGCACGCCGAGTCGCCGACCAGGTAGTAGCCGTCACCGCAGAACTTGTCCGCGGCGTACGAGAAATCCTGTTCCACCCGCACGTCGGGGAGCTGGGTCGCCTGGGCGAGCACCCGCTTCATCGTGTCCGACTCGTCGATCATCGCCGCGAGCATCGCCTCCTGCGTGTCGAACTCCCGACGCCTTTCCACGAAATTCGTCTTGTGCGTCACGAACCCGACGCTGAAACGGTTGTTGCGCAGCGGGATGAGCCAGTACCAGCCGTCCGGGGAGGAGATGACGTTGATTCCCCCGTCCGGGCTTCCGGGCAGCAGTTCGGCATTCTCCCAGTATCCCCAGATGGCGACGTTGCGGAAGATCTCGTGCGGCCGCCGGTTGTGGTAGTGCTGGGCCGAGATGAGTCCGGCGCGGCCGGAGGCGTCGACGACGTAATCGGCCGTCTCGACCCGCAGCTCGCCGTCGGCCGCCTGCCACTCGACACCGACGGCTCGGTCACCGTCGAACAGGACGCGCTTGACGTGGGCCTGCTGCACGACCTCCGCACCGCTGTCGGCCGCGTTGTCCAGCAGCACCTTGTCGAAGATCTCGCGGTCGACCTGCCAGGAGCGGGTGTCCGACCCGAACTGCGCGGTCCAGTCGATGATCCAGTCCTGCTCCCGGCCCCACCGCATCAGCACGCCGGTCTTGGAGGTGAAACCACACGCGTTCACCTTGTCCAGTGCCCCGACGTAATCGATGATCGCGCGACAGGAGGTCGTGATGGACTCCCCGATGTGATAGCGCGGGAATTCCGCGCGTTCGAGCAGCTTGACCTCTGCGCCGCCCCTTGCGAGAAGCCCGGCGGCGGTCGAACCGCCGGGGCCACCACCGATGACAATCACCTTCGGCATCGCATCCGCCATTCTCTCGGGGATCTGCGGCCGGGACATCGATCCCGGTCATGCATCATTGACCCTATTCAGGCACAATTCGATGCCCAACCCCTACGTGCCCCAGACCCCGGTGCACTGCCGGTCGGCGGTCAGGCCGAATCCGCCATGGTGGGCATGCACGCCGCCGCAAGGTCCGCCCGGTTCGTCACCTTGAGCTTCCGGTACGCCTTGGTGAGGTGCTGCTCGACGGTGCTCACGGTGATGTAGAGCTTCTGCGCGATCTCCCGGTTGGTGTGCCCGGTGGCCGCAAGCGCGGTGACCCGGCGCTCGGCCCGGCTCAGCTTCACCAGCCCGCCGTTGGGCTGCTTCGTCACCATCGACTCGACGTGCTCGTCGGAGGACTGGTGCAACAGGCTCCGGCGCAGCGGCTCGGCCCGACACTCGGTCGCCAGCCGCAGCGCCTGCTGGAACGCCGCGTTCGCCCGCTGCCGCTCCCCCATCGCCTGGTGCACCTGGTGCAGGTCGGCCAGCGCGCTCGCCAGCTCGAAGCGGTCGCCGCAGGCGTGCAGCACCTCGACGGCCTCGCGCAGCAGCTGCAGGCGTCCGTGGGTGCCGCTACAGGCGGCCATGGCCCGCAGCGAGATGCCGGCCGTCCGGGTCAGCCCCTGCCGGGCGCCCCTCAACTGGGCACCGGCCAGCTTCTGTGCCCGCTCGCGGTCCCCCAGCTTGAGGTACAGCCGGGCGGCGGCGCCCCGCCAGGGAACGAAGGCCGGCACGTCCATCTCCCACTCCGCCGCCAGCTCCCCGCAGGTCAGCAGGTCGCTCATCGCGGCGTGCCAGCGCTCGCACGCGGAGAGGTAGAGCCCGCGCGCGTAGAGGTAGCGCAGGCCGAACCGGGTCTTGAACATCTCCTGCGGCACCGGGGCCTTGGCGTAGGCGCCGGCCGCGTCGAGGTCCCCCATCATCGTGGTCGCCTGGATGAACGTGGCCAGCGGCGCCCCCACCGCCACGCCCCAGCCGCGCGGGGCGATCCGGTCGAGGGCGGCGCGGGCGTACCGTGCGGCGTTGGGCAGGTCCCCCTGGTACAGCGCGATCTCCCCGCGGACGGCTTCGAGCCGGGCGCTCCACGTCGGTGCGTAGCGTTCCGCCGCCGCCGCGAGCAGCGGATCACACCAGGTGAGCGCCCGGTCCGCGTGATCGGAATAGAGCAGGGCCAGCAGCGCCGCCTCGGCCGGTTCCAGGGTGGCCTCGTCGACCTCGGTGCCGCAGCCGCGCAGGATGTCCTCGGCGCGGCGCACGACGTCCACGGCACCACGGGTCAGCACCTCCGACAGCAGCGCCGCGCCGAGCAGGTGCTCGTCGGCCACCTCCGCACCGTCGGGTGTCCCCGGTCGCCGCGGCACCTCGGGCACCATCCTGGACAGCGGCGGGTGCCAGGACCGCAGCCACCGCCGGATCATGCCGAGTTCGGCGTCGCGCCGATCGCCACCGGCCCCGCCGGCACGGCCCGTCGCATCGATGACCTCCATCGCCTCCCCGGTCATGCCGTGCCAGACCAGCGACCTCGCCACCGCGCTGACCTGCCGGTCGGAGAGCAGGCCGCGGCGGGACGGCTCGATCAGCAGGGACACGTGGCGGACGGCGGCGACCGGGTTGCGCCGCCACACGACCCCGGCCAACCGGGCGAGCACCGAGGCCCGCTCGTGGTCGTCCGGGCTGCTCTCGAACGCCAGGCCGAGACAGTCGCAGGCGAAGTCGAGATCGTCGGAGGCGATGGCGACCTCCGCGGCCTCACGCAGCAGGCGCTGGGTCCACCGTTGCCGTGTCCCGTCCGTCTCCAGCAGGTGCCGGGCCACCGTCGAGGCCGAGGCGCCCTGCACGTAGAGCAGCTCGGCCGCGCGTTCGTGCAGCCTGCGTCGCTCCTGGGGGCGCAGGTCCGCCAGGACGGCGGCCCCGCTGGCCGGGTTGCGGAAGTCCCCGCCGGTCACCAGCCCGGCCAGTTCCAGCCGGCGTAGCGCGGTCCGGGTCTGCTCCTGGCCGAGTTCGACCAGGTCGGCGAGCAGCCCGACGCCGGTGGGCCGCCCCAGGATCGCGATGCCGCGCGCGACGGCCAGGGAGTGCGGCGAGCTGCGGTGCAGACAGGCCACGACGGCCTGGCCGAACGCGATGTCGGGACGGCGCGGATCCGCCCCGCGCAGGTCGTCGAGCAGCGCGCGTACCAGCAGCGGATTGCCGCCGCTGAGCCGGTGGATGTCCGCTCCGGACAGCGGCAGGGCGGTCCGGTCCGGCTGCGCACGTACCAGGGCGGTGACCCCCTCGACCGACAACAGGGTGAGGTCGATGCGCCGCCAGTGGTCGTTGCGCAGCAGCTCGGCCTGGACCAGCGCGGTCGCCGCGTTCTCGTCGTCGGACTGGGTGAACACGAGCAGCGCCGAGGTCCGCCGCAACCGCGAGGCGAGGTCGAGCAGTTCGCGCAGGGATTCCCGGTCGGCGCACTGGACGTCATCGACCGTGATCACCACGGGGCGGTCGGTGGTCCAGGTCAGCAGTTCGGCGTAGAGGACGCGCAACGCCTGCGTGCCGGCGGCGTCCGCCGGGTTCGTCGACGGGACCGCGTCGACGAGCCGGTCCATCTGTGCCCGGAGCCGTCCGGGGGCGGTGCCCGCCCCGAACAGCTGCACCAGGACGTCGAACGGCACCTCGGCCCCGGACCGCTTCGCGGTGGCGCTGAGGAGGAGCGCGCCGGCCCGCAGCGCCCGTTCCGCGAACGCGTCCAGCACCTCCGTCTTTCCGCACCCGACCGGCCCACTGATCAGAGCCAGTTGGCCCACCCCGCTCCGGCATGCCGAGAGCATCTCGTCGAGGGCAAGGAGTTCGTTAGTTCGCTCTGTCAGCGCCATGGACATCCCGCTTCCCCGTATGTCGCTGCGGTCGCCGGTGCCCGGCGGCACCGGCGGCCGCGGCTGTCATTTGCCGCTTGTCGCGTCTGCCCCCGGCTTGTCCGCCGCGGCCGGCAGGGGGCCGGTGGGGGTCTTCGAGCCGCTGTTCGCCGGCTTCTTCGACGGGTTGGTGGAGACGCCCGCCGCGTCCGGGGCCGACTCGAACTCCGGCGGCACCGGATAGTCGGGCATGAGATAGCGGGGGCCCTGGCGCTTCACCTCGTCGGGGATCATCGCGCCGAGCCCGCCGTCCTCGTTGACGCCCTTCTCGATGATCGCCATGGAGTGGAAGAAGTGGATCCCCACCACGCTGCGATCGGTCGGCCTGCGCCGGTAGGTCGTGTCCGACACCAGCGCCTCGTAGTTCAGGCCGTCGACCATCTGCTTGAGATAGCCGACACCGGTGGCGGGATTCGAGAAATCGCTGCTCGATCCGCCGAATCCGGGCCAGTACGACGTCTCCATGTCCTCGATGACATAGAGGCCGTCCTCGGCGAGCCGCGGAAAGAGGTACTCGAACGACCTGATCTGGTCGGAACAGAAGTGGCTGCCGTCGTCGATGACGATGTCCAGCTCGCCGGTCTCCTCCAGCACCGTGGCCAGGAATTCGGGATCGGCCTGGTTGCCCCGGAACGTGCGGAGCCGCTGCGTCTCCAGGAAACGCTTGTCCTCGATATCGATCCCGAAGACCAGCGCCCTCGGAAAATAGCGCTTCCACATCTCCAGCGAGGCACCGCCACGGTCGGCCTCCTGAAAACCGCCGATGCCGATCTCGAGGATGCGTACCGGCCGGTCGCGGTAGGCGGCGAAGAACCGCTGGTACTGGCGGGCGTACCAGCGGGCGCCCCATTTGTCGGACCCGAAACGCAGGGCGAGACCGGCCAGGTCGGCGTTGTGCCGGCTCCGCTGGGCGAACAGCTCGCCCCACGGCAGGCCGGTGCCCCGGTCGCCGGCCGCGAGGATGTCCGCCACCTGCGCGGGGTCGGCGCAGGCGGCGGGCCCGAAGACCGCGCGCAGCATGCCCGCGAAGGCCGGGAGGTCCTGGTGGATGCGTACGTCGGCGTCGGCGGCGGCGGCCCGGGAAAGGTCCTGGCTCCAGGGCAGCGGCTCGACCGTCACCGTGTCCCGCTCGGCCCGGACGAGGTAGCCCACCACGTGGCGGGCGATCTCGAGGTCGTGTTGCACGACCAATTTCTCCCGGCCGTCGTATGGCAGGACGTCCAGCAGAACCTCCTGGTACAGCAACTCCAGGACGTAGTGATGCTGCAACCGGTTCGCGATTCGGAGAGTCGCTTCGTCGTCCACGCCCGCCGCGTTTGTCAAATCGCCGATCGCAGCCATTCTGCTATCCATCAAGACAACCACATCCTTGGTCGATCGTCACCACGGGGCATGCCGAGGTAATGACTATCACCGCTGGCCCGGCGGGGTAACCCCTAGATCCCAGCGACCATAGGGGCCATGGATTCCCAGTTCACACGGGGTGAGGACGAATCGCTCAACTCTCCGACGCACATTGGACGCACAGCATATTACATTGACGTCTATCATTCACAGTAGAACGTTGACCGCAGGCCATGGGTTACCACACCGGGCCGATCGGACGTCAGTACAGCCAGACCTGACATCCCCCTCCTTGATTGACGCTGATCAGTCGCTCAGACCAACTTACTCGCTGTCAGTGTGCCAGGCATCACCCAGAGCAACAAGATTTGGCGCGGGAAGGGCGGCGATGCCCCGGCATGCAGGGCAAACGCCCGAACCGGGTACTGCGTACCAGATTGTGGTACCCCTTGCCCGGCAGATCTAGGGGTTAACGACCGTCGCTACCGCCGCTAGCTTCGATCTGGCCTCGCGCGCCCGAGTAGCCGGGGCCAGCCGACCACGGAGGCACCATGCCAGACGCCAGGTTCCCGTTCCCGGAGTCCGGGGGCGCAGGCCCCGCACCGCAGTTCGACGAGATCCCCGATCGTCGTCCCTGCCCCGTAGCCCTCTACGGCGGCGCTCCGGCGCTGCTGCTCACCGCGTACGAAGACGTACGCCGGGTGGTCACGGATCCGCGTTTCGACCGGGTCGGCGCCGCCCGGGTCGGGCTCACCAACCGCTCCCCCGACTCGCTCGAGCACGACAGCGCCGACGCCCCCGACCCGGCCCGCCGACGCCGGACCATCACGACGGCGTTCACCGCCCGGCGCGCACAGACGCTGATCCCGCAGATCGAAGCCATCGTCGCCGAACTGATCGACGACCTTCGCGCCGGCGGCGACCGGGCCGAGTTCCACGACGCCTTCGCCCAGCCCCTGGCGGTCCGGGTGATCTGCCTGCTGCTCGGCATCCCCTACACGAACTACGAGACGTTCGGCCCGCTCGTGGAGATCGTCATGTCCGCCACGGCGTACCCGCCCGAGCAGGTCCGCCAGGCACACGGTCAACTCTTCGCCGACTTCGCCGAACTCTACGACCGACGCGCCGCCCAGCAGGATCCGCCGCAGGACGTCCTCACCGACCTCATCGCGGCGACCCGCTCCGGCGAGCCGATGAGCCGGGAGGACGCCATCCACGCCGGGTACGGCCTACTGATGGCCGGGTACGAGACCACCAGCCACCAGCTCGCCATCTGCCTCTACCTGCTGCTGTCCGAGCGGGACCGCTGGGAGCGGCTGCGCGCCGAGCCGGAGCTCGTCCCGACCGCCGTGGAGGAACTGCTGCGCTACACCTCGCTGCTCTCCACCGGTGGTGCGCCGCACATCGCCGGCGCCCCGGCGACGCTGGGCGACGCGCCGGTCGAGCCGGGCCAGGTCGTGGTGCCGGTGTTCGCGGCGGCGAACCGGGATCCCCGGGCGTTCGACCGGCCCGACGAGATCCTCCTGGACCGCAGCCCCAACCCCCACCTGGCGTTCGGGCACGGCCGGCACGTCTGCCTCGGCGCGTCCCTGGCCCGCATCGAGTTGACCACCGCGATCTCGGCCCTGCTGCGGGAACTGCCCACGCTGCGGCTGACCGGGACGCAACTCGGGTGGCGCGAGGGGAGGTTCATCCGGGGCCTCACCGCCCTGCCGGTGCGGTGGTGATCCCGGCGCGCGGTCACAGGGGGATGTTGCCGTGGCTGCCCCGGCCCGCCGTGGCGGTGGCCAACGCCTCGGCGATCCGCCGACGGCTCGCGGCCGGGTCGATCACCTCGTCGATCATCCCCAGCCCCAGTCCGCGCCGGGTGCCACCGGAGATGCGGCGGTGCTCGGTGACCAGTTCCCGGCGTAGGCGGTCCCGGTCGGCCTCCGGCGCGGCGGCCAGGGCACGGCGGTGCAGGATGCCCACCGCAGCCTCCGGCCCCATCACGTCGACCTCGGCGTCCGGCCAGGTCAGCACGGTGGTGGCACCGAGCGACCGGGAGTTCATCGCGATGTAGGCACCGCCGTACGACTTGCGCACCACCAGGGTCACCCGGGGCACCACCGCTTCGCCGAAGGCGTACAGCAACTTGGCGCCGCGGCGGATCACCCCGCCCCACTCCTGGTTCAGGCCCGGCAGGTAGCCCGGCACGTCGACCAGCACCAGCAGCGGGGTGCCGAACGCGTCGCAGGTACGGACGAACCGGGCCGCCTTCTCCGCGCTGAGCGAGTCGAGACAGCCGCCGCGGTGCAGCGGGTTGTTGGCCACCACGCCGATCGCCCGACCGGCGAGCCGGCCGAAGCCCACCACGATGTTGCGGGCCCAACGCGGTTGCAGCTCCAGGAAGGCGGGTTCCCCGTCAGCCGGCCCGTCGAGCAGGCGCGCGATCAGCGGGTGGACGTCGTAGGCGCGTCGTGCCGACGCCGGCAGGACGTCGACCAGGCCCTCGTCGTCCGTGACCGAGGACAGGTCGAACCAGCCGGGGCGGCTGAACACCCCGACGAGGTGCCGGGTGGCGGCGTACGCCTCGGTCTCCGAGCCGGCGCTCACGTGCACGACGCCGGACTTGCGCCCGTGGGCCTCGACGCCACCCAGCCCCTCCATGTCGATCTGCTCACCGGTGACCGAGCGGACCACGTCGGGGCCGGTCACGAACATCCGGCCGCCGTCGGCCATCACCACCACGTCGGTGAGCGCCGGTCCGTACGCGGCGGCACCGGCGGCCGGCCCCAGGACGACCGAGATCTGCGGAACCCGCCCGGAGGCCCGGATGATCGCGGCGAAGATCCGCCCGACGCCGTCCATCGACTGGATGCCCTCGGTCAGCCGGGCTCCGCCGGAGTGCCAGAGCCCGATCACGGGGAGCCGGTCCCGTACCGCGAGGTCGATGGCGGTCACGATCTGCCTGCTCTCCTCGGCGCCGAGGGAGCCGCCGGCCCGGGTCGCGTCGGTGCAGAAGAGCACCACCGGGCTGCCGCCGATCCGGGCGTGCCCGGCCTTGACCGCGTCGTGCGGACCGAAGAGCCGCAGCGAACCCGGGTCGGCCAGTCGCGCCAGCCGGGTCAGCGGCGCACGGGGATCGCCCGTGCCCGGATCCACCGCGTCACCCAGCTCGGCCGTCGTCATCTGCGGAGCCTCATCTCTGCGGGGCGGCGGCCGCGGCGGCGGCCGGGGCGGGGGCGGCGGCCGGGGCGGCGGCCGGGGCGGGGGCGGCGGCCGGGGCGGGGGCGGCGGCCGGGGCGGCGGTCCGGAACCGGTTGATCGCGTTCTCGTGGCGGACCCGCGTCTCCGGGTCCGAGACGCCGCTTCCCTCGTCGGCGAGACAGAGCACGCCGACCTTGCCGTGGTGCTGGTTGCCGTGCACCTCGTCGACCGCCTGCCCCACCCGGTCGAGGGGGTAGACCGCCGACAGCGTCGGATGGATCCGGCCCCGGGTCACCAGACGGTTCGCCAGCCAGGCCTCCCGGTAGTTGGCGAAGTGGGAGCCGACGATGCGCTTGAGGTGCATCCACAGGTACCGGTTGTCGAACTCGTGCCGGAAACCGGAGGTGGAGGCGCAGGTCACGATGACGCCGCCACGGCGCGCGACGTAGACGGACGCGCCGAACGTCTCCCGCCCGGGATGCTCGAACACGATGTCCGGGTCGTCGCCGCCGGTCAGCTCGCGGATCCGCTCGCCGAGCCGCCGCCACTCGCGCGGATCCGGGGTCTGGTCGTCGGCCCAGAACCGGTACTGCTCGACGCTGCGGTCGATCACCGCGGCGGCCCCCATCGCCCGGCAGATCTCGGCCTTCTGCGCGTTCGAGACGACACAGATGGGGGTTCCGCCGCCGTTGAGGACGTACTGGGTGGCGTACGAACCCAGACCGCCGGCCGCGCCCCAGATCAGCACGTTGTCGCCCTGCCGCATGACCGCGCCGTGCGGGGAGACCAGCTGCCGGTAGGCGGTGGAGTTCACCAGCCCGGGCGCGGCGGCCTCCTCCCAGGTCAGGTGCGCCGCCTTGGGCATCAGCTGGTTGGCCTTGACCAGGGCGAGTTCGCCGAGACCGCCGAAGTTGGTCTCGTATCCCCAGATGCGTTGCTGCGGGTCGAGCATCGTGTCGTCGTGGCCCTCCGGCTCCTCCAGCTCGACCGAGAGGCAGTGCGCGACCACCCGGTCGCCGGGATGCCACAGCCGCACCCCGGGTCCGGTCCGCAGCACGACTCCGGAGAGATCGGAGCCGACCACGTGGTACGGCAGGTCGTGCCGGGCCGCGAGGCCACCGGTGCGGGCGTACCGCTTGAGGAACCGGAACGTCGGCACCGGGGCGGACAGCGCGCTCCACACGGTGTTGTAGTTGATCGAGCTGGCCATGACGGCGACCAGGGCCTCGCCCGGTCCGGGCTCGGGGGTCGCCACCTCGCGCAGGTGCAGCGCCTTGCCGGGCTGCCGGTCCGCCACCGCCATCGCGGCGTACCTCTCCTGCTCCTCTTCCAGGAGCACGGCCGCCCGGTAGCCCGGCGGCACGGGCAGCGCCTCGACGGCGGCGCGGTCGGTGCCCGCCGACTCCAGGGTCTCCACGAAGGCACGGTTCATCGCGCTGCCTCCCTGCTCGGGCGCTGGACATGGAAGCCGGCCCCGGTCTTGCGGCCGAGCCGGCCCTCGGCGACGAGGCGGGTGAGCATCGCCCGGGGCCGGGTCGCCGGGTCGCCGAACTGCTGGTGCAGGCGGCGCAGGATGGCGACGGAGACGTCGAGGCCGATGGTGTCGAGCAGGGCGAAAGGACCCATCGGAAAGCCGTGGGCCTCCTCCATCTCCCGGTCGAGTTCCGCTACGCCCGCCCGGCCGCGCTCCACCATGCCGACGGCATCGTTCAGATAGGGGAACAGCAGGTAGTTGACGATGAAGCCGGACCTGTCCGGGCAGGATACCGGCACCTTGCCCAGGTGACGGGCGAGGGCGCGGGCCACCGCGGTGGTGCGTGCGGCGGTGTGCGGGGTGTGGCCGACCTCGACGAGCCGCATGGCCGACGCCGGATTGAAGAAGTGCATCCCCACCACGTCGGCCGGGCGGCCGGTCGCCGCGGCGCAGTCGGCCACCGACAGGCTGGAGGTGGTGGTCGCGAGGACGGCGCCGGGCCGGCAGACCCGGTCGAGGGCGGCGAAGACCGCACGCTTGGCGTCCTCCTCCTCCACCACCGCCTCGACGACGAGGTCGCAGTCGGCCAGGTCGTCGAGCAGGACGCCGGTCCGGAGCCGGCCGGCGGCCGCGGCGGCCGCCGCAGGGGTCACCCGGCCCCGGGTGACGGCCCTGTCGAGCGCCGCCGAGACGCGATGCCGGGCCGCCACCGCCCGCTCCTCGTGGCGGGCCACGAGGGTGGTGCGAAGACCGTGGACCACGAGGGCCTGCGCGATTCCGGCGGCCATCGTCCCCGACCCGACGATGCCGACCGAGGACGGCGCACCGGCGGCCACCGGTTCCGGCGCGGCGGGTCCGGTCCGGTGGCGGGGATCCCGGTGGAGCCGTTCCGGCCACGCCCGGGTGGTCAGCAATGGTGCCGGGGGTACGGCTGCCTCCGCCATCAGCTCCAGTACCCGGTCGAGACCGATCTCGTCCACCAGGGTCAGCGGGCCGGTGGTCAGGCCACAACCGAGGCGCATCGCGGTGTCGATGTCCGGACCGGTGACATAATCCTGTCCACACAGGATGGCGGCCCGGTTGAGATATCGCAGTAGCAACACGTGCCCGGCAGCGATCCCATGCTCCTGTACCGTCATCGCCACCCCTTGATCGCGTTGTTCCGCGCGGCCGAACTGCCGGATCAATGCGGACTCTAAGAGGCGGCGGCGGGCGCCGGTAACCCCTACAAGCGCGGTCTGATTCGTTACGACCTAGGGGTGGAACATGAATAGGACCCCTGGCCGAGCGGTGGATTCATCGCGCTTTCCCGGCGGATTCTTCCGCATCAGGAAAGACGTGCGGAATTGCCGACCGGAAACAGAGGGTGGGGATTTCACGGCGCGCGACGGCCGTCAGGCGAGACAGGACACCGGACAGTGCGGTAGCATGTGGACGAAGCACAAAAGTCCTGTCCTTTAAATCCTACCATGGGGTGGCGCTGTTGTCAACAGTTCCCTCGGAGGCGTTCGCCGCTTCCGTCAACGACACGCTAGAGGACGAGCGCCGCTACGTGGCGATGCTCTACCGCCACGTCGACAAGCTGCGTGACGTCGCCACACAGCGGCTGGCCCGGACCAAGCTCGACAACGCGAGCAACCCGTCCGCCCGCGCCGAACGTGACGCCTCCGCCACCATGTACCGGGAGCGGATCCGGCAGCTGGAGGGCATCGACGAACGGCTGTGCTTCGGCCGGCTGGACATGGACGACGGCGAGCGCCGCTACGTCGGCCGCATCGGGCTGGTCGACGAGGACGACCAGTCGTCGCTGCTGATGGACTGGCGGGCCCCCGCCGCCCGCCCGTACTACCTGGCCAACGCGATCACCCGGGAGGGCGTGCGCCGACGCCGGCAACTGCGGATGAAGGGCCGCACGGTCACCGGCCTCGACGACGAGATCCTCGACGTCGAGAGCGCCCCGCCGGACAGCACCACCTCGCTGACCAACGAGGCCGCGCTGATGGCCGCGCTCACCGCCCACCGCACCGGCCGGATGCAGGACATCGTCGCCACCATCCAGGCCGAACAGGACGAGATCATCCGGGCCGACATCAACGGCGTGCTGGTCGTGCAGGGCGGCCCCGGAACCGGCAAGACGGCCGTCGCGCTGCACCGGGTGGCGTACCTGCTCTATGCACACCGGGAACGGCTGGAGAAGCGCGGGGCGCTGATCCTCGGCCCCAACGCGACGTTCCTGCGCTACATCAGCCAGGTCCTGCCGTCGCTGGGCGAGACCGGCGCGTTGCTCTGCATGGTCGGCGACCTCTACCCGGGCGTGGTCGCCACCGGCAGCGAGCCGGACGAGGTCGCCGAGATCAAGGGTCGCATCTCGATGGTGCAGGTCATGGCGAACGCCGTCTACGACCGCCAGGAGACCCCCCCGGTCAAGGAGGTGCTCTTCGAGGGCGACCGGCTCCGGCTCACCCACAAGCTCACCGCGAACGCGAAACGGCTGGCCCGCGACACGCTGCGCCCGCACAACGAGGCCCGGCCGTACTTCGTCCGCGAGATCATCGAGGCGCTGACCAACCAGGTCGCCTCGCTCATCGGCCGCCACCTGCTGGTCGACGAGGACATCAAACAGATCCGGTTCGACCTGAGCAGGTCACCGGAGGTGCACCGGGCCCTGCACGAGCTGTGGCCGATCCTCACGCCGGAGCAGCTCCTGGCCGACCTCTACGCCTCGCCGGAGCGGATCGAGGCGGCCACCCCGGATCTCGCTCCGGCCGAGCGGGAGCTGCTGCGGCGTGACCCGTCGGCGCCGTGGACGCCGGGCGACGTACCGCTGCTCGACGAGGCCGCGGAGCTGCTCGGCTGGGACGACCGTGCCGAGCGGGCGCGGGAGGCCGCGCAGTGGCGGGCCGACCTGGAGTACGCCCAGGGTGTGCTGCAGATCCTCAACTACGAGGAGGACGAGATCGACGAGGAGGTCCTCCAGGCCACCGCCCTGATCGACGCGTCGACGCTCGCCGACCGGCACGACGACGACGGCTACCTGTCGGTCTCCGAGCGGGCCGCCACCGACCGCACCTGGGCGTTCGGGCACATCGTGGTGGACGAGGCGCAGGAACTGTCCCCGATGGTGTGGCGGCTGCTCATGCGCCGCAGCCCGAGCCGCTCGATGACCGTGGTCGGCGACGTCGCGCAGACCAGCGACCCCAGCGGGACCACCACGTGGGGCGACGTCTTCGCGCCGTACGTCGCGGACCGGTGGCGGCTGACCGAGCTGACCGTCAACTACCGGACGCCGGCCGAGGTCATGGCCGTCGCCGCCGATGTGCTGGCCGCGATCAGCCCCGAGCTCAAGCCGCCCCGCTCGGCCCGTACCTCCGGCATCACCCCGTGGCACGGGCAGGTCGAGAGCTACGCGCGGGCCGTGCCCGAGGCGGTCCGCGCGGAGTACGCGGCGGTCGGCGGCGGGCAGGTTGCCGTGATCACGCCGACCGAGCTGGTCCACCCGCTCGGTGACGCCATCCGGGACGCGACGACGGCAGAGGTGGTCGTCGGCGACGGCGTCTCGCTCGGCGCGGGCGTCGTGGTGCTCGACGTCCGGCAGGCCAAGGGACTCGAGTTCGACTCGGTGCTGGTGGTCGACCCCACCGGCATCGTCAGCGAGTCCCGACGCGGCCTGAGCGATCTCTACGTCGCCCTGACCCGCACCACCAAGCGGCTCGGCGTGCTGCACCGCGGCGACCTGCCGGCCGTGCTGCGGCAGCTGGGCGAACGCGACACCACGGACCTCACCGTCGAGGCAGCGCACGACCGAGCGGACGAAGGAGCGCGATGAGCACCATGCCGGAATCACCCACGGCACCGGGACAGCAGCCCGCCCCGGCCAGGAGCGTCACGATGACCGTCAACGGGCTGCTGCTCGGGATGTTCGTCGCGGTCCTGGCACCGACCGTGGTCACGGTGGCGTTGCCGAGCATCGTGACCCAGCTCGGCGGCTCGCAGTCGGCGTACACCTGGATCGTCACGGCAGAGCTGCTCGCCATGACCGTCTCGGTCCCGCTATGGGGCAAGTTCGCCGACCTCTACCACAAGAAGTGGCTGTTGCAGGCCTCCCTCGGCCTCTTCCTGGTCGGGTCGCTCGTCGCGGGGGCCGCCGGGTCGATCGGGGTGCTCATCGTGAGCCGGGTCGCGCAGGGCATCGGGGCCGGCGGGCTCACCGCGATGGTGCCGGTCGTGATGGCGGTGATCGTCCCGCCCCGCGAACGCGGCAAGTACATGGGACTGTTCGGTGCCGTCTTCGCCGTCGGGACGATCGTCGGCCCGCCGCTGGGCGGGGCGCTGGCCGAGGTGCCCGGCCCCGGCTGGCGGCTGTGCTTCTTCTTCGGCGCGCCCTTCGCGCTGCTGTCCATGATCGTCCTGCAGCGGACCTTCCACCTGCCCGCGAGGCGTCGGGAGGTGCACGTCGACTACCTGGGCGCGGCGCTCATCGTCGTCGCCGCCAGCGCCCTGCTCATCTGGTGTTCGCTCGCCGGCGACGTGTTCGCCTGGCGCTCGGGGTGGACCGTCGTGCTGGTGACCGTCGGCGTGGTGGCCCTGGGGCTGACCGTCTGGGTCGAGGCGCGCAGCCCCGAGCCCATCCTGCCGCTGAGCCTGTTCCGCAACCGGACGATCGTCCTCACCACCCTCGCCAGCCTGCTCGTCGGGGTCGTGCTGTTCGGCGGGTCCGTCTTCGTCCCGCCGTACCTGCAACTGGCGCAGGGCCTGTCGCCCGGCCAGACGGGCCTGTTGAGCCTTCCGCTGGCGTTGGGCGTCGTGGTCGCGTCCACGGTGGCGGGACGCCTCATCACCGCCACCGGCCGGTGGAAGGCGGTCCTGGTGACCGGTGGCGGGCTGACCGGCGTCGGCGCGGTCATGCTCGCCATGGTCGACGAGAACTCCGGCCTCGGGTGGTTCGCGGCGGCCATCACCCTGCTCGGGCTCGGCGTCGGAAGCCTGATGCAGAACCTGGTCCTGGTCGCGCAGAGCTCGGTGGACATGAGGCAGCTCGGGGTGGCGACGTCGACGCTGTCGTTCTTCCGGAGCCTGGGCGGTTCGGTCGGGGTCACCGTCCTCGGCGCCGTGTTCGCCCACCGGGTCCGGTCGGTGATCGAGTCCCGGCCGCCGCAGGGCGTCGGCACCGGTGACGGGGACGTCGGCGGAACCCTTCCGGACCTGGGCTCCCTGCCGGAGCCGGTCCGCGCCGTCATCGCCGAGGCGTACGCGGTCGCGACCGGCGACATCTTCGCCCTCACCGTGCCGGTCGCCGTGCTCATCGTGCTGACGGTGGCGCTGCTCAAGAACCGTCCGCTGGCGTCGCACTTCGGCATGCCACCGGGACCGCAGCGGGCGGGCGGGCACGGACCCGGCGGGCACGGGCCGGTCCCCGGGGGGCCACAGCCCGCCCGGACCGGCGAGCAGAGCCGGCCGTCGGCGGGCTGACGCACGGTGCACGGTGACGGCCGGTCCCTCCCGGGCCGGCCGTCACCGTGCGGGCGCCGTCACCAGTCGACGTGCGCGGAGTACTCGTCGTACTTCTGGGCGTGGGTGAGGTGGGCCAGGTCCGCCTCGACCATCATCGTCATCAGCTCCTCGAACTTCAGCCTCGGCTGCCAGCCGAGCTCCTCCCGGGCCCGGGTGGGGTCGGCGCAGAGCGTCTCGACCTCCGCCGGGCGGACGAACTCCTCGTCGACCACCACGTACCGCGACCAGTCCAGGCCGACCGCGCCGAAGGCGATCCGGACCGCGTCGCGCACCGAGTGCACGACGCCGGTGCCGACCACGTAGTCGCGCGGCTCGTCCTGCTGGAGCATCAGGTGCATGGCGCTCACGTAGTCACCGGCGAAGCCCCAGTCCCGCCGGGCGTCGAGGTTGCCGAGCTTCAGTTCGCCGGCCAGGCCGAGCTTGATCTTGGCAACCGTGTGCGAGATCTTCCGGGTGACGAACTCCAGGCCCCGGCGCGGCGACTCGTGGTTGAACAGGATGCCCGAGACGGCGTACATCCCGAACGACTCCCGGTAGTTACGGGTGATGAAGTGCCCGTACGCCTTGGCGACGCCGTACGGGCTGCGCGGGTGGAAGACGGTGCTCTCGGACTGGGGGGTCTCGGCGACCTCGCCGAACATCTCCGACGACGACGCCTGGTAGAAGCGGACCTGCCGGGACGGCGTGCCCGACGAGCCGACGCCCGAGACCACCCGCAGCGCCTCCAGCATGCGCAGCACACCGAGGCCGGTGACCTCACCGGTCAGCTCCGCCTGCTGCCAGGAGAGCGGGACGTACGAGATCGCGCCCAGGTTGTAGACCTCGTCGGGCTGGACCCGGTCGATGGCGGCGATCAGGCTGCTCTGGTCGAGCAGGTCACCCTCGACGAAACGCAGGTCGTGCACCAGGCGGCTGACCCGTGACCGGCGCGGATTCGCCTGGCCCCGGACCAGGCCCCAGACCTCGTACCCCTGCTCCAGCAGATGCTCGGCCAGGTACGACCCGTCCTGGCCGGTGATGCCGGTGATCAATGCTCGGCGCGACACGGTTCCTCCTGCGGGGTCAGCTCGGTGGGGTTCGGTCTGCGGGTGCGGCGTCGGCCGCCGTGCCGAGCAGGCCCAGCCGGCGCTGGATGAGGTCCGCCGCGGCCACGCTGCCGCCCGCGGCGCGCAGCTCGCCCGCCCAGTGCTCGGCACGTCGCCGGTACGCCGGATCCGTCACCAGCTCGGTGATCTTGTGAACGATGTCGTCGATGTCCGGCGTGTCGACGTTGCGCACCACGAGCCCGGCGCCGCTGTCGGCCGCGCGGGCCGCGAAGTCGTTGCAGTCCATCCAGAACGGCATGACCAGCAACGGCTTGCCGTGCACCAGCCCCTCGTGGAACGCGTTGCCGCCGCCGTGGTTGAAGAACACCCGCACGTGCGGATGGGCCAGGACGGCCAGCTGGGACGGCAGCCACGCCTCGACCCGCAGGTTCGGCGGCAGGTCGGCGGGCAGCATCCGCTGCCGGGTCTCGTCGAGTTTCCACAGCACGTGGTGCCGGGGACCGAGCCGGCGGGCCGCCTCGACCAGCGCGGCCACCTGACCCGCCGAGGGGCGCATGAAGGTCCCGAACCCGATGTAGACGATCGACGGGTGGGCGTCCAGCCAGGCGTCCAGCGACGGATCCGCGGTGACCTGCCCGGTCTCGCCGGGCAGCACCGCGCCCACCATGTGCAGGTTCGGCGACGCGGCCGGGAACGGGTACTCCAGCCCGAACACCGAGCAGCCGAGCACGTCGGCGGCGGCGCGGGCGTAGTGCGACGGGAGGCCCGCCGCGTTCGGCAGTCCCTCGGCCCGGCGGCGTCGCAGCGCGGCCAGCGAGGGGCGCAGCCGCCGGGGACTGGCCAGGACCGCCCGGGTGCCCAGCCGGAAGAGCACGTTCTCGGCCCGCTGCCGGGGCGACATCCGGGCCGGCAGACCCGATCCCGGCGTCGGGTAGCTCCACGGCAGGGTGTCCACGTAGAAGCTGCTGACCGGCACGGCGATCGTCAGGACGTACGGGACGTTCCGCTTCATCGCGGCGTCGACCGCCCAGCCGGTGCACGAGTCGGCCACGATCAGGTCGGGCCGGACCTCGTCGATGGCGGCCAGCGTCCTGCGGTACAGCTCCTCGGTGTACCCGTGGTCGACGTTCGTGTCCATGAACGCCGCGAAGTCGCGTACCCGCCGGCCGGTGGTCATCGCCCGCAGGGTCTCCTGGTCCCAGTTGGCCGGCCAGAGGTGGGGGCGGTAGCGGCCGAGCGAGACGAACCGCACGGTCCCGCCGCCCGCCGCGCCGACCCGGCGGATCTCCGACGCCCGTTCGTCGGTGCAGGCGAACCAGAGGTCCACGTCGCGCCGCACCAGCTCCTGGGCGATCGCCAGCAGCGGATTGATCAGTCCCGCGCTGGGCAGGCTGGTGAAGAGCAGCCGGCCCCGGGTACCGTCGTCGCCCACGTCAGGCTCCCTTCGCCAGGATCTCGCCGTCCCCGGACCCGGGGCGCGCGGTGCCGTCCCCGGACCCGGGGCGCGCGGCGAGCAGCAGCTCGGTGATGAACCCCGCGATGGCGGCCACCGTCGGCTGCTGCCAGAGCAGCGTGGTGGGCAGGTCGTGACCGAACCGCCGTTGCAGCCGTCGCCGGACGACCACCGTCATGACCGAGTCCATGCCCTGCTCGACGAGGGGCCGCCGGCGGTCGAGTTCGCCGGCCGACAACCGCATCTCGCCGGCGATCAGCCGGTCGGCCTCGTCGGCGACGACCCGGTGCAGCTCGTCCGGCGGGAGGCCGTCGAGATCGCCGGTCCCGGGGTCGCCGGCGTCGGCCGGGCCGTCGCCGGCCGGGCCCTCGACGCCGGTCAGGGCCGCGAGCAGCGGTGGTCGCGGTTCGTCCCCGGACGTCGGGCTGACCACCGTGTACGCGCCGGGGCCATGGCCGAACGCGTGCCCGACCGCCTCGAACAGCAGGCCCGGATCCACCGCGCCGGTGCCCGGCAGGTCGCCGGTCGGCCAGCCGATGCTCCAGGTCCCCCGGCAGCCGCTCGCCACCCGGTGCGCGGTGAGCGAGTCGACGTACGGGGCGACGGCCGCCCTCGCGTCGCCTGGTTCGGGCGACACCCGGGCCTCCAGCGGCACCGTGAAGAGCAGGAAGTCCAGGGCCTGCGGCGGGTGGGCGGCGTGCAGGGAGTCGATCACCGCGAGGGAGGCCCGCAGGTCCGGGGCGGGGGTGTCCGACGCCGCGTACACCACGCCGCGTACCGGGGGGAGGTCCCACACCTCGGGTACGAGGCTGCCGGTGCGTGCCCAGGCCGCCGCGTCGACCGGGGCGGTGACGACCGCGACACCGCGCCCTTCCAGGGTCCGCACGGCGGCGATCTCCGCGCGGCGGTCCCCGGTGGAGTCCCACTGCGCGCGGGGAGGCAGCGCCTGCTCGTCGAGCAGGACCAGGCGGCCGGCGCCGAGCCCGGCCAGCCAGTGCGCGGCGGCGATCCCGGCCGGGGTGAAGGCCCCGACGACGGCGTACGTGCCGTCGGCGCGTACCGGGGGTGGTACGCCGGTGCCGTCGAGGTCCACCCGGGTGAGTCGCGGCACCGCCGGCCCGTCCGCGTCGAGCGCGACCACGTCCTCGTCCGCCGCCCCGTCCAGCGCCGCCAGGAACGCCTCCGCCGCCGACCCGTCCCACGTCGGGCCGAGATCGACGGCGGCCACCCGCAGCCCGGGACGGCCGGCCCGCAGGGTGCGGACCAGGCCCCACAGGGGAGCCTGCCGGATGTGCGCGGAGTGGCTGCTGTCCCGGACGCCGGAGGTGAGGCACCAGAGCCGGGGACGGCGCTCCTGCGGCAGCCGGCAGACGGCCTCGGCCACGGCGTCGAGTTCCCGCTGTGCGAGCCCGGTGGCCACGCTCACCGGGCGGACGTGGTCGACCAGGCTCACCAGCACCTCGGCCGTCCCGTCGAGGAGGGGGGCGAGGGCTTCGACCCCCGTGGCGTCGGTCGCCGTGTGACACGTGACGCCCGCGGCGGAGAGCCCGCCGGCCAGCCCGGCCAGCCCGGAGCCGACCAGGACGACGGTCCGGGTCACGGGGCGCGCGGCGGGGGCGTCCGGTGACCGCCAGGTGGTCGTGTGCACCGCCCGCCGCGCATCGGTCGCCGGTGCCGTCTCGCCGATCTCGGCGTAGCGCAGGCCGTCGACCCGGGCGACGCGCCGGCCGGCCGGGTCGGTCACGACCGCGTGGGTGACGCCGAGGCGCTCGTCCGCGAGCACCACGGTGACCGTCACCGTCTCCGGTGCGTCGCCGTCGACCGCGATCAGGTCGGTGTCCACGGCCATCCGCAGCAGCGGTGCTCCGGGGAACACCGCCGGGGCGATGGACATGACCGCGTCGAAGGCGACCGCCCAGCTTCCGGCGCCGGTACGGCCGTGCGGCGCCTTCACCTCCGCGACGAGCACCCCGGCACCGCGCCGCAGCCGCTGCACGGTCCACTCGAAGCCGGTGGCCGGGACGCCGACGGCCGCCAGCCGTTCACGGACCAGCCCCGGATCGGCGAACCCGGTGTCGTCGCCGACGCCCGGGGCGATCGGGCCACCGTCGAGGTCGACGTCGGTCGCGATCTCGGCCTGGGCGTTGAGCAGCCAGGTGTCCCCGGCCGGCGACCGCGACGCGAGCCGCAGCGCGCCGCCGTCGCGGACCACCTGGATCTCCCGGTGGTCGTTGGTGATCAGGGGCTGGCGCATCACCAGGCCGCCGAGGTGCGCGGGCCGTCCCCCGGCGTCGGCCCCGGCCGCCATGAAGGTACCCACCAGCACCGAGGCGGGGACGATCTCCACACCGTTGAGCGCGTGGCTGCCCGGGTACGGCCGGTTGTCGTCGTCGAGCCCGGTGCGCCACACCACCGTCGGGCTGCCCGCGATGGTCTGCCTGGTGCCCAGCAGGGTGTAGCTCCCGACGTCGTGGCCACGCTGCCGGGTCTGCGTTCCGTCGCTGGTCTCGCGCCACAGCCGCCGACGCTGCCAGGCGGTGGTGGGCAGGTCGGTCAGGAAGCCGCCGGGTTGCAGACCCGACCAGTCGACGCCGACGCCGGCGCAGTGCGCCGCCGCCACCGCCGCGAGCCAGGTCCGCGCCTCCGGCCGGTTGCGGCGCAGCGAGATGCCGGTGAACGCCTCGTCCATGCCCTGCTCGGCCAGCGTCTCGCCCACCGAGTGGGCGATCAGCGGATGCGCGGACACCTCGAGGAAGGCGTCGAAGCCGTCCTCGGCGGCGGCGCCGACGGCGGCCGCGAGCCGCACCGGCTGACGCAGGTTGGTCGCCCAGTAGGGGCCGTCGCTGGACGGGACGGTGCGCGGGTCGGGCAGCGCCGTGGAGTACATCGGTATCGTCGGCCGGCCGGGGCGCAGCCCGGCGCACAGCTGCGTCAGCTCCTCCAGGAGGGGATCCATGTGCGGGCTGTGGAAGGCGATGCGGGCCGAGACCCGGCGGGCCTCGATGCCCTCGGACGGCCAGCTGTCGAGCACCTCCTGCACCGCGGGCAGGTCGCCGGCGAGCACTGTCGACACCGGCGACGCGGCGATCGCCGGTGACAGGTCGGCCCGCCCGGCGAGCCGCTGCGCGGCCTGGTCGAACGGCAGCGAGACCATCACCATGTCGCCCCGGCCCTCGGCCCGGGTGAGCAGCCGCGAGCGCCAGCAGGACACCCGGGCGCCCTCCTCGACGCTCAGCAGGCCACAGGTCACGGCGGCGGCGACCTCGCCCATCGAGTGGCCGATGACGGCGTCCGGGGTGACGCCCCGGCTGCGCCACAGGGCCGCCAGGCCCACCTGCATCGCGAAGATCATCGGCTGGATGCGGTCGACCGTCTCGAAGGTGCCGCTGCGGATCAGCTCCCGGGCGGTGAATCCGCTCTCGGCGGCGAACACCGGGTCGAGGACGTCGACGACCCTGGCGAACTCGGGCTCGGTCGCCAGCAGCTCCCGGCCCATGCCGCTCCAGTGCGAGCCGTGCCCCGAGAAGACCCAGACGAGCCGCCGCCGCGGGGTCGGCCCCGGCCGGACCACACCGGTGACCACACCGTCGGCCGGACGGTCCGCGGCCAGCAGGCGCAGGCCGGTGACCAGTTCCGCACGGTCACCGGCGACGATGCCCGCCCGGTGTGACTGGTGCGTACGGTGGCGGGCCAACGTGCGGCCGACCGCGCGCAGCGGCACGTCGGCGCTGGCCACGTGGTCGGCCAGCTCGGCGGCGGCCTGCCGCAGCGCCGCGCCGCCGGCCGCCGACAGCGGGTAGAGCCGTACCTCGTCGTCGTCGCGCGGGTCCGGTCCGGCGGTGGTCTCCGGGGCCTGCTCCATGACGAGGTGCGCGACCGTGCCGCCGTAGCCGAAGCCGGAGACACCGGCGCGGCGCGGGTGCGGCCGGCGCGGCCACCGCTCGGCCGACTCCGCGAGACGCAGCCCCGAGTCCGCCCACGGGATCTCCGGGTTGGGTCCGGTGGGCAGCAGGGTGGCCGGCACCACCGCGTGTCGCAGGGCCAGCGTGGTCTTGATGACGCTGGCCACGCCCGCGGCGCCCTCCAGGTGGCCGATGTTGGACTTCACCGAGCCGACCAGGCAGGGCTCGTCGTCGGTCCGGCCCGCGCCGTAGACGGCGCTGACCGCGCTCGCCTCCATCGGGTCGCCGAGGCGGGTGCCGGTGCCGTGCGCCTCGACGTAGTCGACGGTGGCCGGGTCGATGCCGGCCTGCGCGCAGGCGCGGACCATCACGTGCTCCTGCGCCGCGCCGCACGGGGCCATGATGCCGTTGGTGTGGCCGTCCTGGTTCACGGCGCTGCCCCGGACGACGGCGAGCACCCGGTCGCCGTCGCGCTCGGCGTCGGCGAGCAGCTTGAGGACGACGACGCCGCATCCTTCGCCGCGGCCGTATCCGTCCGCGCTCGCGTCGAACGGCTTCGAGCGGCCGTCGGGCGCGAGCGCGCCGGCCGCACCGAGGGTCAGCGACTGTCCGGGGGAGGCGATCAGGTTGACGCCCGCCGCGATGGCCACGGTGCTCTCGGCCAGGCGCAGGCTCTGGCAGGCGAGGTGCACCGCCACGAGCGAAGCGGAGCAGGCCGTGTCCACCGCGATGCTCGGCCCCCGCAGGTCGAGGACGTGCGAGATCCGGTTGGCGGTTGCGCAGCTCGCCGCGCCGATGCCGGTCCAGGCCTCGATGCCGGGCAGGTCCTCCAGCAACCGGCTGCCGTAGTCTCCGCTGCACAGCCCGACGAAGACACCGGCGTCGGTGCCCGCCAGGGTGCGCGGCACGATCCCGGCGTGCTCCAGTGCCTCCCAGGTGACTTCGAGCAGGATCCGTTGCTGGGGGTCCATGAGTTCGGCCTCGCGGGGCGTGATGCCGAAGAACTCGGTGTCGAACTCCTCGATGCCGGTGATGAAGTTGCCGCGGGCGATGGCCCGCCGCATGGCGGAGGTGAACTCCGCGCCGTGGGCGGCGTACGGCGCCCACCGCTCCCACGGGACGTCGCCGACGGTGCTGCGCCGCCCGCCGAGCAGGTCCCAGAACTGTTCCGGTCCGTAGACGTCCCCGGGCAGGCGGCAGCCGACGCCGACGACGGCGACCGGGGCGGCCGGCCGGGGGTCGGTGGGCCCGGTCATCACGCACTCTCCGGCGTACGGAGGATCCTGACCACGGCGCAGGCCAGGTTGATGCCCGGCCCGGTGCCGAGCAGCAGCATGTGCTGGCCCGGGAGCAGCTGCCCGGTGTCCACCAGGTGCTTGAGCGACAGAATGTGGTCGCTGGCCCCACAGTGTCCGATGGTCCGGCCGTAGTCCCACGACGACCTGGCCATCGGCAGGCCGAGCGGCGCCATGCACCGCTGCTCCACCACCTCGCGGGAGTAGTTCATGAACGCGACCCGGTCGAGGTCGGCGAACGCGAGACCGCACTCGGCGACCGTGTCCGCCACCGTACTGATCATCAGTTCCTGTGCCCTGGCGAGCGCCGCCATCCCGGCACCTCGGGCCATCACCTGCTGCTGGAAGCGGCCGGCGAAGCTGAGCGACCGGCCGACGGTGGCGGTCGGCGGGAAGAGCGGCTCGCCGCCCCGGTGCAGCTCCTCGGCCTCGGGCACGGTCACCGACGACACCGCGAGCAGCTGGGCGAAGCCGGGTTCCCTGGTGAGCACGAGGGCGGAGCCGGCGTCGCCGGCCACGGTGCCCGGGTTCATCCGCCAGCGGTCCATCATCGGGGTGCCGTAGTTGTCCGCCGCGACCAGCAGGGCGTGCCGGTGGCGGTCGTCCGCCCGCAGGTGGCTGACCGCGAGCATCATGGCGCTGAACATGCCGTTGCACCCCTGGCGGATCTCGACCGCGGGAACCTCTCCCCCGGTCAGGTGGCGCTGCAGGTAGGCGTGCGGCAGCCACCCGTCCGGCCCCTGGTGCCAGGTGCTGGCATAGAGCATCAGACTCAGCTCGGTCGCCGGGCGTCCGAACTGCTTGACCGCCTGCTGGGCGGCCCGCAGCGCCATCTCCGGCGCCGGCAGGTCGCCGGCGACCGCGGCACCCCCGAGCTGGTGGATCTCCACGTCCTCCGCCGGGTAGCGGCCGTCGTCGACCGCCTCCTGCACGGTCACCGTCGGCGGCAGGAAGGCGCCCATCCCACCGATGTAAACGTCTGGTGTGTGCACGGGCACGCCTCCTCGGGCAAATGCAATTCGACGGGAAGAAGCCGCTGTCAGGAAACGTACGAGCAGGGCCGATCGGCGCAACACCCCTAAGCTCGCGGACGACGCTCCTTCTAGGGGTGGCGACCGCCGCGAGGAGCGGGATAGGAATATGCGGTAAACACCGCAGCCGATCGGAAAGCGCGTCTGATGACCGAGGAAGAGAGCCGCTGGATTCGTCGATTCCATCAGTCCCCCGACGCAGAAATCCGGCTTTTCTGCCTACCGCACGCCGGCGGTTCGGCCAGCTATTTCTTCCCGATGTCGCGGAGCCTGACGCCGGCCGTGGAGGTGCTGCCGGTGCAGTACCCCGGCCGGCAGGACCGCCGGTTCGAGGCCTGCGTCGACGATCTGCACGAGCTGGCCGACCGGGTCTTCGCGGCGGTCCGCGGGCTGGCCGACCGGCCCGTCGCCTTCTTCGGCCACAGTATGGGCGCGGCGCTGGCGTTCGAGGTGGCGCTGCGGATGGAGGCGACGCTCGGGGTCAGCCCGCGGCACCTCATCGTCTCCGGTCGACGGGCCCCCTCGACGTCCCGCGTCGAACAGGTGCACCTGCGCGACGACGACGGCATCGTGGCGGAGTTGCGCACGCTGAGCGGGACCGCGGACGACATGCTCGGCGACCACGACATCCTGCGCATGATCCTGCCGGCCATCCGGGCCGACTACCGGGCGATCGAGACGTACCGGGGCCGGTCGGACGGTACGGTGCGCGCACCGATCACCGTGCTCACCGGCGACGCCGACCCCCGGGTGTCGCTCGGCGAAGCCCACCGGTGGCGCTCGCACACCACCGGCGCGGCGGAGGTGCTCGTCTTCCCGGGCGGGCACTTCTATCTCAACGACTGCCGCAACGACGTGAACGGCGTCGTCGCCCGCATCCTCGCCGAAGCCTGAAGTGTCCGTCGCGCGGGCGTCCCCGGCGGGATCCGGCATCCGGATTTCCCACACCGTACGTCTGCGGGGGCACGCCCCGGCGCGGTACGCCGGCCGTCCCGGGGGGGTGGACGGCCGGCGTACCCGTATCGGGGACCGGGCCGGGGAAAGAAACGCAACGGGCCACCGGACCGGTTCCTACCGCAACGACGGTACGGTATCGACTGACCCGCCCGCCCCCTAAAGAAGCCCTTACTTCGCGGGCCGGCACGTGGGCACGGAAATCGGCCACGACGATTTTCGTGACGACCCCTAACTGTCGCACCCATTTAGGGGTTCCGATGTTTGCCACAGCCCGATGAATATGGGCGACATGACCAGACGGGCGCTGTGCACCGGCATTCGCGGCCGGGGACGCCCACACCTCGCCGCGGCGCTGCCCGCCGGTGGCCACGGCGGGTGGGATCCGCGGTGCCCGGGCTGACCCCACCGGGGTACCGGCTGCTTCCCACCTGGTCAGCCAGGCGTGACTGACCAGCGGCGGTCCACCCGGTCGACGCGGCCGGACGGCACGACCGGGTGGACCGCCGGGCGGTCGGCGGCCATGACACGAAGCCAGGACCGAGAAGCCACACGGGCCGAAAGGGTCAGCCGGATGAACTGTCAGATCTGCTCCAGCAGGAAACTCGTACACGTCGTGTCGCTCGGGCACCACGCTCTGCCGGACGTCTTCGTGACACCGGCCGAGGCGACCGAGCCGTTCACCGTCTACCCGCTGGATCTCTACGTCTGCGGACAATGCTGGCTCGCCCAGATCGGCTACCAGGTCGATCCCGACCTCCTCTTCCGGGACTTCGTCTACACGACAGAGTCGAATCCCGCCTCGAAACCGCATTTCGGCAGGCTCACCACCTCGCTGGTCGAGCGTTTCCAGCTCGGGAACGAGGATCTGGCGGTCGATCTCGCGAGCAACGACGGCACCCTGCTCGAACAGTACGACGGGCGGGTCCGGATTCTCGGCGTGGACCCCTCCTCGGCCACCGCCGGGGCGATGGCGAAGGGGGTGCCCACCATCGTCGACTTCTTCACCGAGGCCACCGCCAAGCACATCCTCGCGACCTGGCAACCGGCCAGGGTGATCACCACGATGAACGCGTTCGCGCACATCAAGGAGCTGGACGCCTTCATGGGTGGCGTCGTGACGCTGCTGGCCGAGGACGGCGTCTTCGTGAGCGAGTCGCACCACCTCCAGAACGTCATCACCGGGATGCAGTACGACCTCATCCATCACGAGCACCTCCGGTTCTACTCCCTGCGCCCGTTGACGGTGCTGTTCGACCGCTACGGCCTGGAGATCTTCGATGTGGAGGAGACCACGACCCAGGGCGGCTCCCTCCTCGTCTACGCCGGCCGGACCGGCGTCCGCCCGGTCTCGCCGAACGTCGGGCGGCTGCTCGCGCAGGAGACCGCCGCCGGTCTCTACTCGATCGACACCTACGTGGCCTGGGCGGCCCGGTTGGCGCAGTCGAAGCGGCGGCTGCTGTCCCTGCTGTACGACCTCAAGTCGCAGGGGGCGACGATCGCCGGGGTCGGGGCGTCCGCCAAGGGGAACACCATCCTCAACTACTGCGGCATCCGGCCGGACCTGCTCGACTACATCACCGACGGCTCCGAGCTGAAGCAGGGCAGACTCGCCCCCGGCTCGCTGATCCCGGTGACCGGCGATGAGGAGCTGCTCGACCGGCAGCCGGACTACGCGCTCGTCCTGACCGCGAACCTGAAGGACATCATCATCGGGAAACTGAGAGGAAAAGGGTACCGGGGCAGGTTCATCGTCGCCGGCGAAGTGCCTTCCACCGAGTAGACGGCGACAGGTCTGAAGGGATTATCATGAAGAGGGCTCTGATCACCGGGGTCGCCGGGCAGGACGGCAGTTACCTGTCGGAGTTCCTGCTCGCCCAGGGCTACGAGGTCTGGGGCATCGTCCGCCGCAATTCCGTGCCGGAACATCAGATCTCCCGGATCGGCTCGCTCGGTGACCTGCGTCTCGAGTACGGGGACCTGCTCGACAGCGCGTCGCTCGAACGCTGCATGCGACTGGCCGCGCCGGACGAGATCTACAACCTGGCGTCCCAGAGTCACGTCCGGATCAGCTTCGACATCCCGCAGTTCACCGTCCAGGCGAACGCCACCGGGCTGTTGAACCTGCTGGAGGTCTACCGGCGGGTCGCCCCGGAGGCGCGCTTCTACCAGGCGAGTTCGTCGGAGATGTTCGGCAACACGGTGGACCCGGACGGCTTCCAGCGCGAGACGACACCCATGAACCCGGTCAGCCCGTACGGATGCTCCAAGGTCTTCGGGTACCACGCGGTCCGCAACTACCGTAAGAGCTACGACCTCTTCGCCGTCAACGGCATCCTGTTCAATCACGAGAGCCCGCGCAGGGGGTCGAACTTCGTCACCAACAAGGTGGTGAAGACGGCCGTCCAGATCAGGCACAAGCTCGCCGACAAACTGGTGCTCGGCAATCTCGACTCGCACCGCGACTGGGGCCACTCCAAGGACTACGTACGCGGCATGCACATGATCGTCAATCACGAGGTGCCCGGTGACTACGTGATCGCCACCGGGCACACGCACTCCATCCGGGAGCTCTGCGAGCACGTCTTCAGCAGACTCGGCATGGACTACCGGGACTACGTGGTGCAGGACGCCAAATTCATGCGTCCCTCGGAACTCACCTATCTGCGGGGTGACTCCTCGCTCTTCCGCTCGACGTTCGGGTGGGAGCCGGAGTACACCTTCGAGGCGTTGCTGGACGAGATGATCGAGCACTGGGAATCGGTCCTCGGCCGGCGGGACGGGTCGAGGACGGCCGGTCTGCTCCCGGTGCTGCCCCGGTAGAGCGCCCGGAACGGCTGGCGCGGTCCACCCCGACCACGGCCACTGTCCACCCGCCGCAGCCGCTGTCCACCCGCCGCAGCCACTCGGCCGCTGTCCACCCGGCCTCGGCCGCTGTCCACCCGACCACAGCTACGGAAAGCCGGAGTGGGAGACGCCCGATGAACGTTCCGCCCGACGAGATCCCCCCGCCCGCCGGCCCGCCCGGGCGGGCCGTCCGGGTGCTCCTGGCGTCCCTGCCCAGCACCGGGCTGATCAGGCCGCTGCTGGAGATCGCGCAGGAGTTGAACGAGCGCGGTGTCGCCGAGCTGTGGTTCGCCTCCACCGAGGAGGGACGCGACGCCGTCGAGCGGATACCGGGGCCGGACAGGGTACGTTTCGTGTCGCTCGGCCACTACAAGGCCGCGTTGGATCCGAGCCGGTGGGACGACGCGACGCTCGCGTCGATGAGCTCCCCCTCGCGGCTGCGCAACGTCGCGGCCTTCCTCGACAAGAACGTCGACCACGAGTACACCGCGCAGCAGTACGACCGGGCCGTCGCGGAGTTCGCCCGGGTCCGGCCGGACGTCGCCGTCATCGACCTGTGCACCCCGTGGGCCATCGACGCGGCCGTCACCCTCGGCGTGCCGTACGTGCTGAGCGTGCCGGTGCCGATCAGCGGGGTGTACCTCGACCGGCTGCCGTGGCGTTTCCCCACGCCGTTCTCCGGGCTCCCGCTGCGGATGAGCCGCCGCCAGCGGCTCGCGAACGTGGGGTTCCGGTTGGGGGCGATGGCGACGTACGCCCGGCCGCGCAACCTGCTCCCCATGCTGGCCGCGACGCGTCGACGCAGAAGGGCCGGTATCGCCAACGCGGCGGCCGTGCCGTCGCGGTACGCGGACGCCGCCGCCGCCGTCCTCTCCTTCTCCGTGTTCGGGCTCGAGTACCGGTTCCCGGCGGCGCCCGACCACCTGCACATGGTGGGTACCCTGATGCCGCGCGCCACCACGGCGGGCTCCGGGGACGCCGGGATCGACGCCTGGCTCGAGTCGTACCGCTCGGTGGTCTACGTCGGGTTCGGCACGGTCATGCGTCCGTCCCGTGAGCTGGTGGCCGCCGTCGCGGCGGCGTGCGCCCGGCTCGGCCCGGACGTCGGCGTGCTGTGGAAGGTGTCCCGGGCGGCCGGTTCGGCCTTCTCCGACGCACTGCCCGACCCCCCGCCGGGCAACCTGAAGGTGGTGGGCTGGGTGCCCTCGCAGCTGGGCCTGCTGGCGCACCCCCGGGTGCGGGTGTTCTTCGGGCACGGCGGGGGCAACGCGGTCAACGAGGGCCTGGTGTTCGGCAAACCGCAGCTGATCCTCCCCTTCTGGATGGACTGCCACGACCTGGCGGCGCGGGTGGTCGAGGCAGGGGTCGGCCTGTCCGTCCCCGGAGCCGACGTGGACCAGATCGTCGACGGGCTGCGCCGGCTGCTCGACGACGACGGGTTCCGCGACCGCGCGGAACGACTGGGTCGCCGCCTGAGCGAGGCCGGCGGCGTGGCCCGGGCGGCCGACGTGGTGCTGGCCTGCGCCCCGAGCCGTCAGGCGGCCGCGCCGCTGCGACCGTGAGCGTGGCGTCGAGGCCCACCCCGTCTGCCGGGTGCCCGCTACAGGAACTCGCTGCGGTACGCCGGGGCCAGTTCCACCGCAAGGCGACGGCGTTGCGCCAGCTCGTCCGGGGTCAGCGTCGGCGGTGGCGCGTCCCGGCCCGCCAGCACGTCGCCGATGCGCAGGAAGTACTCGTCCTGCCCGGCGGGGGTGCACATGCACAGCATCCGGGCCGGTGCGCCGGAGACGTTGCGGAAGTGGTGCGGCGCGTTGGCCGGTACGTTGATGGTGGACCCGGCCCGCACGGTGTGCCGTTCCCCCCGGAAGGTGAACTCGATCTCGCCGTCGAGGACGGTGAACATCTCCTCGAAGTCGTGCCGGTGCGGCGGCGGACCGCCCCCGTCGGGCACCCGCATGTCGATCAGGCAGTACCGGCCGCCGGTCTGCGCACCGGTGATCAGCATCCCGTAGGTGTTGCCCACCAGCGAGATGTACGTCGTACCGGGGTCGTCGGGGTCCGCCACGGTCAGCGAGCGGGACGGGTCGTCGGCGGGAAGGGTCATGGTCGGCTCCCTCGGTGCGTGGTCGGACGGGTCGGCGGGTGATCAGGCATCGGCCACCGTGACGACGACCTTGCCGCCGGGCAGCGCGCCTGCGGCCGCGTCGGCGTGCAGCGCCGGCAGGTCGGCCAGCGGCACCCGCCGGGCGACCTCGACGCGCAGCTCGCCGGTGTTCACCCGGGCGGCCAGGTCGGCGAGCTGGTCGGCGTCGCTGCGGACGAACAGGTCGATGCCGCGCACACCGCGCTCCTCGTCGGCGGGGGCGGGCATCCAGACGGTGGTGTTGACCAGCGTCCCGCCGTCCCGGATCAGCGTCACCAGCGCGGCGAGCTGTTCCGGGGCGACCGGCGCGAGGTTGAGCACCAGGTCGACCGGCTCGGTCAGCGCCGCCGTCACGTCGGTGGCGGTGTGGTCGATCACCTCGTCGGCGCCGGCGGCGGCGACCCGGTCGGCGCTGCGCGGGCTGGCCGTGGCGATCACCCGGGCACCGGCCTCCTTCGCCAGTTGCACGGCGTAGCCGCCGACCGCTCCACCGGCCCCGTTGACCAGCACCCGCTGACCGGCGGTCAGCCGGCCGTGGTCGAACAACGCCTGCCACGCGGTCAGGCCCACCAGCGGGAGCGCCGCCGCGTCGGCCAGCGGGATGCTCCTGGGCGCCCCGGTCAGGATCTCCGCCGGTGCGGTCACGTACTCCGCAGCCGCTCCGGCGTCCGTCATCGGCAGGAACCCGATCACCCGGTCGCCGACCGCGACGTCGTCCACGTCGGCGCCGACCGCGTCGACCGTGCCGGCGACGTCGATGCCGGGGGTGTGCGGCAGCACGACCGGGATCGGACCCTGCATGAAACCGGCGCGGATGTTGGCGTCGACGCCGTTGAACGACGTCGCGGCGACGCGGATCCGGACCTGACCGGCACCGGGGACGGGCGTCTCGACGTCGTCGTGGCGCAGCACCTCGGGACCGCCGAACTCGTGGAATCGCACTGCCTTCATCGTCGAACCTGCTTCCGTGAGCGCCATCGGTGTGCCTCGTACCCGCAGCGGTCCCGACGCCGGGCCGGCTCCGGTGACACCGCCGCGGGTGTGCGGGCGTCCAGTCCGCTTTCCCAGCGTCGCCCGGAGGCGGCCACCGGACCCGCGGTCGCTGGAGACGTCACCCAATCTCGCAGGATCCGGCGTGCTCAGCCTGGGCCGGACTGGCCCACCCTGATGACGGCCGGTCCCCCGGTGCCACCGACGATCTCCGCGAGCCGCGCCGCGTCGGCCGAGCCCGGCGTCGCGGTGAGCAGCAGGGCCGCCAGGTCGTCGCCCGGGATGGCGAGCAGGCTGCCGACCAGGGTGACGGGGTCTCCCTCCGGCTGGACGAAGGCGGCGCTGCTCTCGTAGGCCGTCACCGGCCGTGGCGTACGCCACAGGGTGTCGAACGGACGGCTACGGCTGCGCATCTCGTCCACCAGCGCGGCGAGCGACAGGTCACCGGGATAGCGCAGCAGCGTGCTCCGCAGGCGGGCGACGAGGACCGCCTCGTGCACGGTCGCCTCGGTCGCGGACTGTCGGAACGCGCGGCACGGGTCACAGAACGTCCGCCACGCGATGTTCCACTCCCACGGCCCGCCGGTGGGTTCCCAGTGCCCCAGCGCCAGGAACGCGCTGTTCACCGCGACCAGGTTCATCGCCGCGTCGGAGACGAACATCGGCGTGTCCGTGAACCGCTCCAGCAGGCCCAGGGCGCCCGGTCCGATCTCGTTCGGCACCTGGCCGGCCACCGCGGCGTACCCGGCCAGCGCGCAGAGCCGCTCGTACTCCGCCCGCCCGATGCGCAGCGCGCGGGCGATGGCGTTCACCACACCGGCCGACGGATGGCTGCGCCCCTGCTCCGGCCGGCGTACGTAGTCGGCGGACATCCCCGCGAGTTCGCCGAGCTCCTCCCGCCGCAGCCCCCGCACCCGCCGCCGACCGACCGGTAGCCCGACGGCCGCCGGGGCCGTGCTCTCCCGCAACTGGCGCACCGCGGCACCGAACTCGTGACCTCCCACGACCCCAGTGTGCCCCGGGCGCTGTGCGCCGCCACCGCCACGTCCCGCAGCGGTGTCCCACCGCACCCGGGCGGGGCGGTGTCGTCGTCACGTGGCGATCAGTGGCCGCGGTCCGGCCGCACGCGGCGATCAGTGGCCGCGGTCCGGCCGCACGCGGCGATCAGTGGCCGCGGTCCGGCCGCACGCGGCGATCAGTGGCCGCGGTCCGGGCGCAGGAAGCACGACAGCAGGTGCCGGAACTCGTGCGGGTGCTCGACCGCCGGCACGTGCCCGCACCGGCCGAACACGTGCAGCCGGACGTCGGCCAGGTGGGCGAGCAGGGGCTGGGCGGCCGTCGCGAGCGGGGTGACCCGGTCGTCGGCACCGTGCACGAGCAGCACGGGCGCGCGGACCGCGGCCAGCGTCCGCGCCGAGAGGGTGAGATCGTCGGCCCATCGCTGCCGGGGTGGCGGAAACAACGACGCGTACGCGGCCGCCCCGGCCCGCATCGCCGCCGCCCGGGCCTCGACGGCCGAGTCGGTCACCAGCGCCTGGTCGAGGACGAGGCGGCTCAGCATGTCCCGGGCCCCGGCCGGGCCGGCGGGGGCGGCCCAGATCGCGTCGAGGTCGGCGGAGAGCGGTGCCCCGGGGGCGCCCATCGTCGAGACCGCCACGACCCCGGTGACCTGCCGGGGGCGTGCGGCGGCCAGGGCCAGCGCCACGGCGCCACCCATCGAGTGGCCCACCACGGCGTAGGTCTCGACCCCGAGGGCGTCCATCAGGCCCGCGGCCTGCTCGGTCCAGAGCCGGAGCCCACCCGTGGCGCCGGCCGGGACCGGTGTGCGACCGAACCCCGCCTGGTCGGGGGCCACCACGTGCCAGCACCCGTCGAGCGCCTGCGCCGTCGCCGCCCAACTGCCGGCTCCGGTGGTGCCGGGTCCGGAGCCGTGCAGCATCAGCACCGCCGGCCCGGCACCACTGCCGCCGCCGACCAGGACGTGGACGGGCGAGCCGTCGACGGTGACGGTCCGCAGTTCCGTCACCGGGGCAGGCCGGCTCGGCTCATGCCGACGCGGGGTCGACGGACTTCGTGAAGACCTCCATCATCGCCCTGCCGAACTGCGGCATGTCGGGCCAGCCCCGGCAGGAGACGAGGTTGCCGTCCACCACGTCGGGGGCGTCGACGACCGTCGCGCCGGCGTTCTCCATGTCACCGGTGATGGGCGGGAAGCACGCCGTCCGGCGCCCCTTCAGCAGCCCGTACACCGCGGGCACCTGCGCGCCGTGGCAGACCAGCGCGATGGGGAGGTTGCGGGCGAAGAAGTGCTCGGTGATCCGCCTGACGTCGGCGTCGACCCGGATCCACTCGGGCGCGCGTCCGCCGGGGATGATCAGGGCGTCGTAGCGCTCGACGTCGACCTCGGCCCAGGGCACGTCGACCGGCAGCTTCCGGCCGTTCTTCTCGACGTAGGCGTCGGAGTCGGGGTCGAACTCGTGGATGACGAGCTGCACGTCCCGCATCGTCCGGGACGAGACGTCGACGTCCCAGCCGCCTTCCTGAACGCGGTAGTAGGGGTACATGGTGTCGAGTTCCTCGGCGGCGTCGCCGGTCAGGAGCAGTGCTCTGGGCACCTGCTTCTCCTCGCGTCAGGGGGCAGTGGTGGGGAGATCAGATCCGATCCGATCCGGTGGAGTCAGCATTCCCCGACCCCGCCTGCCCGTCAAGCCTTGACCACCACGGCGTCCACGCTCTCGGCCTCGTCGAACAACCGCCGGAACCGCTCGCCGGACCGCAGGATGTGCCGCCGCATCGCATAGGCGGCGGCGTCCGGGTCACGCGCGGCGATCGCGGCCACGACCTCCTCGTGCTCGGCCATCGCCAGGTGGGTGACCTGGGTGTCGTGGTGCAGCCGGAAGAGGTGCACGTGGCTGTGCAGGCGGGCGAGCGTCTCCCGGATGACCTGGTTCTCCGCGCTCAGGGCGACGAGATCATGGAAGGCGGCGTCGCGGAGCCCGAAGGCCCCGTAGGCCGTGGGTCCGTCGCCCCCCTCCAGCTCCGCCATCTCCTCCAGCATCCGTCGCAGCCCCGCCACCTGGGCCGCGGACGCGCGTTCGGCGGACCGGCGGGCCGCCGCCGGCTCAAGCAGGAGGCGGACCTCGAGCATGTCCTCGAAGCGGTGCCGGGTGATCTGGGGCGGAATGCGGTAGCCGGCGTGCGGCACCCGCACGACCAGACCCTCGGCCTCCATCCGGTTCAGCGCGTCCCGGATCGGCGTCTGGGAGACCCCCAGCTCGCGGGCCAGGACGTCGATCGTGACCCGGGAGCCCGGCTCGATCCGCAGCGACATCAGCTGTCCGAGCAGCGTGTCGTACACCTCGTCGGCGAGCCGGCCGCCGGATCTCCCCGGGGGTGGTCCGCCCGGCCCGGCCCGCCGGCCCCGCGCGGTCATCGCTTCGTCGTCCATCGTGACGTGCGGTCCTCTCTGGCGTGCCCGGGAACCTGTTGACATCGGTCACCACGCTGCGACATGCTGACGCCCCCACCGGATCGTATAGGAAAAGTGCCGGACGCCCGCCGTCCGGCACCATCGCGGAACCGCCCGCCATCGTTGCACCTCGACCGTCCCGAGCTTCGACGAGCCCGCTCGGCGTACCCGTGACGCCGGTCCGCGGGTCGGCCCCGCGACACCCCGGCACCAGGCCCGAACGACCCAGCGACCGCGCGGCGAAGCACATGGCGAGGCTCAGGAGTCCCCACCAAGAAAGCAGGCGACAAGATGCTGCAACCCAGGCGAACAGGACGAATGTCGGCTCCCGTGCGGAAGGTGCAGTTGGCGACCGCGGCCATGCTGCTGGTGGCCACCACCATGACGGCCTGCGGCGACAGCGGGGACGACGGCGCGAAGGCGAGCGCCCCCAAGGCACCGGCGACCGTCCCCGAACTCACCACGGACCCGCTGACCCTCAGCTTCATCTGGTTCGACTGGCCCCCTGCCCGCGCCCTGGAGACCTTCGCCAACGCGGAGTACAAGAAAGAGCGGCCGAACGCGACCATCAAGGTCAACACCGTGCCGAACGCGAACTGGCACGACGCGATCTTCACCCAGTTCGCCGCGCGCAAGACCGACTTCGACATCCCGATCCTGGACTCGCAGCACATCGGCGAGGCTGTGACGAACGGCAACATCCTCGACCTCACCGACTTCGTCAAGCAGAACATCGACGTCCAGGCCTACAACCCGTACCTCCTGGCGGCCTACGGCCAGTTCCCCCAGGCCGAGACCGGCAAACGCGACGAGAACGCCAGCCTGTACGGCCTGCCGCTGCTCGGCGACACCTGGACGATGATCTACCGCAAGGACCTGATCGGCGACAAGCCCCCGCAGACCTGGGACCAGATGATCTCCGTCGCCGCGAAGTGCCAGGCGGACCACCCGGGCGTCAGCGGACTGGCGTTCCACCAGGCCAACGGCTCCGACGCGGCGGCCGTCACCTACAACACGGTCAACGGCGTCTACGGCGGCAACCTCTGGGACGCCAAGAACCGCAAGATCGACGGCGTCCTCAACGACGCCGCCGGCCAGGAGGCGATGGACGTCCTGGTCAACAAGATGAAGCCGCTGACCGCCAAGGGCTCCGGCAACTGGTTCATCGACGAGGTGAACGCGGCCGTCGCCCAGGGCAAGGCGTGCATCGCGTTCAACTGGATCGCCGCGAGCGGCGGCCTGCTCGACCCGAAGCAGTCGACGCTCGGCACCACCCGGGAGCAGATCCTCGACAAGCTGGGCTTCGCCACCCTGCCGACCCAGAAGACCAATCTGGTCCCCCTCGGCGGGATGGGGATGCACGTGTCGGCCTACTCCCCCAAGGCGAACCAGGCGGAGGCCCTGAACTTCATGAAGTGGTTCGAGCGGGCCGACGTGCAGAAGAAGTGGGCCGCGGCCGGCGGCGTGCCGGCGCGGACCGACGCCCTGCAGTCGCCCGAGTTCCTCAATGCCGGACCCTTCAACCAGGTGTACACCGACTCGGTGCCGCGGATGCGGGACATGTGGAACGTGCCCGAGTACGCCCGCCTGGTCGACATCGAGAACACCGGCGTGAACGCGGCGCTCAACGGCGCGAAGAAGCCGAAGGAGGCGCTCGACGACATCGCCCGGGAGCAGCAGGCCGTGCTCGACTCCGGCAACCGCAAGGGCGGCGGCGGACTGTGAGTGAACCCGCACCCCTGACGACCGGGCACCCCGGGCAGGTGGCGTCCGCGACGCCGCCTGCGCCGGGCCGGACCCGCCGGCTGGGCGACCGCGGGCTCGCCGTCGCCTTCGTCTCCCCCGCGCTGCTGCTGTTGCTCGGCATGTCGGTGTTCCCGCTGCTGTGGGCGTTGTACCTGTCCTTCACCGACTACTCGGCCACCCGTGGCGGCCCCGCCCACTTCGTCGGGTTCGGCAACTACACCGCCATCCTGACGTCGGCGCAGGTCCACCTGAGGGCGCTGACCACCCTGATCTACGTGGTCGGCGCGGTCTCCCTGCAGACCGTGCTCGGCTTTTCCATCGCCTATCTGATCTCCCGGCGCACCCACGGGCGGGGAGTGCTGACCACCCTGTTCCTGGTGCCGATGATGCTGTCGCCGGTAGTGGTCGGGCTGTTCTGGCGGTTCATGCTCGACGCGCAGTTCGGGGTGGTCAACAGCATGCTCGGCTCGCTCGGCCTCGGGCAGGTGGAGTGGCTGACCAAGCAGCGGACGGCGCTGCTGTCCCTGATCGTGGTCGACACCTGGCAGTGGACCCCGTTCATCATGCTGATCGCCCTGGCGGGTCTGACCGCGGTGCCGAAGTACCTGTACGAGGCCGCCTCGATCGACCGGGCGTCCGAGTGGTTCCGGTTCCGCACCATCACCCTTCCGCTGGTGTGGCCGCTGCTGCTCATCGCCGTGCTGTTCCGGGCCATCGAGGCGTTCCGGCTGTTCGACCTGGTCTACATCCTCACCAGCGGGGGTCCGGGCGTCTCCACCGAGACGTTGTCGTTCCACGTCTACAAGGTCGCGTTCCTCGGCTTCAACACCGGCACCGCGTCGGCGTACGGGATCCTCATGGTCCTCGTCGTCATCGTCCTCACGCAGCTCTACCTGCGCTACCTGAACAAGCTCAAGGAGGACTGATGGCCGTCTCCGTCGACAAGGCCGGGTCCACCGGTGCGGCCCGGGACCACCCGCCCCCCGCCCGCCGCCGCCGTCGCGGCCGGGGCCGCGCCGTGCTGGAGGTCGCGCTGCTGACCGCGCTGGCCGTGGTGATGCTCTTCCCGGTGCTGTGGATGATCGAGACGTCCATCAAGGACAACCGCGACGTCTACGCCGTCCCGGCGAAGTTCGTCGACTTCCAGGTCACCCTGGACCACTTCCGGGACGTCTTCGTCGCCCCCGACGGCGGTCGCTCGGCCCTGTCCGTGGCGTTCCTCAACTCCGTCGTGGTCGCCGGGGTCTCCACCGTGCTGGCCACCGTGCTGGGGGTGCCGGCGGCCTGGGCCTACTCGCGGTTCGCCCTGCGGGCCAAGAAGGACCAGCTGTTCTTCATCCTGTCCACCCGGTTCATGCCGCCCGTCGTGGTCGTGGTGCCGATCTTCCTGATGTACCGGCAGATCGGGCTGATCGACACCAAGCTCGGCCTGATCCTCATCTACGCCGCGTTCAACGTCCCGTTCACCATCTGGATGATGAAGGGGTTCGTCGACGAGGTGCCCGCCGAGTACGAGGACGCCGCCATGCTCGACGGCTACACCCGCCTCCAGGCGTTCTGGAAGTTCACCCTGCCGCTGCTCGTCCCCGGCATCGCCGCGACGGCGGTCTTCGCGCTCATCTTCTCCTGGAACGAGTTCGTGTTCGCCATCTTCCTCACCTCCAGCGACGACGTGCGGACCGCGCCGCCCGCCATCGCCGGCCTGATCGGCGGCACCACCGTGGACTGGGGTCTGGTGGCCGCCGCCTCGGTGGTCTTCGCCCTGCCGGTGCTCGTCTTCGCCTACCTGGTGCGCCGGCACCTCGTCGCCGGTGTGACGCTCGGGGCGGTGCGACGCTGATGGCAGGCATCGAGGTGACCGCCCTGCACAAGCGGTACCCGGACGGGACGGTGGCGGTCGAGCACGTGGACCTGTCCATCGCCGACGGCGAGCTGTTCGTGATGCTCGGCCCCTCGGGGTGCGGCAAGACGACCACGCTGCGGGCGGTGGCCGGTCTGGAGCGGCAGACCACGGGCGACATCCACATCGGTGACACGCTGGTCAACGACCTGCCGCCGGCCGAGCGTGACATCGCGATGGTGTTCCAGTTCTACGCCCTCTACCCGCACCTGCGGACCCGGGACAACCTGGCGTTCCCGCTGCGGGCCGGGGGGCTGCCCAAGCCGGAGGTGCAGCGGCGGGTCGCCGAGGCGGCCCGGCTGATGCGGCTCGGTCCGCTGCTCGACCGGCGGCCACGCCAGCTCTCCGGCGGCGAGCAGCAGCGGGTGGCGCTCGCCCGCGCCCTGGTGCGACGACCGCGCGCCTTCCTCATGGACGAGCCGCTCACCAATCTGGACGCGGAGCTGAGAGCGGACATGCGTACCGAGATCAAGCACCTGCAGGGGGAGCTGGGCGCGACCATGGTCTACGTCACCCACGACCAGGTGGAGGCGATGTCGCTCGGTCACCGGATCGCGATCCTCAACAAGGGTCGGGTCGAGCAGATCGGCACGCCGCTGGAGGTCTACGACCGGCCGGCGAGCCTCTTCTGCGCGGCGTTCATCGGCTCCCCGCCGATGAACCTGATCGAGGTGGAGGTGGCCGACGGGAAGCTGCGCGGTCAGGGCGGACTGGTCCTCACCCCGCCGCCGGACCTGCCCCGCGACCGTCCGCTGGTCGCCGGCGTCCGCCCCGAGGCCCTGGAGATCACGGCACCGGGGGCGCACGGGTCGGTCCCGGGCCGGGTGGTGTCGGTGGAGTGGCTGGGCGACGAGATCATCTACGTGGTGGACCACGGTGGCCGGCGCGAGGTACGGGTCCGGATGGCACCGACCGTGCGCTTCGCCGCCGACGCGCCGGTCGGGCTGCGGCACACCGGCGGCATCCCGGCGGTCTACGACGTGCACACGGAAAGGCTGGTGGCCTGATGGGAACCGTGGCGGTGCGCGGGCTGCGCAAGTCCTTCGGCCGGGTCCAGGCCCTGGACGGGGTGACACTGGACGTGCCGGACGGCTCGTTCTTCGTCGTGCTCGGCCCCTCCGGCGCGGGCAAGACGACGACCCTGCGGGCGATCGCCGGCCTGGACCGGCCCGACGCCGGATCGGTGCACCTGGACGGCAGGGACGCGACCGGCGACGCCCCGGCCGACCGCGACCTGGCCATGGTCTTCCAGAACTACGCCCTCTATCCGCGCCACACCGCGTACGAGAACATCGCCTCGCCGCTGCGGGCGCGCCGCCGCTCCCCGGGCGAGATCGCCGCCGCGGTGCAGCGGATGTCGAGCCTGCTGCACATCGAACGGCTGCTGCAGCGGCGTCCGGCGCAGTTGTCGGGCGGTGAGATGCAGCGGGTCGCCCTGGCGCGGGCGCTGGTCCGCAGCCCGCGCGCGTTCCTGATGGACGAGCCGCTGACGAACCTCGACCTCAAGCTCCGGGTCGAGATGCGTACCGAGCTGACCCGGATCCACCGTAGCCTCGGCGCGACCTTCGTCTACGTGACCAACGACCAGGTCGAGGCGCTGTCGATGGCCGACCGGGTGGCGGTGCTCAAGGAGGGGCGGGTGCAACAGGTCGGCACGCCGACCGAGGTGTACGAACGTCCCGCCAACCAGTGGGTCGCGGGGTTCGTCGGGAGCCCACCGATCAGCCTGCTCGCCTGCCACGCCGAGGGGGACCGGCTGGTCGGTGCGGCGGGCTGGACGCTGCCGCGGCCCCGCGCCACCACGGCGCGGGACGGGCAGGCCCTGCTGCTGGGCCTGCGGGCGGAGGACCTGTCCGTCGAGACGCGGGGGTCCGCGTCGCTGCCGGGGGAGCTCTACGGCCTCGAACCGCTGGGGGACCGCACGGTGGTCGACGTCCGGGTGGGAACGGAGATCCTCAAGATCAAGGCACGACCCACCATCACCGGTACGCCGGGCGAGCGGCTGCTCGTCACGGTCGACCTGGACCGGGCACACCTGTTCGACGCGGGCACCGGGCTGTCGCTGTCCGAGGCCGGGCGGTAGCCGCACCGACCCGGGTGGCGAACACGCCCCCGGGGGACGGGCGCGGGCGGTCCGACCGTACGGGGGCGCGACCGCCCGGGTCCGCCCCCGGCCATCACCACGAGGATCAACAGGAGGCGACGCGATGAGTGATCCGATGGACGTCCTGGCTCCCGAACACCGGCGGCTGCGCATCGGCGGCGACTGGCGCGACGCGGCGAACGGCGCCACCTTCGCCGTCGAGGACCCGGCCACCGGCAGGACCATCGCCGAGGTGGCGGACGCCGAGGTCGCCGACGGTCTCGCCGCGCTGGACGCGGCGAGCGGGGCGATGGCGCAGTGGGCGGCGACCCCGCCGCGCAAGCGGTCGGAGTTGCTGACCGCGACGTACCGGGCGCTGACCGCGCGGTCCGAGGAGATCGCCCGGCTGATCACGCTCGAGATGGGCAAGCCGCTCGCCGAGGCGCGGGCGGAGGTGGGCTACGGCGCCGAGTTCTTCCGGTGGTTCGCCGAGGAGGCGGTCCGCGTCGAGGGGCGCTACAGCACCGCTCCCACCGGCGGATACCGCATCCTCACCGTGCCGAAGCCGGTCGGGCCGTGCGTCTTCGTGACGCCCTGGAACTTCCCGCTGGCCATGGGCGCCCGCAAGATCGCCCCCGCGCTGGCCGCCGGGTGCACGACGATCACCAAGCCGGCGGGCCAGACACCGCTCACCATGCTGCTGCTGGCCCGGATCATGGAGGAGGTCGGCGTCCCTGCGGGCGTCGTCAACGTGGTGACCACCCGGCGTTCCGGCGACGTGGTCTCCGCGCTGCTGGCCGACCGGCGGACCCGCAAGCTGTCGTTCACCGGGTCGACCGAGGTCGGGCGGGTACTGCTCCGCCAGGCGGCGGACAACGTGCTGCGTACCTCGATGGAGCTGGGCGGCAACGCGGCCCTGATCGTGTGCGCCGACGCCGACCTGGACGTCGCGCTCGACGGCGCCATGGTGGCCAAGATGCGCAACATCGGGGAGTCCTGCATCGCCGCCAACCGGATCTACGTCGAGGAGCCGGTACGCGAGGAGTTCACGGCGCGCTTCGCCGAGCGGATGGGCGCGCTGTCGGTGGGCCACGGCCTCGACGACGGGGTGGACGTCGGGGCGTTGATCGACGACGCCTCGGTCGCCACGATCGACGGACTCGTCGCCGACGCGGTCGACCGGGGCGCCCGGGTCCTGGTGGGCGGCAAGCGTCCGGACGGGCCCGGGCACTTCTATCCGCCCACCGTCCTCGTCGACGTGCCCGACGACGCGCGGATGCTGGCGACCGAGATCTTCGGCCCGGTGGCGCCGGTCATCGCGTTCACCTCCGACGACGAGGTGCTGGCGAAGGCCAACGACACCGAGCACGGTCTGGCCGCTTACGTCTTCACCCGTGACCTGCGGCGGGCGCTCCGGTTCGCCGAGGGGCTGGACACCGGGATGCTCGGTGTCAACCGTGGGCTGATCTCGGACCCGTCGGCCCCGTTCGGCGGCGTGAAGCAGTCCGGGATCGGCAAGGAGGGCTCGCACGAGGGCATCCTCGAGTACCTCGACCTCACCTACGCGGCGGTCGACCTACCGTGACCGGCCCCCTGCTCCGCCTGCCCGGCGCCCGCGCCACCCCGGCGGCCGACCTCGCCGATGCCGTCCCGGTCGCGTGTGTGGCCGGCACGCCCGCCCAGCAGATCGCCGCCGACGTTCCGGAGAGGCACCGCCATGCTTGAGACCGTCCGCGGCCCACGCCAGCTCATCGTGGGTGAAGGGGTCGCGCAGAACATCCCCCGGGTGGTGGCCGAGAGCGGCTCGCGCGTCCTGGTCGTGACCGACCGGGTGCTGCTGGGGCAGCCGGGGGTCGCCGGGATCGTGGCCGCCGTGCGGGAGCGGGTCGAGGTCGTCGCGGTGTTCTCCGACGCGACGCCGGACGTGCCGCTCACCGACGTCGACCTGGCCGTGTCGGCCGCCGCCGAGGTGGACGCGAACGTGATCCTCGCCATCGGGGGCGGCACGGTGATCGACCTCGCCAAGATCGTCGGGGTCATCCGGCGGCACGGTGGGACGCCACGCGACTTCTACGGTGAGTCGCGGGTGCCGGGGCCGACGGTTCCTCTCGTCGCCGTCCCGACGACCTCGGGCACCGGCTCCGAACTCACCCCCGTCTCGGTGCTGACCGACCCGGACCGCGCGCTGAAGGTGGGGGTGTCGAGCGTCCACATCGTGCCCGACTTCGCCATCGTCGACCCCGAACTCACCTACACCTGCCCGGCGACCGTCACCGCCCACTCCGGCATCGACGCGTTCTGTCACGCGGTGGAGAGCTACACCGCGCGACCCCGGCCGCACGGACCACGCGACCCGGTGGAGCAGGTCTTCCTCGGCCGCAACCCGGTCACCGACCACTACGCGCTGCTGGCCGCGGAGCGGATCGCCCGCAGCCTGCGTCGGGCGGTCAGGGACGGCGGCGACACCGAGGCCCGCGCGGACATGTCCTACGGGTCGATGCTCGCCGGGCTCGCCTTCTCCCACGCGGGCAACGCGGCCCCGCACGCGCTCCAGTACCCGATCGGTGCGGCCACCCACACGCCGCACGGCCTGGGCGTCGGGCTGCTACTGCCCTACGCGCTGGACGCGGCGAGGGACGCCGTCGGTGACCGGCTGGCCGACCTCGCCCGGGTGTGCGGGCTCGACGTGGCCGACGCCTCCGACGCCGAGGCCACGGACACGTTCCTCACCTGGCTCGACGGGCTGCTCGCCGACATCGGCATCCCGGCCACCCTGGCGGACATCGGCGTGGCCCGCGCCGACCTCCCGCGTTTCGCGGAGATGGCCGGTGGCGTCACCCGCCTGATCCAGAACCATCCCGGCCCGACCGACACCGCCAGCCTGACCGCGATCCTCGAAGCGGCCTGGACCGGGGAGCGGACCTGACACCCCACGCCCGGTGGCCCGGGGCGCTTCCTACTCCCCCGGCTCCCAGGCGATGAGCTGCTCGAAGACGCGCCGGTCGCCCTCGATCCGCAGCGAGTCCATCGTGATGCGGCCGTAGCAGAACATGACCAGCTCGTGGGCCGTCCCGCGGGCGGAGGCCCAGGTCACCGCCGGGACCTCGGCGGCGACCGGGTCGGGGAGGCGGGCGGTCCGGGCACCGTCGGCGGAGAACCAGATCCGCCAGGATCGGCCCTCGACGGCGTGGTAGTCGATGACCGCGGGCTCGTGCGGCCACGGGAACGTCGTCGCGACGCAGGTGGTCAGGAACTCGTCGACACCGTCGAGGGCCACCGCGACCGGCAGCGGCTGCGGTTCACCCGCGGTGACCTGGGCGTCGTAGGTGTGCACGGCGACCTGCTGGAGCTGGTGCCGGGCGACCGCGCCGGTCGTCTGCGGCGACTGCGACGGGCCCCACCACGTCCAGCAGCCGCGGTCCGGGCCGGCCTCCAGCAACGCGTCCAGCAGCTCCCGCGTCGACGCGGTGAACCAGGCGAGCAGGGCGTCACGCTCCCGGGGCGCCGCCGGAGCGGACACCTGCGGGGGCGCCTCGGCGGGTCCTGCGGCCACGGTGACCGCCCACCGGTGACGGCCCTCGCCCAGATGCCGCACCAGGTCGAACAGCGTCCACTCGGGGCAGGTCGGCACCGGCACGTCGAGGCTGGGGGCCGCGGCGACCGCTGCCCGGAAGGCGCCCGACCGTTCGTCCATCAGCCGCAACAGATCGGCGAACCCCAAAGTCTCTTCCACGGCAGGTTTGTACTACCGCCGCGCGCCGGACGCCAGCGGATTAACCCCGTCGCCGACGGGCGGGCCGGGTGGCGGATCCGTCGCGGAGGGCGGGCCGGGTGGTTGTCGCCACCCGGAACGACGTGGACGTCCGGGCTCCTGGAGATCAGGGCCGGCTCACCCGGCGCGGTGGGCCGGCCCTGGTCGACCGTGGTCGGGGTCAGCGCGTGCCGGCGGCGGCGCCCTGTGCGGCGGCGACGATCACCTCGGAGACGACGGCGGGCTGGGTGGCGAACAGAGCGTGGCTGGCCGGGACGTTGGTGACCGTCGCGTTGGCGCGCTTGGCCATGTGTTGCAGCATCGCCTGGTCGAACGCCCTGTCCTCGGTCGCGATGACGGCCCAGCTCGGCTTGTCGCGCCAGGCGGCGTTCTTCACCGGCGTCGAGAACACCGCCATGTTGACGGGCACCTGGGAGTCGCGGAGGAACGCGGCGTCGGCGTCGCTCGTGTCGGCCGCGAACCCGGCCTGGAACGTGTCGGGGTTCAGGTAGCCGTAACCCTCCACGACGTCGATGACGAAGTCGGGCGTCGGGCCGAACCCCTCGTACTGCTGGGCGGAGTTCTCGCCGGCGTCGGGAATCAGCGCCGACACGTAGACCAGTCCGGCGACGTTGGGGTGGACTCCCGCCTCGGTGATGACCGTGCCGCCCCAGGAGTGGCCGACGAGAATCGTCGGGCCGTCCTGCCGGTCGAGGATCCGCACGGTCGCCGCGACGTCGTCGTCGAGCGAGGTGAGCGGGTTCTGCACGACGGCGACCCGGTATCCCCTGGCTGTCAGGTTGTCGTACACGCCGCGCCAGCCCGAACCGTCGGCGAACGCGCCGTGCACGAGCACGACGTTACGGATCTCGGTGGTACCCATGGTTTCTTCCTTCCGTAGCCGCGCGGGCGTTCCCGGGCGGGTTTCCCGACGGGCCGGCGGCCCGTCACGTGAGGTCAGGCGGCCGCGTACCCGAGCTTGAGTGCCCGGGCGACCGCCACCACCCGCTCGGCCTGGTGCCGCGCCAGGCCAGGTTCGCCTCGATCGCCGCCGACGGTGCCAGGTGAGGCGCCTGCCCAGGCTAGATACCGTGAGGGTGACACGTCACCACCTTGTGTTGGATGACACATCACCCTTCACGCGCCCCGGCGACGGCCGCCGCACCGCGCCCGCCAGCGCCGGTCAGTCCTCGATCGGCTCGTCCTGCAGCGCCTGGAGGACGGCCTCCGAGACGGCCGCCAGCGCGTCGACCTGCCGGGGGCTGATCACGTCGAAGAAGACCCGCCGCACGTGGTTGACGTGCAGGGGGGTCGCCAGCTCGATCGCCGAACGCCCCTGCCCGGTGAGCGCCACGACGTTGCCGCGCGCGTCTTCACGGGAGCTGCGCCGCTCGACCAGGCCCCGGGTGACCATGCGCGACACCTGATGGGTGAGGCGGGTCTTCTCCCACCGCAGCAGCTCGCGCAGCTCGAAGACCCGCAGCGAGCCGTCCGGGGACTGGGACAGCGCGCTGAGGACGGAGAAGTCGGCCAGCGAGAGGCCGCTCGCACCGAGCAGCTGCCGGTTCATGTGCCGACGGAGGTCTTCCTGCATGGTCAGGAAGCCGTGCCAGGCGCGCCGCTCACGGTCGTTCAGATACTCCGGCTCAGCCATGCGCAGGACGCTACCCTGAGGTGACTCATCACCCATGCCCGCCGTCGGATTCGCCGCTCTCATTCACCCAGCGGACGACGGCAGCCCGGCCGGCACCGCCGGAGGACGGACCCCCGGGCCACCGGGCGCCGATCGTGGACGAGTCGCGGCACGGCCCCTCTGATACATCGGGATCGAATTCTTTCAGCCATTGCCAAAACCGCTGGAAAGAACGCCCCATTCAATCGATGAGCATCGTTAGTTGCGCCATTGGCGGTAGAGTCCCGAACAGCAGCCGGGCCGGGTGCGATGTTTTCGGAACCCCGTCGCCATGACACAGAAGGAGCTGTCGATGGAATTGTCGGAAAGAGTCGTGGTAATTGGTTTGCGTCAATGTGGCCGTACCGTTGTCGCCCTCGTCGCCGCCCTGCTGGCCGCCGTCACGGCCGCCCAACCGGCGGCCTCGGCCACCGGCTCGACAACGATGCCGGGTGCCGTAGGCACCGTCCTCGGGGCCGGCAGGGCGACCGCGGTGCCGGGTGAGTACATCGTGGTCCTGAAAGACGGTGCGATCGGTGGCCCCGCAGCTGGCCGGCAGTCCGCGGTGACCGGCACGGCCCGGATGCTGGCCGGTCGGTTCGGCACCGTGCCGGACCAGGTGTGGGACGACGCCGTCAACGGCTTCTCGGTACGCACCTCGGCGTCGGTCGCCCGGCGACTCGCCGCCGACCCGGCGGTGGCCTACGTGGAGCAGAACCAGACTGTCGACGTCCCCGAGGTATCGGCCCGGACGACCATCGCCCAGCCGGACGCGCCCTGGAACCTGGACCGGATCGACGCGCCCGTCGGTCTCGACACCACCTACAACTTCGTGAGCAAGGGCACCGGAGTCCGCGTCTACGTCATCGGCCCCGGGATCCGCACCACCCACCAGGAATTCGGCGGTCAGGCCTACCACGGCTACGCCGCCAGCTGCTTCACGTCGCTCGGCACGCACGTGGCCGGCATCATCGGCGGCACGACGTACGGGGTGGCCAAGGACGTCACGCTGGTCTCGGTCGGCCTGCCCAGCTGCAACGGCACTCTCAGCGCGCTGATCGGCGCCGTCGACTGGGTGGTCGCCGACCACACGCCGTGGAGCCCACCCGCCGTCGGGGACTTCGTCCTGGCCGGCGGATTCAGCACCGCACTGAACGCGGCGGTCGCCAACGCCGTCGGCGACGGCATCGTGATCACCACACCCGCCGGCGACGCCACCCACGACGCCTGCCTCGACTCGCCCGGCTCGGTGCCCGCCGTCCTCACCGTCGCGTCGGTCCAGTCGAACGACGCCCGGCCGGCCTACTCCAACTTCGGCCCCTGCGTCGACCTCTTCGCCCCCGGTGTGGACATCGTGTCGGCCTCCTCGACCTCCGACACCGCCGCCACGTCCCTGAATCTCACCCTCCAGGCCTCCGCGCACGTGGCCGGGATGGCCGCCCGGGTGCGGGGCAAGAATCCCACCTGGACGCCGGCCCAGGTGCACGCCTTCCTGGTCGACAGCGCGACTGCGGGCGTGGTGACCAATCCCGGCGCCGGCTCGCCGAACCGCCTGCTCTACGGATCGCCGACGCTCTGACCGGCCTGCGGCGGCCCGACCCGGCCGGGCCGCCGCAGCGGCGGGCGGCGACCCCGGCCGGGCTCAGGGGCGTACCGCACGGATCCGTTCGAGGCCCAGTCGCGGGCCGGTGACGAGGCGGTAGTCGGCCGACTCCGCGTCGGAGAGCGGGTTGCCGCGGACCGGGGTGAAGTCCGGCCCCTCGGAGCCCGGTGCCTCCACCACCCGCAGCTGCGCCCGCAACGCCTCCGACCGCAGCTGATCGGTGATGACCCGGGTGGACGAGTCGGCCGCCTCCCGCAGGTCGGACAGCCCACCGATGATCTCCGCGAAGGAGCGCGAGGAGACATCCTCGTCCGCCCGCACCTGCTGCTCCTCGCCGATCAGCCGGTCGGAGGTGAGGAAGAACCCGTCCTTGCCCAGATAACGCTCGTACATGATGGTCACCAGGGCGAAGAGCCGCATGTACGCGCGGCGGTAGGCGAATTCGAAGAACTTCAGCGCCTCCGTTTCGCTGACCTCGCCACGGTTCATCGAGGCGACGCAGGCGGCGGCGGTCAGGGCGCTGTAGAGCGCGAGGTGCACGCCGGTGGAGAGCAGCGGGTCCAGGAAGCACGCCGCGTCACCCACGATCGCGTAACCTGGCCCGCAGAACTGGTCCGCGATGTAGGAGTAGTCGGTCTCGACCCTGGTGGTGCCGAGGAACTCCGCCCCCTCGGTCAGGCCCGCGATGGTGGGCGAGACGGCGATCAGGTGCCGGTACAGGTCGTCCGACGACGGGTGCTCGTGACGATCGCGCGCGAAGGCGTCCTTGGTGGTGACGTAACCGATGCTCATCCGCCCACCGGCCATCGGGATGACCCAGTACCAACCCTCCGGCGAGGAGATGATGTTGATGCCTCCGGTCGGCGTCTCCGGCAGCAGCCGGGCCCCCGTCCAGTAGCCCCAGATGCCGACGTTCCGCAGGTTGCTCAGCGGTTGACGGTTGCCGAAGTGCCGGGCGCTGAGCAGCCCGTTACGTCCGGTGGCGTCGACCAGGAAGTCGAAGTCGTCCACGGTGAACGGCTCGCCGTGCTCCGGCGAGCACTCCACGGCCACCGGCCGACCGTCGGCGAACCGGACGGACCGACCGGTGACGCCGGTGGTGACGGCGACCCCGTTCTGACGGGCGTGCTCCAGCAGCAGCGCGTCGAACTCGCTCCGGTCCACCTGCCATGACTGCACGCCGGCCTGCTGGTACCAGTCGAACGCCCACTGGTCGTCGTCCCAGTGGATGACGCCTCCGTTCTTCTTGACGAAGCCGTAGTCGTCGACGATCTTCGACAGGCCGATCGCGTCGAGCACGACCCGGCACGACGGCGTGAGCGACTCCCCCACGTGGTACCGCGGAAAGTGGGCGCTCTCGATGAGCCGCACGTCGAGTCCGGCCTGGGCCATTGCCGTTGCCGCGGTGCTCCCAGCCGGGCCACCACCGATGACGAGAACCTTCATGCCACTACCACCCTGCCGTTCTGGCCGTATGCGGGTCGCCGACAAGATGACGACGACGTCTTTTCCGAAGTCGAACTGCGGCCCGGCCAGCCGGGAAAGCCGGCCCATCCGGGCATCGACGGAATACCGATCCGGGCGCAGCCGGAATCAGGGGTGGCGCGGACCGTCGGCCCCGGTGGTAATCCCACGTCGATACTTGTGCGCCGGATGAGACGAACTCGATTGCGAACGAAGCAGCACCGGAAGATCCCTATCCTCGTACGGCATCGATAGACGATCGTACATGAATATGGCTTCGGAAACCGCGTCGCCGCACGCCCCGGCCGGGAACCGCAGGGATTCCGCCAGCTCAATGCCCGGAAGGAGCCGCGCACCGGGTGCAGCGCCGCCGTAAAGCACCGGCACGTCGCGCCGGTAGCCGGACGGCGCTCCTGCCCGACCTCCCGGCCAGATGCCGCTTCGGGAGACGACAGCGCCGCCCAGCAGGACGGCCGGTGTGACCGTCCCCGCGATCGGGGACGGTCACACCGGCCGGTTCGACGCCCGGGTCAGGAGAGGGTGCAGCCGACGCCGTTGAGGGTGAACGAGTCGGGCCTGCCGGTGTTGCCACTGTGGGTGGCCTGGAAGCCGATGTCGGTGGACCCGCCCGGTGCCAGAGTCCCGTTGTAGGAGACGTTACGGGCGGAGATCTGCCCGCTGGAGCCGGTGTACGTGGCGTTCCAGCCGTTGGTGAGGGCCTGCCCGCCGGGCAGGGTGAACGCCAGGGTCCACCCGTCGATCGCCGAGGTGCCCCGGTTGGTGATACGGATGCTGGCGGTGAAACCGTCGTTCCAGGAGTTCATCGTGTACCCCACCTCGCAGGCACCGGACGGACCCGGCGGCGGCGTGGTGGTCGGCGGTGGGGTCGTCGGAGGCGGCGTCGTCGGAGGCGGCGTGGTCGGCGGTGGGGTCGTCGGCGGCGGCGTCGTCGGAGGCGGCGTGGTCGGCGGCGGCGTGGTCGAGAAGGTGATGTTCGAGACGTAGGCGTTGATGTTCCAGCTCGCGTCCGCGTCGGTCTGGCTGGTGACCGGCCGGCCCTGGACGGTGAAGTTACTGAAGTGCACGCCGCTGATGTTGACGCTGGACGATCGCCCGTGCAGGTTGACGACCTTCTTCACGTCCGAGGAGACGTTGGTGAAGTAGGCGTTGCGGATCGTCGAGGTGTTCTTCACCGTGCGCCAGGACGGTGGGCGGTCCTCCTGGAGGTCGATCAGGCTGTCGGTCTGTTCAACTCTGATGTCCTCCCATCGGGTGTTCGACACGACGGCGGTGTCCACCGCGTCGATCACCATCGAGCGTCCCGCCTTCACCACGTCGATGTCGCGGAAGACGACACCGTCCATCGACGTTCCCTCGGTCTTGGTGCCGATCTTCGCGCAGGCGGAGTTGCTGTAGCAGACGACGTGCTCGTGGACGACGTTCCTGGTGTTGACGATGCCGCTGGCGAACTCGTTCTTGGTCGCCATGTTGTCGTCGCCGGTGTAGAGGAACGCGTTCGACAGCAGGCTGTTGGTCGACTCGTCGAAGTCCACGCCGTCGGTGTTGTTGTACCCCGAGTTCGGCCGGCAGTTGATCAGCTTGTAGTTCCTGATGGTGACCCGGTCACTGCGGTAGACCAGGGTGTTCCAGTAGCTGGAGTCACGGACGGTGACGCCGTCGACCAGGATGTCGGAGCTTTCCTCGATCTTCAGCACGGCCAGGTTGATGCCCTGTGCCCGCAGGTACTTCCCGTTCCCGTCGATGACCCCGCCGCCCAGCAGCTTGGCGTTGCGCACCTGGTACATCCGCAGCGAGGCGTGCTGCATGCCCTCGATGTTCACCCCACCGCTGCCGGTGTTGAAGTCCGCCTTCTGGTTCGAGCCGTAGAGGACCGCGCCGGCGGCCAGGTAGAGGGTCATGTTGCTCTTCATCCACAGCTCACCGACCTGGTAGCGGCCCGGTGGCACGTACAGGATGTTCCGGGTCGCCCCGGAGGCGGCGTTGATGGCGCTCTGGATCTTGGAGGTGACCAGTGTCGCCCCGGTGTTGTCGACGCCGTAGTCGGCCAGGCTCTTGACGTCGGCGTCGCCCACCTGCGGCGCGTCCGCCTCGGGCGCGTCGATCAGGACGAACAGCAGTTCCTTGGCGTCGAACTGGACGATCAGGTAGTTCGGACCGCTGGTGAAGCTGATGGTGTTGCCGCTGCGGGCGACGGCGAGCTTCCGGCTCTTGGGGCTGACGGTGTACGAGCTGAAGCCCTCGGCCACGGTGACGGAGAAGTTCGCCGTTCCCGCTCCCGCCATGGAGCAGTGGGCGTAGTGCACCTGCATCTCGGGGGCGTACTTGGTCATCTTCTCGACGAACAGCGGTGCGCCGTCCGCCGTGACGGTGTAGAGCGGGCTCTTCGTCGCGCCGCGCAGGGCGGGATCCGCGACGCAGCCGCCGGCGGCCAGACCGGGCGCGTCGGCCCCGGCCGCCGTGGGCGCACCGTAGACCGGCGCCAGCACGGCGCCCGTCCCGACACCGCCGAGGGCGAGGAGCGCGACCGTGACCCAGATCGCGAGACGTCTGTTCTTCATGGGCACCTTTCTCGGAAGGGGACGGAGGAGGCCCCACCCGGGCGCGGGGCGACCGCTCACCGGGCGGTGCCGGTCCACTGTCCGACCGGGTGCCGTGGAGCCCGCACTGCCGCCGGTCGGGTGGATCGGGTGGTGGGGTGGGCCTGACCGCGGCGGTCAGCCGGGCGACCGGCATCGCGACGACACCCGGTGACGACGGTGGTCCGGGGCGGTCCTTTCTGTTTCGCCCTGTTCATCACCGTGTTTCTTCGCCGTGGGGACCATCCGGCCAGGCTGGGCCTCCATCAAGAGAAAACTTTCACTGTGACGCTACGCGCTGACATGGACGATCGTCAATCACATCCGCCCAGGGGAGCAGAAACTATCGCTCTAGATCCTGAAAATTTCGAGCAGTCCGGGTCCGGCACCGAGCCACGACCCGGCACCCACCACGGAGGGCGCACCGCCCCACCGCGCATCGACGGCCGGGAATCCGTGCGTCGGCCCACCGGGTCCGATAACGTCGGTACGGACCGCAGGGAACCCCACCGGCCGCTCCCGGAGTTCCCATCGACGTCTCCGCCCGGCCGGGGACCGGACGTGACCCGATCGGCCGCCCGACACCCACTGCCAGCCGCCAGCGGCGCAGCCCGGCCCTGACGGCCCGTCCCCTGGAGACGGCATGACACGTCCCGCTCCCGTCCGCCTCGCCGCACCCCTCCTGGTCGTCGTCGCCCTGGTCGCCGGCCTGCTCGCCGCACCGGCACACGCCGTACCGGCCAAGAACCCGCCGCTGACCACCCCCTGGACCGCCCAGGCGCTCGCCGGCACGCCGCTGCCCGAGTACCCGCGACCGCAGATGACCCGGGCTGACTGGCTCAACCTCAACGGTGAATGGCAACTGCGCCAGTCCCCCACCGACGACGCCCCGCAGTTCGCCACCGACCTGCCCGAACGGGTCAACGTGCCGTTCCCGGTGGAGAGCGCCCTGTCCGGGGTGCAGCGCGCCGCCGGGGACAACCGCAACTACCTGTTCTACCGCCGGCTCGTGACGGTGCCCGCGAGTTGGAGCGGACGCCGGGTGCTGCTCCACTTCGGCGCGGTCGACTGGCAGACCACCGTCTGGGTCAACGGCGTGGCGGTCGGCGGCCACACCGGCGGCTACGACGCCTTCACCTTCGACGTCACCGCGCCGTTGCGCGGCGGTGCGAACGAGATCGTGGTGAAGGTGTGGGATCCGACGGACAGCCGGCAGAACGGCAGTCTGCCGCCGATCGGCAAGCAGACCAAGCAGCCCGGCGGGATCTTCTACACCCCGAGTTCGGGCATCTGGCAGACGGTGTGGCTGGAACCGGTGCCGACGGCCTCGATCAGCGGCGTCGACCTCACTCCCCGGCTGGCCGACGACACCCTCCGGGTCCGGGTCTCCACCCGGGGGGACGTCAGCGGCCACAGCGTGCTGGCCGAGGCGCTCGACGGCACCACCGTGGTCGGCTCGGCCACCGGCGGCTTCACCGAGTTCGCGGTGCCCGTGCCGGCCGCCCGCCGCTGGTCGCCCGACGACCCGTTCCTCTACCACCTGCGCATCACCCTGCGTAATGCCGCCGGCAGCCAGGTCGACCGGACCACCCACTACTTCGGCATGCGGGAGATCAGCACCGGTGTGGTCAACGGTGTCCTGCGGCCCAAGCTCAACGGCCAGTTCGTCTTCCAGACCGGCACCCTGGACCAGGGGTTCTGGCCGGACGGGCTCTACACCGCGCCCACCGACGCCGCGCTCGCCTTCGACCTGCAGAAGCACAAGGACCTCGGCTTCAACATGGTGCGCAAGCACATCAAGGTGGAACCGCAGCGCTGGTTCTACCACGCCGACCGGCTCGGTCTGCTGGTGTGGCAGGACGTTCCGTCCCTGACCGCGCAGGACATCAACGCGACCGACGCGCAGCAGGCGCAGCTCGAGACCGAGGCCCGCGAGATCGTGAACGAGCACCGCAGCTCGCCGTCGGTCGTCACCTACACCGTCTACAACGAGGGGTGGGGGGAGCGGGCGCTGGCCGACACCCGCCGGGTCGCCCAGGCCGTCAAGGCCCAGGACCCGACCCGGCTGGTCAACGCGCACAGCGGCCACAACTGCTGCCAGTCGTTGGGGGATCCCGGTACCGGCGACATCGACGACTGGCACGTCTACCTGGGGCCGGACTCGCCGCTAACGTCGAGCAGCCGGATCGCCGTGCTCGGCGAGTTCGGCGGCCTCGGCCTGCGGGCGCCCGGCCACGAGTGGAGCCCGAACGGCAGCTTCTTCGCCTACGAGTGGCAGCCGAACTCCACCGCGCTGACCGACCGCTACGTCGGGCTGGTGCAGGGCACCCAGAACCTGATGCTCGGCAAGGGGCTGAGCGCCTCGGTCTACACCGAGATCACCGACCAGGAGGGTGAGCTGAACGGGTTCCTCACCTACGACCGGCAGGTGGTCAAGATGGACCAGGCCCGCGTGCGGGCCGCGAACCTGTCGCTCATCGCCGCGTCGAGGTCGGTCGGCAGCTCCGCGCCGGTGGCGCTGCCCCTGAACACCCGGCGCTCGTTCCAGGTGACGACCCCCGGATACACCAACCGGTTCCTGCGCCACCGGGACAGCCTCGCCTACACGGAGATCGTGGACGCGAACAGCTCGGCGGTGCTCAAGGACGACGCGACGTACACGGTCCGGGCGGGGCTGGCCGACGCTTCGTGCTACTCGTTCGAGTCGGTCAACTTCCCGGGGCAGTTCCTCCGGCACCAGGAGTCGCGGGTGCGCAACTCGCCGAACGACGGTTCGGCGCTGCTCCGGGCGGACGCCACCTGGTGCGCCCGGGTCGGGGTCAGCGGAAGCGGGGTCTCGCTGGAGTCGTACAACTTCCGTGGCAGGTACCTGCGGCACTACGACGCGGAGGTCTGGTTGAGCAACGGCACGGGCGGCGCGGCGTGGAACTCCCCCGCGCTGTGGGCCGCGGACAGCACCTGGAACGTCACCACACCCTGGGCACCGTGACCGGGGCGGTCCGGGACGCCGGTACCGCTCGGCGTCCCGGACCGCCCCGGCGGCTCAGCCGATGCGGAACTGGTCGCCGTAGACGGCGAACACCAGCGGCGTGTTCAGGTCGACGTTGCCGTTGTCGAGGAACACCCGCTGCGCCGTGTCGACACGGGAGGTGTCGGAGTGCGCCTCCTCCTTGCGCATCTCGATGACCCGCTCGTCGAGGAAGGCGTTGAGCCAGGTCCGCTCGTTGCCGCCCTGCGCCGGGGGCTTCGCCCGGGTGAGGGCGCGGCTGCGGATCTGGCGCATGCCCTCGTACCCGTGCATGACCGCCGCGTCGTAGTAGGCGAACTGGCCGAGTGCCCGGACCCCGTCGTTCTTCCCGTCGCGCACGGACGGGTTGAAGTAGACCCGGTCCCGTTCGGCCTCCTGGGCGGCCCGGAACACCGGGTCGGTGGCGGCGGTGCGCCAGTCGCGGGGGTAGTTCGGGTCCAGGCCCGCGTGCGAGGCGGTGCCGTTCACGGCGCGCAGCGCCGGCAGGTAGCCGGCCAGCACGTTGCCCGGCTTGGTGTTCGTGTACGCCTGGACCAGTTCGAGCATGTCGCCGGTGCCGGAGCAGAAACCGATGATGCCGGCGGTGTAGCCGCGGCCGTCGCCGATGTCCTCGATGTAGGAGAACTGGGCACGCCAGTCGAGCGAGGAGTTCTCGGCCGCCGAGACGAGCTGCATGGCGACGTCCTTCTTCGCCGGATCGTCCAGGTTGACGCTGGCCGGGGTGGTGGCGGTCGGGGTGGGGGTGGGGGTGCCGCCGCCGGGCAGGGTCCACTGCTGGTTGGTGGTGCCGCCGCAGGTCCAGATCTGGAGCCGGGCACCGTTGGCGGTGCTCCGGTCGGTCACGTCGAGGCACTTGCCCGAGGCGGTGTTGACCAGGGCGCCACCGCTGGCGGCGGTCCACTTCTGGGCGCCGGTGCCGTTGCAGTCGTACAGCTGGATCCTGGTGCCGTCGGCGGTCGACGCGGCGGTGACGTCGAGGCACTTGCCGAGCGCGCGGATCGAGCCGTCGCTGTTGCCCACCGTCCACGTCTGGGCCGCCGTGCCGTTGCAGTCGTAGAGCTGCACGGCGGTGCCGTTGGCCGGGTTGGCGCCGGCCACGTCGACGCACTTCCCGGCCAGGCCGGTGATCGGGCCGGCGGTCGCGGCGCTGGCCGACGGCAGGCCGTAACCGACCGCGGCGACGCCGGTCAGCAGGGTGCCCACGGCGTAGGCGACTGTTCTTCTGCGCACCAGGGCGCTCCTCGGGGAAGGGGCGGCGGGCCGCCGGCCGGTCGGTACCCGGACGCGACGTGCGCCCCGGCGGGCACCGCGATAATCAGTAAACTGTATTAACAAATAGCAGCACCCCCATCGGCTGTCAATCGACGCCGGGCCGGTCCGCGCGCGGAGGCGACGGCGGCCCCCGGTGATCGTCCGCTACGGCGACGGGTAGCCGGCGACCGGGGCCTGCGCGGGCGCTCCGTCGCCGGCCGGCTGCTCCGCGCAGGTGCGGACGTACGGCCGGCCGGGGACGTGGCGGTCCCACTCGGCGCGGCTGAGGTTCCGACCGGCCAGTTCACACGCCTGGCGTACCCAGGTACCCGGGGTGGCCCAGAGCCGGACGGTGCCGTCGTCGGCGGCGCTGGCCAGCAGCTCGCCGTCCGGGCTGAAGGCGACGGCGTTCACCTGCCTGAGGTGCGGGGTGAGCGGGTCGGCGACCGGCTCGGCGGTGGCGGTGGCCCAGAAGACGACCGACCGGTCCTCGCCGCCGGTGGCGAAGAGGCGGCCGTCCGGGCTGAACGCCGCCGCGTTGACCGCTACCTGCCCGGGCAGGCGGTGATGCCGGAACTCGGCGTCGGAGCGGCGCCAGATCCGAGCGGTATCTCGTTGCGGAAAACTCCCGGTCAGCAGCGCATCGCCGGTCGGACTGATCGCCAGGACGCTGGTGACCTCGGTGGTGAAGCCGCCCGGACCGTCGCCGCGGATCTGTCCCTGGGCGATCCGGTCACCGCTGCCGACATCCCAGAGCCGCACCTGGCCGACCTTCTCGCCCTCGGCGGCAAGCTGACTCCCGTCGGCACGGAAGACCAGCGAGGAACCGTTGGCGCCGGGTCGCGCCGAACCCACCGGGTGGCCGGTGGTCACCTCCCACACCGCGATCTCGCCCTCCTCGGACCTGACGGCGTACCGCTCGGCGTCCGGAGCGAGTCGCACCGTCGTTCCGCTGGAGTCGGGCACGGGACGGGAGGCCAGCAGTTTCCCGGAGGGGATCTCCCACCGGTAGATCGCGCTGCTGGTCCGGCTCGTCAGCGACCGGCCGTCCGGAGCGAACACCACCTGGTGCTGCGAGTTCGCGCTGAACACCTCGTTCGGGTCCAGGACCTTCCCGTCGGGGCTCCAGGGACCGGCGACCTGCCGGCGGCTGGCCACGTCCCAGATCCGGACGCTGCCATCGAACCCGCCGGTGGCCAGCCTCGTGCCGTCCGGGCTGAAGACGACGTCGTTCACCCGGCTGGCGTCCACCGTGACGGTGGCCCCCAGCGGCTGCCGGACCGGCGAGCCCCAGACCCGGATCTGCCGGTCCTCTCCGCCGGAGACCAGCAGCGAGCCGTCCCGGTCGACCGCCAGCGACTCGACGCCGCCCACGTGCCCGGTCAGGGTCGGTCCGGACTGCTGCCGGGTCCTCGGATCCCACTCCCGCACCGCGCCCAGGGAGTCGGCGGTGACCAGGGTCGACCGGCCGGGTCGGAACACCAGGTCACGCAGCGGGGCGGCGAGCCGGATCTCACCGGTCTGCCGACCGTCCGGGGAGAGCAGGTGCACCACGCCCTCGTCGCCGCCGACCGCGAGGAGCTTCCCGTCGGGGCTGAACGCCACCGCGAGCGCACCCCGCACGATGCGCCGCCGGTCGACGACCCGGCGGGTGGACACCTCGTAGTAGTCGACGATGCCCACCTCGCTGGCGCTGACCAGCAGCCGGCCGTCCGGGCTGAAGGTGAGGTCGGTGAGGTTGCCCGACTTCGCGTCGAGCGGCCCGCCGGACGGCTCGCGGCTGGCCACGTCCCAGAGCTGGATGGCACCGTCGCCGTCGAGGCCGGCGAGCAGTCGGCCGTCCGGGCTGAACGCCACCGCGCCGAGGAACCCCCCACGGTCGGTCAGCTGGTGCGCCGTCGGCGTATCGAGGCTGAGATCCCACAGGGCGACGCCGCCCCCACCCATGCTGGCGAGGTAACGGCCGTCCGGGCTGAAGGCGACGGCCTGGCCGGTCTGGCCGCCGGCCAGCGTTTTCACGTGCCGCCCGGTGCGCAGGTCCCAGAGCCACAGCTGACCGTCGAGGAGAATCGGTTCCACGCTGGCCAGCAGGTTTCCGTCCGGGCTGACGGCCACCCCCCTGACGGTGCCCCGGTGCCCGTACAGCACCCGGGACGGTGCCAGCGGGCGGGACAGCAGGGACGCCAGGGTCGACCAGGCTTCCCGGCCAGGGTCCGTCCGCAGCCGTTCCAGGGCGAGCAGCAGCGCCAGGTCGGGCTGCCGGTCGGCCAGTCCGCCCGCCTCTCCGGCCAGCCGGCGGGCGTCCGCCCGCCGCGCCTGCGCCGCGGCCTGCGCCGCCTGGTGCCGGGCATCCTGCCGCTGCACGACGGCGAACCCGCCGAGCAGCACCGCGAGGACGAGCAGCCCGGCCAGCACCGCGACACGGCGGCGCTCCCGGCGCAGCCGATCCTGCTGGGCGGCGGCGCTGAGCCGGACGTACCCGGCCAGGTCCGGCGGGATGTCCTGCGGCCGGCGGCCGGCCCAGTCCAGGGCGGCGGCCAGGGCGGTGCCGTGCAGCAGCAACTCCGGGTCGGTTCCGTCACGCCCCTGCGTACTGGCCTGCCACTGAGCGCGGGCAGCCTCCGCGCCTCGCCGCCAGGTGAGGAAGTCGTGGTCGTCGACGAGCCAGCGGCGCAGCGCGGCCCACTGGTGGATCAGGGCCTCGTGGGCCAGTTCCACCACGGGTGCGCCGGTGGTGGGATCCCGGCCGGTGGTGACCAGTCGCCGGTCGGCCAGCACGGTCACCACCGCAGTGGCTTCCGGAACGTCCGGACCCGGGCCGGCAGCACCGAGCTCGGCGAGGGTGCGCCGTTGCCGGGTGGCGGGCACTGCGGCGACCTCGTCACCGGGGCGGACGAGGGCGGTGATGAGCTGGCGGGCCAGTGGTGACCGGTCGGCGGGTAGCGTCTGGCAGGCGTCCGCGTACGCCTGGTCGCACCATCGGTCCAACCAGCCGGCCACGCCGCCGATCCGGTCGTAGGCGGCGTGGGTGAGCCGGCCGTTCTCCCGGCGCCGCCACAGTTCGGCCAACGCCGAGGAGAGCAGCGGCAGGACGGTGGTCGGCGCGCTCCCGACCGCGCCCGCCGCTTCGGTGACCCGGGCGGCGTCGCGGGCGATCCGCTCGGTCAGGCCGGGCTCCACCGCCAGCCCGACGGTCCGCGCCGGACGCTCGACTATGGCGGCGAGATCCACCGCCTCCACCCGGGCCGGCACGTTCACCAGCCCCCGCTCCACCAGGGTCATCAGCGCCGGAGCGGCGGCGGCCACCCGGCTGTAGAAGTCGTCGCGGAGCGTCAGCAGCACGGTCGCGGCGGGTGCCCGGTCGGGTAGCTCCACCAGCTCCCGCAGCAGCCGGTCACGGGGCTCGGCCGCGGTGGCCAGCAACAGCTCCTCGAACTGGTCGAGGACCAGGACCAGTCGTCCAGCGTCCGGTTTCCGGTCCCGCCAGCGACGTACCGCCGAGGCCAGTCCGGCCCCGGCGTCCGGCAGGCCCGCCCGGGTCAGGCTCAGGTACGGGTCCTGGCCGGGCCTCGCGACCACCCAGTCCCAGCGGTCGCTGCCGGGCAGCCCGGCCCGCTCCAGCGTCGGCCGTACGCCGGCCCGCACCAGGGAGGACTTGCCGCTGCCCGACGGCCCGAGCAGGGCGACGAAGGGCGGGTACCGGTCGATACTGGCCAGCACCGCGGCGACCGCCCGGTCCCGGCCGTGGAACCACGCCGCGTCCGCGGTGGTAAAGGCGCGCAGCCCCGGGTACGGGCAGACATGTGCGGGCCGTAGGTCCGGGTGGACTGTCCACAGGGTCTCGGTCGGGGTGACGTAGCCGGTGGAGCGTCCACGACCGTGCCGGTCCGGGGCGGCGATGGAGTCGACCATCCCGATCACCAGGCCCGTCTGTTCGTCGACCACCGGCGCCCCGCTGAACCCCTCCGTCACCTCGGTGCAGTCGGTCAGTTGCAGCAGCTCGACGTCGTTGCCGCTACGGATCCGGTCGCCGGTCACGGCGTACCCGTACTGGCCGGCGTCCGGTGCGTTGGTGGGGAAGCCGTATGTCTTCACCGGACGCCGGCCCGCGCCGGCGGTGCCGAGCGGCAGCGGCCGGGCCGACGCCGGGGCCGGGTCAGCCATCCGCAGGAACGCCACGTCGCCCGCGCCGGGCGTCCGCCAGTGCGGCGTGGACACCCGGGCTTGCCGGGGCTGGTCGTCGAGGCCGGGGAAGCGGACCAGCACCGGACCGTCCGGGTGCGGACCCGGACCGCTGGCGAGGACGTGGGCGCAGGTGACGAGCAGCCCGTCGGCCACCAGGAATCCGGCACCGGCCGCCCGGCCCGCACCGTCCAGGATCTGGACCACGCCCTGGACGAAGCCCGCCGACGCGTCGGCCCCGTCCAGTCGCCCGTCGTCGCCCCGGCCCGCCGGACCCCTCATCGGGCTCAGGCGGTCCGCTCGGCAGGGGCGCTCCACCGCATGGTCACCTTGAGGTTGCACTCGCCGCTCGACCGGGCTATCACCGCGCCGAGCTCGGTACGGAACTGCACGCCGAACTCGATGGTGACCTCGTCGGGCTGGACCCTGCGCAGTTCGCCGAGCGCGGCGCGGGCCGCCGCCGTCACCGGCTGCAACGCGGCCTCCATACTCTGTGCGGCTCGGGTCAGTACCTCGCCGGGACGGCCGGCCTTCACCACACCGGGACGGCCCTCCACCTCGTCGACCTCCACGAGCACCGTCCCGCCGTCGTCCAGCGGGACCGCCAGGAACTCGACCATGTCACTCCACTTCCCGTCGCCCCGCCCCGGGGTGACTGACACCAGGCCGGACAGCCGACTCCCCTCGGGTGACTGACCGTCACCGACGTCAGCCTAACAAGTGATGACCGAGCGCAGTGGACACCCGTCGTCGGTCGACCGCCGGTCGTGGCGGCCGTGTTCGGCACGCCCGGCCGTACGCCCTCGACCGGCCAGGTCGGGTCACCGACGACCGACGCGCCGGCAATGACCACAGGGCGACGAACTCGGCGCGCCCGGGTGCGGCGCCCACGACGCTTCCGGCGGCCGTCGGACGGCTGCTCAGTGGGGCGTGCCCGGTGCGGCGCGGACGTGTGCGCGTTCGCCCTGCCTGCCGATCAGGCTGAGGAACTCGACGGGTCCGGAGCCGGTGGCGCCGAACCAGTGCGGGATGCGGGTGTCGAACTCGGCGGCCTCTCCCGGCCGCAGGACGATGTCCTCGTCGCCGAGGACCAGGCGCAGGTTCCCGTTGAGCACGTAGACCCAGTCGTAGCCCTCGTGGGTGCGCAGGTCGGGAACGCGGTCGTCGGCGCCGGCCGGCAGGACGAACTTGTAGGCCTGGATACCGCCGGGCCGGCGGGTCAGGGGCAGGATGGTGGACCCGTCACCGGCGGCTATGGGGCGCAGGTTGATCCGGGGATCGCCGGTCGGTGGCGCGTCGACGAGTTCGTCGATGGTGACGCTGTGGGCGCGGGCCAGCGGGAGCATCTGTTCGAGCGTGGGACGTCGTAGGCCGGCTTCGAGGCGCGACAGGGTGCTGGCGGAGATGCCGGTCTCCTCGGCCAGCTCGGTGAGGGTGACGTTGCGGCGCAGCCGCAGCTGCTTCAACCGTGGTCCCACCGCGTCGAGGGTGCGTTCCAGGTTCTCGTCCATCCGGCCATTTTGCCATTCGGCAAGAATCTTTGCGCCTCTTCCTCGGGCCGCCCAGGATCGACCACGACCGGTGACGGCGGGGAAAGGGCAGCTCAGATGACGCACAGCTTCGACCGGGACTACTGGCAACAGCACTGGCAGCAGACCCACGGCGACCGGCCCGGCTCGATGGCCGGCAACCCGCCGAACCCGTACCTCGCCCGCGAGACCGCCGGCCTGCCGCCGGGCACCGCCCTGGACGCCGGGTGCGGCGCCGGCGCCGAGGCGATCTGGCTGGCCGCCCACGGCTGGCGGGTCACCGCCGCCGACATCTCCGCCGACGCCCTCGCCCACGCCGCCGACCGCGCCACCGGTGGGCCGGCGGAGGCCGTCCGGTGGGTGGAGGCGGACCTGACCGTCTGGGAGCCGGGCACGCGTTTCGACCTGGTCACCACCCACTATGCACATCCCGCGATGCCGCAGCTCGCCTTCTACCGGCGCCTCGGCGACTGGGTGGCCCCCGGCGGCACCCTGCTGATCGTCGGCCACCTGCACACCGCCGGCCCCGGCACCACCACTGCCGCGCTGCCGGCGCGGTCCGGCCACGGCCACGATCACGGCCACGGCCACGGCCACGGCCACCACGATCACGGCCACGGCCACCACGGCCATCCCGCCGAGGCGACGGTCACCCTCACCGACATCACCGCCGGCCTGGACACGGTCGGGTGGGAGATCGTCACCGCCGAGGAACACCAGCGCCCGGTCCCCCGACCCGGCGGCCGGTCGGCCACGCTGCACGACGTCGTCGTCCGCGCGACCCGCCGCCCCTGACCCACCACCTCGTCGACGCCGGGACCGAGATCCACCCCGGCGCCGTACCCCGTCGTGCCCTTCGGAAGGAAGACCACGCATGCCTACCCCTGACCGCGCTGCCGGTGTGAGCGTCCCCGGCCCCACGATCCACGACCCGCGTCAGCGCCGGGCGATCCTGATCGCCGTGTGCACCGCCCTGATGGCGGTCATCGCCTCGGTCTCCGGGCTCAACGTCGCCCAGCCACAGGTCGCCGTCGAGTTCGGCGCGCCGCAGAGCACCGTCCTCTGGATGATCAACGTCTACACCCTCAGCCTGGCCGCGCTGCTGCTCCCGCTCGGTGCCCTCGGCGACCGGGTGGGCCGCAGACCCGTCCTGCTCGCCGGCCTGGCGGTCTTCGGCCTGGCGAGTGCGGCGGCGGGCCTGGCCACCTCGGCCGAGATGATGATCGCCGCCCGGCTGCTCTCCGGCGTCGGCGCCGCGATGATCATGCCGGTCACCCTGGCCGTCATCACCTCGACCTTCCCGGACGAGGAACGCTCCAAGGCCATCGGCGTCTGGACCGGCGTCGCCGGCGGCGGCGGCATCCTCGGCATGTACCTGTCCGCGGTGCTCGTCGACTGGGCGAACTGGCGCTGGCTGTTCCTGCTGCCGGTCGTACTCGTGGCGGCGGCCACCGTCACGGCCCTGCGCGCCGTGCCCAACTCCCGTGAGGAGTCGCCGCACCGCTTCGACCTCGGCGGCTCGCTGGCCTCGGCGCTCGCCGTGGTCGCCCTCATCTACGTCCTGCACGAGGGTCCGGTCCACGGCTGGACCGCACCGGTCACCGTGGCCGCCCTGCTCGTCGGCGTCGTCGCCGCGGCCGGGTTCGTCGCCTGGGAACTACGCCGGGCGGCACCCCTGCTCGACGTGCGCCTGTTCCGCGACCGGCGGCTCGCCAGCGGCTCGCTGGCGCTGCTGACCCTGTTCGGTGTCCAAGCCGGGATCTTCGTCGTGCTGTTCCCCTACTTCCAGGCCGTCCTCGGTTGGTCCGGGCTGCGCGCCACCCTCGCGCTCATGCCCATGGCGGCGACGATGATGCTCGCCGCCGGCCTCGCCCCCCGGGTGGCCGCCCGTGCCGGAGCCCGGGCGACGATGGCGGCGGGAGTCCTGCTCGGCGGTGCCGGCCTGGCGTTGATGGCGTCCCTCGTCTCCGTCGACGGCGGCTACCCGGCGATCCTGCCCGGCATGCTCGCCATGGGACTCGGCATGGGTCTGACGCAGACTCCCGCCACGGAGGCCATCACCTCCGCCCTGCCCCGCGAACGGCAGGGCGTCGCGTCCGCGCTCAACGACGTCACCCGGGAGTTCGGCACCGCCCTCGGCGTCGCCCTGCTCGGAGCGGTCCTGGCCGTCGGCTACCGCACCGCGATCGGCCCCCGCCTCGACGCGGTCCCCGCCGACACCGCCGACACCGCGCGCGCGGGCATCGCCAACGCCCTGGACGCCGCCGACACCGCCGGCCCGCAGGCGCCTGCCCTGGTCCGGGCCGCTCAGGAGTCGTTCGTCGACGGCTGGCGACAGGCCATGTGGACGGGAGTCGCCGTCATGACGATCCTCTTCGTCCACGTCCTGGCCCGGGGTCCGCGACGTACCGCGTCCACCCCACCGGCACCCGCGCACCCGACCGGCGACACCGTCGCCGGGTGAGCGGGGGACGACGCCCGCCACATAGGCGGGCGTCAGCCGGCTCGGTGAAACTCCCGGGATTACCCAAGACGCCATTCCCATGATTATCTTTTCCCGACAGCCTCGGCCACACCTCCGCCGACCAGGTGTCGGATTCCTGACCCGGCCCGGCGGGCACGTCCATCACCACATTCACCCATCTCCACCTCGTGTAATATTTTTCATATTATTTCCTCGGCGGTCGGGCGATGATTCGTGATCATGAATTCGCGATCACACAGTGACGCAGCTGGAATTCGGTTTGACGTCGGGCAGGATGATAAAGTCACGATCCTTTCAGATCGGCATTCAGGAGCTGATCCACATGGGCGCTGTCACGCCGACATCCGACGTTCCGGACATCGGACCGGCCGGTTCGGTGCGCCTCCAGGTCGCCGGACGCGGGGCGGACCGGGAGCTCGACGCGCTGGCCAAGTGGCTCCGGGGAAACCCCGTGTTCGGCGGCGGGTGGCCGGTCTCCCGGCTGCGGCCGCAGGACGATCCGGACGGCACCCGGATGGGCGCCGGGGACCTGGACACCCTGCTGGTGATCCTCCAGTCGGTCCTCGGGCTGGGCCAGCTGGTCGTGGCGGTCGAGGCGTGGCGGGAGGCCCGCGCGGTCAAGGGCCGGAGCGATCTCGTGGTCACGATCATCTACCAGGGAGAAGTCACCGTCCTCGGCGACCCGGTGGCTTCCGCCGGCCCGAGTTCGCCGCCGGCGGCCGAGGCGGCGCCAGCGGAGGCCGACGATGACGAACGCTGACCGCCATCCCGTGGGTGACCCGGCCGTGTCACACGCCGTGCTGATCGGCACCGCCACCTATCGGCACCCGTCCTACCGCGGCCGGAACCTCCCCGGCGTCTCCGCCAACGTGGCCAAGCTGGGGTCGATGCTGCGGCAGGACGTGCCGTGGGGGCTGGCACCGGTGCGGTGCCTGGCGGTGATGAACCCGACCTCGGCGGACGAGATCCTGACGGCCATCGAGAGCGCCGGCACGCAGTGCCGCGGCACCCTGTTCGTGTACTACGCCGGGCACGGGTTCTGCTCCTCGACGAACCCGGACGAGCTGTACCTCACGCACTCCGGCTCGGCCGAGGACCGGCAGGCCACCGCGCTGGAGTACCGGCACCTGCGGGACGCCCTCATCCACTGCGGCGCCCCGAACAAGATCCTCGTGCTGGACTGCTGCTACGCCGGCAACGCGACCCGGACCATGGGGTCGCTCAACGGCCACCTCGCGATCGAGGGCACGTTCGTGCTCGCCGCCACCGGCCCCAACCGGGCCGCCCGCGCCGACTCCGCGACCGGGCTCACGGCCTTCACCAACGAACTCGTCGGGGTGCTGGGCAAGGACGGCGTACCGGGCGCAGGGCCGTTCGTGAGCATCGAGGAGGTCGCCGCGCGGACCCACGAACGCCTGGAGGCCAGCGGTCTCCCCCTGCCGACCAGACAGGCCCACGGGTACGCCGGCCGGCGGCCGATCTTCAAGAACTACGCCCACCCGGCGACCATCGCCGGCTTGCTGGACAGCCTCACGGAGCCGGAATCGCCGCCGGCCGCGCGCGACCCCCGGCTGACGCTGCCGCACCTGGCCTGGGGCCTGCTCTGGTCACTCGCCATCGGGGTGGCCTGTGCCACCATCACGCGGTCCGGTCACTCCGAGGTCTGGGCGCTGCGCGCCGGGATCGTCACCAGCCTGCTGGCCTGCGCGGCCTTCTTCGCCACCGGCGCGTGGCTGACGCGCACCGGCCGTCAGCCCACCGCCACGGGAAGCCGGACGATCTCATGAACCTGCCGACGAGACCATCGGGGTCGCTGTCGCCTCCCCTTCTCCCGCTCGCCGCGGCGACCGTAGTCGGGGTCGTCATGACCGCGTTCTCGGCCACGTTCCTCCCCACGTCCGGGTCACCCGGACCCACACCCGCGCCGACGCACGTGTCGCCGGTGGCCGACCCGACGACCGATCCGTTCGCTCCGCTTCCGCCCGGAGATAAACTGCTCATCGCCAGTGGGGCCGACGAAAGTAAGAAGAAGGCCCGGGAGCAGGCGGTCAAGGACTGGAACGCCAAGCACCCGGACATTCCTGCGGACATCTTCGAAGTCGAGGGCAACACCGATGTTCAACGCGCCAAGTTCCGTGATTATCTCGATCCCGCGGCACCGGAGCGCGTCGACATCGTGAACCTTGATTCCGTCCACCTGGCAGAGTTCGCGGACGCCAAGGCGCAGGGGAGTCCACTGCTCGTCGCACTGGACGAGAAGGCACCGGACATTCCCAATCCGATCACCAACGAAGTCCGCGAGGGGTTCCTCACCAAGCCCCTGCTGACCTGCTACTGGCAGGACAGGTTGTACGCACTGCCGTACAACTCGGATGTCGGTCTGCTCTTCTTCCAGGCGGGCACCACTGTTCCGAACAAGGCGGAGGAGCTGCCCAGGATACTGGCCGCCGCCCCCGCCGGGAGCCGTAGGGTCGCCATCCAGCTCAGCCCGGACGAGGCTTTCGTGGTGAACGTCCTCGAACAGTTGCTGGAGGTCAACGAGAACCTGTTGAACGCGGACGGCAGCCGCCCGAAGGTCGTCCAGGCGGAGTGGGAGAAGGCGCTGACAGTGGTGCGGGGCAAGGTGCGCGACGGCCAGCTCTGGTACCGCGACGACGGTAACGAATCCGCCGAGAAGGACACCGCCCTGGCCTTCAAGCGCGAGGAAGCCGTCGCCATGCGCAACTGGCCGGTATGGTTCGGCGAGATCCAGCGGAAGCCCCAGGTACGCAGCCTGTTCGGACCCGGCATCCTCGGTGGGCAGAACCTGGCGGTGGCCCAGAAGAGCCGGCACAAGGCCCAGGCGATCGAACTGATCAAGTTTCTCACCAGTGCCGAGACGCAGCAGAAGCTCCTGCTCGAGGGGAGCTTCGTACCGACCACCCAGAAAACCTACGAGGAACCGCTGGTGCAGGACCGCATCCCGTATCTCACCGTGCTGCGCGACGCGGTCGAGGATGCCCGGCCCCGCCCCATCACGCCGGACTACCACGAAGTTTCCGAAGTCATCCTCAGGTACCTGTACCCGGTCGTCACGGACGACAGGCCACTCGATCCGAACTTCGAGCGGGTGATGGATGCCGCGCTGAGCTGAGCCGGCCGGTCGGACGGCCGACGGGGCGGACGCGGCAGGCCCAGATTCGCGACCCGCCCACCTCACCGTCGGGCATCTCGACGTCGACGTCCCGGCCGCCCAACGACCGGTCAGGCGTCCGGGCACCGCTGAGCGGTCGCCACCGCCGCGGCGATCCGCTCTACCTGCTCGTGCAGGTGCTGCAGCGGAGCCGACAGGTCGAGCCGGTGCACCCTGATCCGCACCCCGCTGCCGTGCAGTCGGTAGCTCGCCGGCCCTGCTCCGGTCGCGGCGTAGACGAGGTGGCCGTGGGTCAGCCGGAGCGTGGTGCAGTAGGCGAGCAGCTGGTAGACGTCGTCGCGGGGCGGGGTGCTGCCGGGTGTCTTGTACTTGGCGTCGATGACGGCCAGGCACCGTCGCCCGTCCCACCAGGTGATGTCCGGCCTGACCAGGGGCAGCAGATGGTCGTGGTCGAGGCGCACCGGGTGCTGGCGGGCGACGGTCCCGCCGTGGCGGGTGGTGAGCGCGTCGCCGAGGGCGGTGGTCAACCAGTCCTCGAAGACCGTGTTGAGGTCGAACACGAAGCCGGTCGCCGAGGTCGACCCCGGGACGTGTTCTATGCCGGCCCCGGCCAGGATCAGCCGGGCGAGCCGTAGCGCCGGCTGGTAGCGGGCGGTGAACCGGTTGGGCACGGTCCGGGGCACGGGGGTACCCGGCGTGAGGGGGGTGACGTCGGCGAGTGCGCCCGCGAGGCGGTGCAGGGCGTTGCGGGTGGCCGGTGGAACACCGGGGAGCCGGTGCAGGCGGCGTACCGCCGACAACAGGATCCGGTTCTCCGGTACGTCCGGGACGTAGTCGTCGTAGCGCACCTCCACCGGCAGGGCCAGCCCCGGCCGGGCGCGCAGCTGGTCCGCCTCCCTGATCCGGCCGCGCACCAGCGGCGTCGCCGCCTCGACGGTGCGGTACCCGGACAACACCCCGGGCGCGAGAGCTCGGGACGCGGCGGTGGCGAAGGCGACCGCCATCGCGGGCACCAGGTCCTGGTCGGGGGTCAGGCCGACCGGTTCGGTACGCCAGCCGCCGGGATCCCGCGCGTAGCCGAGCAGCCAGAGCAGCCGCGCGATGCCGACCTTCGGCCGTACGTGCAGCTCCAGGTGGTCGTCGGCGGCGGTGACGCGGACCGCGCCCACCCGGGAGCCGGATCGCAGCCGGAGCCGCCCGTCGAGGGTGAGTGCGGTGTCGACGAGCCCGGTGGCGCCCATCGCCCGGGCGAGCGCCGGCGTGGTCGGCTCACCCTCGTACGTCTGGTGCTCCCGGAGGCTGATCAGTGCCACTGCGCCGGATCCCCGGCCGGTCCGCCGGAGGGCGGAACCCCGGTGGGGGCGGTCTGCTGCCGCAGCCGTCTGCGGAGTGCGTCGAGACCGTAGCGGAGGTCGACGTCGACCCCGTCGCCGAGGTGGCGCTCCTCCAGCAGGGGCAGGATGGCGTTCCGCCAGATCCTGGTCAGCCCCTTCTCGGTGGCGGCCCGGGTCGTCATCAGGTAGGACGGGCCGACGGCGGCGTCCCGGTCGCCGATGACGCGGTTGAGTTCGTCGAGCAGGTCGGCGCGGTCGGGGGGAAGGTCGTGCTTGGTCAACCACGCGCGGAGCAGCCCGTCCAGGGGCGGCTCGCCGGGGAACAGCGGTTGGAAGTAGAACCGGCGGCGCATGGCGGCGTCCACCAGGGCGATGGAGCGGTCGGCGGTGTTCATGGTGCCGATCAGGTAGACGTTCGGTGGGAGGGCGAAGTCGTCGCTGGGTGAGTACTGCAGTTGGATGCTGCGGTCGCGGTACTCGAGCAGGAAGTACAGCTCCCCGAAGACCTTGGCGAGGTTCGCCCGGTTGATCTCGTCGATGATCAGGACGTGGACCTGCGACGGATCGTCCTTCGCCTGGGTGACGAGTTGCTTGAGCGGCCCCGGTTCGAGCGCGAAGCCGAGTCCGCCGTCGGCGGTGGCCCGGGGGCGGAAACCCTCGAAGAAGTCCTCGTACGAGTACGAGGGGTGGAACTGCACGAGCCGGTGGGCGTCGTCGGCCTGCCCGGTGAGGAACTGGGCCAGCGCCTGGGCGAGATAGGTCTTGCCGGTGCCGGGCGGCCCGTACAGCACGATCTGCTTCTTCTCCCGCAGCAGGTCGACCGTCTCGCTGAGCCACTCCCGGTCGACGAGCAGCTCGTCGGCCAGCTCGTCGGTGGGCTCGGGCAGCTCCACCTCGGCCACCTCGACCGGGTCGACGACCTCCGTCGCCGGCGGGTCGTCGAGCTCGGCGAGGGCCGCGAACTCGTCGACGTAGCTGCCGAGGTCCGACACGGTGAGCTGACCGGACAGTTTGTCCCGCGCCTCGGGGGACAGTTCGTTGCGCGTCAGCGGTGCGTCGGGGTTCGCCCAGGTGACCCTCCGTCGCCGGTTCGACCGGCCCTCCGGCGTGTCCAGCCAGGTGGCGGGGCCGGCGACGGTGCCGACGTGCACCTTCGGCCCGTCGACGGTGACCACCACGTCCCCCACGCCCATCCGGTTGAGGAACCGGTCGAGCACGCCCACGTGCAGGCCCCGCTGGGACGGCGAGAAGTCCGGCAGTTCCTCCCGCAACCGCTGGTCCAGCTCCGCCCTCGACAGGCCGGGCTTCAACTCGGGCAGCCCCGGGTAGGCGATCGAGCAGAACCCCTCGGCGAGCCACTGCCCGACCAGGTTGTGCCCGTGCACCTTCGCGCCGCGCACCAGCCAGCCGCGTCGCCCCGTGCCGTCACCGGCCGGCGCGGCCTTTTGCCGCCACCGGTCGACCCAGGGTGGTTGGTAGAAGTGGACCGGTGTGCCGGCCCGGGCCGACAGCACCGTGTGCACCCCGGCCAGGTCCCGGTCGACGTCGCCGGTGCGGTGGGGCAGTTCGTCGCCGAACGCGTCCACGATCAGTTTCTTGTGCCGCCGGGAGGCAATGGCCGGGAAGGTGTCGGGGAAGGCGAGGTTCAGCAGGATGTTGCGTTGGCTGTAGGCGCTGTTGATCGGTAGCTCGTCCAGCACGGCCCGGAACTCCCAGGGGTCGTGCAGGGCCGCCCGCCGACGGTCGGCGGGCAGGTGCTTCCACGCCCGCACGAGCCGTACGAGCCAGGCGAGCTGCCGGTCGCGCTGCGTCAGGTAGGCGGTGCCGGCGCGGACGACGCCCGCGTCGAGGACCGTGTCCAGGTCGGCGGGGATGTCGACCGGCTCGGGCAGCAGGGACAGCGCCCCGGAGATCACGGCGCGTTTCGCCGGGCCGCCGATGTCCCGGGGCAGGAGCAGATGCAGGTAGATCAGCTCACCCATGAGCTGGACCGCCGTCGGCGACGCCCCGGCGAGCTGACCCTGCAGCTTCCGGACGAAACTGCCCCGGCCCGCGTTCGGCTGCTGGACGAACCGGGCGTACAACTGGTCGGCGGCCTGCGCCGTCCACACCGCCCGGCCGGGTGTGAAGGCCGACCCGTCACCGGCCAGACCCGCGTCGATCACCCGGCGGGCGACGGTGTAGACAGCGTCCTCGTTCACGGCACTCCTCGTCAGTTCAGGCGGACCGACGCACCACCTGTCCGGCCCCACGGTAGGCGCACGGCGAGGGAGCCGGTCACCGGTGGGGTGGCCGGGGACCGACCCCGCAGGGACGGCGACCGACCTGGGATGACGCGTCGTCGCGGGAGGCCGGCGTCGGGCGGCTCAGGCGTCGGTGTGCGGTGCCGGTCGCCCTGTCGGATCCCGGACTCCGGGCGGATTCCGCCATGTCCGGCATGGGCGTCGGTAGCGGGTGTGCGGTTGACTGTCGGGTCCGAGGTGGAGGATGGGGGTCGGGGTGGACGACGGCGTCGAGCTGGCTGATCTGATCTGGCAGGTACGGCACGAGTTGAGTCGTGCGATGTGGGCGGGCGAGCACACGGATCTGCGGTTCGAGGCCGGGCCGGTGGAGCTGGAGCTGACGGTGGCGGTGGAGAGGTCGTCGCAGCCCGGGGTGAAGGCGAAGCTGATGGTGGTGGATGCCGAGTGGGGCGAGAGACGGGCGTCGGTGGTGACCCAGCGGATCACGGTGGTGTTGCAGCCGCGCCGGGCGGACGAGCCGGACCGGCCGCCGCTGATCTCCGGTGCTCCGGAGAAGGGCGAGCGGTGATCGGTGGATGGTGAGGTGTCCGGGCGGGGGCGGTGGGAGGCGCTGGCGGCGCACCGGGTCGCCGAGGTGCTCGTCGTGCGCAGCGACGGGACGCCGGGTCGGGGTTCGGGTTACCGGGTGCGTGACGACCTGGTCCTGACGGCGGCGCACGTAGTGACCGGCGGGACCGGTGTGACGGTGCGTTTCGACGCGGAGCAGCCGGGTGAGTGGTCGGCTCCGGGCACGGTGGCGTGGTGTGACCCCACGGCGGACGTGGCGTTGGTGCGGTTGGCGCGGGTCGACGGGGTGTCGGTGGTGCCGGTCCGCTTCGGGCGGTTGACGGCGACGGCGCAGCAGGTGCCGACGCACGTGGTCGGGTTTCCCCGGTGGAAGCTGCGCACGACGCCCGACGGTGTGCCCGTGCGGGAGGCGCACCACGCGGTGGGGTCGATCGCCGGGTTGTCCAATCCGAAGTCGCGGACCCTGGAGATCAGGGTCGACCCGCCCGCTGCGGATCCGCAGGCGGGTGTGTCGCCGTGGGAGGCGATGTCGGGGGCTGCGGTGTGGGTCGCCGGGTGCGTGGTGGGTGTGGTGTCGGCCCATCACCGGCGGGAGGGGCCGGGGTTCCTGACCGCGGTCCGGATCGAGCACTGCTTCTCCGGCCAGGACGGCCCTGGCGAGCTGCTGGGGCCGGGTGCGGGGTCGTTGGTGGACGTGCTCGCCGAGGACGGTGCGGGTGCGGGCCGGGTGGTGACGGAGCCGGCGGCGGTCGATCTGGTGCTGCGGGTCGGCGGGGACGGCGGGGTCGCGCTGACCGGCGGGCAGGTCGTGGTGTCGGGGCGGCATCGGGGGGTGTCGCCCGAGCTGGCGGACGCGGTGGCCCGCCTGGTCCGGGCACGGGCGGATCTGGTCGGTGTCCGGGGTACCGGGGCGGCGGTGGAGGATCCGGTCGGGGTGGCGGCCGGGGCGGTGGGGCGGTTGTTGGCGGCGGATCTGCTGCCCGAGGCGGTCGTCACGGGCCTGCGTCAGGAGTACGCGCGGGCGCGAGCCCGGGACCTCCCGGTGCGGCTGGGTGTGCAGGTGGACGGTGAGCTGGCCCGGCTGCCGTGGGAGACGTTGTGGCTGCCGGGTGAGGGTTCGGCGTTGGCCCTGGACGGTGGGGTTCGGCTGTACCGCCGGGTCGGCACCGGGACGACGACGCCGACGGGCGGTCCGTTGCGGATCGTGGTGGCGATCTCCTCGCCGCTGTCGGGCGGTGGCGGGCTGCTCGACTACGAGCGGGAGCTGCGCAACGTCGTGCAGGCGGTACGGGGCGCGCGGGCGCACGAGGCCGCGGTGCGGATCGTGCACTTCGCCACGACGAGGGAAATCCGGGCGGCGTTGACCGAGTGGCCGGCACACGTGCTGCACCTGTCCGGTCACGGCGGGCCGGGCGTGGTGGAGCTGGAGGACGAGGCCGGCGCGGCCCGGCGGGTGGACGTCGACACGTTCGTCCGGGAGGCGATCCCGGTGGGGCGGATGCCGCCGGTGGCCGTGTTGGCGGCCTGCTACACCGGCGCCGAGGCGGGGGTGTCGTCCGTCGGCGGCGGGTCGTTCGCGGCGGGTCTGCTGGCGGCCGGCGCGAGTGTGGTGATCGCGAGCCAGACCGCGATCACCGACGTGTACGCGACCCGCATGTTCGCCAAGATCTACGAGAACGTGGCCGCCGACCCCGGCGCGGACGTGATCGCCGCGGCTGCCCAGGCCCGCCGCGAGGTTCAGCAGGAGCTGGGACAGTCGACGGTGGACGGTGCCGGGCGGTCGCCGGGGCTGGGTGAGTGGGCGGCGGTCAGCGTACTGGCCGGGGTGGGCTGGTTCCCGGTGCTCGATCCGGCCCGGCCCGGCCTGGTCGGGGTCACCACCCCGACCGCCGCCGGGGTGCTGCGCCGTCAGCCCGGGGACGTCGTCGGGCGTCGCTGGGAGCAGCGACGGCTGCCGGCCCGGCTCCTGGGTCGGTCGACCGCCGGTGTGGTGCTGCACGGCGTCGGTGGGGTCGGCAAGACCACCCTGGCCGACGAGCTGATCGCCCGGATCGTCGAGGCCGACCCGTCCCGGCTGGTGGCGGTCGTGCGCAACGAGGTCGGTGTCGACGTGGTCATCACCGCGATCCTGGACGCCGTCACCGACAACCTGCGGCTCTCCCGACCGGTGTGGGCCAGCCCTGTCGTGCTGGCCGGGCTACGGCAGGCCCACGACGGCAACCTGAGCTGGCGGCGTCGGCTGGAGATCCTCGACGGTCAGGTGCTGCCCACCGTCCCGGTGCTGCTGGTCGTCGACAACTTCGAGGACAACCTGACCCCGGCCGGTGACGACGGACGCCGCGAGGTGGCGGACCCGGATCTCGCGGCGCTGCTGGCCCGGCTGGCCGCCTCGGCCGGCGCCGCCCGACTGCTGATCACCAGCCGCTACCGGTTCACCCTGCCCGAGCACGCCGAGTACGCGCTGACGTTCCAGCCGGTCGGGCCGCTGTCGGCGGCCGAGACCCTGAAGCTGGCCTGGGCACTGCCCCAGCTCGACCTGCTCGACGAGACCCAACTGGCCCAGGTGTGGCGGTCCGTCGGTGGGCATCCACGCTGCCTGGAGTACCTCGACGCGCTGCTCGCCGGCGGACAGGCCCGCTTCGCCGACGTGCGGATCCGCCTCCTCAACGCCGCCGCCGCCCGGCTGGCCGCCCGCGGTCACTCCACAGTCGACATCGACCGCTACCTGTCCGAGCACGGCGGTCTCGACGCCGCGCTGGCCGAGACCGCCGCGCTGGCCGCCGACGACGTCCTGCTGGACGACCTGCTCACCCAGCTGGACCGCACACCCCACGCCCGCGCACTGCTGTGGGGCGCCTCCGTCTACCGCAGGGCCGTCGACCACCACGCCCTGGCCTTCCAGCTGGGCGTCCCCGACCCGCATGCCGCGAACACCGCCGCCGTCCACTCCGCGCGGCAGACCGTTCAGGACATCCTCACCCGGGCACAGGTCCCACCCGGGCCGATCGACCCGGCCCGGCTACCCGCCTCGGTGCGGGCGCTGCTCGACCCGCATCTGGCGGTACGCCCCACGCCACCGGTCCGGGTGGAGGTGGACCTGGCCCCGCCACTGGGCGCCTGCACGGCCAGCAGTCTGCTCACCGCGACCACCCCCGACGGGCAGGCACACGTGTTCGTCCACCGCTGGACCGCGTCCGAGCTCCACCGACGTGAACGGTCCCGGGGCGACACCACCGCCCTGACCCTGGCACACCGACACGCCGCCGACTACTGGCGGTGGCGTGTCGCGACGTGGCCGCAGTCCGCCGACGAGGACGTCGACGACCTCCGCGAGGCCTACCACCACTACCAGCAGGCCCACCTGCTCGGCGACACCACCGTGGCCGCGGAGCTGGCCACCACCGCCTGGCACCTGGAGCTGCGCCTGAGCGGAATCGGCCGCCGCGCCGAAGCCCTCACCTACTGCCAGCACGCCGTCGCCCTCAAGCGCGACCTGGCCCGCGCCGACGAACCCGCCCACATCCGTGACCTCGCCGGCTTCCTCAACAACCTCGGCATCCGACTGTCGGAACTCGGCCGGCAGGAGGAGGCACTGGCGGCCACCACCGAGGCTGTCGACGTCCACCGGCGGCTGGCCGCGGCGGACCCGGGCGCGTTCGCAGCCGGCCTCGGCATGTCGTTGAACAACCTCGGCACCACGCTGGCCGGTCTGGGACGGTGGGCGGAGGCGCTGACCGTCACCATCGAGGCCGTCGAGGTACGCCGACGGCTCGCCGCGGCCGACCCGGAGGCGTCCGAACCCGACCTCGCCATGTCGTTGAACAACCTCGGCGCCGTGCTGGCCGGTCTGGGGCGGCGGGCGGAGGCGCTGACCGTCACCATCGAGGCCGTCGAGGTACGCCGACGGCTCGCCGCGGCCGACCCGGAGGCGTACGAACCCGACCTCGCCGCCTCGCTGGGCAACCTCGGGATCCGGCTGTCGGGGCTGGGGCGGCGGGCGGAGGCCCTGACCGCCACCATCGAGGCGGTCGAGGTCTACCGGCGGCTGGCCGCGGGGAACCCGGGCGCGTTCGAACCCGACTTCGCCAAGTCGTTGAACAACCTCGGCACGATGCTGGCGGAGCTGGGGCGATGGGAGGAGGCGCTGACCGCCGCCACCGAAGCCGTGGAGGTCTACCGGCGACTGGCCGCCGTGCACCCCGGCGCGTTCGAAGCCGGCCTCGGCATGTCGTTGAACAACCTCGGTGTCCGGCTGTCGGAGCTGGAGCGGCGGGCCGAGGCGCTGACCGCGACCACCGAGGCCGTGGAGATCCGGCGGCGCTTGGCCGCGGTCAACCCGGGCGCGTTCGAACCCGACCTCGCCATGTCGTTGAGCAACCTCGGTATCCGGCTGTCGGAGCTGGATCGGGGGGAGGAGGCCCTGGCCGCCGCCACCGAGGCGGTGGCGGTCTACCGACGGCTGGCCGCGGCCAACCCGGGCGCGTTCGAGCCCAACCTCGCCACCTCGTTGAACAATCTCAGCGTCCGGCTGTCGGAGCTGGGGCGACTGCCGGAGGCGCTGGTCACCACGACCGAGGCCGTCGAGGTACGCCGACGGCTGGCCACGGTCAACCCGGGCGCGTTCGAACCCGACCTCGCCCTGTCGCTGAACAACCTCGGCGCGATGCTCAGCGGCCTGGGGCTGCTGGAGGAGGCCCTGACCGCCACCACCGAGGCCGTCGAGGTACGCCGACGGCTGGCCACGGCCAACCCGGGCGCGTTCGAACCCGACCTCGCCCTGTCGTTACGCAACCTCGGTGGCATCCTGACCGGCCTCGACCGGTGGGAGGAGGCGCTGGCCACCCTCTCCGAGGCGGTCGGGATCTACCGCCGGAGATCGGCCCAGCGACCTGCCGTCTACACCAGGCCACTGCGCGCCAGCCTGACGACGTTGGCGGACGTACTCGTCAACCTGGGGCGGCACGACGAAGCGAACGGTGTACGTCGTGAGATCGACGGACTGTAGCGGGCACGCGGTCGCCCACCGCCATGCCCCGGGAAGCCGGCGGCGGTCGCCCACCCACCCGACGGGAGCCGAACCGTGAACCGGCGGAATCCCCCGGCCGAGCAACGCGATCCCCCGACCGGACGGCTGGTCCTGGTCGAGTACTACCTCACCGGGGACCAGGCACTGATCTTCTTCGTCACCGCGGAACGCGCCGAGCCGGAGCTGGTCAGCCTGCCGGTGGACACCGGGGAGCTCGCCGCGCTGGTGGTGCGGTTCGCGCTCGCGCTGGACCGGGTGACCGAGGGTCCGGCCCTGCTGGAGCAGGCGACCGCCATCCTCGACCATCCGGTCCTGGTGAGTCTCGTCGCCCCGGTTCTCGACCGGGTACGACCCGGGGACCGGCTCTGTCTGGTGCCGCACGGGCCGCTGCACCGGGTGCCGCTGCACGCCGTACCGTGTCGGGGTGTGCGGTTGGCCGACGCGCACCCGGTGGTCTACACGCCGAGTGCCGCGGTGCTGCGCTACTGCCAGGCCAACCGGCGCGGCGCCCGGTCGACCGCGCTGGTGGTCGCCGACCCGCCCGGCACCGAACCGCTGACCTTCGGCCTGGTGCACGCGGCCGCGCTCACCGGGCGGTTCGACGCCGACCGGATGCAGGGTGCCGAGGCCAGCCGGGCCGCACTGCTGCGTCGGCTCGGCGGCCCGGCCCCGGACGCGGGGACCGCCGCCGCACACCGGCCACCGCCGGGAATCCTGCACATAGGCGCGCACGGCGTCTTCGATCCCGAGGATCCGATGGCCTCCGGCGTCGAGCTGGCCGACGGTCGCCTCACCGCCACCGACATGCTCGGATTGCGACTGACCGGGACGCTGGTGGTGCTGGCCGCGTGTCGTACCGGTGTCTCCGACACCCGGCCCGGAGACGAGTTGCTCGGCCTGATCCGGGCGCTGCTCCACGCCGGCGCGCCGGCCGTGCTGGTGAGCCTCTGGAAGGTCGACGATCTCTCCACGGCGATGCTGCTCGACGAGTTCTACCGGGGCCTCGGCGACGGGTCGCCGGCCGTGGTGGCGCTCCACCGGGCCCAGTCGTGGTTGCGCCGTCGCACCGCCGCCGACGTCCTCGCGTACGTCGGGCAGGCCCGGGACAGCGCCGGGACGAGCCATCCGGCGGCGGCGCGACTCGCCCTCGCGGAGGCGCGGATCCGGCTCGTGGCGCGGGACTTCGCCGGCGCGACCGACACCGCCCAGGTGGCCCTGAGCCTGGCCGGCACGGCACGGGACCGCCAGCGGGTGGAGGGCGTCCTGTATCGGGCACGCTTCCTGGCCGGGACCGGGAAGGGTGTACCGGTCGACCTCGACCGTCGGTTGTACGACAGCTTCTTCTTCTGGGCACCGTTCGTCCTCGTCGGAGACTGGGACTGAGCGGGTGGGACACGACTACCGCCCCGCCACGGCGGGGACGCCCTCGACCGGGACGGCCCCTGGGCCGGACCGGCCAAGCAGGAAGGAAACGGGAGCATGGGCCTGACCGCACGGGATGTGATGCTCACCGACCATCGGGTCGTCGAGACCGAGCACGGGCCGCCGGAGCGGGCCGACGAGCTGACCCTGGGCGTCGACGGGCGGGGGACACCACGCTGGGTGGCCGGCCCGGGCGGCCGGGGTCCGGCCCTGCTCATCGCGGCGTCGACGCCGGTGGACGAGCTGTTGACGTCGGATGCTCTCATCCGGCTGCTGAGCGAGCTCCCGGCGCTGGTGGTGGTCGACGATTCCGGGCGTCCGATGGGTGTCGTTTCCGCCGAGGCCCTCGCCGAACAGGTGCTGCGGCACCTGGGGCGTGCCGCGTGGCCGACCTACGGCATCGAACCGCTGGAGGCGGAGGTGCCCTTCGGCATGGATGATCCGCTGCTGGCCGGGTCGTTGCGGCCCCCGACGCTGCCGATCCGGGTCTTCTGCCAGTATTGCGGCGCGCTCAACCACTTCGACGAGTTCCCGGAGCCGGAGCAGGACTGCGTGGCCGGCGGGCACCAGCTCCGAGCGGTCTGGTGGTGACCCGGTGGGCGTCCTCTTCGAGTCCGCGACGGCGCTGCTGGATCGTCGCCGGCTGACCACGGTCTGGCTACCGCTGCTGGTCTTCGTGGGCGCGCTGGGCGCGGTGGTCGTGGCCGGGGTCGGGTGGGGGGCCGCCCGCCTCTGGTGGGGCGGCCTCGGCACCGAGGGCAGCTCCGCGCTGGTCGTCGCGCTGGCTCTGCTGACCATCCTGCTCGGGCAACTGCTGGCCGGCTACCGTACCGACCTGCTCCGGCTGTTCAGCGGTTACTGGCCGGCGCTGCCCGGCCTGACCTGGCTCGGTCGGCAGATGACCGCCCGCCACCAGCGGGTGCACGCCGGTCGGACGGGCGGCGACCCGACACTCTTCCTCGGCTATCCGCGCCGGGCGGACCGGGTGCTGCCTACCCGGCTCGGCAACACGCTACGCGCCGCCGAGGAGCACGCCGACCGGTACGGCCTGGACGGGGTGGCCGCCTGGCCCAGGCTCTACGTGGTGCTGCCCGAGCAGTTCGTCGCCGCCTTCTCCAGCGCGGCCACCGGCCTGGAGGCGGCGGTGACCATCAGTGTCCTCGGTGCCGGCTTCGCCCTGCTCGGTGGCGGGTTGGCGGCGGCGGTCCTGCCCTGGTACGGCGCGCTCGCCTGCGTGTGGGGAGGCATCGGGGTGGCCCTGCTGGGCTACCGGGCGGCGGCGCGGGCCGCGGTGCCGTACGCGCAGCTGGTCCGGACCGCGTTCGACGTGCACCGGTTCGCGTTGCTGGAGGCGATGCGGCTGGAGCTGCCACCGAGCTTCGGCGCGGAACGGGAGCAGTGGCTCCAGCTCGGCAAGGTCTGGTACTCCGGCTGGCCGGACAGTGACCGGGCCTCCGCCTTGCGCTATCCGCAGCCCGTCGAGCCGGCAGAGGTCAACGGGTCGGCGGGGGTCAGCGGGCCGCACCGGCCGGCGGCCACGGTGCCGCCCGGGGCGTCCCGGCAGCCGGGGCCGGTCGCCCCGTCATCCGCCGACGCTCCCCAGGCTGTCGCCGCCGCATCGCCCGTCGACGCTCCCCCGGCCGTGGTCACGCCGGGCACCGCCGGTCAGCGCCGTCCCTTGCCGGTACGGGCGATCGCGCTCGTGGCCGTCGGGCTGCTCGGGGGCGTGGCGGCCGCGGTCGCCGCAGGCCGTGCCGACAGCACCCCGGTGGCCGCCCGGTCGTTGCCGGCGTTCCACGTGCTGACCGCCGCCGACGTGCGGGGACGACCGGACGGCAACTCCCTCGGCCGCTACACCGTTCGGGCGGTCGCGCAGGGCCGGCCGCTGCACACGCGCGAACTGGGGCCGAAGCTGCCCGACGGGGTGCTGGTCGGTCGTAGCATCGTCGCTCTGCCCGCCGCCGGCCTGGCCGACCGGTTCGGGCGGGGCGCCCGGGTGACCCTGGTGGTGGTGCCGGCGGCACCGGAGACGGGGCCGGCGGCACCGCCGGAGCGCTTCGTCGACGTACTGGTGCTCGACCGGCTCGACCGCGATCCGTACCCCCTGGTGGTGGCCGTTTCCAGCACCAGGGTCGACCGGCTGCTGGCCCTCACCGCCGGTGGTGCGGTGCACGTGGTCGTCGACTGACCGCCCACCGACGGAGGGAGCCCGGTGACCAGCGACGGAGGGAGCCCGATGACCAGCGACCGCGATGCCCGGACCGGCCGGCACGACGGACCCGGACCGGAGGGGCTGCAGCGTCTGCTGGACGAACTGCCGCTGCCGGAGCTGGAGCGGACGCTGCGGGGGCTGCTCGCCGACCGGCTGCGCGAAGCGGACCTGCGCGGGGCCTTCGAGGCGAGCCTGAACCTGACCGAGGTGCTGGTCCGGACCGGTCGGTTCCGGGCCGCCTTCGCCGCCAACGAGCAGACCCGTGACCTGGCCGACAGGGCACCGGTCGGGCCGTGGAGCCGACACGCCGCCGAGGTGCAGCACCTACGCCTGCTGCACGAGTTGGGCCACGACGAGGAGGCCCTGCCCCGGATCGCGGAACTCCTGCTCGAACTGCTGCCCGATCCCGCCTCGGCCGTCGGCGAGACCGCTCACCGGGTCGACAGCGGGGTCGACGAGGTCGTCGGCGGTGACGAGGTACTGGAGGCGCTCGTCGATGTCGGCCGCAGCACCGTCGTCGCTCTGGGGCGGTGGCGTGACGCGCTCTACTTCAGCGACCTGCACCTGAACCTCCTCGACGTCCGACGGGCGGCACCGGTCGAGATCGCCACGGCACAGCTCAGCCGATCGGCCGCGCTGCGGGAGGTCGGTGAACTCGATGCCGCCGACACCGTGCTGCTGTACTGCCAGGAGGTCTTCACCGACGCCGACGACGGACCCGGCCTGACCCGCGTGCTGGGCGGCCGGGGGCAGGTGTCCTGGGCGCGGGGGGACCGGGAAGGGGCCGTCGCGCTGCAACTGGCCGCCCTCGGTAGGGCCTACCGCCGTCCGGACCGGCACACGGTCGCCACCGCGCACCGGCACCTCGCCGCCTATCTGCCCGCATCGGCGGCGGCACAGCGGTTGGCGCACGGCCTCGCCGCCGCTGTGCTGCACCGCCTCACCGACCACGAGGCCGAACTCGACGCGACGGTCGGCGACATCGTCGCCCGGGCGCCCGGCGACGACCTGCTCGACGCGGTGGGCGTCGGATGGCTGGTCGCCGAGGTGGACCGGGTGGAGGGGGTCGACTTCGTGGCGTTGACGGCGGAGTTCGGCCTCGACGCCGACGGGGTCGCCACGGCCCTCGCCGAACTGGTGCCGATCCTGCGCGGGCGGTCGTCGGCCGGCAGCCGGTCCGCCGCCAGGGCGCTGCGCCGGTGGGAGCCGGCGGTCGCCACCCTGGTGGCCGCGGTCGACGGCGACGACCAGGCCCGCCGCGCCCTGGACGAGTACCTGGCCCTCCAGGAACAGAGTCCGGAGTACACGAGGCTGGTCGCCGCGCTGCGGGCCATCGCCGACGGTGTCCGCGATCCGGACCGGCTCGTCACTGGACTGGACGACACCGCCGCCCGGATCGTCGGCCACGCTGCGGACGCCCTGGCCGGGCGGACCCGCCTGCTGGCGGCTCCGACGGACCTGCCGGCGGCGCTGTACGACGCGCGGCAACGGCACCGCGAACTCGTCCGGACCATCGCCGCCGCCGCGCACGGTCGTCCCGCCGCGCTGGCGGAGGTGTGGCGGTGGCTGGACGCCGGCGCCGGCCTCCCCGGATTCGGGCCGCTGTTCGCGGCGGTTCATACCATCGTCCTCAACGGACTCGCCAGTTCCCTCCGCGCTTCCGCCGGCAGCCGCGCCGATCGTCGCGCTGCGCGCCGTGCGGCCAGTCGGATCGACGTCAGGGCACTGACGGCGAACCTGACCGGCCCCCAGGCGGCGCTGGTCCGGGCCGTCGTCGACGAGATCCGGCTCGCCCCGTCGCCGCCCCGTGCCGCCGAGGCGGTGGCGCTGCGGGTGAGGGCCGCACTCGACCGGGAACCGGGCCTCGGCCCGGACGAACTCCGGGGCGCCCTCGAGCACGGGGTGGCGGTGGACGACGTGCTGCGCCGGGTCTGCCAGGCGGTGGACCGCTGGGTCGGCGAGGGATCCGTCGAGATGGCGGTGTCGCTGCTCAATGAGGTGGTCTCCCAGCTGCTGGGCCGAGGTGACCCGGCCAGTGCCCTGGTTCCCGCCGAGCGCCTGGCGGAACTCGCGGTCGCCGGACCGCCCGGTGGCGGCCGACGCCAGCCCTCAGAGGGGTCGGCCGGCAGGGAACAGGTGGCCGTCGAGCCGATCGTGACGTATCTGATCGGCTCGACGGCCTTCGACGCGGCCCGCCGGGCCTATGCCGGCACGTCCGCGCTGGTCGGTCAGGCCATCCCGCAGCGCGCTCCGGCTCCGCTCGGCATCGACGTCCCGGCCGCGGAGGTCGAGCAGGCCCGCCGCTGGGTGGTGCTGGCCCACCGGCTGCCGACCGAGAGCGAGCACGCCCGGGCGCGGCTGATGCTGGCCGACGCCCTGGTCAGCTCCGCCGGTGGGGACCTCGACCGGGCGCTCGACCGGGCCCGCACCGCCCAGGAGATCTTCACGGACCGGTCCGGCGCGACGGTCGAGGCCCTGGTCGCGGCGACGGTCCTCGCCGCGGTCCATCGACAGCGGGGTGAACTCCGGGCGGCGCTGGCCGGCTACGACCGGCTCGTCGACGCGTGGGGGGCGGCACCCGACGGCCGGGAGATCCTCCTGGCCGAGGCGTACACCGCACGAGCCCGGGTGCGGGCCACCATCGGCCACCACCACCGCGCCCTCGCCGACCTCCAGCAGGCGCTGGCCGTGGTCCGCCGGGTTCCCGGTCCGAAGAGCACCCTCGCCGAGGGGCCGATCCAGGCCTGTCGGGGAAACCTGTACGAGGATCTGGGTGACCTGCCGGCAGCGGTGGAAGCCTACGGACGCGCCTGGCAGATCGCGGTACGCACCGGCCACCGCAACTCCCAGGCGGCCGCACTGCACACCCTCGGCGGTTTCTTCGGCCGACTCGCCACGGGGGAACTCGGGCCGGTCGGCAGCGGTGAGCTGCTCCGACTGATCGGCCCGCTGCTCCGCAGCGGTCTGCCGCTGGACCGAATTCCGACGGAGGACGGTGCCCGCTCGCTGGCGATGCTGCTGATGCGTCGGGCCGCCGCCCTGTACCGCGAGAACAACAACGAACAGGGCTGGGCCCGGGCCACCAACGACCTGACCCATCTGATGCCACCGGAGCAGGACACGGAGGTGCTCGACCTGTTGGCCGAGGTGCTCCGGGCCAAGGAGTCGACCGGTGACCGCCTCGATCAGGCGACCACCCTGGCCAACCTGGCCGGCCGGCTGAGCTCGCTGGGCCGGGTCGACGAGGCGGTGGCGGCGTACCGGGACAGCCTCGCGATCTCCCGTCCGGCCGGGCACTTCGATTCCGCCGCTGCCGCCACGCAGAGCCTGGCCGGCCTGTACGCCGCCCATGGCGAGCTGGCCGAGGCCGAGCCGTTGTACGCCGAGGCGGTGGACCTCATCGAGGCCAGCCGGGGAGAACGACCGCACGACGACCGCTCCCGGATCAGCTACGTGCGCGGCAGACAGGGCGCCTACCAGGGGCTGGTGCGCTGTCTGCTGGCGCGGGAGGCGGTCGGTGAGGCGTACGCGGTGGTGCAGCGGGCCAAGTCCCGCGCGCTGGTGGAGCTGGTCGCCGGCGCGGAGATCCGACCCACCGCCCCGGTCGACGACCGGTTCGCCGCCCTCCTGGCGGCCGAGCACCGGCATCTGGACACCCTGCGCGGCGGCACGCCCGGCGCTGCCGCCGTCGAGGCACTGGACCACCTCCGGGCCGTCTACGACGAGATGGCCGGGCACGACCCCGGTTACGTGGCGCTGCGGCGCGCGTCCGCCGCCACCGTCGACGAGATCCGACGCCTCGTCGGGTGACACCGCCGGATCCCCGGCGGCCGGTGACCGGCGGTACGGGCCGGTCGGGCGCCGCGGCCGCGCGTGGTGTGCTTACCCTTCCGGTATGCCGCACCCGATCATGTTCGACGACGCAGATCCCCTCCTGAGCAGGCTGCGGGCGCTCGCCCTGAGCTTCCCCGACGCGGCCGAGAAGATCTCCCACGGACATCCCGCCTTCTTCACCACCAAGGTCTTCGCGTACTACGGGGGGTCGGTGAAGGTCGACGGCGTCTACCGGCAGCACGAACACTCGGTGCTGGTGCTGGTGGATCCCGGCGAGCGGGCGGCGCTGGTGGCGGACGACCGCTGCTACGTGCCGGCCTACCTGGGCCCCTACGGGTGGATCGGGCTGGACCTGACCGCCGACACCGACTGGGACGAGGTGGAGGAGCTGCTCGACGCCAGCTACCGGCGGACGGCCGGGCCACGCCGGGTGGCCCGGCTGGACTCCCGGCGATCCCCGGCATGAGCCCGGCCGGGGCCGGAGCGGCGGCGACCGCCACGACGGCGTAGCGAGCCGCCCGGCGAACGGGCGCTGCGGCACCCACCGTCGGCGGGGTGAGGGCCGCCCGGTCCCCTGACCGAAGCCGCAACGCCGGGCACCGTGCGGTGCCCGGCGTTGCGGTCGGACGGTCAGCCGGCGGCTCGGTCGAGCATCCGGGCGTCCCCTACGGTCAGCCGGCGGTCGCGGTCCGGCGTCCGGGCGTCCTCTGCGGTCGGACGATCAGGCGGCGGTGGCGGCCTGCCGGGCGAGCGTCCGGGCGTCCTCCGCGCGCCGACGACGCCAGCCGCGCCACAGGTTGCGGCCCCACATCGCCAGGCCGCCGCCGTTGAGCAGCCCGGCCAGCACCGCGACCGTGGCGAAGTCGGCCGACGAGAACCGGGTCGGCTCGCCCAACGCCAGCAGCACGAACTGCTCCAGGTAGACCCAGAGCAACGGCAGGATCGTGAACACCAGGGCGAACAGCCCGAAGATCCGCCCGAACACCCACACCGCCGCGTACACCCGCACCTTGCGCATCTCGCCGCGCGGGACGCCGGCCTGCGAGACCACCTTGTCCCGGCGGAAGGTCAGCCGCTTGAACCCGTTGGACAGGAACCGCTCGGTGTCCGACATGAGGTTGCGGCAGTTCAGCGCGGTCGCGATCACGTAGTAGACGTCGGTCCGCAGGTAGAAGAAGAACTGGAAGCCGATGCGTACCAGGAAGGTGAGCAGGGCCGCGCTGGCCAGCAGGCTCGCCCAGCCGGGCACGGCGATGAGGTCGTGCCGGGTGGCGTAGATGAACGCGATCAGCAGGGATCCGAAGAACGCGTCCACGAAGAACCCGGCGAGGAACGCCTTGTACCGCGCCCGCTTGGAGGCCATCCAGATGCCGCTGATGTCCGTCTGGGCGACCAGGACGTACATGAGGTTGCTGATGCCGAGCGTCGCCGACACACCCACCGACCGGGCCGCCATCGCGTGCGCGAGTTCGTGCAGCGACAACCCGATCATCGCCAGGGTCACGCTGACCACGGTGAGCACCGCGAAGTTCCCGCCCTCGAACAGCAGCGCCCGGGAGCCGGGGATCATGCCCGGGTCGGCGATCACCAACGCGACGCCGGCGAGGATGACCGCGAGGCCGGGCAGGATCACGGCGGGGCCGGTGAGCCGGCGCGCGGTGGCCTCCGGGATCCAGTCGAAGCTCCACCGCCGGATCATCTGGTGCGCGTGCTGGTGAGCCGGCTCGGCGGCGGCTTTCGGCTCCTCGCCGCGGACGACGAAGCCCTCGTCGGCCAGGACCGCGACGAAGTCCTCGACGTCCACGCTCTCGCCGTGCTTGCGCTCGTAGATGCGGGCCGCCTCGGCCATGGTCCGGCCCTCGGCGAGCGCGTTCAGGATGTCCAGCCCCTCGGCCGGAATGGCGAGATAGACCTTGCGGCCGGTGTCGCCGATGATGACGTCCGAGCCGTCGACGGTCGAGACGAACGGACGGACGGTGACGACGGACTCAGCCGTGTTGACGGCCATGGGGCGATTCCTTCCAGTTCCGTGGTGCATACGGCGATCGGCGGGGACCGGAGCGATCACTCACCCCGATCCCCGCCGATCGTGAACCCTGTGTCAGGCGGCCGCGGGCACGCAGTCCGCGTTGGCACTGGTCTTGATCGGCTCCAGCTTGCGAACGACAAGCTTCTTCATGTGACCTCCCTGGACGATGGGTCTTCCTGGGAAGATCTTCCACCGCCGGAGGTCCGGCGGTCTGCTCAGTAATGAGCAGTCAGTGCGTCGGGTTGGAGATCCACGAGATGAGGCGCTCCTCGTGGACGGTCAGGTGCGACCGGGTGGTGAAGTCCACCACCTTCAGCTCGCGGAACCGCTTGAGGAACTGACCGATGCGGGTACGCGTGGTGCCGACCATCTCGGACAGGTCCTCCTGGGTGAACGCGATGTCCACGCGGGTGCCGTCCGGGCCGCGTTGACCGAACCGCTCGGCGAGGTCCAGCAGGCGGACCGCGAGGCGCAACTCGCTCGGCAGGGTCACCATGTCCGCCACCTGTTGCTGCTGTTGCCGGAGCCGGAGGCTGAGGTGACGGGCGAGCACGTCACCGGAGCCGTCGGCGGCCAGCACCGCGGCGGCCCGCGCTGCCGGCACCCGCAACAGCACCGTCCGGGTCAGCGCGATCGCCGAGTCCAGGCGTTCCAGACCGAGCAGGGCGATCTCGCCGAACAGGTCACCCACCACGTGCACCGAGAGCAGGCAGCGTTTGCCGCTCGCGGCCACCATCTGGGTCTTCACCTGACCACGTTCCACGACGTAGACGTGGTCGTCGCAGGTCCCACCGTGATAGACGTGGCTGTTGCGGGAAACCTCGATCAGCGAGGTTCCGGGCACCCGCGCCGCCAGCGCCCGGAAGTCCGAGATGTCGAGCCTCGACAGGGATTTTGCTTGTGTCACGTCGGCCCACCTTCCACCCGGCAGAGCACTCCTAGAGAGAATCACAGCGGCACGGCAGACACTAGGCAGGGAGACTCATAAATACCCGTAAAGACGAGTAGAGAGTCGTCCGGGTGTCGTGGGTGTCGGTCGCCTCGGTGGCGGGGTGGCGACCGACGCCGACGACCGGGGTGGCGGTGGGCGGGAGGACTCGCGGATCCGGGGACACCCGTTCCCGGGAGCGTCGCCGGTCGGACCGGGCGGGGCGGTCACCCGCCGCGCCGGCCCGGCAGCCGGCAGGCAGCGCCGCGGCCCCGGCGGCCGGCAGGCAGCGCCGCGGCCCCGGCGGCCGGCAGGCAGCGCCGCGGCCCCGGCGGCCGGCAGGCTGAGCTACGACCGACCCGGGGGGCCGCCAGGGCGGCCCTACGGGCCGGACCGGCGGCAGCCAGGCGGACCGGGGCTGTCCAGCGGCGCCAGGGTCGGACGGGGGCGGCAGGCGGATACGGCCGGGGCCGTCAGGCGGCGCTGCGGTCGGCGGGGGCCGCCGGGAAGATCTCGTCCACGACCGGGGTCACCGGATCCAGGTCGCGGCCCGGCGCGGCGACCGCCCGGGCCGCGACCTGCGCCCCGGTGGCCCGACGGGCGGACGCGCTGTTGCCCCGGCGGCTGACCGGCACGCACTCCCCCGCCGCGGCGAGGCCGGTGGCCTCCGGCATGTGGTTGTAGACGGCCTCGTACTCGCCGTCGTGCACCACGTAGGACTCGTGCCAGATGCCGACGGCGGGGTTGTCCTTCATCCGCCGGAAGTAGTCCTGCAGCGCCTTGGAGTGGGCCAGCTCGCGGTTGTTGGCGAACCGTTCCAGGTGCTCGATGCTGCGGAAGTAGACGATCATGACGGCACCGCGGTTGCCCCAGTAGGCGTGCGCGTGCAGGGCGCCGGTCGTCTCCTGGTCGGCCCACATGGCCTTCAGCACGCCGCCCATCGACCAGAAGGTCGGCAGCCAACGCTTGACCTTGAAGAAGTTGTTGACGCGCATGCCCGTCATGAAGACGGCGAAGTCGCCCTCGATCTCGGCGGTCATCCTCGGGCCCACGACTGGCTTCTTGCCCATGCCGGGACATCCTTTCGAGAGACGGATCGAATACTACGGAACACTAGCAATGACTCTTGTCACCGAACAAGACACGTCAAGACACGTGGGAAGCCTCGGTGTCGACCGGCGCGGGCGACACGGCGTCCGGCCCGAAGTAGCGTTGCCGCAGGGTCTCGCCGCCCCGGTAGGCGGTGCGGAACATCCCCCGCCGCTGCAGCTCGGGGATGAGCAGGTCGCAGATGTCGCCCAGGCCGTCCGAGGGGCTGCACGGGATCAGGTTGAAGCCGTCGACACCGGCGACCTCCAGCCACTGCTCCATCCGGTCGGCGATCTCCTCGGCCGTGCCGAACAGGGTCATCGGCGCGTCCCGGCGGGCCCGCCGGGGGCGGGACACCAGATACCGCACGTCGCCGATGGTCCACGACCGTTCCGGGCTGAGCCCGCGCAGGAAGCCCAGGAACGACTGGCTGCCCTGGTTCTTCACCGCGTCGACCGGGGTGTCCTCCGGATACGCCGCCAGATCCACGTCCATCCAGCCGCACCACTTCGCCAGCTGCCCCTCCGGGCTCCACAACTGGTGGTACTGCGCGGCCTTGCGCTTGGCGTCGGCCCGGTCGGCGCCCACCATCACCATGGTGCCCTGCAGGGCGCGGACGCCCCGTGGGTCGCGTCCCGCGTCGGCCACCCGCTGACGGAGGCGCCGTACCGTCTCGGCTCCACCCTGCGGGTCGGCCATGGTCAGGAAGACCACCTCCGCGTGCCGGGCGGCGAACGCGAGGCCCCGGCCCGACGCGCCCGCCTGGTAGAGCACCGGCGTACGCTGCGGCGACGGCTCGCACTGGTGCGGGCCGCGCACGGTGAACCAGTCGCCCCGGTGGTCGATGGCGCGTACCCGCGACGGGTCGGTGAAGACGTCGCCGTCGACGTCGCGGACCACCGCGCCGTCGTCCCAGCTGCGCTCCCAGAGCGCCCGGACCACCTCCAGGTACTCGTCGGCCCGGTCGTAGCGCAGATCGTGGTCGAGATACTCGCCGAGTCCGTTGTCGGTGGCGGAACGCAGGTACGAGGTGACGATGTTCCAGCCGATCCGGCCCCGGGTGAGGTGGTCGAGGGTGGAGAACAGCCGGGCGCACTCGTACGGCTGGTGGTAGGTGGTGGAGTAGGTGACCGCGAAGCCGAGGTCGGTGGTGGCCATCGCCGCCGCCGCGACGACCGGCACCGGGTCGATCGAGGGGATCTGCACGGCGTGCCGGACCGCGGTCGCCCACGAACCCCGGTACACGTCGTAGGTGCCGTGGATGTCGGCGAAGAACAGCGCGTCGACGCAGGCCGCCTCCAGCCGACGGGCGACGGCGGCCCAGTAGTCCAGCGACCGGTAGCCGGTGCCGGTGGCGTCGCCGGGCGCCCGCCACATCCCGACGAACTGGGGCGACGGCGAGCATTCGGTGAACACGTTCAGGTGCATGTCTCCCCCTTCGCACCGGTCGCGCCGCCACCCGGGGACCGGATGGCGGCGCGACCGTGACGCTGGTCAGGACCGGGCCGTGCGGTCCAGGCTGAGCTGCTCGATGGCCGCCAGCAGGTCGGCCGGCTCGGTGCGTTCCCAGTGGCGGGCGTGCGCCGAGGCGAAGCGCAGCACCCCGTCGGTGCCGGCGAGGAACACGCCGGGCATCGTCATGCTGTTGCTGTCGTCGCCGTTGATCTTCGAGAAGTCCATCCCGAAGCCGCCCCACACGTCGAGCAGGTCCTGGTTCATCGTGTAGGTCAGGTTGAACCGCCGGGCGTAGGCGTTGCCCCGGTCGCTGAGGATCCGGTACGAGATCTTGTTGCGACGGATGGCCGCCCGCAGGTTGGGCATGGTGACCGGCGACACCGCCACCAGGTCGGCCCCCAGCTCCCTGATCTGCGGATAGATCTCCTCCAGCGCCTCCAGTTCGAAGTTGCAGTAGTCACACCAGATGCCCCGGTAGAACACCACCGCGAGCGGTCCCCGGGACAGCAGGTCGGCGGAGGAGACGACGTCGCCGTTCTCGTCGGGCAGCTCGAAGGACGGGAACGGGTCACCCGCCTTCAGCACCCGGTCCTCGGCGTCCGAGGCGGCGAGGGCCTCCGCCTCCCGGTAGATCACCTCAAGGTGGGCCGGCGTGATCGGTGGCACCTCGCCCGCCTCCTGACGGGCCTTGTACTCCCGCAGCCGTTCGTTGAGGGACATCGACTCTCCTCTCCAGTGGTCCGGACCCGGGTCTCAGGTCCAGCCCACGGGCATCACCTTGATGCCGTTGACGAAGTTGGACTCCAGCCGGACGACCGGGCCCGTGGTGGCAAGTCGGGGAAGGTGGGGGGCGACGGCGTCGAGCAGCGCGGCCGTCTCCATCCGCGCCAGGTGGGCGCCCAGGCAGAAGTGCGGGCCCATGCCGAAGCTGAGGTGCGGGTTGGGCGTCCGCTCCAGGTCCACCCGGTGCGGGTCGGCGAAGATCCCGGCGTCCCGGTTGGCCGAGACGTAGAACATGACCACCTTGTCGCCCTCGGCGATCTTCGTGCCGGCCAGGGTGGTGTCCCGGGTGGCGGTCCGCCGGAACTGCATGATCGGCGTGACCACCCGGAGGAACTCGTCGACGGCGGTGGCGGTGGGCAGCGGCCCGCCGAGCCACCGACGACGCAGCTGCTCGTCGTGCAGCAGCAGGTGCAGGGCACCGGAGATCAGGTGTCGGGTCGTCTCGTTGCCGGCGACCACCAGCAGCATCCAGAACTGGCAGAACTCCCGGTCGGTCAGCCGCCGTCCGTCGACCTCCGCGGTGGCGAGCAGGCTGATCAGGTCGTCGCGGGGCGCGGCCCGCCGTCGTACGGCCACCGCCAGCGCGTACTGGAACGCCTCCGCGAACGTCTGCCGGTAGACCTCGACGTCCCCGCCGCCGTACTCCGGGTCGTCGAAGCCGACCAGGTTGTTGCTCCACCGGTACAGCAGGTGCCGGTCCCCGCGCGGCAGGCCCAGCAGGTCGGCGAGGACGAGCAGGGGCAGCTCGGCCGCCAGGTCGGTGACGGCGTCGAAGGTGTCCCGCTGGAGCACCCCGTCGACCAGTTCCCGGGCGTGCCGGGTGACGGTGTCGGCGAGCGAGCGTACGGCGCGGGGGGTGAACACCGAGGTGACGATGCGACGGATCCGCACGTGCTGCGGGGCGTCCATGTTCACCAGCAGCTGGCGCATGAAGTCCAGGTCGGCCGGGGTACGCGGGTCGTGCAGGAACGCCCCGCGCCGGGCGGAGGAGAACACCTCGGGCTGCCGGGACACCTCCATGACCGCCTCGTGGGTGGTCACCGCCCAGAACCCGGATCCGCGCTGCTGGATCCGCCCGGCGGAGCTGTGCCGCCACAGCGCCGGCTCCGGCACCCAGCCGACCGGCTCCTCGCGGCGGCGGCGCTCGAACTCGGCGTGCGGCACCGCCCGCGCGTACGTCGCGGGGTGGGCGATGTCCTCGGTGGACGTCGGTTCTGTCGTGGGCATCCCGCTCACCGCTCCCATCGGTCGTCTCCGCAGAGCGTGCGCAACTGGTCGAGCCGGACCTTGCCGGTCGGCTCGCGGGGCACGGCGTCGACCGACCGCCACGAGCGGGGCACCTTGAACCCGGCGAGGTGCCGCCGGCAGTGCGCGTCCAGCGCCGACCAGGGCGGTCGCCCACCGTCGGGCTCCCACTCGACGACGGCGGCGACCCGCTCGCCGTACTCCTCGTCGGGCAGGCCGAGGACCACGGCGTCGCGCACGTCCGGGTGCCGTACCAGCACCTGCTCGACCTCGGCCGGGTAGACGTTCACGCCGCCGGAGACGACCATGTTCTGGGCGCGGCCGGTGAGGTACAGGTAGCCGTCCTCGTCGAGGTGACCCACCTCGCCGTAGGTGAAGACACCCGGCGCGAGGTACGCGGCCCGGGTCTTGCCCGCCGCGTTGTGGTAGTGGAAGCCGCGGCCGGGCCGCCGGATGAAGATCCGACCCCGCTGGTGGGGGCCGAGCTCACGGCCGTCGTCGTCGACGACGACGATCCGGTTCGGCGGCACGGCCCGCCCCACGCTGCCCGGGTGGGCCAGCCAGTCGGCCGAGTCGATGAGGGTGACCACCCCACCTTCGGTGGCCGCGTAGTACTCGACCAGCACCGGACCCCACCACTCGATCATGCGCCGCTTGACGTCCGGCGGGCAGGCCCCGCCGCCGTGCCAGATCCGGCGCAGACTGGCCGGGGAGAACGCGGCCCGGACGGCCGGGTCGAGGCGCAGCAGCCGGACGAACTGGGTCGGCACCAGGTGGCACTCGGTGATCCGCTCGGCGGCCATGGTGGCCAGCGTCGCGGCCGGGTCGAAACGTTCCCGGACGACCAGGGTCGCGCCGTTGAGCAGGGGCAGCAGCGCGTAGAACAGTTGGGCGGAGTGGTACCAGGGCCCGACCAGCAGCACCCGCCCGTCGGTGGGCACGCCGAGCGTCCCGGTGGCGTACTCGAGCAGGCGGGTGGCCCGGGCGAACGGCGCTCCGGTGACGAACAGACCGTTGAGCACGCCCTTGGGGCGGCCGGTGGTGCCCGACGTGTAGATCATCAACTGCCCGCACTCCTGGTCGGCGGGGGCCGTCCGCGGGTCGGCCGCGGCGAGCAGCGGCTCCACCGGCGCCAGGCCGTACGCCGCCTGGTCACCGGTGACGACCGCCCGGACGGTGCCCGCCTCGGCCGCCGCCTTGGCACCCACCTCGGCGCGCGGCGGGTCGACGGCGAGCAGCCGCGCCCCGGCGTCCGCCAGCAGGTAGGCGACCTCCGGGGCGGTGAGGTGCCAGTTGACCGGCACCACCGTGACACCGGAGTGCAGGCAGGCCAGCAGCGCCTCCACCGCCTCCCGGCGGTTGCCGAGCATCAGCGCCACCGCGTCGCCGGAGCTGACGCCCGCGTCGGCGAGCAACGCCCGCCACCGGTGCACCCGCTCCCCCAGCTGCGCCCAGGTGAGGACGCCGTCCTCGGCGGCGAGCGCCGGCGCGTCGGGGGTCGCGGTGATCCGGGCGGCGAGGAGAGCGGGCGGGTCCTGGCGACTCGGCATCATCAGTCCAGCAGGTCCGGGTGGCGGCGCAGGACCCCCGCGTAGAGGGGCTTGAAGTTGTACCGGCCGATGCCCGGCGAGCCGATCACCTCGCGGGTGCGCTCGGCGTCCTCCGGACCGATGGGCACCGGCTTGCCGGCCGCCTCGGCGGCGAGCTGCACCTGGCAGGACCGTTCCATGGCGACGAACCACCAGGCCGCCTCCGCCACCGAGCCGCCGACGGTCAACAGGCCGTGGTTGCGCAGGATGGTGGCCTTGCCGGGGCCCAGCGCGGCGGCGATCCGCCGGCCCTCCTCGGCGTCGAGCACCACGCCGGTGTAGTCGTCGAAGAGGCTGTGGTCGCCGTAGAAGGCGCAGGCGTCCTGCGTGATCGGGTCGAGGAGCCGGCCCAGGGTGGAGAAGGCCCGGCCGTACACCGAGTGGGTGTGAACGGCGCAGACGACGTCGGGCCGGGCGGTGTGCACCGCCGAGTGGATGACGAACCCGGCCGGGTTGATCCGGCCCTTGCCGCCCAGCACCTGCCCGTCCGCACCGACCAGCAGCAGGTCGCTGACCCTGACCTGACCGAAGTACATGCCGAACGGGTTGATCCAGAAGCAGTCGGGCCGCTCCGGGTCGCGGACGGTGATGTGTCCACCCGCGCCCTCGTCGTAGCCGAGTTCGGCGAACAACCGCAGCGTGGCGGCCAGGTGTGCCATGCGCTGCTGGCGGAGAGCCGGTGTGTCAGGAGGGAAACTCATCCGCAACCACCCGTCGTGTCGGTGTCGTAACCGCCGGAGGCCACGATCGCCTCCGCCCGGTCGGGAAGTCGTACCGCCTCCTGGGCCACGGCCGGAGCGGGCGCGGCGGCGACGGTCGCCGCCGCACCGGAGCCGCCACCGGCGGCCGGAGCGGACCCGGCGGCTGCCGGGTCCGGCCGCCACACCGCCAGGAAGCCGTCCAGCCGGTCGAGCCCCCAGAACCGGTGCCGCCCCCACTTGAGGTACGGGATCCCGAAGATGTCGTCGAGGTAGGCGCGTTCGAGGCAGCCCGCCCCCTCGTCCCGCAGCTGCGGGTCGTCGACAGCGCCGGTGACCAGGGCCGGTTCCAGTCCGGCCCGCTCGGCGCAGCCGGCCACCACCGCGGGGTCGCAGATGTTCTCGCCCCGCTCCCAGCGGGCGGCGACCACCTCGTCGTAGAAGGGCGCCGCCCGGCCGGCGCGGCGGGCGGCCAGCCAGCCGAGGTGCGGCACCTCCCAGTGCGGGTCGACGTCGATCGGCCAGGCCATCGGCACACCCTCGCGCTGCACCAGGCGCTTGGTGTCCATCAGCAGGTAGAGGTGCTTCGCCCGGCTCATCTGCACGTAGTGGAACTCCGCGCCGCGCGCGGCGAGCGCCTCGGCGGTCCGGGCGTCCGGATCCCAGTAGGGGAACCAGTCGAAGTCCGTGAACGCGGTCGGCACGGTGGCGCGCAGCCGGCGGACCGTCAGCCAGCTGTACGGGCTGCGGAAGGAGAAGAACAGCCGCGGGCGGGCGGGTGCGCGGGTCACGGCCGGTCCCCGGTGAGGATCGCGCACACCTCGGGGTCGAGCCGGGCGAGCTGGCCGGCGTCCGGTCCCCGGCTGATCGCGTAGCCGTGCAGGATGGTCGCCGTGGCCACCAGGACCAGCCGGTCGCCCCGGTGGACCCAGCAGTCCATCCGGCCGCTGAACATCATCTCCCGGAGCACGTCGTCGACGGTGAAGACGGTGTGCACCGTCTCCTCCATGTGGGCCGGCTCGGCCAGTCGTACCCGGGCCCGGGAGACCACCGGGATCCACGCGCGTTCGGCCAGCATGCGGCCCACCGAGATGCCCCGGTCGGCGAGGAACCGGTCGACGACCTCCTCCAGGGCGCGCACGTAGCCGGAGTGCTGCACCCGGTCGGAGAAGTGGCAGTAGAAGTACGGTGCCCGCCAGGACCAGAGGAAGGCCCCCGAGCCGTCCGGCGTCAACACCGACGCGGGGTCGGCGTCGGCCGGCAGCGCGAGTTCCGAGCGCAGGCCGGTCGCCGCGTCGAGGGTGGCCGCCTCCCAGGTCGCGAGGGCCGCCGGGGCGGGCCGGTGCACCGGCCCGTCGGTCTCGGGCAGCAGGGCGACGGTGACGTGGCCGCGCAGCACCACGACGTCCTGGTCGCCACGGCTCACCGACAGCTGCACCCGCAGCCGCCGCCCGGTGCCGGCGACCACCTCGGCGCGGACCTCGTCGTCCACCTCCAGCACCGCCGGCAGCTGCACCGAGCAGTCGACGATCTCGGTGCCGAGGCCGTGCTGGTGGAACAGCGCGTGGGCGCCGTGGCCCTGATCGCGCAGCCAGTTCAGGACGGCCTCCTCCACCAGGTACATGAAGTGCTTGAAGCCGATCCAGGTGCGGATGTTGGCGCCCTCGTAGCGCGGTCGGCTGACCAGGACGCTCGGGGTGGGCGCGGGCGGGGCGAGGGTGCTCACGTAGCTGCTCCTTCGGGATGACCGCTGACGACGGGGGACACGTCGAGGAAGGCCCGTAGGCGGGACGCGACATCCTCCGGCTGGCGGGCGTAACAGAAGTGGTCGTAGCTTTCGCCGACCGACAGCACCGCGTGCGGCATGCCGTCGGCCAGGGTCCGCGCCGCCTGGGGGGACAGCGTCGGATCGGAGCCGCCGGCGAGCACCAGCACCCGGGCGGTCACCCGGTCCAGCCGCATCGAGGCGCTGGCGCTGAACTGGTCGAACACGGTCAGGAACCCGGAGGGGCCGACCCGGTCGAACGCCTTGGCGATCATCCGGTCCACCACGTCGGGGTCCAGGGCGCGCAGCCGCGTGCCGAGCCGGCTGCGCAGCGAGTCGTGGATGTGCTGCTCGAAGGAGCGCCGGGCGCGTTCAAACAGCCGCCAGGTCACCACCACGTCCGGCGGGCGGTACAGCGGGCAGATCAGGATGACGGTGTCCGGCACCCGCCGGTCGCCGGCACAGAGCAGTTCGAGCAGGGCGTTGGCGCCGTAGGAGTGGGCCACCAGCAGGTCCGGCCGCCGGTCGAGGCCGTCGAGGCCGTCGGCGAGCCACTGCGACGAGGGCCGGTGCCGCCACCGGTAGTCGTTGCCGGGCCGCCAGGGCAGGTCGAGGGCGACCGGGTACCAGTCGGACGGCAGCACGTTGCTCAACGGCAGCCAGCTCGCCCAGGAGTCCTCGAGCCCGTGCGCGAAGACCACCAGCGGACCGTCCGGTGTGGGCGGCCGCAGCTGCCGTACGCTCGTCGTCACGGCTGCCCCCCGGGCGGGGCGAGCAGGGCGGTACGCCAGCCGTCGTCGGTGCCGCCGCAGAGCACCGCGACGCCGTCCGTGCCCTCGGCGACGAGCCGCGTGGCGAGCGCCGTCTGGAGCACCCCCTGGAATCCGTAGCCGTCGCCCCAGGCGGCGGCCGGATCGAGGTGGCCGGGGCCGACCACGACCGGGACCGGCCACGGGGGTACGTCGGCGCGGTGCCGCACGGTCGGTCCGACGGTCACCGTGGCCAGCGGGGCGACGGCGCGGGTGGCGGGTTCCAGGACCACGCAGGCGGCCCCGGCGCGCAGCGGTGGGGCGCCGGCGGCGTGGCCACGGACCGCCACCGCGGTCTCGTCGTCGGGTTCCGCGCCGACCACCAGCACCCGGTCGGCCCGGCGGGCGCGCAGCAGCAGGGCGCCGAGCGCCAGCGCGTCCAGGCCGGCGGTCTCGCCGGAGCAGACCATCAGGTTCGGTCCGGCGAGGCGGAACCACATCGCGATGCTGCTGGCGACCACGTTGCTGGAGGCGTTCGGTGCCGCCATCGGGCTGACCCCCCGGCTGCCCTCGCGGGCGACGGCGCGGGTCACGTCGACGACCGTGGCGACGTTGCCGAGGTTGCTGGCGGCCACCACGGCGGTGCCGGGATCGAGCGGGACGTCGGGGCGTGCGCCGTCGGGCAGGCACAGCGCCCGGTGCGCGGCGCAGAGCGCGAGCCGGGTGGCCGGTTCCTTGTACAGCAGCCCCTTGCGGCCGAGCAGGGTGTACGCCTGGTCGGCCGGGCAGCCGGGCGTGACCGCCGGCAGGCCGGCGGCGGTGGCGACTGGCGGCAGGCCGGCGGCGGTGGCGAAGCGGTCGTCGGCGGGCAGGTGGATGCTGTAGGAGGTGACGACCACGGCGGGGGCCGGCGTGCCGGTCATCGCGCCTCCACCAGCGTCACCGCGTTCACGCCGCCGAAGCCGAAGGCGTTGACCTGGGCGAGGGTGACGTCCCGTCGGGCGGGCACCTCCCGGACGAAGCTGAGTCCGTCGCCCTCGGGCAGGGGGTTCGTCAGCCCGACGACCGGCGGCACGGTGCCGCTGGCCAGACAGCGCAGTGCCACGTCGACGTTGGCCAGGGCGGCGGCGCCCGACAGGTGGCCGACCGCGCCCTTGATGCCGGTGACCAGGGGTGCCTCCGGTCGGGGCAGGCACCGCAGCAGCGCGGCGCACTCGGTGGGGTCGTTCAGGGCGGTGCCGGTGCCGTGGGCGACCACCAGGTCCGCCTCGTGCGGGCCGCGACCGGCCCGGGTCCAGGCGTCGCGCACCGCCCGGCAGATCCCGTCGACGTCGGGGGCGGTCTCGTGCACGGCGTCGCAGGACAGCCCGGTGGCCAGGAGCCGACCGACGGCCGGGCCGGCCCACGTCTCGCCGACCACGACGAGCGCGGCGGCGCCCTCGCCGAGCAGGACGCCGGTGCGGTCCCGGTCGAACGGGCGGACCTGGGTGGTGGGCGACGGGGTGACCTTGCCGATCATCGCGAGCATCGAGGTGGTCGTCGTGTCGGCGGCACCGACGACGACCGCGTCGGCCTCGCCGGTCTCGATCAGGTCCTGGGCGAGCGCGAGGGCGTGCCCGCCCGCGCTGCACGCGTTGGCGAGGGTCACCACCTCGGCCAGCTCGGGCGCGGCGTCCCGGACTGCGGGGCCGAAGTGCAGGCGGGACGGGGTGGTGGCCGCGCCGGTGCGGGCCATCTCCTCCACGGCGGCCAGTTCCCGCAGCCCGGTGCCGACGAGCGCCACGACCCGGTGGCGGCGCGGGTCGACGGCGGCCCGGGTCAGCACCTCGTCGACGCACTCCCGCAGCCAGGTGCCGGCCCGCAGGGCCACCCCGGGGGCGGGCTCGTCGATCTGGTAGCCGGCCGTCACGTTGAGCTGGGCGGTGAGGGGGTGCCGCAGCCCGCCCACTCCGCTGCGTCCGTCCAGCAGGGCGGCGAAGGTCCGCGCGCCGTCGCCGAAGCACGTGCGGAGGCTGCTCGCCGCGATCAACGCCGTCATGGTCTACCGCCGGACCAGGGCGGCGCCGACGCCACCGTCGGTGCCGTGGGCGGTGAGCAGGGTGAGGCCGGACCGGGTGCCGGGCTCGCGCAGCGCAGCGGCCAGGGCCAGGGCGGGAAGGGCCGCGCCGCAGTCACCCGCCGCCCGGCTCACCACCAGCTCGGCCGGCCGGTGCCCGTCGAGCGCCCGCAGGGCGGCGTCGCGCTGCGGGCGGGGGCCGGCGGTGACGGTCTCGCTGGTGGCCAGGAGCGTGACGTCGCCCGGTACGGCTCCGGCGGCGCGCAGGGCGCGGGCCACACAGTCGGTGAGGGCCTGCTCGGCCGTGCCGTCGGGGCCGTACCCGGTGGTCGCGGCGCAGACGGCCGCCCCGCCGGAGTCGGCGGGGCCGCCGATCACGAACACCGCGGCGCCCTCCCCGGCGGGGATCACGCCGCCGGTGGGTCCGAGCGCGCAGGCCCAGGCCCGGTGCGCCGAGAACTCCTCCACCGCGCCGACGAGCATGGTGTCGACGTAGCCGCGGCGGATCGCGTTGCCGGCGTACCGCAGGGCGTTGAAGAAGGCCAGCGGCCCGCCGGTGACGGTGGCGTTGACCCCCTTGAGCCCGTGGCGGATGGCCGCCTGGCCGGCGGCGCAGTTCATCACGGTGTTGGGGAACAGCACCGGGTTGACCAGGTACGGCTTGTCCTGCACCAGGGTTTCGCGGGTGTAGTCGCTGGTGGACTTGAGGCTGCCGACGGTGGTGCCGAGCACCACGCCGATCCGGGTCCGGGTGGTGTCGTCCACCGTCAGCCCGCTGTCGTCGAGGGCGTCGCCGCACGCCACCACGGCCAGCGCGGTGGCCCGGTCGTAGAAGCTGGTGCCGCGCCGGCCGAGCCGGGCCCGGACGTCGAAGTCGAGCAACGCCTGCCCCTGCGGGTGGGGCAGCGTCTCGGTGACGACCGCCCCCACCGGGACACCGGGATGGGCCGCCCCGGCGAGGTCGGCGACCCGCTGCGCGAGCGACTCCGGGCGGTCACCGGCGGCGCTCAGCGTGGCCAGGCCGTTGATGGTCAGTGGATTCATCGGGCCGCTCCCAGCACCACGATCGCGTTGTTCCCGCCGAAGGCGAAGCCGTTGTTCTGCACCATCCGGACGGTGGCCGACCTGGCCTCGTTCGGCACCGGATCGATGCCGGTCAGCTGCGGATCCGGGTGCGTCCAGTTGACGGTGGGGGGCAGGAAGTCCTGTTCGATGGCGAGCGCGGAGGCGATCGCCCCGAATCCGCTGGCGGCGCCCATCGTGTGCCCGATCATCGACTTGATCGAGCTGATGGGTGGCGGTTGCGGCCCGAACACGTCGAGCACGGCCTGCGCCTCGACCAGGTCGTTGGCCGGGGTGCCGGTGCCGTGGGCGCAGATGTAGTCGACCTGGTCCGGGGTGATGCCGGCGTTGCGGTGCGCGGTGCGGATGCACGCGGCGATGCTGTCCCGGTCCGGGGCCACCGGGTGGTTGGCGTCGCAGTTGAGGCCGTAGCCCAGCACCTCCGCGTAGACGTGCGCGCCGCGCGCCTCGGCGTGTTCCCACGTCTCCAGCGCCAGCACCGCGCCGCCCTCGCCGGTGATGATGCCGGAGCGGTCCCGGTCGAACGGCGAGCAGGCGTGCTCGGTGAGCGCGCCCAGCCGGAAGAAGCCCGCGTGCGCCCATCGACAGACCGAGTCGGCGCCGCCGGCGAACACCACGTCCGACTCGCCGGTGACGAGCAGGTCGTAGGCGTACCCGATGGCGTAGTTGCTGGCGGAGCACGCGGTGGCGAGGGTCAGCGAGTCACCGCGCAGACCCAACTCCTCGCTGACCGCGTGCGCCAACCGACCGGCGGGCAGCTGCTCGACCAGTTCCGGCGGCATCGCGTCGAAGCCCGCCTCGACCAGTCGCGCGGTGAGCGCCTCCAGCACGACGGACTCGCCGCTGGTCGTGCCGATCACGGCATGCGCCCGGGTGCGGTCCACGGTGTCGAGGTCGAGCTTCGCGTCGTCCGCCGCGAGTCGCGCGGCGGCGGCCGCGAACTGGCTGGACCGGCCCCACCGTGCGGTGGGCAGCCGGCGCAGCCAGGCGGCGGGGTCGAAGTCACGGACCTCACCGCCGTTGCGGTACGGGAACCCGGACGGGTCGAAGCTGGTGATCGGGGAGATCCCGGAGCGGCCCGCCCGCAGGGACGCACCGAACGCCGTCACCCCCGTTCCGATGCTCGACACCGGGCCGAGGCCGGTCACGACCACACGCCGCACGGTCTCAGTCCTGCCAGCCGGCGTGCCGGGCGACGGCCTCGTAGGTGGTCTTGAGGTTGCGCAGCTCGGGCAGCTCCGACTGCGGGATCTCCACCTTGAACTCCTTGTCGATGCGGGCGAGGATCTCGATGGCCCGCAGCGAGTCCGCCTGGTACTCCTCGGCGAAGTCCCCGGTGTCGGTCAGTTCGTCGGTCTCGACTTCCAACACCTCGGCGATGATCTCCCGGAGCTGCTCGTACCGCTCGTTCTCACCGGACATGTCGGCCTCCTTGGGAACTGGTGTTAGCAGGGATGGTGCGGTCGGCGTCCCGGCCCTGCGGACCGGTCGCCGGTTCGGCGACGGCCGCGCGGGGACGGCGGGCGGCCATGAGCGAGCCGACGGTGGCGATGCGCCGCTCGCCGACCCAGCTCTCGCCGGTGGCGAAGGCGGTGTCGGCGACGACCCGTTCCAGGCGTACGACGTGCCGGACGACGTCGCCCGGGTAGGCCCGGCCGGTGACGGTGTAGTCCCGGGCGCCCACGAAGAGCAGCAGGGTGTCCTCGGTGGCGCGCTGCGCCGGGGCGGCACCGGCCAGCCAGAGCAGCGCCGCGCTCTGTCCGAACGACTCGATGAGCAGCGAGGCCGGGTAGGCGTAGTCCCCGGCGGTGGCGTCGTCGCCGAGGTGGGCGTAGCACGGCTCGGTGGCGGTGATCGCCTTGACCGTCTCGATGGTGTCGCCGTCCCGGCTGGTCACCCGGTCGACCAGCAGCAGCGGGTGACGCTGCGGCAGGACCGCCCGGATCTCGGCGGCGTTCACGCGTCGGCTCCGGCGTCGAAGACGGCACGCAGCTGTGCGGTGACCGTCCCGTCGGTGCGTCGGGCGACGCCACGGACCTGCCAGCCGGCCGGTGCCGAGGTGGCCGGTGCCGCCGGGTCGGACGGGGTGGCCGGTGCCGCCGGGTCGGACGGTGCCGGGGTGGTCGGCCGGACGTCGAGGGTGAGCTCCATCTCGTCGCCGCCGAGCAGCGCCGCGAGGAACCGGATCGAGGTGACCGTCCGCAGCCGGGGTGCGCCGGGGACGGCCCGGGTCATCGCCTGGCACAGGGTCTCGACCACGAAGACGCCCGGGTAGATCGGCTCGCCGGGAAAGTGGCCGACGAGGTTCGGGTTCCGGGGATCGACCGCGACCCGGGCGACGACCGTCCAGCCGCCGTCGTCCTGGGCGGTGGCCCGGAGCCGGTCGACCGCCGGCAGCGGGGCGGCGTACGGCACCATGGCGGCGGGCCGCCAGGTCGGTGCTGTCGTCGCCGCGGTCACAGGACCATCCCCCCGTCCACCTGGAACACCTGGCCGGTGACGTAGTCGGCCTGGTCGGAGAGGAGGAAGCCCACCATCGCGGCGACGTCCTCGGGGCGGCCGAACCGGCGCAGGCCGATCATGCCGAGGGCCTGCTCCCGGGCCTTGGCGTCCAGCGCGTCGGTCATGTCGGTCTCGATGAAGCCGGGCGCGACCACGTTGACCCGTACGCCGTAGCGGGCGACCTCCTTGGCCAGCGAGCGGCTCAGCCCGATGATGCCCGCCTTGCTGGCCGCGTACGCCGTCTGCCCGACGTTGCCGTGGATGCCGGCGATCGAGGAGAGGTTGACGATGACGCCGGCCCGGCGCTTCATGAACCGGAAGGCCATGGCCCGGCAGAAGTTCCAGGTGCCGCCGAGGTTGATGTCGATGACCGCCTCCCAGTCGGGGCGGCGGGCCAGCACCAGCGGGCTGTCCCGGGTGATGCCCGCGTTGTTCACCAACCGGCCGATCGGGCCCAGCCGGCCCTCGGCCTCGGCGATGAACGCCTCCACCGCCTGGTCGTCGGCGACGTCGCAGGGTGCGAAGTAGCTGGGGACGCCGATCGCGGCGACCTGCGCCTCGGTCTTCTCGGCGGTCTCACTGGGCCTGCTGTAGCAGCAGGCCAGGCCGTAGCCCTGCTCGGCGAGCCGGACGGCCACCGCGCGGCCGATGCCCCGCGAGGCGCCGGTCACCAGTGCCAGCGGTCGCTCGCTCACAGACGCCTCCTCTGCCCGTCGCACCCACGCCGGGTGCCCCCGATCGGCGACGGGAACTCGTATCTTGCACTCCCATGTTGAAGCATCTTCGGCTCGACATCAATAGAAGCAGCAAGAGACTCGCAAAGCGCAGCCAGATACTCTGCAAAAGCTAGCCGGACACTATCGCCCGTCGGGTTCCGGCGCGGTGTCGGCCAGCACGTCACGGCTGTCCGCGCCGGCCGCCGGCGCACCCCGGCGGATCCGGGTCGGGGTGCGGGAGAACTTCACCGCCGGGCCGGTGAGCGGCGCGACCGTGCCGTTGTGCAGCACCGTCGGCTGGAGCATGTCCCGCGCCGACACCTGCGGATCGGCCGCGACCTCGGCCAGGGTGCGGACCCGCTCGGCGACCAGGTGCGCGGCGCGGAACGCCGCCATCACCTCGTCGACCGTACGGCCGCGACACCAGTCGGCCACCAGGGCGTCGACCTCGACCCGGTTGCCCCGGCGCTGCGCGCCACGCCCGTAGCCGGGCGCGTGCGCCAGCTCCGGCCGGCCGATCGTCTCCGCCAGCGCCCGCCAGTGCTTGTCCAGGGCGACGGACAGGTAGACCTCGCCGCCACGGCAGGAGTAGACGTTCGACGGGACCGCGAAGTCGGTCTCGTTGCCCCACCGGGCCGGCGGCGCACCGGTCGCGGCCAGCGTCAACAGCCCACAACTGCTGGCGAGCAGGCTGTCGAGCATGGCCACGTCGAGGTGCTGGCCCTCCCCGGTGCGGTCGCGGTGGGCCAGGGCGGCCAGCGCCCCGACGGCCGCGTGCAGGCCGGCCAGCTCGTCGGCGAGGAAGGTCGGCGCCCGCACCGGACGGCCCGCCGGGTCGCCGTTGAGCGCCATCCAGCCGCTCGCGGCCTGCACCACCGGGTCGTACGCCGGCCGGTCCACGTCCGGGCCGAACTGGCCCCAACCGGTGATGGAGACGAACACGACGTCCGGCCGGACCCGGCGGCAGTCGGCGTAGCCGACCCCCCAGCCGTCCAGCGTGCCGGGTTTGTAGTTCTCCACCACCACGTCCGCGTCGCGCACCAGCCCGAGGAAGGCCTCCCGGCCGGCGGGCTGCCGCAGGTCCAGGCCCACGCTGCGCTTGTTCCGGTTCACCGTCTCGCGGAACCACGACAGGCCCGTGCCGGGGATCTCCGGCGGCACCTCGCCGTCGCGGCCGTACGGCAGCTCGACCCGGAGCACGTCCGCCCCCATGTCGGCGAGCAGGCTGGTGGCCAGCGGGCCGGACCACACCTTGGTCACGTCCAGCACGGACAGGCCGTGCAGGGGGCCGTCGAGGTCGTCGCGGGCCTCCCGGTAGAACTCCTCGCGCCGCACGTCACACCCGCGCCAGGATCGTCGCGGTGCCCAGGGAGCCCCCACAGCACATGGTGACCAGCGCCGTCTGCGCGTCCCGCCGCTCCAGCTCGTGCAGCGCCGTGACCAGCAGGCGGGTGCCGCTGGAACCGAGGGGGTGGCCCAACGCGATCGCCCCGCCGTTGACGTTCACCCGCTCCAGGTCGGTGTCGTGCCGCTGCGTCCAGTTGAGCACCACGCCCGCGAACGCCTCGTTGACCTCGATCAGGTCGAGGTCGGCCAGGGCCATGCCGGCGTGTTCCAGCGCCCGGCCGGTCGCCGCCACCGGCCCGTCGAGCAGGTAGTACGGATCCGCTCCGGTGACCACCTGGGCGACCAGCCGCGCCCGGGGCCGCAGTCCCAGCGCGCGGGCCCGGGCGCGGGACATCCACAGGATCGCCGACGCGCCGTCGGAGACCTGCGAGGTGGTGCCGGCGGTGTGCACCCCGTCGGGCACGTTCGGCCGGAGCGCGGCCAACCCCTCCAGCGTGGTGGCGCGCAGCCCCTCGTCCCGGTCGACCCGACGGTGGCCGGCGCCGCCGTCGTCGCCCGGCACCGGCGCGTCGATCCCGACCACCTCCCGGTCGAAGTGTCCGGCCGCCCAGGCCGCCGCCGCGCGGGCCTGGGAGAGCACCCCGTACGCGTCGACGTCGGCCCGGGTGAGGCCCTGCCGGGCGGCGATCCGCTCGGCACCCCCGAACTGCGCCTTCGGCGGGTCGTCCCACGGGTAGTCGGCGGTCTTGTAGTGACCGGGTCCGTTGTAGAGGTTGACGCCGATCGGGACGCGGCTCATCGACTCGACCCCGCAGGCGATGCCGACGTCGATCGCGCCACTGCCGATCAGCGCGGCGACGAGGTGGTTGGCCTGCTGGGCGGAGCCGCACGAGGTGTCCACGGTGGTGCAGCCGACCGCGGGATCCCAGCCGGTGCTCAGCCAGGCGTTGCGGGTGACGTTCAGGCTCTGCTCGCCGGCCTGGGTGACGCAGCCGCCGATCACCTGCTCCACGGCGTCGGGCGGGATGCCCGCCTCGTCGACGACCGCCCGCAGCACGTGCCGGAGCAGCTCGACGCCCTTCAGCCCGGCCAGCGCGCCGCCGCGCCTGCCGATCGGGGTACGGACCGCGGCGACGACCACCGGTTCGCGGTCCTCAGGGGTCACCGCTCCTCCAGGGTGATGGCGAACTTCGGGCAGGCGTTGGCGGCCCGGGTCACCTCCGGCCACAGCTCCTGCGGCGGGTTCTCCTGGAGCACGTAGAGAAAGTCGTCGTCGCGTACCTCGAAGACCGTCGGCGCCTCGGCGGCGCAGAGGCCGTTGCTGTCACAGCTGTCAAAGTCCACACGTACCCGCATCGCGGCCGTCCTCTCCCGGTCCCGGCAACTTGCCTTCCACGGTAGTGCAGGGACTCGTATCTGGAAAATACGAGCATCGTCTTTGCACAGACCCTTGTGTGTCTTCTGGAGCGTCGCTACCGTGCCTACGGACACCCCAGGTGATCGGCGTACGGGAGGCCCCGTGGCTGTTCGTGAAGGCTTCACCCCCTGGCCGGCGGAGTTCGTCGACCGATACCGCGAGGCCGGTTACTGGCGTGGCGAGGTCCTCGGCGACCTGTTCCGGCCGTGGGCCGACTGGGCCGGTGAGGCCCGTGACCCCGGCCGCGCCGCCGTGGTCACCCGGCACGGTCGGCACACCTACGGCGAACTCGACGCCCGCGCCGACGAGCTGGCGGCGGGCCTGTCCGAACTGGGCGTACGCCCCGGCGACAGCGTGGTCGTGCAGCTGCCCAACACCGTCGAGTTCCTGGTCACCTGCGTGGCGCTGTTCCGGTTGGGCGCGTTGCCGGTGCTGGCCCTGCCGGCGCACCGCCGGGCCGAGCTGACCTACCTGACGCAGTACGTCGGGGCGGTCGCCCTGGTCACCGGCGACCGGGCGCCCGGAGTGGACCACCGCGCGGTGGCGCAGGAGGTCCGCGACGCCTGCCCCACCCTGCGACACGTGCTGGTGGTCGGGGATCCCGGGCCGTTCCTGGCCTGGTCGCAGGTGCGCGCCCCGGCCCGGGAGCTGCCCCGACCCGACCCGCAGGACGTGGCGTTCTTCCTGCTCTCCGGCGGGACGACCGGGCTGCCGAAGCTGATCCCCCGCACCCACGACGACTACGCCTTCCAGCTGCGCGCCACCGCCGGGGCGATGTCCTTCGACCACCGGCACGCCTACCTCGCGGCGGTGCCGGTCGCGCACAACGCCGCCCTGGGGTGCCCCGGGGTGTTCGGCGCGCTGCGGGTCGGCGGCCGGGCGGTGCTGGCGTCCAGCCCCAGCCCCGACGAGGTCTTCCCGCTGATGGCCCAGGAACGGGTCACCCTCACCACCGTCATGCCGGCCGTGCTGTCGCTGTGGGTGGAGACCGCCCCGATCTTCGACGTGCACCTGCCCGAGCTGGTCATCGAGGTCGGCGGGGCGGTCCTGCACCCCGACCTCGCCCGCGCGGTCCGCCCGGCCCTGGGCGCCACGCTCACCCACTGGTTCGGCATGGCCGAGGGGGTGCTCTGCTTCACCCGCCCCGACGACGGCGACGAGGCCGCGGCGACCACCCAGGGCACCCCGATGTGCGCCGACGACGAGTTGCTCGTCGTCGACGCGACCGGCCGGCCCGTCGCGCCGGGCGAGGTCGGCGAGCTGCTGGCGCGCGGGCCGTGCACGCTGCGCGGCTACTTCGCCGTACCCGAGCACAACCGGACGACCTTCACCCCCGACGGCTTCCTGCGGACCGGCGACCTGGCCCGGATCGATCCCGAGGGCCGTCTGGTCATCTCCGGGCGGATCAAGGACGTCATCAACCGGGGTGGCGAGAAGGTGATGGCCGACGAGGTGGAGGGGCACCTGCTCACCCACGAACGGGTCCGCGCGGCGGCGGTCGTCCCGGTCCCCGACCGGCAGCTCGGCGAGAAGACCTGTGCGGTCGTCGTCGCCGACGGTCCGCCGCCCAGCCTGGTGGAGCTGCGCAAGCTGCTGCGGGACCGCGGCCTGGCCGACTACAAGCTGCCGGACCGGTTGGCGGTCGTCGAGGCGCTGCCGCTGACCAACGTCGGCAAGGTCGACAAGCGGGCACTGGCCGCGGCGGTCCTCGGCGACCTGACCACCGCCGCCGGTCGGTAACGGCGGCCCGGCATGACGCCCTCCCCCGACCAGGCCCGACCGGCGAGCCTCTGGCTGGACACCCTGCCCGCGTCCCTGCGGACGGTGCGCCCGGCCCTGGCCGGCGACGCGCGGGCCGACGTGGTCGTGATCGGCGCCGGCTTCACCGGCCTGTGGACCGCCTACTACCTGACCGAGCTGGCGCCACAGCTGTCCGTGCTGGTGGTGGAGGCGGAGCACGTGGCGTACGGGGCCAGCGGACGCAACGGCGGCTGGTGCACCACGGAGATGCCCGCCCTGCTGGCCAACCTCGTGCGGCGCTACGGCCCGATGGACGCCATGCGGTTCTACCGCGCCGGCCAGCGCACGCTCGACGAGATCGAACGGGTCCTCGCCGCCGAGGAGGTCGACTGCGGGTGGCGGCGGGACGGCTCGCTCTACGTGGCCCGTACCCCGCCGCAGGTGGCCCGGCTGCGCGCCTGGCAGGACATGCGCCACCAGCTCGGCATCACCGACATGACGCTGCTGTCGGCTACCGAGACCGCCGAGCGGGTCGGCGTCGCCGGGGCGCTGCTGAGCGGCTTCACGCCGCAGTGCGCCGCGGTGCAGCCGGCGGTCATCGCGGCCGGGCTGGCGCGGGCGGTGGAGCGGCGCGGGGTCACCCTCGTCGAGGGCACCCGGGCGCTCGCCCTGCGCCCCGGTGTGGTGGTCACCGACCGGGGCACGATCCACGCCCGTAGCGTGCTGTGCGCCACCGAGGCGTACACCGCCGGTCTGGCCGGGCACGCCCGCCGGGTGCTGCCGGTGATCTCCCGGCTGCTGGCCACCGAACCGCTGCCGGAGCAGCGCTGGCGCGCGGCCGGCTGGCGGGACCGGGTCACCGTCGCCGACTCCCGCCACCAGTTCGCCTACTTCCAGCGCACCGCCGACGACCGGCTGCTGGTGGGCGGCCGGGGCGCCGGCTACCGCGCCGGTTCCCGGCCGGACGCCGCCGACGGTTCCGGCGGGCGGGTCTTCGCCCGGCTGCGCGAGTCCCTGGCCGAGAGCTTCCCCGCCCTGGCCGACGTGCCCGTGAGTCACCGCTGGAGCGGGGCGTACGGGCTGCACCGCGACGGCGAGCCGGCGGTGGTGTACGACCGCGACAGCGGCCTCGGTCACGCCGGTGGTTACGGCGGCGAGGGCATCGCGCTGAGCAACCTCGCCGGCCGTACGCTCGCCGCCCTGGTGACCGGGGTGAAACGACCCGAGACCCGGCTGTTCTGGACCGGGCACCGGTCGCGCCGCTGGGAGCCGGAACCGTTGCGGACCATCGGCGTGCGCGGGGTCAGCGCGCTGGCCACCGTCGCGGACCGGTACGAGGACCGGTTCCGGCGTACGGCGCCGCTGGCGGGTGCCGTCATGCGAACCGTCCTGTGACCGTCTTTCCCGAGAGGAACCCCGTGGCCAACGACGTCGCACCGCCGCTCAACGGCGGCACCCACATCAACCTGACCGTCCGTGACCTCGACCGCAGCACCGAGTGGTACTGCCGGGCGCTGGGGTTCACCGTCGTGCGCGACGCCCGGCCGGTCGAGTCGGGCTTCACCTTCCGGACGTTGCTGCACTCCCGGGCGCTGACCTCGATCGTCCTCGGGCAGGGCGACCGGCCGGTCGCCGAGCCGTTCGACGAGCGCCGGGTGGGGCTGCACCACCTGGCGTTCCACGTCCCCGAGCGGGAGGACCTGCACACCTGGGTGGCGCACCTCGACTCGGTGGGCGTCGAGCACGGCGGGGTGCAGGAGTTGTTCCTGGAGGCCGGGCACGGTGTGTGGCTGCGCGATCCGGACAACATCTGGCTGGAGCTGTACTGGCTCAACGCCGACTACTTCATGCAGCGGATGCGGGAGCACCACCGGGCCCGGCGGGCCGAGCGGGTCGGCGGGCAGCAGTGACGCTGCCCGATGCCGCCGCCCGGCCCCGGATCGCCGCGGTCGACCTGGCCTGCGCCGACGACCCCTATCCGGAGTACGAGCGGCTGCGTGCCCTGGGGCCGGTCCTGCGGGGCGAGTTCGGCCAGTGGCTGGTGGTCGACCACACCGCGGTCAGCGCCCTGCTCCGCGACGGCCGGCTCGCCAGCCACTTCCCCCGGGAGTTCATCCGGTTGACCCTGGGGGACGGACCGGCCGCCGAGTTCCCCTCCCGCATCGTGCTCACCCAGGATCCGCCGGAGCACACCCACGCCCGCCGGATCCTCGGCCAGGCGTTCGGCACACCCCAGGTGCGGGCGATGACCCCGGCGGTGGCCGCGCTGGTCGACGGGTTGCTCGCCCCGGCCCGCGAGGCCGGTCGCCTCGACCTCGTCGCGGAGCTGGCGGTGCCGCTGCCGGTCACGGTGATCTGCCGGCTGATCGGCATCCCCGACGCCGACCGGGAGGAGGTGCTGCCCCGGGTGATCGACCTGGCCCGGGTCTTCGACGCGGCCAACCTCCGCCCCGACGAGCGCGACGGCGTGGACGCCGCCGTCGCCTGGCTGCGCGGGTACGTGACCGCGCTGCTGCGTGACGCGCCCGCCGGCGAAACCACCCTGGCCGGTATGGTCGCGGCGACCCCGCCCGGACAGCGGGGCGACGTCGCGACGATCGTCGACAATCTGCTGTTCCTGTTCCACGCCGGGTTCGAGACGACCATGGGACTGGTCTCCAACGGTTGCACGGCGTTGCTCAGGCACCCCGACCAGCTGGACCGGCTGCGCCGGGATCCGACCCTGGTCCGCCCGGCGGTCGACGAGTTCCTCCGGTTCGACTCGCCGATCCAGAACGCGATCCGGGTGGCCCGGGAGCCGATCGAGATCGGCGGCCACAAGATCCGGGCGGGCCGGTCGGTGATGCTGCTGCTCGGCGCGGCCAACCGCGACCCGGCGGTCTTCGACCGGCCGGCGGAGCTGGACCTGTCCCGTGCCCCGAACCCGCACCTGGGCTTCGGCGGCGGCCTGCACCACTGCCTGGGCACCGCGCTGGCCCGGCTGATGGGCGAGCTGACGTTCACCGCGCTCGCCACCGGGTTCCGCGACATCGCGCTCGACGGCGACGCCCTGCGCCGCCAGCACGGAAGCCTGCGCTCCTTCGAGCGCCTTCCGCTGGCCGTCCGCCCCGCGTGACGCGTCACCCGCCCACCCCCGCGACAGCAGTTAAGGAGACCCGCATGGCGCAGTTGTCCACGGAGATGTACTGGCACTCCACCGAACCCACCGAGGTCGGCCCGCCGCTGGACGGCGACGCCTCCTGTGACGTGTGCGTCGTCGGCGCGGGCTACACCGGCCTGTGGGCGGCGCACTTCCTCAAGCAGGCCGAACCGGGCATGTCGGTGCGGGTGGTGGAGGCGAAGTTCGTCGGCGACGGGGCCTCCGGGATGAACGCCGGGTTCGTGCAGATGACCGCCGGCAAGGTGCTGCGCCGGATGCTCTGGTACTACGGGGCGGAGAAGGCCGGTGGGGTGTACCGGGCGGTCGCCCGGTCGATCCTGGAGATCGGCCGGTTCTGCCGGCAGAACGGCATCGACGCCCAGTACGAGAACACCGGCATCCTCCAGGTGGCCACCGACACCAAACAGCTCGCCCGGCTGGAGTTGCAGATCAAGCGCGCCCAGCGGGCCGGGGTGACCTCGTTCCGCCTGCTCGACCGGGAGCAGGCGCAGGAGCGGATCGGCTCGCCGTCCGTCCTCGGCGCGCTGAAGGTCAGCGGCGCGCTGCTCAACCCGTACCGGCTGGTGCGCGGGCTGGCCCGGGTGGTGCAGGAGCAGGGTGTGCTGCTGCACGAGCAGACCCCGGCGCAGACGATCGAGAAGGTCGACGGGAAGTGGCGGATCACCACCCCGCACGGCACGATCACCGCCGACCAGGTGGTCGTGGCGACCGAGGCGATGCAGGGGGCGTTCCCCGAGTTGTACGCGCGCCAGATGCCGGTGTGGAACTACCTGCTGGTCACCGAGCCGCTGACGGACGAGCAGCTGGGCCGGGTCGCCTGGCCGGGGCGGGAGGGGGTGGCGAACTCGTTGTCGTTCTCCACCGCGGCCCGGCTGACGGCCGACAACCGGGTGCTCTGGGCCGGCGGCCTGTGGTACATGTTCGGCAACCGGGACACCGATCCCCGCCACCGCCGCAACGACGAGGCGTTCGACAAGCTGGGCGAGTCGTTCCGGGAGTTCTTCCCGCAGTGGCGCGACGTGCGGTTCAGCCACGGCAACGGCGGGTTGATCAGCTGGAGCCACAGCTTCATCCCGCAGTTCGGCCGGACCGACTCGGGCATGGTCTACGGCCACGGGTACACCGGCAGCGGGATCGCGGCCAGCCACACCGGCGGGAAGATCCTGCGTGACCTGGTGCTGCGTCGCCAGACGGAGTTCACGGAGCTGGCGTTCGTCACGGTCAACCAGCCCAAGTTCCTGCCCGCCCCGTTCGGCGACAAGGGCGGCGAGTTCTTCATCTGGCGGCAGCGGGTCGGCGACCGGCTCCCGCTGCTGCTGCCGTACCGGTCCGCGCTGGCACCGAAGCGGTTCTTCGCGCGTCGTGCCGCCGCCGGGCGGGCCACCCCGGGACACGCCGGCGACTGACCGACCGGCCGCCGACACCGACCGGCCCGCGACGCCGACGGGTACGCCGCCCGGCGTCGCGGGCCGCCGGCCGTGCCGGCCGCCGCTCAGTCGGCGGCCGGCACGGCCGGGGTGCGGTGCAGGGTGCGGCTCTGGCCCACCGCCAGGTCCCACAGGTCCTCGGCGGCCCGCCCGCTGGCCTGCCACGCCTGCCGGGCCTGGTGCAGCGGCTCCAGCGGCGCCTCGGCGGAGAGCGCGAAGGTGCCCCAGTGCATGGTGGCCATCCGCTGGGCGGCCAGGTCGCCGCAGGCGCGTACCGCCTCCGCCGGGCTCATGTGCAGCGGCTTCATGAACCAGCGGGGCAGGTACGCGCCGACCGGCATCAGGGCGAGGTCCGGCGGGCCGCAGCGACGCCCGATCTCGGCGAAGTACGGTCCGTAGGCGGAGTCCCCGGCGAAGAAGACGCGCTGGGGCGCGGCGTCGAGGGCCGGGTCGGCGTCGGTCGTCAGCATCCACCCGCCCCACAGGCTGCGGCAGCCGTCGAAGAGGGTCCGGCGGCTCCAGTGGTGCACCGGGACGAACTGGAACTCCACCGCGCCGAGGCGGGCGCTCTCCCACCAGTCCAGCTCGGTGACGGCGGTGAACCCGAGCCGGCGGAACCACCAGCCCAGCCCGCCGGGGACCAGCATCTGGACGTGCCGCGGCAGCCGGCGGATGGTCGGCGCGTCGAGGTGGTCGAAGTGGTTGTGACTGATGACCACGGCGTCCACCGGCGGGAGGGCCTCCCAGCGCAGGCCGGGCGGGGTGAACCGGGGCCGCACCCCGGGGATGCGCCGGGACCAGACCGGATCGGTGAGCACGACGAGGCCACCGATCTGGAGCACGTACGAGGCGTGCCCGACCCACGTCGCCACCACCTCGCCGGGGCCGGCGGGTGGCAGTTCGTCCACGCCGGGGTGAACGGGAATCTGGTCGACCTGGCTGAGGTCGGGTCGCATCCCACCCTCGGCGATCAGCTTGCGGACCGCCGGGGAACCGGGCACCGGATGGGTCAGCCGATCGGCGAAGCTGGCCGGCCAACTCCGTCTGCCACGCTTCTTGGCAAGTATCCTGTCAAAGACGTGATAAACACTCCGCGGATATCTCATCATGCACCCCGATGCTCTCGCCCGCAGACCCTGTACCTGGCAACACTCGCGCCATCAGTTAAGTCCGATCGAGGGTATGCCGAGGCTGGTATTTGCGCTAGCGTCTCTCGCATGTCGGCGACCACACACACCGACAGGCTACATTTGTCCTGTCTGGAGGATATGCCTCACGAGCTGTTCATCGGAGGCAAGTGGACGCCCGCTGACAACCACCGTCTGTTAACGTCGTTTCGTCCCTCTACCGGAGAGACACTAGCGACGGTTGCGCATGCCGGTGCCTCCGACGTGAGCCGTGCCGTCGCCGCGGCGGGGGTCGCCGGTCGGCCCGGCTCCCGATGGCACCGGATGTCTCCGGCCGCCCGGTCGCGCCTGTTGCACCGGATCGGCGACCTCATCCTGGACCACGCCGACCGGCTGGCCATGCTCGACTGCCTCGACAACGGCAAGCCGCTGCGGGTGGCCCGGGCCGGCGACGTGCCGGCCGCCGCGGCGGTCTTCCACTACATGGCCGGCTGGCCCGGCCGGTTGAACGGTGAGCACGTCCCGCTCTACACCGGCAGCCCGGAGCGGCACCTCGCGCTGACCGTGCCGGAGCCGGTGGGTGTGGTGGCGGCCATCGTGCCGTGGAACTTCCCGCTCTACATGGCGGCGGCCAAGGTGGCACCCGCCCTGGCGGCGGGCTGCACCGTGGTGCTCAAGCCCGCCGAGCAGACGCCGCTGTCCGCGTTGGCGCTGGCCCGGCTCACCCAGGAGGCCGGCCTGCCGCCGGGGGTGCTGAACGTCGTCACCGGCGACGCCGGCACCGGTGCGGCGCTCGCCGCGCACCCCGGGGTCGACAAGATCACCTTCACCGGATCGACCGAGGTCGGCCGCGACATCGTCCGGGCCGCGGCGGTCGACTTCCGCCGGGTGACCCTGGAGCTGGGCGGCAAGTCACCGAACATCGTGTTCAGCGACGCCGACCTGCCACAGGCGGTGGCGGGCGCGGCCCACGCGATCTTCTACAACCAGGGCGAGACCTGTGTGGCCGGTTCCCGGCTGTACGTGCAGCGGCCGGTCTTCGACGAGGTCGTGGCGGGCATCCGGGAACGGGCCGCGGCGATCAGGCTCGGCGACGGTCTGGACCGGGACACGGACATGGGTCCGTTGATCTCCGCGGAGCACCGGGTGCGGGTGCTGTCCTACCTGCGCTCGGCCCGTGACGGCGGGGCACAGGTCACCGGCGGCCACCCGCCGGACTCGCCCGGTTACTTCCTCGCTCCGGCCGTGGTGACCGGCGCCGACCCGCAGGCGCCGGTGGTCCGGGAGGAGGTCTTCGGCCCGGTGCTGGTGGCAGAGCCCTTCGACACGGTGCAGGAGGCGGTGGCGATGGCGAACGACAGCCCGTACGGGCTCGCCGCCGGCGTCTTCACCCGCGATCTCGGCCTGGCGCACCAGGTCGGCCGCCGGCTGCGCGCCGGCACCGTGTGGATCAACAGTTGGCACGTGCTCGATCCGGCGCTGCCCTTCGGCGGGATGCGGGCCTCGGGTTGGGGACGGGAAATGGGCAGAGCGGGCGTAGACGCCTTTCTCGAAACAAAAACACTGGTCAATGACCTCGGCAGCCACCAGTGGGGGCCGGCACCTGCTTCGAGGTGAGCACCGGCCGCGCTCGGCGACCGGGCACGTTGTGGGGAGGCATCGTGACAAGCGAAGAGCAGATGCTCGACATCTGGAAGAACGTTTCCGGTCGCCCGGTGGGGCCGGACACCGACTTCTTCGACGATCTCGAAGGCGATTCGATGGCGGCGGCGGCCATCGTGCACTGGGTGAACATCGTCTTCGGCGTGCAACTACCGATGATCGAGGTTTTCGACCGGCCCACCCCGGCGGAGCTGGCCGGTGTGGTGGACGAACTGAGGGCCGCCGCCCGGTAGCCGGCGCACCGCTCTCCCTCGCCCGGCCACCAGGCCTCACTGGTCGGCCGTACTCCAGAGACTGTCCGGAGCGCACCTCCGGCGGGGCATTCGTACCGCTTCGTTCAACCCGCACCCAGAGGGAACGTCATGGACATCGCCAGATCGGAGCACCACCCCTCCTCCGCCAGCGCCCCACCGGCCCCGCCGCTGGCACCGTCCCGCGCGGACGCCGTGGGCGCCCGTTCGGCGCCGCTGAGCGACCTGCAGTACGCGTACCTGCTCGGCGAGCTGGGCAACTTCCAGCTCGGCGGCCCCGCCCTCTTCTTCGAGGAGTACGCCTGCCAGGAGCTGGACGTCCGGGCGTTCAGCGCGGCCCTGCACCAGCTCATGGCCCGGCACGAGATGCTCCGCGCGTCGTTCGACGAGGCGGGCCTGCTGCACGTCCAGGACGAGCTGCCGGTGCCGCTGACCTACCGGTCGCTGCGTGGTCAGCCGGAACAGTTCTGCCGGCGGCTGCTCACCCGCAACCGCGAGCGCTGCTACGACGAGGGGCCACCGCGACGCGTCGGGCACGCTCCGTTCGAGATCTTCGTCTTCGCGCTGGACACCCACGTCGTGGTGCAGGTGTGCGCGCGGCTGCTGGCCATCGACGGCTTCTCGGGTGAGATCTTCGCCCAGGAGCTGCGGGCACTGCTGAACGGTGAGTCCCTGCCCCCGCTGCGGTACACCTTCCGGGAGTACCGCAACGAGTGCGAGCGACGCACCGAGAGCGACGCGCACGAGCAGGCCCGTCGGTACTGGCTGGACCGGCTGGACAGCCTGCCCGCCGCGCCGGAGCTGCCCCGCCGCCGGACGACCAGCGATCCCAGCCCCCGCCTGGTGCGTCGGGTCTTCAAGCTGACCCCGGAGCAGTGGGTCGGCCTGGCCGCGCGGATCAGGAAGAACCGGCTCACCGGCACGATGGTGCTCGGCACGGCCTTCTGCGAGGTGCTGCGGCACTGGTCCAAGAACGCCGACTTCACCATCAACATCATGTACGGCGACCGGCTGCCCTTCCACCCGGAGGTCGACAAGCTCATCGGCAACTTCAGCAGCACCCTGCTGATGGAGTGCCGGCAGAGTCCGGGCGACACCTTCCTCGACCGGGCCCGGGCCTGGCGTCGGCAGCTGCTCCAGGACATGGCGCACTCGTCCTTCGGCGGGGTCTCCGTCATCCGGCAGCTCAACCAGCGGACGGGCAACGCCCGCAACGCGCTGATGCCGGTGGTCTTCACCAGCATGCTCGGCGTCGGGGAGCCGGACAGCGGGGTCTTCCTGGAGCACCTCGGCTGGCAGCGGCTGGAGGGCCGGGTGCGGACCCCCCAGGTCGCGCTGGACCACCAGGTGTTCGTGGCCGGCAACGCCCTCGTCACCACCTGGGACAGCGCTGACGACCTGTACCCGGCCGGCATGATCGACGACATGTTCGCGGCCTACCGGTCCCTGCTCGTCCGGCTGGCCACCGAGGACGCGGCGTGGGAGACGGAGTCGTTCGACCTCACCCCGGCGGCCCAGTTGAAGATCCGCGAGCAGGTCAACAACACCGCCGCCCCGGCCCGGGTGGCCACCATGCACCAGCTCTTCGCAGAGCAGGCGCAACGGCAGCCGGACCGGCCCGCGGTGATCGCCGAGGGCCGGGAGATCACCTACGCCCAGCTCGCCGACCGGGCCAACGCCCTCGCCGCGGAGCTGGTCGAGGCCGGGGTCCGGCCGGGCGAGCTGGTCGGCGTGCAGGCGCTCCGCGGGGCACACCAGATCACCGCCCTGCTCGGGGTGCTGATGGCCGGCGCGGCGTACGTGCCGGTCTCGCCCCAGTGGCCCCGGCGTCGGCGTGAGCAGGTGGCCGAGATCTGCGGACTGCGGGTGCTGCTGGCCGACCGCAGCGTCCAGGGTGAGGAGCCGTACCCGGGCGCGCGGACCGTCGACATCGCCACCGCCGTCGCCCGGCAGGACGGCGCGGCGGCTCCGGCGGTGGAGGTCAGCCCGGACTCGCTGGCGTACGTCATCTTCACCTCCGGCACCTCGGGCACGCCGAAGGGCGTGATGATCTCGCACGGCAGTGTCGTCAACACCCTCGTCGACATCAACGAGCGGTTCGGGCTCAGCCCCCGCGACCGGGTGCTCGCCGTCTCCGACTACACGTTCGACCTGTCGGTGTGGGACGTGTTCGGGATGCTCGCCGCGGGCGGGGCGGTGGTCGTCCCGACCGCCGGGCAGGAACGGGAGGTCACCCACCTCTACGAGCTGTGTCAGGCCACCGGGGTGACGGTGTGGAACAGCGTGCCGGCCTACCTGGCGATGTTCGTGGAGTTCGTCCGCACCAGCGGTCGTCCCCCGCTCGGCGAGCTGCGGCTGGCGATGGTCAGCGGCGACTGGGTGCCGATCAACCTCGGCGCGGAGCTGGCCGAGATCGCCCCGCACGCGGCGTGCGCCAGTCTCGGGGGTGCGACCGAGGCGTCCATCTGGTCCAACTACCACCCGGTGCCGGTGCGGGTGCCGTCGCACTGGATCTCGATCCCGTACGGCCATCCGCTGCGCAACCAGCGTTTCCAGGTGCTCGACGCCCGGTTGCGGGACCGCCCCGACTGGGTGCCCGGTGAGCTGTTCATCGGCGGGCGCGGCCTCGCCGTGGGCTACCTGGGCGACGAGGAGTTGACCGCCGCGTCGTTCCTGGTGCACCCGCGGCAGCAGGAACGGATCTACCGCACGGGTGACTGGGCCCGCTACTGGCCCGACGGCACGCTGGAGTTCCTCGGCCGGGAGGACCCGCAGGTCAAGGTCAACGGCTTCCGGGTGGAGCTCGGCGAGATCGAGGCCGCGCTGCTGGCGCACCCGGCGGTCAGCGACGCGGCCGTGGTCACCCGTACCGACGGCCGAGCCGTGTCGCTCGTCGCCTTCGTGGCCTCGCCGGAACCGGCCGGCGAGTTGGTCCCGCAGCTGACCGAACACCTGACGTCCCGCCTGCCGGGCTACATGGTGCCGCGCAGCATCGACGTGGGGCAGCGACTGCCGCTGACCGCCAACGGCAAGGTCGACCGGCGGGAGCTGGCCGAGCGGGCGGCCGGCGTGGGGGCGGCCCCGCAGGTCGGCGACGACGCGCCCCGCACCGACACCGAGCGGAGCCTGGCCACGGTGTGGCAGGAGCTGCTGGAGGTGCCGGAGGTCGGCCGTTCCGTCGGCTTCTTCGCCTACGGTGGCAGCTCGCTGTTGGCGGCCCGCCTGATGAACCGCATCGAGCAGGAGTTCGGGCGGCGGTTGCCGCTGGCCACGCTCTACACCTCGGGCACCGTCGCCGAGCTCGCCGCCGTCCTCGACGCCGCCTGCCGCCCGGAGCCGACGCGCAGCCTGGTCGTCCTCTCCGACGACGGGCAGCGTCCGCTGGTCCTGGTGCATCCGGTCGGCGGTGACCTGCTGTGCTACCGCCCCCTGGTCGCCGAGCTGGGCGAGCGGTACCGGGTGCTGGGCCTGACCGCGCCGTCCCCGCCGCAGCCGGGGGTGACCATCGAGGAGCTGGCCACCCGCTATCTCGCGGAGCTCACTGCGGAGCTGGGCGACGAGCCGCCGGACCGGCCGCTCCGGTTGGCCGGCTGGTCGCTGGGCGGCGTGGTGGCGTACGAGATGGCACGGCAGTTGCACCGGCAGGGCCGGCGGTGCGCGGTGCTGCTCATCGACCCGTGGGTGGGCTGCGGCGGCCACCGCACCGTCGACGACGCGTCCCTCGTCAGGGCGTTCCTGCACAACCTGGTCGGCACGCCGGTGGAGGTGGCCAGCGATCCGTGCGCCCCGAACGCCGCCCTGGAGACGCTCCGCCGGACGTGGGCCTCGCCGCCCCCGCAGCTCAAGGAGCTCACCGCCTGGTCGTACGCCGAGCTGCAGGCGATGTACGGGGTGTTCGAGGCCAACACCCGGGCGCTGCTGCGGTACTCCATCGTCGCCGAGGAGGGGGTGGAGGTGGACGTGGTGGAGGCGTCACGGGGGCTCGTCGGCCCGGCGTCGGGTTACCTGTCGCCGCTGCGGCACGCCGCCGCCCAGCTCCCGGTCCGGCTGCACATGCTGGAGGCCGACCACTTCACCGTGGTCGACGGGGAACACGCCGGGGCGGTGGCCCGGTTGATCGACGACATGCGGTGACCGGTCCGGGCCCGCGACGCCGGTCGTACGCGTCGCGGGCACCGGACCGCCGGTGCGGCGGCGGATCCGTCCGCCCGTCGCCCGGTCGGCGGGGTGCCGCCGGGGGGGTCAGGCGGTGGTCGTGAAGGCGGTGCGCAGGGCGTCGCGGATGCCCGGGCGGGAGCCGAAGACCAGCAGGAAGGTCGCCTCGCGGACCAGCCGCTGGGCGTGCTCGTCGAGCAGGACGGCGCGGCTGCCGGCGGTCACGGCGAGGTTCGCGCTGGCCCGCAGCGCCAGCTCCGAGGCGGCGGCCCGGGCGGCCGGCATGGTCCCGGGGTCGGCCGTGTCGAGACCGTCGCGGGCGGCGTCGAGCTGCGGGCGCAACGTCGGCTCGTCGGCCAGCTCGATCGCCCGGTCGGCGACGCCGAGCGCGAGCGAGCCGTTGAAGCGCAGCGTCGCCGGATCCCGCTGCCGCCACGCCTCCAGCGGCATCTGGTTGGTGACCCGGTCGGCGGGTACGAAGTGCTCGGTGAAGGAGACCGTCACGGTGCTGCTGGCGTTCACCGCCGACATCCGCAGCGGCTCGACGGTGAGGGTGTCGCTGCTCGCGGCGTCCACCAGCGCGAACACCAGGGTGTCGTCGGGCTGCCGGGCCGCCACGTAGATCGTGTCGACCAGCCCCCAGCCGCTCACCCAGGGCGCGTCGCCGGTGAACAGGAAGCCGCCGTCGACCGGTGTGGCCGACAGCGCCGCCGGGCCGGGCCGGACCGCCGCGCCGATCGCCAGCCCGGCCCGGCGGCGGCCGGTGGCCAGCGGCTCAAGCCAGGCCTCCCGGAGCGCGGCGTTGCCGGTGTTGGCCGCCGCCATCACCGCGTTGTGGTGCTGTGCCCAGAGGAACGTGGTGGTGAGGCAGCCGCTGGCGAGGGTCTCGATGGCCCGGCACACGGCGGGGAAGCCCGGCAGGTCGAGGCGGTTGAACTCGGGTGGCGCGGCCAGTCCGTAGAAGCCGCGCTCGGCGAGCAGGTCCAGGTGGGACAGGGGGACACGGTCGGCGCTGTCGACCGCCAGCGCGGCCGGGAAGAACACCTCGTCGGCGATCTCGCGTGCCTGTCGCAGGCTGGTGGACTCGTCGGTCGAAACGGTCATTGCGGTGCCCTCCGTTCGCGTGGCCCCGGGGGGCCGGTGGTGCGGGCCGACGGGCCGGGTGGCCGCGGCGGCTACCACGGTGGCCGGTCGGTCGACCACCGGTACTCGTCTTTGCAAGTATCCTGGCGTGTCTGTCAAAGACGAGGCAGCGCCCCCTATGATGCTAGGACATCTCCCCTGACAGATCACCCATCCGGAGGGCACCGTGGCAGGAGAACCGTCGTTCATCGAGTTTGCCGTTCCGGTTCCGGAACGCACCCGGGACTTCTACGAGGCGCTGTTCGGCTGGAAGTTCACGATGCTCACCCACGGGTCGTACATCGAGATGCCGGGCGCACCCGCGGGCCTGGAGGCCGGCTCCCACCCGGACACCGACCCCCCGCACATCATCGTCTACTTCGCTGTGGACGACCTGGCCGCGGCCGTCGAGCGGGTCAAGGAGCTGGGCGGCGAGGTGGGACCGCTGCGGCCGCCGAGCCCCCAGTACGGCGCGTTCGCCGAGTGCCGCGACAGCCAGGGCGTCGCCTTCGGTCTGCGGGAACGACCCAAGGCCGACTGACCGACGATCGCGGTGGTGGTCGACGGCGTGCCGTCGACCACCACCGCGGTCACGCCGGACCGGGACGGAACCCGGCGGCGATCCAGCCCGGGACGCGGACCCGGCCCGGGACGCGGACCCGGCGGCGATCCAGCCCGGGACGCGGACCCGGCGGCGATCCAGCCCGGGACGCGGACCCGGCGAACCGGGCCACCGCCGGCCCGAGGGCCACTCAGGACGGCGGGAGCTGCGGGTCGGCCACGACCGCCGCGGCCAGTTCCACGTAGTCCTTGACCAGCCGCCGGGCCCAGTCCGGGGTGAACCGGTCCCGGTCGCACATGAGGACGGCGGTGAGGGTGTCCTGCTGGGGCACGACGACGAACTCCAGCGCGAACCGGCTGCGCTCCAGCTGCGCCTCCAGGTCGTCCAGCTCGTCGCCGCTCATGTCGGCCCTCGGTACGAACGACCCGAGCAGCTGGAACATGACGTCGTCGGTGCGGCCCTCCCCGGTCACCGTCCCCGGCGGCAGCAACTGGGCCGGCAGCTCCTGGTGGCGCAGCCCCTCCATCACCATGTTGCGCACCTGCCGCAGCAGGTCGGTGAACGGCTCGTCGGCGGTCACCCGACCGCGCAGCAGCACCATGGAGACGAAGAAACCGACGGTGTCGCGGACCTCCGGGCGGCTGCGGTTGGCGAACAGCGAGGCCACCGTCAGGTCGCACTGGCCGGTGGCCCGGTGCAGCACCAGGTAGAACAGGGCGAGCATCACCGGGAAGACGGTGGTGCGCTGCCGGCGGGCGAGCTGGTGCAGCCCCTGGGTGACGTGCGGGTCGATGGTCAGCTCCACCGAGACCCAGGCCGGCTCGTCGGCGCCCCGGGGGACCTCGGCGCGCTCGGGCAGCCCGACCAGCCGCGCCCCGTCGAGCTGCCCCCGCCAGTGGTCGAACAGCGCCGCCGCGTCCGGCCCGGAGATCCGTTCCCGCTGCCAGGCCGCCCAGGTGGCGTACTGCCAGCCGACCTCCGGCAGTTCCTCGCCCGCGTAGAGCGCGCGGAGGTCGCGGGAGAGCAGCGCGTTGGACCAGTCGTCGCTGACGTAGTGGTGCATGGTCAGCACGAAGACGTGGTGTTCGGGGCCCACGGTGATCAGCGTGGGCCGGGTGGGCCACACGGCGAAGTCCACCGCGGTGGACAACTCGGTCACCAGGTGCTCGCGGGCGGCCCGCCGGGGGTCGGCGTGCCCCGAGACGTCCACCTGCCGCAGTTCGACAGGTCGCGGCGGGTTGACCACCTGGACCAGCTGGCGGCGGCGGGCGACGAACGTCGTGCGCAGCGACTCGTGCCGCTCGTGCAACCGGTCCACCGCGCGGCGCAGGGCGACGACGTCGCAGTCGCCGCGCAGGTGCCACACCACCTGCTCGTTGAGTGAGTGCTGCTGCCCCCGGTAGTGGTCCATCAGCCACAGGAGGCGTTGACCAACCGAAGCCGGTTCCTCTCGCATGCCGGCGACGCTACCCCAGCGGACGCGTCGTTACGAGTATTCTGAAGATACTTCGACAGTCTCCGCAAACACTCCTTGACACGAGTTTTGCGGAGCCCGAATAATCGGCGGCGGACGGGGGCGTGCACGCCGTACCGGTCCCGTCGGGAGGCCCCTATGACAGCCGTTCGCGCGCCACGGCTCAGCTTCGACGTCTCGGATCCGCAGCTGCTGGCCGACCCGTTCCCCACCTACGAGCGGCTGCGCCGCACCGGCGCGGTGCTGGCCAACGGGCCGGGGCAGTGGGTGGTACCCGGCTACCGCGAGGTGGCCGCCCTGCTCAAGGACCAGCGGCTGACCAAGACGCTACCCGAGCAGTACTACCGTTTCACCGTCGGGGATCCGGAACTCAGCGGCTTCCTGTCCGGGCAGAACCTCGGCCAGCGCAACCGGCTCGCCAGCCGGGTCCTGGTCAGCTCGTTCAGCCCCGGCCTGGTCCGACGGCTCGGCGAGCACATGACCTCGATCGTGGACGACCTGCTCGAACCCGTCCTGGCGGCGGGCCGGACGGATCTGGTCGCCGACCTCGCGCTGCCCTTCCCGCTGACGGTCATCTGCGACCTGCTCGGGGTGCCGCCGGCCGACCGGTCCCTGCTGTGGCCGCACGCGGCACAGCTGGTGCGGGCCTTCAGCGACGTCGCGTTCGACGGCGACCGCGACACCAGCGAGGCGGTCCGCTCGTTGCGGTGGCTGCGGGCGTACCTCGGCGACCTCGTCGAGGACGGCCCCGGCGGCGACAACCTGCTGACCCGGATGGCCACCACCGAGGCGGACGGGCAGCGGCTGCGCCGCGAGGAGATCGTCGACAACGCCATCACGGTCTTCTACGCCGGTTTCGAGACGTCGATGGGCATGATCACCAACGGCATCGTCGCCCTGCTGGAGCACCGTGACCAGCTGGCCCGGCTCCGGGCGGGCGAGGTCGACACCGCCACCGCCGTCGAGGAGATGCTGCGTTACGAGGCGCCGATCCAGGTGACCATGCGCAGCCCGCTCGAACCGGTGGAGGTGGCCGGGCGGGTCGTCCGCCCCGGTCGGGTGCTCTACCTGCTGGTCGGGTCCGCGAACCGGGATCCCGGGCAGTTCCCCGAGCCGGACCGCTTCGACGTCGGCCGCCGGCCCAACCAGCACCTGAGCTTCGGCGCCGGCGTGTACCACTGCCTGGGCGCCGCCCTGGCCCGCGCCGAGGGCGTCGCCGTGTTCGACCGGCTGCTGCGGCGCACCAGCGCGATCGAGTTCGACGGCGAACCGGTGCGCCGGCCGCGCTTCAACTTCCGCACGTACGACCGGGTGCCGCTCGTGGTGCGCCCGGCGTGACGGCGACCAGCAGGCGGGGCCGGACCCGCACCAGGAAGCGAGGACCGCGGTGAATCTGCACGACGACCCGGCCGAGGCCGCGTTCCGCGCGGGGCTGCGCGACTGGCTCCGGTCCCGGCTGCCGGACGACGACCCGTCCCGGTCGTGGAGCACCGACGAGCTGCGCGCGTGGAGCCGCGACCTGGCCGAGGCGGGCTACGCCGGCATCACCTGGCCCCGGGAGTACGGCGGCCGCGGGCTCAGCGCCACCTACCAGGCCATTTTCGTCGAGGAGACCGCCCGTGCGGGGGCGCCGGACCACATCAACATCATCGGCATGAACATGGTCGGTCCGACGCTCATCGCCCACGGCACCGACGCGCAGAAGTCGCGGTACCTGCCCGGCATCCTGTCCGGTCGTACCCTGTTCTGTCAGGGGTTCTCCGAGCCGGAGGCCGGCTCGGACCTGGCGGCGGTCCGCACCGCCGCCCGGCGGGCGGAACCGGACGGCTACCTGCTCGACGGGGAGAAGGTCTGGTCGTCCTACGCCCACCTGGCCGACCACTGCCTGCTGCTGGCCCGCACCGGCCCCGCCGAACCGAAGCACCGGGGACTGACCTGCTTCCTGCTGGACATGCGGGCGCCCGGGGTGAAGGTGTCGCCCCTGCGGCAGCTCAACGGCGACACCGACTTCAACCAGATCGTCCTGGTCGACGCGCCGGTCGGTGACGCCGACGTGGTGGGCGAGGTGGGCCGGGGCTGGTCGGTGGCGCTGTCCACGCTGGCCCACGAGCGGGGCACCTTCGGGATCACCCTCACCGCCCGGTTGGTCGCCCAGTTCGACCGGTTGCTGCGCCTGGTGCGCGAGGCCGACGCCGCGGGCGACCCGGCGGTACGCCGCGAGCTGGCCGTGCTGCACGCGCGCCTGCAGGGGCTGCGGTACACCGGCTACCGGTCGCTGGCCACGCTGCGCCGCTCCGGCGAGCCCGGCGCCGAGGCGTCGATCCTCAAGCTCGAATGGTCGCTGCTGCACCAGCGGGTCTGCGCGCTCGCGCTGCGGGTCCAGGGTCCGGCCGCGCTGCTCGACGGCGCGGACGCCGCCTGGCAGGGGTACTGGCAGCGGCAGCGGCTGCGCAGCAGGGCGAACACGATCGAGGGTGGCACCTCCGAGATCCTCCGCGGGATCGTCGCCGAGCGCGTGCTGGGCCTGCCCAGATCCCGCCAGTGACCACCGGCCCGCGACGACACGGAGAAGACCATGGACTTTGCCCTCACCGATGAGCAGCAGGAGATCCGGCGGGCCGCGCGGGACCACCTCGAGCGGCGGTATCCGGCCTCGCGGGTGTGCGCCCTGGCGGAGTGCCCCGGCGGGAGCGAGGCGGGGGCCTGGCCGGAGCTGACCCGGCAGGGCTGGCTGGACGACGACCTCGGCATGGTCGAGCTGACGCTGCTGGCCGAGGAGAGCGGGCGGTGCCTGCACCCGACGCCGTGGTGGACGACCGTCGCCCTGGCCGCGCCGTACCTGCGGGCCGCCGGGGAGCCGCTGAGCCTGCCGGCGACCGTCGCCGACGGCGCCCCGGAGGGTGCCGCGCCTACCGGCGCGGGGACGGTGCACGCCACCCGGTCGCGGCAGGGCTGGCTGCTCACCGGGCAGGTGCCGGCGGTGCCCCAGGCGGGGGCGGTGCGCTGTGTGGTGGTCCGCGCCCACACCGACGAGGGACCGGCCGTCTTCGCCTGCGACACCGGGTCGACCGGGCTGGTCGTGCAGGAGCTGTCCACCCTGGACACGCTGCGTCGGATGGCCCGGCTCCGGTGGGACGACACCCCGGCCCGGCTGCTCGTCGAGCCGGCCGACACCCCGCGGGTGGCCCGCCTGGCCCGGCTGCGCGGCGGGGTGCTGCTGGCCGCCGAGGCGGTCGGGGTCGCGGCGGGCGCACTGGAGATGGCGGTCGCCCACGCCCGGCTGCGGGAGCAGTTCGGGCGGCCGATCGGCAGCTTCCAGGCCGTCGCGCACCAGCTGACCGACGCGTACGTCGACACCGAGTCGGCCCGGTCGCTGGCGTACCGGGCGGCCTGGCTGGTAGGGGACGAGGCGTCCCCGGCGGGCGCGCAGGCGGTCGACGAGGCGGTGCTGGTGGCGCGCGGCGCGGCCGTCCGCACCTGCGAGACCGCCGTCCAGGTCACCGGCGGGATGGGGGTGACGTGGGAGTTCCCGCTGCACCGCTGGTTGCGCCGCGCGCTGTGGCTGGAGGCCTTCCCGGGGTTCGGCGACGATCCGCACGACCGGGTGGCCGAACGGCTGCTCCGGCCCGACGATCCGGGCGAGTTCACCCCGACCACGCCCGAGGGGCGCTAGCGTGACGCCTTCCATCGACGACGAGGAGTCCGCAGTGGTCAGCCACGAAACGGTCAGCAGTATCGCCCTGTCGCTCCCCGGAGCGCACCAGTCGGCCCACTTCGACGTGACCGACTTCCGGGTCAACAACAAGATCTTCTGCACCCTGCCCAAGCCCGGGGTGATGGGGATGCGGATCGACGTCGCCGAGCAGGCGGCGCTCATCCACCAGGACCCGGCGACCTTCTCGGCGCCGAACAACAAGTACGGGCAGAGCGGTTGGACGTTCGTCGAGCTGGCGACCGTCGACCCGACGCAACTGCAAGAGCTGATCACCGATGCATGGCGCCGGCTCGCGTCCAGGAAGCTGCAGGCCGAGTTCGACGAGGCCGGTTCCTGACGCCCGCCGCGCGACTCCGGCGGCCAGCGGCCGTCGGCACCTCACGCGAAGGAACGGAGACACCCGTGGGCACCAGGCGCACCATCGACGCCGACTCGATCTTCAAGCTGCTCGAACTCGGCGACTACCTCCTGCCGTACACCATCCGCGCCGTGTGCCTGCTCGGCGTGGCGGACCACCTGGTGGACGGGCCGGTGCCGATGTCCCGGCTGGCCCAGGCGACCGGAACGCACGAGCCGACACTGCGCAAGACGCTGGAGTACCTGGCGACCCGGGACGTGTTCGAGCTGGTCGAGCCGGACGCCGTGGGGCTGACCCCGCTGTCGGACCTGCTGCGCGAGCAGCACCCCTACTCGGCACGCGAAATCTTCCTGTCGCCGGTCGCGTGCACCCGGGCGATGGAGGGCCTCGCCGAGTCGATCCGGACCGGCGGCCCCGCGTTCGACGTGGTGCACGGCCGGTCCATGTGGGACCACCTGCGCGCCCAGCCCGAGGACGGCGAGGCGTTCGACAAGGTGATGAGCGGGGTCACCGGCATGGAGTTGCTGGCGGTGCTGCGGGCCTGCGACTGGCGGCGGTTCGGCAGCATCGTCGACGTCGGCGGCGGCAACGGCGGTTTCCTGGCCAGTCTGCTGCGCCGGGTCCGGGGCAGCCGGGGGGTGCTGTTCGACCTGCCGGGCGTGGTGGCCAACGCCCCCGAGGTGTTCGCCGCCGCCGGGGTCGCCGACCGGGTGGAGGTGGTGGCGGGCAGCTTCCTGGAGGGGCCGATCCCGCCCGGCGGCGACGCGTACGTGCTCAAGCGCATCCTCTACAGCTGGAGCGACGACGAGGTCGTCGGCATCCTCGGCCGGGTCCGCTCGGCGATGAAGCCGCACAGTCGGCTGTTCATCATGGAGGCCGGGCGGCAGGAGGCCGAGGTGCCCGCCCTGGCCCGCCGGATGGACCTGCTCATGCACACCCTGACCGCGGGCGGCGCGCGGACCCTCGACCACCAGGGCGAACTGCTCGGCCGGGCCGGGCTGGAGCTGGTCCGCAGCGTCTCCACCCCGATGTTCCCGATCATCGAGGCAGCGCCCGCGTGACCGGCCTGCTCGGCTGGCTGGACCGGCCCGACGAGCGGCGCGGCATCCGGTTCGCCGAGCCGGACGGCTCGTGGCGGCTGTGGTCGTACGCCGAGCTGGCGACGCTGGTGCGCCGGTACGCGGCGGCGCTGCGCGACGCCGGGGTGGGCGCGGGCGACGTGGTGTCGATCGTGGAGACCACCGGGCCCCGGTTCGTGGGGCTGCTGTTCGGCAGCATGGTGGCCGGTGCCGCCGCCTCGCCGGTGGCGCCGCCGCCGCCCTTCGGCGACCGGGAGCGCTGGGCCGGGCACCTGCGGGGCGTGCTGCGGGCCAGCGCGCCCCGGCTGGTCGTGCACGACCCCGCGCTGTCGCTGGTCGCCGAGGTGTGCGCCGGGGAGGGTGTGCCGGCGTACGACGGCGAGGGGCTGCTCACCGGGGCGGTGGCCGACCGGCGGACGCCGGAGCCGGCCGGGCTGGCCCTGGTGCAGTTCACCTCGGGCAGCAGCGGACTGGTGCGCGGGGTACGGGTGCACCATCAGGCGCTGGCGGCCACCGTCGCCGGCATCCAGCGGTGGCTGCGGATGACACCGGACGATCCGACCGCCTCCTGGCTGCCCGTGCACCACGACATGGGGCTGGTCGGCTGTCTGCTGGCACCGGTGGCCACCGGCTCGGACCTGTGGCTGATGTCGCCCGGCGACTTCGTCCGGCGGCCGGTGCGGTATCTGGAGTGCTTCGGCCTGCGGGGTGCCCGGCTGACCGCGATGCCGGCCTTCGGGCTGGACCACATCGTGCGGCGGGTGCCCCGGGCGGCGCTGGCCGGGATGGACTTCTCCGGATGGCGGGCGGTGATCGTCGGCGCGGAGCGGATCCGACCGGCGCTGCTGACGGAGTTCGCCCGCTTCACCGCACCGCACGGGCTGCGTCGTGCGGCGCTGCTGCCCGCGTACGGGCTGGCCGAGGCGACGTTGTCGGTGACCGGCGTACCGCTGGACACCGGTTGGCGGACCGTCACCGTCGAGCAGGGCGCGGTGGTGGGCTGCGGGCGTCCGCTCGCGGACGCCCGGGTGACGGTGGTGGACGACGACGGGCGTGCCGTCGCCGACGGCACGGTCGGCGAGATCGTGGTGCGCGGCCCCGCCGTGGCCGCGGGCTACCTGCCGGCGGACGCCGACGGTACCGCCAGCGGTACCCGGCTGGCCGACGGCGAACTGCGCACCGGGGACGCCGGCTTCCTCGACGACGGCGAGCTGTTCGTGCTGGGTCGCCTCGGCGACGGGGTCAAGGTGCGCGGCCGGATGCTGCTCGCCGAGGACGTCGAGGCGACGGCGACCGCGGCCTGCGGTGCGCCCGCCGGGCGGATCACCGCCCTGCTCGGGCAGGTCGGTGACGCGCCCCGGGTGGTGCTGCTGCTGGTCCGCCCCGAGCCGGGTTGGTTGCCGGCGGCCCGGGCCGCCGCCGAGGCGGTGGCCGAGGGGGTACCGGTGACGGCGCTGGTCGTGCCGCCGGGTGTGGTGGCGCGGACCAGCAGCGGCAAGCCCCGCCGCCGCCTGATGTGGCAGGACCACCTCGCCGGGCGGCTCGCCGCAACGGTGCCGACCGCCGTGCCCGTGGCACCGTAACCGGACCGTCAGCGCGGCCGGGCGGTCAACGCGGCCGGGCGGTGGTCGGCCCGAAGGCCTCGCGGAGGTGGTCGAGTACCTCGGCCTGCCGGTCGATCAGGTAGAAGTGGTGTCCGGGCAGCACCCGGAGGTGGAACTCCCCGGTGGTGCGGCGTCGCCAGTCGGCGACCTCGGGCACGTGCGCCTCCGGGTCGTCGTCGCCGGTGATCGCGGTGACCGGCACCGACAGCGGTGCGCCGAGGGTGGGCCGGTACGTCTCGACGAGGCGGTAGTCGGCCCGCAGGGTGGGCAGCAGGGCGGTGCGCAGCTCCGGGTGCGCCAGCGTCTCGTCGGTGGTGCCGCCGAGGCGGCGCAGCTCGTCCCAGAGCTCCTCGTCGCTGCCGAGGTGCTTGACGCCCGGCCGGTGGTGCTGCGGGGCCGGACGGCCGGAGACGATCAGCCGGCGCGGCGGCAGCCCGAGACCGTGTTCGAGCCGGTGCGCCACCTCGTACGCGACGGCCGCGCCCATGCTGTGCCCGAACAGGGTGAGGTCGTCTCGCAGCAGCGGTTGCAACGCGGCGACGATCCCGTCGACCATCGTGTCCATGTCCGTCACGCACGGCTCGTGGATGCGGTCCAGCCGGCCGGGGTACTGCACCGCCACGACCTCCACCTCGGCGGGCAGCCGGACGGCCCACTGCCGGTAGAAGGTCGCGTTGCCGCTGGCGAACGGGAAGCAGACCAGCCGCCTGGTCGCGGCCGGACGCGGCCGGTAGCGGCGCAACCAGGAGGTGGTCGGCGCGTTCGTCGTCACGAGCCGGCCGCCTTGTCACCGGCGGCGGCGATGGCGGCGATGTCCTCGTCGGTCAGCGGCCGGGGCGGGGTGGAGGAGAGCAGCTCCGGCGGCCCGAGCCGCAGGGTCAGGTCCTGCCACAGCTTGCACAGCGACAGGTGGTGCTGGCCGCGGCGCAACGGGTCCTGCCGCTCCTCGACGGCCTGACGCAGCTCGGTGAGGGCGTGCGCGATGCCCGCCGGCCACAGGCTGCGGAAGATGTGCCGGTACGACGGCACGGTGGCCGGCCCGAGCACCACGGCGCTGGGCGCCTGCGCGTCGTCCGGCATGGTGGCGTAGTGCGGGTCGGCGTTGGGGTCGGCGACCTCGCGGGGGAAGTCGGGGCGGGCCGACCAGACGACCGGTCCGTGGGTGTTGACCAGGGTGAGGTTCCCGGCCTCCGTGCCGATGCTGATCCGGTGCATCAGGTGGGCGTAGTTGTCCGGGTCGGCGGGGTCCATCTGGTTCTGCACCCGGAGGGTGACCGGCACCCCGGCCAGCACCCCGTCGAGGCTGCGGAACGGGATGTCCAGAGAGGTCGAGGCGCGCACCGGCGGGGTCGACTCCGGCAGGTCACCGAAGACGAAGGGGCGCACCCCGCCGAGGGCCTGCCCGAGGATGTCCAGCAGGGAGTACGCGAGCTGGAACCCGGCCGCCGCGTCGACGTAGAGCGGGCGTTGCCGCCGGGTCAGCTCCTGCGCCGCCGCGACGAACCGGCGGACCGGGGCGACGTGGGTGTAGAACGGGTTCAGGTGGTAGACGACCCCGTGCCGGCGGGCGGTGCGCAGGTTCTCCGCCAGCTCGTCGTGGTGCAGGGGGTGCTCCTGGAGCACGTGGATGCCCCGGGCCATCAGGGCGCGGGCCAGCTCCGAGCCGCGGCCGCCGAGCAGGCCGCCCCGGATCACCACGCACGCCATGTCGATGTCGTCGGGCAGCTGCTCCGGATCGGTGTACAGCGGTGCGCCGTAGCGGCGGGCGCAGGCCCGGGAGCGTTCGCTGCCGGCGGCGACCACCCCGGCCAGTTCGAAGGGCAGGTCCGGGTTGCGGAACGCCTCCAGGTAGACCTGACCGAAGCGGGCGCCGCAGACGACCACCCGGGGACGTTGCCTCACAGTGCCTCCTCCACGTGGCCGCCGACACCGGCGGCGTCGCTGTCGTACACACTCAGGTCGCTCACCTCGGCGGAGCCGGTGAGCAGGTCGACCGCGAACCGCGGGTCGAGCGCCTCGCCCGCGTGGTGCAGGCCGGCGGGCAGGGTTCCCCCGGTGAGCGCCGCCACGGCGACGGCGGCGAACACGCCGGTCAGCGCGCTGGCGCTCGCGCCGCGCAGCACCAGGGTCCGGGCGTCACCGGCCGCGGTGGTCAGCTCCACCACGATCAGCTGGTACGTCGGCTGCCCGAAGGTGTCGAGTTCGGCGGCGCGGCGCAGGGCCTCGGGGGCGTCCCCACCGCCGGGGGGCTGCCGCAGCACCTGCGCGACGTGCGGGCCGGCGAAGACGGAGTACCAGGTGGCGTCGGCGACGCCCAGGCTCCGGGCCACCCGTTCCAGTTCGGTGCTCAGGTAGGGCACGGCCGTGGCCGGCTCCGGGAAGAACGGCAGCTCGACGTCGGTGCGGGTGGGCAGTGGCCGCGCGGCCCGGACGCCCCCGGTCAACGCCGCCCCGGCCTGGCCGAACCCCTCCCCCACCCGCAGGTAGTCGGCGGCGGCGGTGGCGGTGAACCGGTCACGGCCACCGAGGTAGCCCAGCACCGCGCGCGGCGGTGCGGACCCGGTGGCGGCGAGGTGGCGGGGCAGCAGCGCGCTCAGGCCGGGCATCATGCCGGCGCTGATGACGGCGGTCCGCTCCGGCGCTCCCGTCACCAGTGCCCGCACCTGCTCCCACAGCACGTCGTCACCGGCGGCGTCGACGTAGTCGGCGCCGGAGGCGAGCGCCGCCCGGGCCACCCGGTCCTCGACGAGGTGTGCCGGGCCGGCGCAGTTGAGCACGACGTCGCAGCCGGCGCAGAAGCGCTGGAGCGCGTCGGTGTCGGCGAGGTCGAGGGTCTCGACGGTGGGCGGGGCGTCGCCGTCGGCGGACAGCCCGCCGCGCAGCGCGTCGAGAGGGGCGCGGCGGCGGCCGGCGAGACGCAGCGCGTGCCGGCGGTGCCGGTGCAGCTCGGTGACGGCGGCGGTGCCGACCGCGCCGGCCGCCCCGACCACGCCGACCACCGGCCGGCTCACCGGGGGCCTCCGCCGACCGGGGGCGACCCGGTGGGGTCGCCGGTGCCGCGCCGGACGCCCCGTCCGCCGGTGCCGGAGACCGGGCGGCTCACCGCGCCGGACCCAACGCGGTGCAGAGCGCGACCGGCTCGGCGGACCAGCGCAGCTGCTCCGCCGACAGGTCCGTCTCGACCACGTCGAAGCTGCCGAGGCAGAGGTCCTCCCAGAACTCGGTCTCCGCGTCCCGGGCCGGCAGCACCACCGTGATGTCCCCGGCGTAGATGGACGGCTCGTGGCGGGCGAGAGCGTCGCGTACCCCGGCCGTCGGCCCGTCCCCGGTGCCGGCCGCCGGGCGGTGAGCGGCGACCAGGCGCAGCCCCTCGACGAGCACCCCGCGTTCGGTCAGGTTCCGGGCCACCTCGACGGCGAGGACCGCCATCGGTCCGTGGGCGAGCAGCTCCACCTGGGGCAGGTCGGCGTCGACGACCGCCTGGGCGTACGCGGCGGCGGCGTTGTCCACCGAGGGCAGCAGGTCCAGCCCCGCGCCGGTGAACACCCAGGCCGGTGCGGCAGGGCGCAGCGCCGCGGCGAGCGGGGCGACCCCGTCGGCCGATCCCGTCTCGTCGGGCAGGAAGATCCGGGGCACGCCGGTGCCCTCGGCGTGCACGGCGACGAGCAGGTCGGCCCGGCGTTGCGGGCCGGTCTCCGTCGCCTGCTCCCCCGCCTCGGCGGCGGCGGTCAGCCACTGCGCGAGCCGGGCGACGGTCGCCAGCTCCAACAGGTTGCGCAGCACCTCGTCGAAGAACAGCGTGCGGGCCAGCGGAATCTCCTCGATGATCCGCCCGGCCAGCTGGGCGGCCACCAGCGAGTCCCCGCCCAGCTCGAACAGGTTGCCGTCGCGCCCGACCGGCGTGCTGAGGGCCTCGCTCCACATCGCGACCAGGTCGCGTTCGAGGTCGGTTTCGGGTGCCACCCCGGCCAGCCCGGTCTGCGCCCGGCTCTGCCGGCGGCCCAGCCGCCCGGCCAGGGACCGGCGGTCGATCTTGCCGTTGTCGGTGACCGGCAGCTCGTCGAGGATCTCCACGGTGCCCGGCACCATGTACTCGGGCAGCACGGCGCGCAGGTGGTCGGTGAGCGTCCGGGGGTGCGTGGGCGCGCGGTCGGCCTTGAACCGGGCGGCGAGCACGCACATGCCCATCCGCCCGACGAAGGTGTCCTCGGCGGGCAGGCAGACGGTGGCGTCCGCGCCGGCCCGGTCGAGGATGTCGCGCCACCGGTCGCGGGTGAGGAAGACCGCCCCGGTCCCGGCGCGGTCGTCGGTGAAGTCGCCGGTGGCGTCGTCCAGGCGGACCAGCAGCTCCAGCGACGTCATGATCTGGTAGTGGTCGCGGGTCATCTCCAGGGCCACCAGCCAGCCGCCGGGGGCGAGCAGCCCGCGCAGCCGCTCCAGGACCCGGTCGACGTCGGCGGTGGTGTGCAGCACGTCCCCCGCGACCACCAGGTCGAAGGAGTTGGGCGCGAGACCCTGCTCGGCGGGGTCGCCGTCCAGGTCGTACAGGCCGAACCGGACGCCCGGCACCTCGGCGAAGCGGGCCTGTGACTTCCCCACGAAGTAGGGCGACAGGTCGGTGCACAGGTAGTCGACGTCCTGTCCGGCGAGCGCGTCGAGGACCGCCGCCGTGGTGCCGCCGCCGCCCGCGCCGACCTCCAGCACGCGCAGCGGGCCGGGACGCCGGGACCGGGTGCCGAGCTCCGCCACGACGGCGCCGGCGGCCCGGTTGGCCCAGCGGTTGAAGACCGCCTCCTCGTAGAGCTGCTCGGAGACGTCGAGGCGGCCCTCGGGGAAGAGCAGCTGGAGCGGATCCTCGTCGCCGCGCAGCAGCGCCGGCAGGTGCCGGATGCTGGCCCGGAAGTAGTCCAGCAGGCGCTCCTCGCCCGGTAGCGCCACCGCGTCCACCGCGGCCCAGGCGGTGTCCAGCGCGTCCGGCGCGACGGTGCCGGTGAGCCGGTAGTGGTCGCCCTCGACGGTCAGCAGACCCTCGGTCACCAGTGCGGCGAGCCAACGGTGCAGCAGCCGGTGGTGCCGGGGCGCGGCCCCGGTGGCGGCGACGACCTCGGCGGCGGTCCGCCGGTCCTCGGGAGTGGTGAACATGCCGGCGCGGCGGAAGGTGTCCAGCATGGCGGGGAGGGCCACCTGGTCGAGCCGGTGGGCGTACTCCAGGTAGCGGTCCGGGTCGACCCCGTCGAGCGCGGCGTCGCCGGCCCGGACCGCGACGGCGGTCAGCCCGGCCACCTCCGGGGCCGGGGGTGTCGCGGTGGCGGGCTGCGCGAAGGCGACGAGCGTACGCTCCAACGGCTGGTCGCCCGCGACCAGTACCGCCGCCGCGGCGACGTCGGGATGACCCTGCAGGGCGGTCTCGATCTCGGCCAGCTCGATGCGGTGGCCACGGATCTTGACCTGGTGGTCCTCCCGGCCGAGGAACTCGATGTCCCCGTCGGGCAGGTAGCGGCCCAGGTCCCCGGTGCGGTAGAGGCGCTCACCGGTGGCCGGGTGCACGATGAACCGCTCCGCCGTGCGCTCGGGGTCGTGCAGGTAGCCGCGGGCCAGGCCGGCGCCGCCGATGTACAGCTCGCCGGTGACCCAGTCGGGGCAGGGCCGCAGCAGCGGGTCGAGGACGTGGAAGGTCTGGTTGGCCAGCGGCCGGCCGTACGGGATGCTGGCCCAGCCCTCGCCGACGGTGCCGATCGGGTAGTGGATCGACCAGATGGACGCCTCGGTCGCCCCGCCGAGGCTGACCACCGTCAGGCCGGGCACCTGGGCGCGGATCTGGTCGGGCAGGGCCACCGGGATCCAGTCGCCGGAGAGCATCGCCAGCCGCAGGGTGGGCAGCCCGACCCCGGCCACCCCGAGGTATCCGGAGAGCATCTGGAGTTGGGCCGGGACGGAGTTCCACACCGTCACGCCGTGGGTGGCCACCAGGTCGGCCCAGTGCGACGGGTCGGCCCGCCGTTCGGCGTCGGGGACGACCAGCGCGCCGCCGACGGACAGCGGGCCGAAGATGTCGTAGACCGACAGGTCGAAGCCGAGGTGGGAGAGGCCGAGCACCCGGTCCTGCGGGCCGACGGCGAACCGGGCGTTGATGTCGAGGACGGTGTTCAGCGCCGCCTCGTGGGTGATCATGACGCCCTTGGGCGTTCCGCTGGAGCCCGAGGTGTGGATGACGTACGCCAGGTCGGCGGGCTGCGCTCCGCCCGGTTCGGCCGGCGGGTCGGCGGGCGGCACCTCGTCCACCGCCAGCAGGGTCACCCCGGACGGCCACTGGCCGGCGGTCAGGGCGCGGGAGGTCAACACGTGCCGTACGCCGGCGCCGGTGAGGATCGTGTCGCGTCGGGCGGCGGGCTGCACCGTGTCCACCGGCACGTAGACGGCACCGGCGAGCAGCGCGCCGAGCACGGCCACGACCTGCTCCGGGCCGCGTTCCAGGGTCACCCCGACGAGGTCGCCGGGTGCGCAGCCCGCCGCGACGAGCCGGTCCGCGACGCCGGTGGCGTGGGCGGCCAGGTCGCGGTAGCTCAGGGTGGTGCTGCCGTGTACCACCGCCGGGGCGTCCGGGGTGAGCCGGGCCTGGGCGAGGACCGCGTCGTGCAGCCGGGCCCGGACCAGCGGTGCGGCGGTGGCGTTGACCTCCTCGCGACGTCGGCGCTGCCGCGGCGGCAGCAGGCTCGACGGGGGCCGCTGCCACGCCTGGTCGTCGGTGGCGAGCTGCCCCAGCAGCTGCTCGAAGGCGGCGAACATGTCGTCGACCACGCCGTCGGGCAGTACGCCCTCGCGGACGTCCCAGTTGGTCGACAGCCCGCCGTCACGCTCGGAGTTCTGGCAGTCGATGACGACCTGCGGGGTCTGGCTGATCCCGTAACCGAGCCGTCCCTGGGACACCGACTCCGTGGCGCCGGCCTCGCCGAGGCCGATCGCACTGGTGAAGACGACGGGGAACAGCGCCGCCTCGGCACCCCGCCGCCGGGTCACCTCCCGCATCACCTCGATGCCGGAGAACGCCCGGTGGTCCATGTCCTGCCACAGCTGGGCCTGCACGGCGCGGGCGTACCGGTCGAAGGTGTCCGCCCCGCGCTGGTCGACGGCGAGCAGCTCCACGCCGGTGAAGTCGCCGACGACGGCGGACACCTGCGGGTGCAGCGGCAGCCGGTTCAGCAGCGTGACGTTCAGGGTGAACGTGGGGCGACGGCTCCACGCGCCGATGACGTGCGCGTACGCGGCGAGCACCGCCCCGGACGGGCTGACGTCGTGCTGGCCCGCGTGCTTGCGCAACCCCTCCCACAGCTCGGGGGTCAGGGTGGTGGCCAGCCGGCGGAACCGGCCCTCGGTCTGCCGGGCGCGGGTGGTGACCGGCAGTTCCGGGCCCGGCGGCAGGTCGTCCACCCGGCGCAGCCAGTAGTCGCGGTCGGTCTCCCGGCGGCCGGCCGACCAGCTCCGCTCGGCCAGCAGGTAGTCCCGGAAGCCGATCTCCAGCTCGGGCAGCGGCCCGGTGTCGTGGTAGAGCCGGTGCAGCTCGTCGAGGATGATCTGGATGCTGACGAAGTCGGCGATCAGGAAGTCCACCGACACGTGCAGCACGGCCTCGTCGTCACCGCGGGTCAGCCGCGCCTCGAACAGCGGCCACACGTCGGGCCGGAACACCCGGTGGTCCATCGCCGAGCGCACCTCGACCACCCCGCGGTCGAACGCGTCACGGCCGCGGCCGCGCAGGTCGTCCACGGCGACCTGGTACTCCTCGACCTGCGGCAGCACCCGCTGCGAGCCGTCGATGTCGACCACCGCCCGGAGCATGTCGTGCCGGGCGATCAGGGTCCGCCAGGCGCGGGTCATCCGCTCCGGGTCCAGATCCGGGTAGTGCAGCTCGCCGTAGCCGTGGCAGGCGACGCCGCCGTAGGCGAAGGTGGAGCCGCGGCCCAGCAGGTACGCCGACTGCACCTCGGTGATCGGGAACGGCTCGTGCCGGTGCTCGGAGTCCGGTACGACGCGCGGCATCCCGCCGTCGGCCAGGTGGGCGAGGATCTCGTCGCGGCGGGCGCGCAGCAGGGTGCGCCGCTCGTCGGTCATGAAACCGGCGGGGGCCCGGAACTTCAGCGCGCCGTCCTCGGCCCACAGCCGCAGGCCGGCCCGTTCGAGGTCGGTGACCAGCCGCTGGACAGGGATGCGGGGGTCGTTGCTCATATGACACCTTCCTCGACGTCTTCGTCGGCTGACGTGCGGAGCTGCTCGTCGACAGCAGCCGCCAGGTCGGCCAGCACGGGTACGGCGAACAGTTGCCGCAGGGTCATGGCGACGCCGAACCGCTGCCGCAGCGTCTCCAGGAGGCGGGTGGCCAGCAGGCTGTCCCCACCCAGGGCGAAGAAGCTGTGTCGGCGGTCGACGACCGGCTGGTCGAGCAGCTGCGACCAGAGCGCGCCGAGGGTCTCCTCGGTCGGTCCCTTGGGTGGCTCGGCGGCGTCGTCGAGCGGGTCGGCGCGCAGCAGCGTGCCGAGTTGTTGCCGGTCGACCTTGCCGTTGCCGGTCAGCGGCAGCCGGTCCACCGTCACGACGTACTCGGGCACCATGTACGCGGGCAGCCGCTCGGCCAGCCAGCGCGCCAGCTCGGGCTCCGTGCCCTCGGTGGCGGGGACGACGGCGAGGCCGAGGTGCTGGCTCGGCGGCTGCCCGACGACCATCGCCACCGCCCGTGCGACGAGCGGGTGGGCCTCGGCGGCGGCCTCGATCTCGCCCAGCTCGATGCGGTGCCCGCGCACCTTGACCTGGAAGTCGACCCGGCCGAGGAACTCCAGTGTCCCGTCCGGCCAGTAGCGGCCCAGGTCTCCGGTGCGGTACCAGCGGCGGTCGTCGTCGACGGAGAACTGCCGGGCGGTCAGCTCCGGGGCGTTGCGGTAGCCCGAGGCCACCCCGGTGCCGCCGATGCGCAGCTCCCCGGGCACCCAGTCCGGGCAGTCCCGGCCGCGCGGGTCGGTCACCCGGTAGCGCTGGTTGCGCAGCGGGCGGCCGTACGGGATGGAACGCCAGTGTTCCGGCACCGTCTCGACCTCGTGGGCGTTGGACCAGATCGCGCCCTCGGTGGCGCCGCCGAGGGCGACGAACCGGGCGTGCGGGGCGACCCGGGCCAGCCGGTCGGGCAGGTCCAGGCCGATCCAGTCGCCGGAGAGCAGGGCCAGTCGCAGGCTGGCCGGCGGGTGCTCGCCGGCGGCCACGAGCAGCATGTCCAGCAGGGCGGGCACCGAGTTCCAGACGGTGACGTTCCACCGGCGGGCCAGCTCGGCCCAGCGGCGGGCTTCCCGGCGCTCCTCCTCGGCCGGCACGACCAGCGCCCCGCCCGCGGTCAGCAGGCCGAACACGTCGTAGACGGACAGGTCGAAGTCCAGTGCGGAGACGGCCAGCACCCGGTCGTCCGGCCCGACACCGTACCGGGAGTTGATGTCGGTCACCGTGTTGACGGCGGCCCGGTGGGTGATCTCCACGCCCTTCGGCTCGCCGGTGGAGCCGGAGGTGAAGATCGTGTAGGCGAGTGCCCGCGGGTCGACCGTCACCGGCCCGCGCAGTGCGGGTCCGGCCACGTCGGGAGCCACGGTCGGCAGGTGGTGCACACCGGGCCGGCCCACCACGGCGGTCACCTGCGCCTTGGCGTAGATCCGGTCGCGGCGGGCGGCGGGCTGGTCGACGCTGACCGGCACGTACGACGCCCCGGCGGCGAGCACGCCGAGCACCGCGGCGACCTGGTCCGGTCCGCGGGGCACGGTGACGGCGACGGCGTCGCCCGGTTCCACCCCGGCGCGCAGCAGCGCCCCGGCGATCCGCAGCGCCCGGTTCGCCAACTCGCCGTAGCTGACCGACGTCTCGCCGTAGGCGACCGCGAGCCGGTCGGGATCGCGGGTGGCGTTGGCGAAGAACGGCCCGTGCAGGGTGTGGTCGGGGGCCGGCGCGTCGGTGGCGTTGACGGCGGCGCGGACCGCGCGCTGCTCCGACGGCAGCATGTCCGGCAGCGGCCGGTCCCACTCGCCGTCGGCGAGCCAGCACAGCAGCCGGTGGTAGGCGTCGAACATGGCGTCGAGCAGCCCGTCGGGGAAGAGCTCGTCGACGCTGTCCCAGTTGAAGGTGAGCCCGCCGTCGCGCTCCATCACCTGGTTGTCCAGCCACACCTGCGGGGTCTGCGAGACGCCCCAGGTCAGCTCGCCGAACGGGAACCGCATGTTGACCAGGTCGGCGGCGACCCCGAGGGCGCTGGTGAACACGATCGGCATGCTCACCGTGCCGCCGTCGCGACGGCGGGCCAGCTCCCGCAGCACCCACAGGGCGGAGACGTCGTTGTGTTCCAGCCCGGCCCACAGGTCCTGCTGGAACAGGTGGGCGGTCTCCCGCCACGACCGCCCGGCCGCGCCCCGGTAGCCGACCAGCACCAGCGAGGTGAAGTCGCCGAGGATCGCGCCGATGTCCGGGTGCACGTCGTGACGCTGGAACATGGTCAGGTTGAGGGTCAGCGCGTCCTGGCCGCTGTAGGCGCTGAGCACCTCGGCGTACGCGGTGGCGAGCACGGCCGCCGGGGTGAGCCGGTGGTCGCGGGCGCGGCGGGTGATCGCCGCCCACTGCCGGGGGGTGAGGCTGCGTTCCCGGCGGACGAACCGCGGGGCGACCAGGGTCTCCGGGTCGACGGCCAGCGGCAGCGCGGGGGGCGGGGCGATGTCGTCGAGCCGTCCACGCCAGTACGCCTGCGCCTGCCCGACCACCTCCGGTGGTGGCGTCGCGCCGAGCACGTAGTCGCGGAACGACACGCCCAGGGGCCGCAGTGCGGCGTCGGGGTCGCGGTAGAGGGTGGACAGCTCGGCGAAGAAGACGACGATGCTCAGCGCGTCCAGCACGATGTAGTCGAAGCTGAACGCGACGCGGGTGCCGCCGGGGTGCCGGACGGCCTGGATGTCGATCAGTGGCCACCGGGACGGGTCCGGGATCCGGTGGGACAGCTCCTCGCGCAGTGTCGCCAGGTGTTCGTGCCCGTCGTGGACGGTGATGGTGAACGGCGGCACCTCGGGCAGGATCCGCTGGTCGCCGTTGTCGTCGAAGACGGCGCGGAGCATCTCGTGCCGGGCGATCAGGGTGTTGACGGCACGACCCAGCCGGTCGAGGTCGACGTCCCCGCCGTCGAACTCCCAGTACCAGTGGGAGCCGACCCCACCGAGGGCGAAGTCGTCGGTGCGCCCCATCCAGTACGCGCGCTGCACGTCGGTGGGCGGGAACGGATCGTGCCGGTGGGCCGGGTCGGCGGCCAGCTCACGCCGTCCGGTGCGGGTGGCCGCCGTGCCCTCGGCGCGCAGCGGCAGGGCGAAGCCGGCCAGGTCGCGGGCGTGGAACAGGTGACGCAGTTCGGCGCCGACGATGCCGGCCTCCCGCAGCCGGGTCAGCAGTCGGGTGGCGACCAGGCTGTCGCCGCCGAGGGCGAAGAAGTTGTCCTCCCGGGACACCTCGGGCACGGCGAGCAGCTCCGACCAGAGGGCGGCCACCGTCGTCTCGACCTCGCCGCGCGGCGGGGTGCCCGCGACGGTGGGCCGGGCGGCGAGCAGCTCGGGGAGCCGGCCGCGGTCGATCTTGCCGTTGGCGGAGAGCGGGAACGCGTCGAGGACCACCACGACGGCCGGCACCATGTACGGCGGCAGCTGGTCGGCGGCCCGCTGGCGGATCGCCTGGGGGTCCGCGTCGGCGCGGACGACGGTGACCGCGGCGGCGAGGCTGGTGCCGTCGACCACGTGGGCGGCGGCGCGGGCGACGTCGGGATCACGCTCCAGCGCGGCCTCGATCTCGCCGAGCTCGATCCGGTGTCCCCGGATCTTCACCTGGAAGTCGGTACGCCCGAGGAAGTCCACCGTGCCGTCCGGCCAGTACCGGGCCAGGTCGCCGGTGCGGTACCAGCGCTGCCCCGCGTGCTCGACGAAGCGGTCGGCGGTGCGCTGCGGGTCACCGGCGTAGCCGGCGGCCACCGACCGGCCGCCGATCCACAGTTCGCCGGGCACCCAGTCCGGCCGGTCCCGGCCGTGTTCGTCGACGACCCGCATGAGCTGGTTGCGCAGCGGCACGCCGTACGGCACCGACCGCCAGTGCGGCGGCGGGTCCGCCGGGGCGAGTTGCACGGTGGAGTGGATCGCCGTCTCGGTGGTGCCGCCGAGGCCGTAGAGCCGGCTGTCCGGGGCCAGGCGGGCGAGCCGGCCGGCCAGGTCGAGGCCGACCCGGTCACCGCCGAGCACGGCGAGCCGCAGCGGCAGCGGGCCGTCGTCCGTCGCCTCGGCCTGGGTCAGCAGCAGATCGAGCAGGGCCGGTACGGACTGCCAGACGGTCACCCGGTGCCGGTGGACCAGGCGGAGCCAGGCGGTCGGGTCGCGGCGGGTGTCCTCGTCCACGGTGACGACGGCACCGCCCCTGCCGAGCAGGGCGAACATGTCGAACACCGACAGGTCGAAGTCGAGTGCCGAGACCGCGAGGACCCGGTCGTCCGGGCCGATGTCGAACCGTCGCACCAGGTCGTCGAGGGTGTTGCGGGCTGCCCGGTGCGGCACCCGCACGCCCTTCGGGGTGCCGGTGGAGCCGGAGGTGAACAGCAGGTAGGCGTCCTGCCCGGGATCGACCGTCGGGACGTCGGCGCGCAGCGGCACACCGGCGGTGGGGACGGTCAGCACCGTCGACGGGTCGGCCGACCCGGGCGCGGTCGACGCGGTGGTGACCGTGAAGCGGGCCCGGGCGGTGGCCCGGATCAGTTCACGCCGGGCGGCGGGCTGGTCGACGCCGACCGGTACGTAGACCCCGCCGGCCCGCAGCACGCCGAGCACGGCCACGATCTGGTCGGGGCCCTTGGGCAGGGTGACGGCGACGGCGTCGCCGGGGGTCAGGCCACGGGTGGTCAGCTCGTCGGCGAGCGCCTGGGCGCGGCCCGCCAGGTCGCCGTAGGTGAGCACGCTCGTCGGGTCGGTGCCGGACAGGACCGCCGGCCGGTCGGGCTCGCGGGCCGCGAGGGCGAACACGTCACGGTGCAGGGGCGCGTCGTCGGTGGGGCCGGCGGTGTCGTTGGCCGCCGCCCGCACCGCCGCCGTGTGCGCGGGCAGCGCGACCGGTGCCCGCTCGGACCAGTCGGTGGCCGGGTCCAGCAGCCAGTCGACGATGCCCAGGTACGCGGCGAACATGTCGGCGACGAACCCGTCGGGGAACAGCTCGTCCACGACGTCCCAGTTGAGGTAGAGGCCGTCCTCCCGCTCGGTGATCTGGTAGTCGAGCCAGACCTGCGGGGTCTGGGACATCGTCCAGCCGGGCGTGCCGAAGCAGTCGCGGACCTCGGCGTCGAACAGCTCGCCGAGGCTCAACGCGCTGGTGAAGACGACGGGTGCGCCGACGGGCTGGCCGCTGCGGGCACGGGACAGGTCGCGCAGCACGTCGACCCCGCTGTACGCGGAGTGCGCGGCGTCGCTGCGCAGCCGGTCCTGTTGCCGGCGGACGAGGTCGACGAAGCCGGCCGGGCCGGTGGTGTCGATCTCCAGCAGGATCAGGTTGGTGAAGTCGCCGACGATCTCGCCGACCTCGGGGTGGACGGGGCGGCGGTCGTACATCGGCAGGTTCAGCACGAACCGGCCGGTGCTGCTCCAGGCGGCGAGCACCTCCGCGAAGGCGGTGAGGAACACCATCGACAGGGTGACCCCCGCCGACGCCGAACGCCGTTCCAGGTCGGCCTGCTGCGCCGGGGTGAGCCAGTGGTAGCGGCGGACCACCTGGTGGCTGGTGACGCCGGCCGGGTCTACTGCGGTCGGCAGTTGGGGCGGGCCGGGCAGGGTGTCCAGCCGCTCGCGCCAGTACCCGCGGGCCCGGTCGCGCGCCTCGTCCGGGCGGGCGGCGACGGTGGCCAGGTAGGCGGGGTAGCTGAGGCCGACCGGAGGCGTCCGGCGGTCGGGGTCGCGGTAGAAGGCCGCCAGGTCGGACAGGATCAGGCGGAAGCTGTGCGCGTCGGCGACCAGCATCTCGACGTGCACGTGTACCCGGGTCGCGCCGCCGGGCAGCAGGGACAGCTGGATGTCGAAGGTCTCCGCCTGCTCCACCCGCAGCCGCCGGTGGGACAGTCGGTGCCGCAGCCGCGCCAGCTCCTCCTCGCACCGCGCCGGCGGCAGGTCCCGCAGGTCGTGCACGGTCAGACCGGGCCACGGGCTCTCCGGCCGGATGCGCTGGGTGCCGTCGGCGTGGAACTCCGCCCGGAGCATCCCGTGTCGCCGCAGCACGGCGCGGACGGCGGCGTCGAGCCGGTCGGGCTCGACGCCGGTGCCGTCGAACTCGTTGTAGAAGTGGGCGCCGACGCCGCCCAGCGGCTGTCCGTCGGCCCGGCCCACCCAGTACGCGTGCTGCATGGTGGCCAGGCCGAACGGCGCGGATTCGTCGACCACCACCGGCGGCAGGGGAGCCGGTCGGGCCTCGGTGTGCCGCTCCTCGATCAGGCCCCACCACTGCGCGAGGGTGCGCCATTCGATGAGGGTGCTGAAGGTGACCGGTGCGCCCTGACGGTGCCAGCGGCTGGCCAGCCGCATGAGCGCGATCGAGTCCAGGCCGAGCATCAGCAGATCGTCGTCGTCACCCACCGACGACGGCGGGCAGCCGAGAGCCTCCGCGACGTCTGCCCGCATGCCGTCGAGGGTCAGGGTCGTTTCGGTGTCGGCGGCAGCGTCCAATGTCGCGTCTCCTCGGTAAGGCTCTACCACGTCTCCGGTATGACGTCTCCGGTCGGCTGGCGCTAAGCTATCAGCGACTTTCGACTCGGGTCTAGAGATAGTCGGCAACACTAGGAAAGACTCGCCACGAAGGCGAGGCGGAAGACGCCGCCGGACGGGAGGCACGGCGTGGGCGAGCGACTCGGCGGCGACGAGTGCCTGATCTGGCGGTGCCCGGTCGGGCCGGCCCCCGGGCGGCTGTCCGCCCTGCTCGACGACGCCGAACGGGCGCGGGCCCGGGCGCTGGGCCACGAGCAGGCCCGGGCGCGTTTCGTCACCGGCCGGGTCACCGCCCGGCTGCTGGCCGCCCGACACGCCGACACGGATCCCCGCGACGTCGTCTTCTCCTCGACCTGCCGGCACTGCGCCGGCCCGCACGGTCGGCTGGAGGTGCACACCCGCACGGGTGTGCTGCACGTGTCGGTGTCCCACTCGGCGGCACGGGTCGTGGTGGCGATCGCCCGCGACACCGTGTGCGGGGTGGACATCGAACGGGTGGCGTTGCGGGGCGGTCGGATCCCGGTCTCGGCACTGTCCCCGGCGGAGCGTCGGGTGCTCGACGACCTGCCCGAGCAGCGGCGACTCGCCGGGTTCATCCGGTACTGGACCCGCAAGGAGGCCGTCCTCAAGGCGACCGGGGACGGTCTCGTGCTGTCCCCGGCCGACCTCACCGTCAGCGCCCCGGATGCCCCCGCATCCCTGTTGAGCTGGGCGAACCGTCCACCTCCGCACGTCGAGGTGCACCTGAGCGACCTGGCCGTCGGCGACGGTTACCGGGGCGCGCTGGCCACGCTCGGGCGCCGGCTGACGGTCGTCGAGTGCGATGTCGACCCTTGCGAAAAGGCGAGTCGCCTATGATGTCCACACCGCATGGATGGACTACCCGAGAAGAGGTTTCATGTCGGACCGATCGTTCTCCCCGGTCATTCCCTTCCTGCGCTACCAGGACCCGACCGCCGCCGTCGACTGGCTGGTCGACGCGTTCGGCCTGGAGCGTTTCGACATCACCGAGGTCGACGGCGAGGTGGTGCACGCCGAGCTGAGCTGGGGAGACTCCACGATCCAGCTCGGCGGCGGCGGTCCGCACGACACGCTGGGCATGGTCAGCCCGCGCGACCTGCCGGCCACCAGCGGCGGCATCTACATCTGCGTCGGTGACGCGGCCGACGTCGACAAGCACCACGCCCGGGCGGTGCAGGCCGGCGCCAAGCTGGTCTACGACCTGCACGACACCTCGTACGGCTCGCGTGACTACGGAGCCTACGACCTGGAGGGGCACGTGTGGTGCTTCGGCAGCTACCTGCCCCGGAAAGCCTCGGCATAGGGTTTTCGGCAAACACGCGTAAAGACTTGCCCAGGCGGCGGGTTCGGGCCAAGACTGGCAGGTATGGATGCCTCCGGCCTGCCGCCCCGGTTCGACGCGCTCGACCCCGCCGTCCTGGAAGACCCCTACCCGACCTACGCCCGGCTACGTGAGGCCGGGCCGCTGTGCCGGTTCGGCCCCGGCAGCTGGGGCGTGACCCGGCACGCCGACGTGGTGGCCCTGCAGAAGGACCCCCGGCTGGGCAGCGAGTTCCCCGAGGCGTACCACCACCTGTCGGTGGGCGAGGGGGCCGCCAGCCGCTTCTTCCAGCGCATCATGCTCTACCGCGACCCGCCGGACCACGTCCGGTTGCGGCGGCTGATGAGCGGCGCCTTCACCCCGGCCGTGGTCCGGCGGATGCGCGGCTACATCGAGCGGACCGTGGACGACCTGCTGGCCCCGGCGTTGGACGGCGGCGACTACGACGTGGTGCGCGACCTGGCGTACCCGCTGCCCGTGCTGGTGGTGTCGACGTTGATGGGCATTCCGCCCGAGGCGCACGAGGACGTCCGCCAGCACGCCGTCCGGCTCGGGCGGGCGTTCAGCGCGATCGTGCCGGAGCAGGCCCGGGGGGCGGCGCACGAGTCGGTGGAGTGGCTGCGCGCGTACATCGGCGGTCTGCTCGACGAGCGCCGCAAGGCCCCCGGGGACGACCTGCTGTCGACGCTGTTGCAGGTCGACGAGGACGGGGACCGGCTCAGCCACGACGAGATCGTGGACAACACCGTCTTCTCGTTCTTCGCCGGCTTCGAGACGACCGTGCACCTGATCACCAACGGGTTCGCCGCACTGCTGCGGGCACCGGACCAGTTCGCCCTGCTGCGGGCGAACCCCGGCCTGGTGCCCGGTGCGGTGGAGGAGTTCCTCCGCTTCGAGGCGCCCATCCAGGGCACCGCCCGGCTGGTCCGGGAGCCGGTCCGGGTCGGCTCGCGCACCATCCGGGCCGGACGGGTGCTGGTGCTGATGCTCGGCTCGGCCAACCACGACGAGGCGGTCTTCCGCTCCCCCGGCACGCTGGACGTCACCCGTGACCCGAATCCGCACGTCACCTTCGGTGGCGGCGGTCACCTGTGCCTGGGGGCGTTCCTGGCCCGTACGGAGGCACAGGTGGTCTTCGACTGGGTGCTGCGCCGCACCCGCTCGGTGGAGCAGGCCGGCGCGCTGGTCCGGGAGACCGACACGCCGTTCCGGGCCTTCGCCCACGTGCCGTTGGCCGTCAAGCCCGGCTGAGCCTCCCGCCGTGGCCCGGAGGGGGCCTGCCCGGTCGTGGACCGGGCAGGCCTCCCGGGGGGGTGTGCGCCCGGCAGGCCTCCCGGGGTGTGCGCCGGGCAGGCCCTCCGGAGGTGCGCCGGGACCGGTTCAGGCGGGCGTGGCGGCGAGGATGGTCAGCGTGGCGGTCGGCCGGACGGTGTCCAGCCGCAGCCCGGCACGCTCCAGCAGGACGGCGGTCTCCTCGGCCGTGCGGTGGGTGCCGCCGGTGAGCACCAGCGTGTGCACGTCGTAGAGCTTCGCCACGTCGAAGGTGTCCCCCGGCGGCAGGACGGCCTCCAGCAACAGCAGGCGGCTGTCCGGCCGCATCGCCTCCCGGACCCGCCGCAGCACCGCCACCACCTGGTCGTCGTCGAACCCGGGCAGCACCGTCTTGAGCAGGTACGCGTCCGCACCGCCGGGCAGCTCGTCGAAGAAGCTGCCGGGGACGATCGCGCACCGGTCGCGCACCCCGGCCTCGGTGAGGACCCGGTCCGCCGCCGCCACGACGTGCGGCAGGTCCAGCAGGGTGCCGCGCATCGCCGGATAGCGTCCGAGCAGCCCGGCGAGGAAGCCGCCGTCGCCGCCGCCGACGTCGACCACGTGTGCCAGCTCCCCCCACGGGTGACAGGGCAGCACGGTACGCAGGTGCAGCCGGGTGATCGCGTGCATCCAGCGGTCGACCCGCCGGCTCTCCTGCGGATTGTCGGCCAGGTGGCTCCAGTAGTCGGTGCCGTGCGCCCGGTCGAAGGCGGCCTCGCCGGTGCGCAGGCTGTGCGGCAGCTCCGCCCAGGCCTGCACGTCGGAGGCGAGCAGGGTGTACACGGCGCGCATCGACATCGGGTGGTCGCTGCGCAGCGGCTGGGCCAGCGGGGTCAGGGCGAACACCTCCGGCTCCGGCTCGGTGAAGATGCCCTTGGCCGCCAGCGCCCGCAGCGCCCGGCACAGTGACCGCTCGTGCGCGCCGGACTCGGCGGCGAGTTCGGCCACCGGCCGGGGCCCGTCGGCGAGCAGGTCGGCGATGCCCAGGTCGCTCACCGCCCGGGCCGTCATCGGCACGATGACGTCGGTCAGTTCCGCCAGCCGCATCAGCGACGCCAGGTCCATCGGCGGCCGCTGCCGGACGCCCGTTCGTTCAGCCACCACGCCTGCCCTCCACGAATTGGATCAGGTCCAGCCGGACGAGGCCGTCCCGCACCCGGGGGGTCATCAGTCCGATCTGGTCCAGTGCCCGGCCCACCCGGGAGAAGATGGCCTGCCGGTAGGCGACCATCAGCTCGTTGCGGGCGGCGAAGTCGAGTCCCTCGGTCATCGGGATCTCCATGCGTTCCCAGATGTCGCCGAGGAGGAACCGGCGGCGGATCAGGGCCGCGGACTCCAGCACCAGTTCCTCCCGCTCGGTGCGCTCCCGGGAGGTCATCTCGTCGTACAGGCCGCGCAGCGTCAGGACGCCGAACGACACGTGCCGGGCCTCGTCCCGGGCCACCAGCCCGGTGATCTGCTTGATCAGCGGGTCGTGGAAGGTGCTGTGGGCCAGCCGGAAGGCGGCCATCGCCAGCGCCTCGACCATGATCTGCATGCCCAGCGAGATGACGTCCCAGCGGTTGTCCTCGAGGATGTCGGTGAGCAGCAGCTCCAGCGGCTCGGAGATCGGGTACGGCCGCTGGATCTTCTCGCGCAGGTAGCGGGAGAAGACCTCCACGTGGCGTGCCTCGTCGACGGCCTGGGTGGCGGCGTACAGCTTGCTGTCCAGGCCCGAGACGATCTCCACCAGCCGGGCGGCGACCACCATGGCCGCCTGCTCGCCGTGCAGGAACTGGCTGACCATCCATGCCTGGAGCTCCCACCGGAACTCGTCCCAGGCCGGCCGGCCCCGGGGGGCGAGCGGCGAGGCGGCGAACCCGGCCATGGCGAAGGCGGAGTCGTCGGGCAGCGGCGACCCGAAGGGTACGTCGAGACGCCAGTCGATCTCGTCGACGCTCCACTGTGCCTGCTTGGCCCGCTGGTAGAGCGACACGGTACGGGTGTCGGAGGGCTCGTAGTCCCAGTTGAGCCGGGCGTCCTGGGTCGAACGCACTACCAACTCGCTCATAGCAGTAAAGACTAGTTCGCCAGGCACGCAAAGCCAACGGCAAAGGCTATGGTGCTATCTGTGGAAGCACGCGAGACACCAGCCTCGGTCTCCCAGCGGCTGCTGTGGATGATCAAGCACTACCGGTCGGACTTCGGCGCGCTGAACTGCCCGGTCGTCTGCCGCATCGTCGGCGACCTGGACGGACCGGCGTTGCAGGCGGCGGTCGACGCGCTCGTGGCACGGCACGAGGCGCTGCGGACGACCTTCCACGGCCGCGGCGCTCGTCTCGTACAGCGCGTGCACCCGCCCCGCCCGCAGCCGCTGGTCTGGGCCGACCTGGCGACGGGTGAGTCGCCACAGGTGGCGCTGGCCCGGGACCTCCAGACGCCGATCGACCCCGGGCAGTGGCCGACGCGGGCCAGCGTCTGGCGGGTCGGTGCGACCGAGCACCTGTTCTGCCTGAACCTGCACCACCTGGTCACCGACGCGTGGTCCACCGGCATCCTGCTGCGCGACCTGGTCGCCTGCTACGACGCCGCCTGCGGCGGGGCCGCCGTCCCCGCCCCGCGGGGCTGGCAGATGTCCCGCTTCGCGCAGGCGCAACAGGAGCTGCTGGCCTCGGACCGGCTGGGCCGCTACCAGCGGTACTGGCGACAGCAGCTGGCGGGCAGCCAGATCCCCCGGCTGGACGCGCTCTACCCGGCCGCGGACGCCGACGGCGCGGGCGCGGACGCCGACGGCGCGGGCGCGGCGGCGCCCCGGTCCGTCGCGGCCGAACTGCCGGCGGCGACGGTGGCCGGGCTGCGGGAGCTGGCGCGGCGGGAGAGGACGACCATGTTCACGGTGCTGCTGGCCGCCTTCCACACCCAGCTGCACCGCCTGACCGGTCAGCCCGACCTGGCGGTGGCGTCGATGTTCGCCAACCGGTCCCGGCCCGAGGTCCGCGACACCGTCGGCCTGCTCGCCGGCATGGTGCTGCTGCGTGCCCAGGTCGCCCGGCAGAACAGCTTCGCGGAACTGGTACGCCACCTGCACGCCGCGGTGATCAGCGCGTTCGCCTACCAGGACCTGCCCTTCCACCTGCTGCCGACCGGGCTCGTGGACACCGGCGGCGGGCGGGCCGACGACGTGATGTTCAACGTGATGTCGCCGTTGCGGCACGACCTGACCGGCGGCGGGGCGCGGTTCGAGCTGGTCGTCCCGACGGAGATCGGCAGCCGCTTCCCGTTCGAGCTGGCCCTGGCCCCGGTGGGTGAGCACCGGGTGCAGGCCGTGCTGTTCCGCGCCGGCGGATGGGCCGACCCGGCGCTGGGGCAGGAGTTCCTGGCCGGCTACCTGGAGGTGGCGGCAGCGGCGGCGCACCGCCCGGACGCCGGGCTGCCGGCCCGGGGGTAACCAGTCACCGCGACGGTATTGACAGCATCACACGCATCCTGAGAACCTCCCAGAACATACTCGTAAAGGCACGTGGATAGCAGGAAAGGCAAGTGCACACGGGGATGGCAGGTCAATCCGGGGCGGGTCGACCGGCTCACGGCGGAAGGGACCGTTGATGACACTGCGACTGCACTGGTTCCTGCCATTGCACGGCGACGGTCGGGAGGTGGCCAAGAGCGCGGACGGGGTGGACCGGACCAGGAACATCCGACGGGAGCCGGGGCTGAACTACCTCGGCCAGGTCGCCCAGGCGGTCGACGGGCTCGGCTTCGCCGGCGCGTTGGTGCCGACCGGGCTGTTCTGTGAGGACCCCTGGCTGGTCGCCGCGGCGCTGTCGCAGCAGACCCGCCACCTGCACTTCATGATCGCCTGTCGGCCCAGCGCGCTGCCGCCGATGGTCGCCGTCCAGTCGGCCGCGACGTTCCAGCGGCTCTCCGGCGGCCGGCTGATGCTCAACGTCGTCACCGGCGGCGACGCCGACGAGCAGCGACGCTACGGCGACTGGCTCGACCACGGCGAGCGGTACGACCGGACCGAGGAGTACCTCGACGTCTTCCACCGTGCCTGGGGCGGCGAGCCCTTCGACTTCCACGGCAAGCACTACCAGATCAAGGCCGGGATGCTGAGCCGGCCGCACGACGTCCGTCCGACGATCCTGCTGGGTGGCTCGTCCGCGGCGGCGCAACGGGTGGCCGCCGCGCACGCCGACGTCTACCTGGCGTGGGGCGAGCGCCCGGACGGGCTGGCCGAACTCACCGGCCGGGTCACCGAGCTGGCCGCCGAGCGGGGCCGCACCGTCGAGTTCGGCACCCGGTTCCACGTCATCAGCCGGGACACCGCGCAGGAGGCCTGGGCGGTGACCCGCCGGCTGCTCGACGGGATGGAGGCCGGCCGGATCGCCGAGGCCCAGCGACGGTTCCGCCGTACCGAGTCGGAGGGGCAGCGCCGGATGGCCGCCCTGCACGGCGGACGGGCCGACGACCTGGAGGTGTACCCGAACGTGTGGGCCGGCTACGGGCTGGTCCGCCCGGGTGCGGGCGCCGCGCTGGTCGGCAGCCACGAGCAGGTGGCCGAACGGATAGCCGAGTACCACGCGCTGGGCATGAACCACCTGATCCTCTCCGGGCAGCCCCACCTCGAAGAGGCGTACAACTTCGCCGAGGGTGTGGTGCCGCTGCTGCGGCGTCAGGGGCTGCTCGGGCGGGAGGCGTCATGACGCGGGTGGAGACGACACTGCTGCAGGGCAGCCCCCGGGCGGGCTCGCGTACCGCGGGCATCGCCGTCCGGCTGGTGGAGGAGCTGTCGCTCGCCCTCGCCGCGGAGGGGGTCGAGCTGGCCGGGCCGGACGTCGTCGACCTCGCCGACATCGGCGCCGGGCTGCCGTTGCGGGCCAGCCGCAGCGTGCCGCTGGGGCCGGAGACCGAACGCGCCCTGGAGCTGGTCCGCCGCCCCGGCCTGCTGGTGGTGGTCAGCCCGACGTTCAAGGGCACCTACACCGGCCTGCTGAAGTTGTTCCTGGACATGCTTCCCCTCGACGGGCTGGCCGGCTGTGTCGCCGTCGGTGCGATGACCGCGGGCTGGGCCAAGCACCGTGGTGCCGGGGACCAGTACCTGCGCCCGCTGCTGACGGAGCTCGGCGCGGTCGCTCCGGTGCCCTGCCTGTCGATCCTCGAAGAGGAGTTCGAGGACGTGCCAGAGGTCGTCGCGGCGTGGTCGCGCCGTTGGGCGCCCGCGCTGGGGGCGGTGGCCCGCCACCTGCGTCACCACGACCTGTCCGCCCCCGAGGTCCATCCGCTGACCGGCGCTCGGGCCTCCTGAGCGCCCCGTTCATCCGTCACGCCAGCGACACAGAGGAGATCGACCATGACCGAGCAGACCGCGCCCGCCCGCCGTACCGAGGAGGAGATCCGCGCCACCGTGGCGGCGGTCATCTCCGACATGGCGCCGAAGGACGGCGTGGTGGTGACGGCGGGTTCCCACCTCATCAAGGACCTGGGCTACCACTCGCTGGCCCTGATGGAGGTGGCGTTCGCCATCGAGGACGAGTTCGACCTCGACCCCATCGACGAGGACACCGCCCGGAAGATCACCACCGTGCAGGCCGTGCAGGACCTGGTGGTCGAGCGGCTCGCGGAGCGCGACGGCTCCTGAGCAGCACGGTGCGGGAGGGTCCGGGCGACCCGGACCTTCCCGCACCGGCGTCAGCCGGTCAGCCGGTAGAGCCGGTGGAAGCGGTCGGTGACGGCGAGGATCGTCATCCCCGAGAAGCCCGCCCGGGTGGCCAGCTCGCGCACCATCCCGGGACGCAGCACCGTGCCGGTGCCCGTGGAGTCCTCGCCGGTGCGGCTCGCCGGCAGGCAGTGCAGCACGCTGGTGCCGTACTGGAAGCGTTCCACGTCGTCGCCGGGGGCCGTGAAGGCCGGCGCGACCTTGGCGTCCATCACGAGCACGGCCCCGTCGGCGGCCCGCAACTGCCGGCAGGCCCGGAGCACGGCGACCGGTTGCGACACCTCGTGCAGTGCGTCGAAGAGGCACACCAGGTCGTAGCCGCCGGCCAGCTGGGGGTCGGCGGCGTCCCGGCAGGCGAAGCGGACCCGGTCGGCCACACCCGCGTCGGCGGCATGCCGCTCGGCCTGCCGCAGCGCGGCCCCGTCGAGGTCCAGGCCGGTCACCTCGGCGTGCGGATACGCCCGCGCGAGCGCGATGCTCGACCAGCCGGTGCCGCAGGCGACGTCGGCGATGCGCCGGCCGGGCGTGCCGAGCCGGGCGTGCACGTCCGGCACCTGCTCGGCGATCCAGCCGGCGAGCTGGTGGGCGAAGAGTGCCCGGTTGGCGCCGGAGTGGCCGTCGCGCCAGTCGACGCCGAACACGTCGTCGGGCACACCCGCGCCGCTGCGGTAGGCGGCCACGAGTTCCGGTAGGGCGGCGGCGACGCCGCCGAGGGGCAGCACGGCGAGGGAGGCCAGGGACATCGGGTCGTCCGAGACCGTGAGGACGGCGGCGTGCCCGGCGGGCAGCCGGTAGGTACGGCGGTCGGCCGGTGCCCGCACGTCGTCGGTCTCCACGATGCCGCAGACGGCCTGCTGCTCCAGCCACTCCCGGGCGTACCGGGGGGCGACGTCGGCGGCGCGGGCCAGCTCGTCCGGGGTCATCGGCCCCGGCGCGGCGGCCAACGCCTCGTACAACCCGAGCTTGACCCCCAGGTACGCCGAGAGGAGTTCCTGCGTGGCGAGGAGAGACTTCCACATTCTCATCGCGAACACGTGTGTCTGCGGGTCAGACACTGTCATGAGACACCTCCCCGATCAGCGCAACCTGTGTTTCCAGAGTGTCTACAGACAACACTCCCATGCCTGTTGCACGATACAGGTAGACAGTAGGATGGTCATCGGTCGTTTCCGAGCCGCCCGCGGTGGCGGAGCAGGCTCGGCTCGGCACTCGTACCGCACGCCAGACCGGAGGGCGAGGATCGGCATGACGACGTGGCAACTGGTCCATGATCTTCTTCCGGAGGTCGCCAAACACGCCGACGAGGTGGAGCGGCTCCGCGGGCTCCCGGACCCGCTGTACGACGGGCTGCGGGCGGCGGGGTGCCTGCGCATGCTCGCGCCGGTGGCGCACGGCGGCGCCGGTCTCAGCGTGCCGGACACGCTGCGGGTCATCGAGACCCTGGGCACGGCGGACGGCTCGGTCGCCTGGCTGGTCGGCCAGGTCGCGTTGTCCCAGCTCATCATCGGCTGCGCGGCGGAGGAGACGGTCGCGACGATCTTCGCCGACGGGCCGGACGTCTACGCGGCCGGCTCGGTGGCGCCCAAGGGCAGGGCCACCGAGGTCGAGGGCGGATGGCGGGTCTCCGGTCAGTGGCCCTTCGTCACCGGCTGCGAGCGCGCCGACTGGGTCTATCTGAACTGCGTCCTGGTCCGGGGGCGCGCGGTGGCGATGGCCGACGGCCGGCCCGCCACCCGGATCATGTTGCTGCCCGCCGCGGACGTGACAGTCGTCGACACCTGGCACACCCTGGGCCTGCGCGGCACGGGCAGCCACGATCTGGCCGTCTCCGGCGGCTTCTGCCCCGACGAGCGGGCGGTGACGCTGGCGCCCGGGACGGCGGGCGCGGACCGGGCGGCGATGAGCATCGCGCAGTCCAGCCTCATCATCGCCGCGGCCGCGACGGGCATCGCCGAGGGGGCGCTGCGGGACGTCGTGGAGTTGGCGGCCGGCGGTAAGCGGCCGGCGCTCAGCGCCACGCGGCTCGCCTCCTCGACCACCTTCCAGGAGCGGCTGGGCGAGGCCCGGATGGTGGCGCAGGCGGGCCGGGCGCTGCTCTACGACCAGGCCGGACAGGAGTGGGGCGCGGTCGCGGGCCCGGACGCGGCGGTGCGGCGGGCACAGGTCCGGGCGGCGGCCGCGCAGGCGACCGCGCTGGCGGTACGGGCGACCGACACGGCCTTCGAGCTGGCCGGCGGGACGGCGGTGTACGACGCGTCTCCCCTGTCCCGGCGGCTGCGTGACGCCAACACCGCTCGGCAGCACTTCGTGGCCAGTCGCCACTCGTACACGGCCTTCGGCGCGCACCTGGTCGGCGAGGGCGGCGACGGCGGTCCGCTGTGACGGGTGATGCGGTGCCTCACTTGGCGCTGGGGATGACACCCTTGCGTCGTAGCCGGGTGATCCACCCCTGCGCCGTGTGGGTGGGCACGCCGTAGTGCTGGGCGACGCCGATCACGGTGCGGTTCTTGACGTAGATGTCCTTGAGCTCGCTCGGGTCCGGCATGCGACGGTAGGCGCGGTCGGACTTGGCCGCCCGGCTCGGCGTGGTGACGCGGTAGGGTGCCGTGGTCTCCACGCCTTCGGTCGAGGCGACGACGGCTCTGGGCCGCTTCGCGGCGAACGCCTGCATCAGCAGCTCCAGGTCGACCTGGAGCAGGTCGGCGGCGCCGAGCTTGACGTCGTCCGCGACGCGTACGGTCAGCTCCTTGATGTAGACCTGACCTTCTTCGGCGAACACTCGCATGGTGGTGCGGGAGGCATCCTCTCCCGCGTCTTCCTGACCGAGTACCGGGGTGATCGTGACTATGTATTGAGCCATCGTCTCTGTCCCTCTTCCCTGACCAACAGCCGGTGTCTGCAAGACGCCAAGACACAATCTAAAACATGGCTTGTTTGGTTGGCCCTTCAGGCATGCACACAGCACGCCCACGACGGCCCTAAGTGACACTAACCTAACAGAAGGTCATCTTCAGGACAACCATCGATATTGATGGTTGTCAGGAAAACACTTCACGTATGAGCGACACCAGAAAACCACGTCCCGAAGTCTCCTCCTGTCGTTGGGATCACGTATCGGTGGCGGCGCTCACACCGACATCCACACGTTCTTCGGTCGGAGGAACTCACGCAGGCCGGCGACGCCGCCGATCCGCCCGGAACCACTCTGCTTCACTCCGCCGAACGGCGCCGACGGCATCAGACCCGGCGCCCCGTTCACCCACACGCTGCCGGCCGCGACGACCCGGCTGACCCGGTGGGCACGGCGCAGGTCGTTGGTGTGCAGGTACGCTCCCAGGCCGTACCGGGTGGCGTTGGCCAGCCGCACCGCTTCTTCCTCGGTGTCGAAGCTCGACACCGCCAACACCGGTCCGAACACCTCCTCCTGGACGAGCTCGCCGTCGCCGTCGGCGTCGACGAAGACCGTCGGCTCCACGAAGAAACCGTCGGCGAGATCCCCGCCACAACGCCCGCCGCCGGTCAGCAACCGCGCCCCGGACAGCCGGGCACGGTCGATCACCCCGACGATCCGCTCACACGCCCGCCGGGAGACCACCGGACCCATCACGGTCGTCTCGTCGGCGGGGTCGCCCACCCGGATCCGGCGCAGCCGCGAGGTCAGCGTCTGGAGCACCTGCTCCCGGACGGCCGAGTGCACCAGCAGCCGGGTGCCGTTCGCACAGCCCTGTCCCGACAGGGCCACCACGCCGCTCATCGCGTACCGCGCCGCCGACCGGAGGTCGGCGTCGTCGAAGATGACGTGCGGCGACTTGCCACCCAGTTCCAACGCCACCGGGGTCAGGTTCCGGGACGCCTCGGCGAGCACCTGCCGGCCGGTGGCCGCGCTGCCGGTGAAGTGCACCTTGTCGACGCCGGGATGCCCCGCCAGGGCCGCTCCCGCCGGCGGCCCCCCGGGCACGACCACCACCACGCCCTGCGGCACCCCTGCCTCCACCGCCAGCTCGACGAACCGCTGGCCGACGAAGGGCGCCAGCTCCGACGGCTTGACCACGACGGCGTTACCGGCCGCCAGCGCCGGCCCGAGCAGCTGTGCCATCGACATCAGCGAGCCGTTCCACGGGATGATCCCGGCCACCACGCCGTACGGCTCGTCGAGGGTGTAGTCCAGGCTGCGGCCGGGCCAGGTGGGCACCACCTCGCCGCCGATCTTGTCGCACCACCCGGCGTAGTACCGCACGTGGTCGGCCGCCAACGCCGGCATCCGCCGGGCGAGCTGCATCGGCAGGCCGATCTCCAGGCTCTGCAGCGCGGCGAGGGGTTCGGCGTGCACGAGCAACAGGTCGGCCAGCCGCAGCAGCGTGTCGCGCCGCACCTCGGCCGAGCTGTCCCGCCACCCGGGCAGGCTCTCCCGGGCCAGGGCCACCGCCTGGTCGATCTCGGCCGGCCCGGCGAGCACCACCTCCGTCGTCGGCCGCCCGGTCGCGGCGTAGACGTGTTCCGCCCGGCCGCCCGAGGACTCCACCACCCGGTCCCCGCCGATCCACAGTGCCGGCTCGGGCACCAGGTGGGTGGGGGGTTCGCTCATTCCCATCGTGTGCTCCTCGCGTCGGCATCACCGGTCGTACGTGTCTTTGCAGAATCCCATAAAAGACTCGTAGGACACTAGCGGGCATCTCTGATAGACACTCCTACACGCCGCAGATAGCCTGTCTCTCAGCAACCGAAGTGGCAGCGGTGTCCGCGCTGGTCGCTCCCCTTCCCAGCCGGCCGAAACCCGAAAGAACGATCATGGAAGGTACGCGAATGACACCACCGAGGACGCGACCGTCCCCCAGTCCCGCGGAGACGCCTGCGACGCCGGCCGCGGAGCCGACCGTCGAGCCGGCTCCGATCGCCGGCCGGGCGCGGGCCATCGCGCTCTTCGCCGTCCTGGTCGGCCTGCTGCTCGACCTGCTCGACATCGTGATCGTCAACGTGGCCCTGCCGACCATCCAGGAGGACATCGGCGCCACCAGCTCGAACATGCAGTGGATGGTGGGCGGGTACGCCCTCGCCTTCGCCACCATGCTGGTGACCGGTGGCCGGCTGGGTGACATCTACGGCCGTAAGCGCATCTTCATCATCGGCATGATCGGGTTCGCCACCGCCTCGCTCATCGCCGGCATCGCCGACAACCCCGAGCAGCTCATCCTGGCCCGTTTCTTCCAGGGCGGCATGGGCGCGCTCATGGTCCCGCAGGTGCTGTCGATCCTCCAGGTCATGTACCCGCCGGCCGAGCGGGGCCGGGCCTTCGCCGGGCTGAGCGTGGTCTTCGCCGTCGGCACGGTGGCCGGCCCGATCGTGGGTGCCCTGCTCACCGCCGTCAACGTCGCGAACCTCACCTGGCGCACGGTCTTCCTGGTGAACATCCCGATCGCCGTGGTGTGTCTCCTGATCACCGCCAAGCTGGTCCCCGAGTCCAAGGGCAAATCCGCCCAACGCCTGGACGTCGCCGGTGCCGCCCTGGTGGGCATCGGCATGCTCCTGCTGGTGTTCCCGCTGATCACCGGCCCGGAGCAGGGCTGGCCGGCGTGGACCCTGGTCAGCCTGGCCGCCTCGGTCGTGACCTTCGCCGTACTGGTCGCGGTGCAACGCCGACGGACGGAATCCCCGCTCATCCCGATGTCGCTGTTCTCCCACCGTTCCTTCCGCGGTGGCCTCGCCGTCTCGCTGTTGTTCATGAGCGGCGTCATGCCGTTCTTCCTGGTCAACACCCTCTACCTGCAGTTCGGGCAGGGCTTCTCGGTGATCAAGGCGGGCCTGATCGGCATCATGTGGGGCTTCGCCGTCCCGCTGTTCACCGCCATCTCCGCCCGCCGCATCACCCCGAAGATCGGCCGGCTCGGCCTGCAACTCGGACTGACCATGCTGATCGCGTCGATGGTCATCCTGATCACGGTGATCAACCAGATCGACGCCGCCAATCCCTGGGCGCTCGCCCCCGGGCTCGTCCTGGGCGGCGCGGGCATGGGCATGACCTTCGCCCCGCTGCTCACGTACACCCTCAACGACGTGCCGCTGGACAGCGCGGGCGCGGCCTCCGGGGTCTTCAACACCGTGCAGCAGATGGGTGCCGCCATCGGCATCGCCCTGAGCAGCATGGTCTTCTTCATCGCCCTGGCGGTCCAGTCCTCCGCCGTCGGCGACGACCTGCGGAACACGGTCCGGGACGAGCTGACCGCCCGGGGGGTGCCGGTGGCGACGGCCGAGTCCGCCGCCGACGACGCCCGTTCCTGTCTCACCGAACGGATCAAGGCCGCCAACCCCATCGCCGACCTGGACGTCTGCCGCGCCGTGTCGTCGCAGTCCGGCGCGGACGTCGCCGACCGGCACGACGAGCTGCAGTTCACCGCGAACCGCACCGCGTACCAGGAGGCCACGGTACGCGCGCTGGTCTACCAGATCGTCGTGTTCGCACTGGCCATCGCCGCGAGCTTCCTGCTCCCCCGCCGCGTCGAGCACCGGGGCTGAGCCCAGCCCGCCCCGGGTCCGCCGCCGAACCCGGCGGCGGACCCGGGGGACGTGGCGGAACCCGGGACGGCGGTAGAGACTCGACGACACCAGCCACGACGACGGACGGACACGTGTCGAGACACGTGTGCCGAGGGGGTCACCATGCTCGTGCCCGCACCACGTTTCGCCCCACCCGGGGACCGGCTCACCTACCACCACAGTGAACGCCGGGTCCGGGGCAGCATCGGCGACGTCGTCGTCGTGGACAGCCGGCAGCCGATGCTCGTCTGGGAACCCGGCCTGCCGGTGCCCTTCTGGGTCTTTCCGCTGGCCGACCTGGTCGGTGCGACACTGCGGCCCGCCGCCCAGCCCCCGGACCCCGGCACCCGGGCCGGGAGCAGCTTCCACGACCTGGCCGTCGGCGGGCTGAGCCTGCCCAACGCCGCGTGGACCTACCCGGGGGACTTCTTCTCCGAGACCGTGTGCCTGGCCTGGCGGGAGTGGTTCGGCCAGGGCGTCGAGCGGTGGTACGAGGAGGACGAAGAGGTGTTCGTGCACCCCCGGGATCCGTTCTCCCGGGTCGACTCGGTGTCCAGTTCCCGACACGTGGTGGTGAGACACCAGGACGTCGTCCTCGCCGACACCCGCCGCCCGGTGCTCCTCTTCGAGACCGGCCTGCCCACCCGCTACTACATCCCGGCGGACGACCTGGCCCGGGAGTTGCTGATCCCCTCGGACCACCACACCCGCTGCCCCTACAAGGGAACCGCCTCGTACTGGTCGCTGCGCGACGTACCCGGACCGGCGGGGCGCTCCATCGCCTGGTTCTATCCCGAGCCGCTGCCCGAGGTGGCCAACATCGCCGGACTGACCGCGTTCTACCCGGAGCGGGTGACGATCCTGGTGGACGGCGAGTCGGTCAGTCCGACCACCGCGCTGCCGTGACGGACGTCGCGGGGACGTCCGAGACCTTCCGGCCCGGCGGGCACCCGTTCCCGGCGTCCCCGATGTCGCTCCGGTCGACGGTTCCCCGACCGGGCGGACCGCCCTCCGCCCGGATCACTGGCCGGTGCAGGCGTCGGTGACGGTCGCGGTCCAGACCTCGGGGTGGGTGGACCAGAAGTCGTGCGGCACACCCGGAACCGTCGAGAACCTTCCCCGCGGCACGAGTGCGGCGAGCTGTGCCAGGGGCCACGACGGGCGGATGTCGTCGCCGGCCGCGATGAAGTGCATCGGCACGGCGCAGGTAGCCAGCCCGCGCCACAGGTCCGGCCGGTGGATCCACTCGGTGAACGACTCCCCCAGCGCGGCGTGGACCCCGGGTACCCAGGCGATGTCCACCACCGGTTGGGACGCCCGGCCGGCCTCGTACGCCGCCAACCAGGTCCGGTCGCACTGCGGTCCCCTTCCGGCGACGCTCACCACCGCGGCCACCGCCTCCGGATGGTCGACGGCGTAGCGCACCGCAAGGTCACCACCCCACGAGTGGCCGAGGACGGTCCAGGTGGCGACACCGACCTCGACACGGATGGCCTCAAGATCGGCGATCGCCTGTGCCATGGTGTGCGGACCACCGGCCGACCGGCCGACACCGCGAGGCTCGGGGTACCAGGCCCGGTGACCCCGCGGCGCGAGCCCGTCCCTCTCCAGGTACTGCACGCAGCCCGGACCACCGCTCAGGACGACGACGGCCGGCCCTCGACCGGTGACCCCCACGTGCAACGCCGCCGATCCCACCTGGACCATCCGGGACTCCATGCCCGGGAACGCTAGTGCCTGGACACACCGCGTGTCGATGGGCTCCGCGCCGTCGGGAAACTCCGTCGCCCCGGCACCCGCGTCCCGGCGACAATGCTCACCTGCGACCTTCGCCCTGGCCTGGGGCCTGGCTGCCCGGTCGCCACACACGATCGTCTACCTTCCGCTCCGCCACCGGGAGCCGCCCGTCGACCATGCCTGGGGACGCCCGCTCGACATGGTGCTGCTGCACCACCGTCTCGCGTTCCCGCCGTCACGATGGAAGCAGGTCCGCTCCCGGCTCGGGGCCGGCAGGCCGCACACCGTCGTGCTGTCCGACCGCGCATGGCCGTCGCGGTCGATCGGCGACTACCGGAAGGCCCGGCACCACGGGTTTCGTGATCATCTTCGGTGGGACGTCGCCGCCGACACGTTGGTGCTCACCGGCAGCCGCGAGGCGTTCGAGCTGGAGGCCGACCAGGTCCGTGCCCTGGCCGAGGAGTGTCCCGCACACCGCGCCCCGGAGACACACTGCTGCGCCGAGATCGGTATGGGCGTGAACCGTTGCCCTCCCCACCAACGGCGGCCGTACGCCACACTGCACGCCGAGTACTCGTCGACAGCCTGAGCCACCCCGGAGACAGCTGCGCCACTCCTCCTGCGGCATGTGCGGACACTGCGGTCGGTCGAGGCGACGGGCCGGTCCGGCCGGCTCGGCTCGGCCGGGCTCAGCTCGACGTGGCTCGGCTCAGATCGGCCCGCTCGCGGTCGCAGGGACCGGAATCCGGTGGACCGGTCGGGTCCTGGTCGTCGAGGATCGGCGGGTGTCCGCTCCCGTACGTCAGATCCGTGCTCGCTACTCGGCTGCGACCATCACCGTCTACCAGGCGTACCCGCCGCAGATCGCCCTGCCGTCGGTGTCGGCCGGTCGTTTCGTGGCCCCCTTCAAGCGGGACCGGATGACGTGGATCAAGCCGTCCTTCCTGTGGATGATGTACCGCTGCGGATGGGCCACCAAGCCCGGACAGGAGCGGGTGCTGGCCATCGAGATCACCCGCGAGGGGTTCGAGTGGGCACTGGCACACGCCTGCCTGAGTCACTACGACCGGAACATGCACGGCGACAGGGCGAACTGGTCACGACAGCTGAGGAGCAGCCCGGTCCGGCTTCTCTGACCAGGCTTTCGACCGCATCGGCCAGCTCGGAAACCTCCCGACGGCCGTCGAGTTCCACGGTGGCGCCACGTCGCAGCAGCGGCTCCACGGTGTGCACGTACCGGGCGATCTCCGCGCGCTGCTCAGGCATCCTCCCATACGGGTTGCTCCGGTGGGCGACCCGTCGGAGGAGGACCTCCAACGGTGCGCTGAGCAGGACGATGTGCTGGAAGCGATGGTAGAAGCGGACCTGGTTGTCCACCGTCCCGGACACGACCAACTCGCGATGCCGAGCGAGCAACCCGCTCATCCGGTGCTCGTCCCAGGTCCCGTCGGGCAGCTCCCGGCCACCGTAGTCCGTGTCGACGGTGCGGAAACCCCGGCGGCGCAACTCATCGAGCACCGTGGTCTTACCCACGCCCGTACGGTACCGGGCGACGAACGTCCGCTACGTCACCTCCGGACACCCCGTGACAGACCGTCGCGGCGAGGGATTCCGCGGAGCCTCCGGCACGGCGTCGTTCGGTCGCGCGACGCCATGCCGGATCAGTCCCGTGGAGACGGCCGCCGTGACTCCGGCGGCCTGGAGTACCGGAACCTGTCCGGCGTACGCGTGAGTCGTGCGTACGCCGGACGGCTCACTGCCAGGGGCCGCTGCGGCAGATGAACCGGGTGGTGCCGCTGTACTGGGTGGTGCTGCCGTCGTAGTAGCTGTAGCTGGCCCGCACGGGGTGCCCGAGGTTGCTGGCCGGGCAGGCGGCGAAGAGGGTCGGACCGGCGGTGGTGAAGGTGCCGACGCTGCCGGAGTACCAGGTGATGCTCCAGGTCGTCGTGCCGGTGCTGCTGGCGTCGCAGAGGAACTGCGAGGCGCCGGACTCGCAGAACGGCGCCGGGGCGGCGGCGAGGGCCGGGGCGGCCCCGGCAGCGGCGAGGCTCACGGTGGCAAGGGCGGAGGCGGCCAGAACCTTGACGGTGGTACGCAGGAAACTCCTCCCACGGTGATCGAGAAGTAACTCACTGCTACACCAGGGTAGCCGCCGCATAGGCGTACCTGGATTAGCTGTTCGGTCCATCAGCCACCCGCTGCCGCCAACGGTCGTGGTGCACCGCCTCGGCGAGGGGCCTGCGCCGCCGCCACCCGTGCCGTTCCAGGTCGGGCACCGCCTCCAGGTGGGTGACCGGGCCGACGCAGAGCCAGGCCACCGGCCGGATACCGGCCGGCACCCCCAGCAGTTCGGCGAGGAACGGCTCCCGGTAGAAGGACACCCACCCGACACCCCACCCCTCGGCGGTTGCGGCGAGCCAGAGGTTCTGGATGGCCAGACAGACCGAGTACAGACCGGCGTCGGCGATGGTGTGCCGCCCGAGCACGGCCGGACCCCCGCGCCCGGGGTCATAGGTCACCACGATCGACAGCGTCGACTCCAGCACCCCGTCGATCCTGATTCCGGCGAACCGCTCGGCCGCCGCGCCGTCCAGACTGGCCGCGAACGCCGCCCGCTCGGCCTGTACGTGCCGGTGGAACCGGCGACGGACGGCCGGATCCCGCACCAGGATGAAGTCCCACGGCTGCGAATAGCCGACGCTGGGTGCGGCATGAGCGGCGTCGAGAACCCGGTGCAGGGTGTCGGCCGGCACCGGCTCCCCGGTGAACTGCGCCCGGACGTCCCGGCGGCGATGAATGGCGTCATAGAGTTCCACAGGCAGGCTCCCGCTGCGCTCGGCCCACCCCGGTGGGTGGGCGGTCGACGCGAGGCCGGTCTTCGGACTCCCGGATCGACGCCGACCCGTCCGCCTTCCCAGCCGTACGGCCAGTGGCTGCGCTCCTCGCGCCTGGACGGTCGCTCCCCGGTCACCGCGGCGGGCCCGTGCCGGATTCACACCGGCTTCCCGATTCTCCCCGCACCCGCGGGGCACCTCGCACGATCGTGCCGTCGGCGATGCTAACCCGCCTCGACGACACAGGTCGACCACGCCCCGGCACAGCGGTCACGGCTCCGGAGACGGAGCTCGGCACGGGTCGCGTGGCCAGCGCTAGATTTGACGTTCACACGGATGTCAGGGTTGACCGGGGGGTCGGATGCGGATCGGTGAACTCGCCAGGCGCACCGGCGTGAGCGCCCGGTCGCTGCGCTACTACGAGCAGCAGGGCCTCCTGACCGCCGTCCGCCTCGGCAACGGATACCGGGAGTACGACGAGCAGGCGGTGCTCCGGGTCGCCTTCATCCAGGATCTCTACGGTGCCGGAGTACCGTCGGAGGTCATCCGGGAGATCCTCCCGTGCTCCAGCGGCCGGCACCCCACCGGCGACTGCTCCGCACTGTACGAACGGGTCCGGCAGATCCGTGACCGGCTGGCCCAGCAGGAGCGTCTGATCGGACAGCGACGGGCGATGCTGGACAGCTACCTGTCCGGTGCCGCCTCTCCCGCCGACCTGGCCGTGCCGTCCCGGGGCACGGCCGCACCCGCTCACCACGTTCCCCCAGGTCCCGTGTAGCGACGGGCACCTCCCGGCGCATCTTGACCTTGACACTGATGTCAGTGTCTAGCGTGAGCGGCATGACAACCGCATCCGACATGAAGGACCGCTACGTCCTCGTCACGGGCGGGTCGAGCGGCATCGGCGCGGCGATCGCGGACGAGTTCGCCGGCCGTGGGGCGAACCTGGTGCTGGTCGCCCGTGACGCCGGGCAGTTGGAGAGGACCGCCGCCGACCTGCGTGAGCGGCACGGCGTCACCGTGCTGAGCGTCGCGCTCGCCCTCGACCGACCCGGCGCTCCCCGCCACCTGATGGAGATCGTGCGCGAGGCGGGGGTCGAGGTGGAGGTGCTGGTCAACAACGCCGCCGTGGGCTCGCGGGCGATGGTGGCGGACAGCGACCCCACCAGGTTGCGTCAACTGGTGGACCTCAACGTCGGTGCCCTGACCGAGCTGACCACCCTCCTCGTCGCCGGCATGGTCCACCGCGGACACGGCTCGGTGGTCAACATCGCCAGCACCGGCGCCTACACGCCGGCGCCGGTCATGGCGGCCTACGCGGCCTCGAAGGCCTACGTCCTCTCGTTCACCCGGGCTTTGTGGGCCGAGACCCGGGCCAGCGGCGTCAGGGTGGTGGCGGTGAGTCCCGGGCAGACCCAGACGCCGATGAACCCTCGGCCGGGCCGTGACAAGCGTCAGCCCGCTCAGGTTGCGCGCACGGTGCTCGCCGCGCTGGAGGGGACCGGACCGGCCGTGGTCGACGGGGGCCGCAACAAGGTGGCCACCGTCCTGATGTGCATGGTGCCCGCGCGGCTCATGGCCACTCTCGCGCTACGGATGATGGCGCGTGGCGGGGCTGCGGCCACGGCGTCTCCACACTGACAGTGCCCCGACACGGGTCCGAGGTGCCGATCGTGCCCGGACCGACGACGTCGGGACACTAGACTCGCCGGCCATGGGAATCCTGACCTTCAGCCTCAACGTCACCCTGGACGGTTGTGTCGACCACGAGGAGGGGATCGCGGACGACGAGACGCACGCCTTCTTCACCCGGCTCATGGACGAGAACGGGGCGATGCTGTGGGGGCGCGTCACCTACGAGATGATGGAGAGTGCCTGGCCGGCCGTCGCCCGCGGCGACGTGGCGGCACCCCCGGCGCTGCGCGAGTGGGCGGCCAAGCTGGAGGGCAAGCCCAAGTACGTGGTGTCGTCGACGCGCACGGACTTCCCGTGGACCAACAGCCACCACGTCACCGGTGATCTACGCGAGAGCGTGCAGCGCCTCAAGGACGCGAATCCGGCCGGGGTCCTGCTCGGCAGTGGCAGGCTGGCGACCGAGCTCGACCGGCTGGACCTGATCGACGAGTACCGGATGCTGGTCCATCCCCGGATCGCCGGCCACGGTCCGACCCTGCACCAGGGCGGGCTGCCCGGCACGCGCCGGCTCGAGTTGCTCTCGGCGGAGCCGCTCCGCAGCGGCGTGCTGGCCGTGCACTACCGCCGCGCCGACTGACCCGGAACCGCTCCGGCACGGCCGGCGGTACCCGGCCCGCGCGCCGCAGATCATGCCGGCGCGCAGCGCGTACGCGGCCGCGCGGCAACGGCTGCGCGGCCTGTCGGAGCGGCCCGAGCCCGTCGGTCGGCACCCGACGTCCCTCAGCGCTTCACCGCCAGCGTGAGGCCGTCGGCGAAGGACAGCATCGCCAGGTCGACCCGGTCGTCGGCGAGCAGCGAGACGTTCAGCTCCCGGATGGTGGCGGTGTCCCGGTCCTGGTGTTCCTCGTCGACCACCCGGCCGAAGAACACCGTGTTGTCGAGGACGACCAGCCCGCCGCGGCGGACGAGTCGCAGCGCGGCCTCGTAGTAGTCCGGGTAGCCCGCCTTGTCCGCGTCGATGAACACGAGGTCCACCGTGCCCGGCCCGAGTTCGGTCTCCAGGTCGGCCAGGACCTCCCGCGCGGCACCGATGCGCACGTCGATGCGGTCGGCCACCCCGGCACGTTCCCAGTACGGTACGGCGATCATCGGCCACCGGGCGGAGATGTCCACCGTGAACAACCGGCCACCGGTGGGGAGCGCCCTGGCCATGCACAGCGTGCTGTAGCCGGTGAAGGTCCCGACTTCGACCACCGCCAGCGATGCCGCGGTCAGCCTGACGAGCAGGGCCAGCAGCTGGCCTTCTTCCGGCATGATCTGCATCGCCCGGCCCATCGGCAGGGCGGCGGTCTCCCGACGCAGGTCGGCGAGTATCTCGTCGTCGCGCAGCGAGACCTGCCGGACGTAGTCGAGCAGGGCCTCGGTGAACTCAGTCTGCTGTGCCATCCGCATCCCATCCGGCTCGTATCTCCAGGGCGTCACGCAGCCCGGTCCGTGAGGTGACCCCGAGCTTGGGGTAGACCTTGTAGAGGTGCCCGCTGACGGTACGGTCCGACAGGCGCAGCCGGACGGCGATCTGCTTGTTCGTCAGACCCTGGGCGGCGAGTCTGGCGACGGACTCCTCCTGCGCGGTGAGCCCGGCCGGCCCTTCGGCGGGGCGGGCGACGGCCAGACCGGCGGCCCGGAGCTCGTTACGGGCCCGCGCCGCCCACGGCCTGGCGCCGAGCCTCTCCAGGACCTCCAGTGCCGCGCCCAGCTCCACCCGGGCCGGGCCGATCTCCTTGGCGCGTCGCAGCCGCTCACCGTAGGCGAGGCGGATCCGGGCGTGCTCCAGCGGCCAGCGTTCATGTCCCGGTGCGGTCAGCGCCTGCCGGAAGGCCTCGTCGGTGTGACTGTCCCGGGCGAGCAGCGCGGTGGCCCCGTGGGTGAGCATGGTCATCCGCGGGGAGAGCCGGTCGAAGCCCCCGTCGCGCAGCGTGTGCAGATATGCGGCCGCCTGTGCGCCGTGCCCGGTGTGCGCGGCGGCGTCCGCCAGGTCGAACACGATGCGACGGGCGCTGACCGGCATGCGGGTCATCGCGCCGGCAGGGGCGATGTTGGACAGGGTCGCATAGGCCTGTTCATGGTCGCCGGTGCCCAGAGCCACCAGGGACCGGGCCTGGTGGGCCAGGATGACCGCCAGGCCGATCCCGCGGGGTACGGCCCACCGCAGAACCTCGTCGGCCAGCTCCAGCGCCTGCTCCGTTTCACCGCGTACCGCGGCCAGCAGCGCACGCTGGCACCGGGCGACGCCCTCCAGGGTCCGCAGGCCACTGACGCCCGCCACGGTGGCGCTCTCCCGCAGCAGGGTCTCCGCCTCGCCCCAGCGTCCCGAGTGGTACCGGTCCAGGATCTCCATGTGCAGTCCGAACCTCGCCGTCGGTGCTCCCCGGCTGTCGGCCGGCGCCTCGTGCAGGCCACGCAGCACCGGCAGCAGTTCGGTGACCGCGTCGAGGGCGGCGGCGGTGGCGGAGAGGGACGCCGTGGACAGGGCGGTGAGTTCCGCCGGTGTCGTCGGCCAGCGGTCGAGCAGTTCCAGGAACCGCTCACGCATCGTGGCGGCGTCGCCGTCCCGACCGGAGAGGATCGCGCGGCACCGCAGGACGATCTCCGCCGACGCGCAGTCGGGACGGGCGAGCACGGCGTCCAGGGCTGCCCAGTGGTCCGGCCGGTCAGCGAGGACACACACGTGGAACAGCATCTCCAGCGCCATGCGGCGCATCGGCACGCTGGTGGTGGGGTCGTCGAAGACCCGCACGAGGCGACGGTGGGCCATGTCCACGTCGCCCTCGTCGAGGGAGAGGAGATAGGCGCTGACGGCGGCGGTGTGGGTGGTGACGCCGAACTCTTCCGGGGCCGGGTTGAGGTGTTTCGCCCATTGCAGCCAGCCGGCGCGGCAGGCCAGTTGGGCCGCGATGCCCAGGCGTTCGGCGCGGGCGGCCGGCGCGGTGCTCAGCTCGGCGGCCCGGGCGAACATCTCGGTGGCCGTGGTGAGGACGCCCCGGTCGGCGGCGCGGTCGCCGGCCGCCGCCAGGGCATCGGCCACGGTGTCGTCCGGGCCCAGTGCCGCGGCCGCCAGGTGGGTGGCCCGGACGTCCTGGTCGACGTTGGTCACTGCGGCCAGGTGGCGGTGGGCGGTGTACAGCTCGCCCCGGGTCGCCAGGTCGATCGTGGTCAGCCGGACCAGTGGGTGGGTGAAGAGCAACCGGTCGGTGTCCATCGTGACCAGGTGCTGCCGTTCGGCGGGGCAGAGCCGGGCCGTGACGTCGGTCTCGCCGGTCGCTTCGGCGATCGTCGCGAGCTGGGCTCTCTCATCGAGGGCGGCGACCAGCAGGAGCCGTCGGGTCGGCTCGGGCAGGGCGCGGATCCGGGCGCCGACGTGCCCGCTGATCCGCGGGGTGACCGGCAGGTGGACCGGCAGCGGCATGCTCGCGCACCGCTGCTCCTGGCTGAGTGCCTTGGGTAGTTCGATCAGTGCCAGCGGGTTGCCGCGGGCATGGTCGAGGATGATGCGTCGGACGCGGCTGTGCAGGGTGGGGTGCCACACGTCGATCAGCAGACCGGCGTCGTGGTCCGACAGTGGCGCGAGCTGACGGCCGTACGGCCCGGCGGCGGCGAGCGGCGGCCCGGGTTGGCGGGTGGCGACCACCAGCACCAGACCGGCCAGTTCACACGTCCGGCGGGCGACGAAGGCGAACAGTTCGGTGCTCTCCCGGTCGATCCACTGGGCGTCGTCGACCAGCACCACCAGCCCACCCTCGTCGGCGAGCTCGGTGACCAGGGACAGGGTGGCCGCGCAGGTCGCCAGTCTGTCGGGCAGGGGGCCGTCGGCGTGCCCGAGGATGCGTGACAGGGTGACCCGCTGGTGGGCGGGCAGACGGTCGAGGTCCGCGCGCAGGGAGTACAGGAGCTGGTGCAGGCCCGAGTAGGGAAGGTCGGCTTCGGCGGGCGCGCCGGTGACCCACACGACGCGGCGACCGGCCCGGTGGGCCTGTTCGTCGGTGGCGCGGAGCAGCGCTGTCTTGCCGACGCCGATCTCGCCGTTCACCAGCAGGGCCGGGATGCGCTCCCGGCCGCGTAGCAGGGCGTCGATCAGTTCGGTCTCGGCTGTCCTGCCGATCAGCCCGGCCCGGCTGCGGGATGGTGCCGGGTGCCTGTCGTCGGATGCCGGGGTGGCGAGCAGGGCGAGCTGATGCCGGGAAAGCACCTGGTGACTCCCCACCGATCGATGGGATGGACCCTTCCTCTCACGGTCATCGGCGCTGGGCCACCGCCAGGACGTAGCCGGCCGCGGTGACGGCGCTGAAGCGCCTGAACAGTTCGACCAACTGGTCGAAGTGCGCGGGCGCGATCCTGCCGACGAAGTCCGCCCGGACCTCGCGCATGCGATCGGACAGCGCCGCGAACGCCCGCATCACGTGGGTGCTGATGTCGTCGAACTCGACGATCTCGAAGCCCGCCCGGTTCAGTTTGTCGGGCAGCGCGGCGATGGTCCGGCACTGTGTCACGGCACAGAAATTGTCGATGATCTCTTTCTCTGCGCCGCTCGCCGGGTGTCTGTCGACGATGTCGGCGATGACCAGCCGTGCGCCCGGGCGCAACACGGTGGCGATCTCCTGGAGTGCCCGGTCCTGGTCCGGCATGTGGATGAGGGATTCGATGGCGAAGGCCGCGTCGAACATACCGGGTCCAAACGGCATGTTCATCGCATCAGCGTATCGGAAATGCACGCGGTGGGCGACGCCGAGTTCCCGGGCACGCGCCCTGGCCGTGTCGATCTGTCCGTGGCTGACGGAGATCCCCGTCACCACCGTCCCGTCCTGTGTGGTCGCGAGCCGCAGCGAGGCGGTGCCCGCTCCGCAGCCGACGTCCAGCACCTGACTGCCGGGGCCGGCACCGACGCGTCCGACCACCATGTCGGTGAGGCGGGTGGCCGCCTCGGCGACGGAGGCCTGGTCCTCGTCGTCGCTCCAGTAGCCGACGTGGATGTTGCCGTCGAGCAGCGCGGTGAACAGTTCGGTCATGACGTCGTACATGTGGCCGACGTCGGTCGATACCGGCGCTGAATTCGCCATGTGGTGTCCCTCGCCTTTCTGGGGTCTAGAGGCCGAACCTGCTGTCGATCAGCTTGAGGACCTCCTGCCGTGACGCGCTCGTCAGATCGATGCCGGACGGCGTCGACCGGTCGCCGAGTTCGGCCAGCAGACGACCGAGTCGATCCGTGACCTGCGGTCGGATGCCGTCGTCCGGGTCCAGGGACGCGAGCTGCGTTTCCAGTCGGGTCAGCGTCTCCAGCACGGGCGGCGGTGTGGCCTCGCGCACCGGGACGGCCGCCGCGCGGAGATGGGCCGCCAGTTCCTCGGGGTTCGGATGGTCGAAGACCAGGGTGGGCGACAGTCGCAGGCCCGTCGCGGACTGCAACCGGTTGCGCAGCTCGACGGCCATCAACGAGTCGAATCCCAGGTCCTTGAAGGCCCGCCCGGCACCGACGGCGTCCGCGCCCGGGTGACCCAGGACGGCGGCGGCGTGGCCGCGTACCACGTCGACCAGCACCCGGTGCTGTTCCCCGGGCGACAGCCCGGCCAGCCGATGCAGCACGGTGCGCTGGTCGGTGCTCCGGCGCACCTGTGCGGGGCGCAGGCCACGCATCAGGGGCGACGGGTTGCCGTTCGCGGTCACGTCGAGACGGGCGGGCACGAGCAGGGGCAAGTCGGTCCGCAGCGCGGCGTCGAACAGGGCGGTTCCCTCGGCGGCGGACAGGGGCGTGACGCCGGCCCGGTCGGCCCGGGCGCGGCCGGTCGCGTCCATCGCTGCCGCCATCCCGTCGTGCTGTGCCCACAGCCCCCAGGCCAGCGACTGGGCGGGCAGCCCCAGCGACCGGCGGTGCACCGCGAGGCCGTCGAGGGTGGCGTTCGCCGCGGCGTAGGCACTCTGGCCGGGACTGCCGAGGATCCCGGCGGCGGAGGAGAACATCGTGAAGAAAGCCGGTGGTCGGTCCCTGGTCAGTTCGTGCAGCGCGACGGCGGCGTCGACCTTGGCCCGGAGCACGGCGACGATCCGCTCCGGTGTCATCGACTCGACCACGCCGTCGTCGAGCACGCCTGCCGCGTGGACGATCCCGCCGATCCGCACGCCGACGAGCACGCGCGCCAACGCGTCGCGGTCGGCGGTGTCGACCGCGACGACCTGTGCCCCGAGGTGCTCGACGAGTTCCGTGGCGGCGGGCGATTCCGGGCCGCTACGGCTGAGCACCAGCAGGTTCCGTACGCCACGGTCGACGACGAGGTGGCGGGCGATCAGCCGGCCGAGCGCGCCGGTGCCTCCGGTGATGACGACCGTTTCGTCCGGGGGCACCAGCGGTCCGTCGTCCGCGGCGGCGGGCACCGCGGTCCGTGCCAGCCGGGGCACCAGCATCCGCCCGTCGCGGACCGCGATCTGGTTCTCCCCGGCGGCGACCACCGCGCTCAGGGTCCGCTCGTCGTGTGTGCCGTCGGTGTCGACGAGGACGAGACGTTCGGGGTGTTCCGACTGGGCGGAGCGCACCAGTCCCCAGACTCCCGCGGCACCCAGGTCGGACACGGTGTCGTCGGCCGTCACCGCCACCGCCCCGGCCGTCTGGATCATGAGCCGTTCCTGATCGTCGTGGTGTTCGGCGAGCCATTGCTGCACCTGCCGCAGGATGTCGGTGATCGCGTCGCGCGGGTTCGCGCCGCCGCACCGCCGAACGTCGAACGTGATCCCGGTGGATTCCTGCCCGGCCGACGTCGGCTGCCACCGCACGTGGAACATCGCCCGCCGTGACACGGTGTCGGCAGCCACCTGTCGCGTGCTCGCCGGTCGCAGCGTCAGGGAGTCCACCGCGTACACCGGGCTGCCGGCCTGGTCGAACGCGGCGACGGCGATGGTGTCCGCGCCGGTACGGCGCAGCCACACCCGGGCCGCCGTGGTGCCGGTGGCGAACACCGCGACGCCGCTCCAGGCGAAGGGCAGGCCGGCGGCGACGAGCAGGGTGGCCGCGTGCAGGGAGGAGTCCAGCAGGGCCGGGTGCACGCTGTGGCGGCCGGCCTCCTCCACCGCCACCTCGGCGCCGACGACGTCGTCGCGCTGCCACGCGGCATGGAGGCCCTGGAACGCCGGCCCGTACCCGAAGCCGTGGTCGGCGAGCCTGTCGTAGGTGCCGTCGGTGTCCACGGGCGTGGCATGCGCCGGTGGCCAGTCCGGCCCGGTCAGGGGCAGGGTCGGCTGCCGGTCCGACAGGGTGCCGATGGCGTGGCAGGTCCAGCCGGGTTCGTCCGGTGTCCGGGAGTACACCTTCACCGTGCGCTGACCGGTGGTGCCGCCCGGCTCCAGCACGACCTGCAACGGGACCTCGCCCTGCTCCGGCACTGCCATCGGCGTCGCCACGGTCAGGTCGTCGACCACCGGGCACCCGACCAGGTGGCCGACGGTGAGGGCGAGGTCGACGAACGCCGCGCCGGGCAGGAGCACCACTCCCCCGTACGCGTGGTCGGCCAGCCACGGCTGGGCGTTCCGGGACACTCGACCGGTCACGACCAGCCGGTCCGTGTCGGGTGACTCCACCACCTCGCGGAGGATGTCGTGGTCGAGGGCGGACGACGCACCTCCGACGGCACGCCCCAGACTGATGCCGCCGGCCCAGTACCGTTTGTGCTGGAAGGCATAGGTCGGCAGGTCGAGCCGGCGCCCGGCGTCGCCGAGCCACCCGGTCCAGTCGACGGTCCGACCGTCGACGTGCGACCGGGCCAGCGCGGCCAGGAGCGCGGCCGGTTCGGTCAGCCGGCGGCGCTGCGCCGGCACCCACGGCACCCGCTCGGTGGCCAGTCCGGCCAGTACGGCGTCCGGGCCGATCTCCACACTGGCGGCGACATCGTGCTCGGCGAGGGCACTGACACAGTCGGCGAACCGGACGGTGTCCCGGATGTTCGCCACCCAGTGCTCCGGTGAGCACAACTGGGCCGCCGAGGCGAGTTTCCCGGTCACCCCGGACAGCAGCGGCAGGACCGGGGGCCGTAGCTCCACCGTGGCCAGGACCCGGCGGAACTCCTCGGTCATCCCCTCGATCAGCGGGGAGTGGAAGGCGTGGCTGACCGTGAGCCGGGTGGTCCGGATGCCCCGGGCGGCCAGCTCGGCGGCGGCCGCGAGAACCGGCTGCTCCGCTCCGGAGAGCACCACGGCGGTGGGTCCGTTCACCGCGGCGAGGGCCACCTGCCCGGACAGGTACGGTGCCACCGCCGCCTCGTCCGCGCGTACCGACACCATCGCGCCGCCGGGCGGCAGTGCCTGCATCAACCGGCCACGGGCGGCGACCAGGCGGGCCGCGTCGGGTAGGGACAGCACCCCGGCCACGTGGGCGGCGACGAGTTCACCGACCGAGTGGCCGAGTACCAGGTCCGGCCGGATGCCGAAGGTCCGCATCAGTTCGGTGAGCGCCACTTCGAAGGCGAACAGTCCGGCCTGGGCGTACTCGGTCTGCTCGACCAGTTCCGGGGCGTCGCCCCAGACGACCTCGCGCAGCGGACGCGACAGGTACCGGTCCAGCTCCGCGGTCACCGCGGCGAAGGCCGCGGCGAACGGCGGAAAGGCCCGGGCGAGGTCGCGGCCCATCCCCAGTCGCTGGGAGCCCTGCCCGGTGAAGGCGAATGCCGTCGGCCCGGCCGGTCGCGCTTTCCCGGTGACCACCGCGGGGTCGTCCGCTCCGGCGACCAGCGCGGCGAGGCCCCGCCGCAGGTCGGTCAGGCTCGCCCCGGTGACCACCGCGCGGTGCGGGAACGTTGGACGGACGGCCAACGAGCGCGCCACGTCGGCGGGGTCCGGCTCCGGCTGGCGGTCCAGGTGGGCCAGCACGCGCGCGGCCTGCGTCCGCAGGGCTTCGGGCGTCCGCCCGGACACCGGCCAGACCGGGCCGGGTGGGGTCGTCACGGCGGTGTGCGGCCCCGCTGCCGGCCGGGGAGGCCCGGCCGGTGGTTCCTCGATGATGACGTGCGCGTTGGTTCCGCTCACGCCGAATCCGGAGATCCCGGCCCGCCGGGGTCGCTGTCCGCGGGGCCAGTCGCGGGGTTCGACGAGCAGGCGCACCCCGCCGCTCGACCAGTCCACCTGCCGGCTCGGCTCGTCCACGTGCAGGGTGCGGGGCAACCGGTCGTGCCGCATCGCGAAGATCATCTTGATGATGCCGGCGACACCGGCGGCCGCCTGCGTGTGGCCGATGTTCGACTTGACCGATCCCAGCCACAGCGGTCGCTCCGCGGGCCGGTCACGTCCGTAGGTGGTGAGCAGGGCCTGCGCTTCGATCGGGTCGCCGAGGGTGGTTCCGGTGCCGTGTCCCTCGACCACGTCGACGTCGCCGGCGGTCAGGCCGGCGGTCGCCAACGCCTGGCGGATCACCCGCTGCTGGGCCTTGACGCTGGGGGCGGTGAAGCCGTTCGACGCGCCGTCCTGATTCACCGCGCTACCGCGGAGCACCGCCAGCACGGTGTGCCCGTTGCGCCGGGCGTCCGACAGCCGTTCCACCACCAGGACGCCGACGCCCTCGGCGAACCCGGTGCCGTCGGCGCCCTCGGCGAAGGACCGGCACCGGCCGTCGGCGGAGAGTCCCCGGCGGCGGCCGAACTCGATGACCGCCTCCGGTGTCGCCATGACGGCGACCCCGCCCACCAGCGCCAGCCCGCATTCCCGGGCACGCAGCGCCCCGGTGGCCACGTGCAACGCCACCAGCGACGCCGAGCAGGCGGTGTCCAGGGTCATCGCCGGACCTTCCAGGCCCAACGTGTACGAGATCCGGCCGGAGATCATCGCGCCGGTCCCGGTGCTGCCGAGGTAGTCGTGGTACATGGCGCCGACGAACACACCGGTGTCGCTGCCCCGCAGCGTGGTCGGGTCGATCCCGGCCTGCTCGATCGCCGACCAGGACACCTCGAGCAGCAGTCGCTGCTGGGGATCCATCTCCAGGGCCTCACGCGGTGAGATGCCGAAGAAGTCGGCGTCGAAGGCCCCGGCGTCGTGCAGGAATCCGCTGCCGCGGGTATAGGTGTGCCCGGGCGTTCCCGGCTCGGGGTGGTAGAGGTCCTCGGCCCAGCCCCGGTCGGTGGGCAGCGGCGTGATGCCGTCGCCGTCCCCGACGACGAACTGCCACAGTTCCTCCGGTGACCCCACCCCGCCCGGGTACCGGCAGGCCATGCCGACGATCGCGATCGGCTCCCGCAGCGAGTCGGTCAGGCCGAGGTTGCGCAGGCGCAGCCGTTCGTTCTCCTTGACCGCGGCGCGGAGCGCCTGGACCAGCTTCTCGTCGCTCATGGAGACGGGACCTCCTCGTCTGGGTCGCCCGGGTCGGCACCGTGCAGCGCCCTGGCGATGAGGCTCTCGGTGTCCAGGTCGTCGATCGCTTCCAGCGCGTCCGCCCGGGCCGGCTCACCGGTGGCCAAGGCGAGTAGGCGGTCCAACAGGCCCGACTCGCGCAGCTCGCTCATCGGGATGGTGTGCAGCAGCTGCCGGACCTGCTCGTCGTCGGCGGGGCCGGCGGTCGGTTCGGCCACGGGGAAGAGCACGGTGTCCAGGTGGACGGCAAGCTCGTGCACGCTGGCGTGCTCGAAGACCATGGTGGCGGGTAGTCGCAGGCCGGTGGCGTCGTCCAGGCGGTTGCGGAACTCGACCGCCATGAGCGAGTCGAATCCGAGGTCGGTGAAGGCCCGGTGTGGGCCGATCGTCGCGGTCGTAGGGTGTCCCAGCACGACGGCCGCATGGCCGCCCACCAGGTCCACGAGCATCCGTCGGCGGTCCTGCGTCGAGCGTCCGACCAGCCTGGCCCGGATGTCGTCGCGGCGGGGCCGCTGCCGCGGGGACCGCGGCAGCAGGCTCCGGAGCAGCGGTGCGGTCGTCTCTCCCGGTGTGGGTCGCAGCCGGGCCGCCACCACGACGGGCCGCGCGCAGCGCAGCGCGGCGTCGAACAGCAGCAGGCCGTCCCGGGTCGGCAGGGGGGTGACCCCGGCCCGCGCCGCGCGGTCCCGGTCCACCGCCCCCATGCCGGCGGTCAGGGTCGAGGGTGTCTCCCACAGGCCCCAGACGATCGACCGGGCCGCGAGCCCGCGAGCCCACCGGCGCGTCACCACCGCGTCCAGCGCCGCGTTGGCGGCCGAGTACGCGGCCTGTCCGGCGTTGCCCAGCATTCCCGCGAGCGAGGAGAACACCACGAAGAAGGACAGCTCCTGGTCGCGGGTCAACTCGTCGAGCCACCTGGCCGAGGTGGCCTTGGTGGACACGACGTGCCGGACACGCTCCGGTGCCAGCGAGGCCACCGGGCCGTCGTCGAGCAGTGTCGCGCAGTGCACGACCCCGCCGATCCGGACGCCGTGCAGGGCTCGGCCCAGCGCCTCACGATCGGATACGTCGACGGCGACGATCCGCGCCCCCAGGTCGGCGGCGAGCCCGGCGGCTTCGGGGGCGTCCGGCCCGCTCCGGCTCAGCAGCAGCAGATCGCGGACACCGTGTTCGGCCACGAGGTGCCGGGCGACCAGCGCGCCGAGGCCGCTGGTGCCCCCGGTGACCACGACGGTCGCCTGTGGATCGACGACCGGGAGGTCCGCGTCCACCGTGGTGGGCACCAGGCGGGGCACCAGCGCGCCGGTGGATCGCAGCGCGACCTCGGGCTCGTCCCAACCGGAGAGGTCGGCCGGCGGCTCCTGGGTGCTGCCGGCGGGCAGGTCGGCCAGGATGAACCTGCCGGGGTGTTCGACCTGGGCGGACCGCACCAGACCCCAGACGGCCGCGGCGCCGGGCTGTGGTGGGTCGTCCTGGGCGGTCGTCTGGACCGCGCCGTGGGTCACCAGCACCAGCGGCCGGCCGGTGGTGTCGGCCAGGCGGTTCTGGAGGATCTCCAGGACGTCGCCGACGTCCCGACCGGTGACGTCGATCCGGTCGTGGCCGCCGGTGACGGCAGGATCGGGGTGCTGCGGTGGTTGCCATACGACCGCGAACAACGCGTCGCGCACCCGGCTGTCGGTCGGGTGACTGCGCAGGGTGAGCGCGTCCACGGTCAGGACGGGGGTGCCCGCCTCGTCGGTGGCGTCGACCGACAGGGTGTCCGCACCGGTGTGCCGCACTCGCGCCCGCAGGACCGCACCGCTCGGCGCGTGGAAGCGCAGACCGCTCCACAGGAACGGCACCCGGGGTCGGTGGCCACCCTCCAGGAACACCGCAGCGTGCAGAACGGCGTCCAGCAGGGCCGGGTGTGTTCCGTAACCCTGCGGGTCGGTGGTGGTCCGGGCCTCGACGAGGATCTCCTCGCCGGCCCGCCAGGCCGACCGTAGGCCCTGGAACGTCCCGCCGTAGGCGAAGCCCTGGTCGGCGAGCCCGGGATAGAGCCCGTCGAGGTCGATCGGCACCGCCGCGGGTGGGGGCCATTCGCCCGCCGGGCCGCCGACCTGCGGCACCGTCGGGGAGAACACGCCCGTCGCGTGCTGCGTCCACGGTCCGTCGTCGTCACCGGTCCGGGCGTAGACCGCCACCGGACGCCGGTCGGAGGCGTCCGGGCCGTCGACGATCACCTGGATCTGCACGGCACCGGCGGCGGGCAGGACCAGGGGCGTCCGGAGCGTCAGTTCGTCGACGGTGAAACTGGCGACAGCTGCCGCGGCGCGACGTACGAGCTCCACGAAACCGGTGGCCGGGAAGAGGGTCACGCCGTGGATGACATGGTCGGCCAGCCAGGGCTGGGCGGCGACGGACAGCCGGCCGGTGAAGACCCGTCCGTCCCGGTCGGGCAGGTCCACTCCCGCGCCGAGCAGGGCATGGTCGACGGCGTCCAGGCCGGCGCGGGTGACGTCGCCGGTCGCGAGGCTGACGCCGGGCCAGAACCGGGTGGACTGGAAGGGGTACGTCGGCAGGTCGACCCGGCGGGCGCCCGGGAACAACGTCGGCCAGTGCACCGCGATGCCGTGCAGGTGGGCGCGTGCGGCCGCGGTGACCACGGTGACGTCCTCGGACCGGTTGCGCCGGCAGGTCGGGAGGTTGGCCGCGTCGCGTGGACCCAGTGCCGACAGGAGCGAGTCCGGTCCGATCTCCAGCGACACGGTGACGCCGAGGTCGGCCAGCCGGGCGACCCGGTCGGCGTAGCGCACCGTGTCGCGGACGTGCCGGACCCAGTAGCCGGGATCGGTGACGTCCCCGCCGGCGACGAAGTCGATCACGGGTTTGTTGAGGGTCAGCTGCTCGACGACCTCCCGGAAGTCGGCGAGGACCGGCTGCATGAGGTGCGAGTGGAAGGCGTGCGAAACCCGCAGCCGTGTCGACCGGTCGAATCCGGCGGCCACCCGCAGGACTGCCTCCTCCGTGCCGGCGATCACCACCGCCCGGGGGCCGTTGACCGCGGCGATGGACACCTCGTCGGACAGCAGCGGCAGGACGTCCGCCTCGCCCGCCCGCAGCGCCACCATCGCTCCGCCACGGGGCAACGCCTGCATCAGGCGGGCGCGCTCGGCCACCAGCGTGCACGCGTCGTCCAGGGAGAGGACGCCGGCGACGTGGGCGGCGGCGATCTCGCCGATCGAGTGCCCGGCCACGTGGTCGGGCACGATCCCCCAGGACTCGACCAGCCGGAAGAGTGCCACCTGGAACGCGAACAGGGCGGGCTGGGCGTTGCCGGTCTCGGCGAGCCGGGCCTGGTCCTGGCCGAAGAGCACATCGCGGATCGGTAGCCGGGCCAGCACCTCGTCCATGGCCTGCGCGAAGGCGCGGTGTCGGCGGTACAGTTCGGCGCCCATGCCGGGCCGCTGGGAGCCCTGGCCGGAGAAGACCATCGCCAGTCGGGGCGCGGGCGCGGCTACTGCCCGGAAGAGTCCGGCGTGTTCGTCGCCGGCCGCCAGCGCCTGCAGGGCGGTACGGAACGCGGTCCGGTCCCCGGCCACGACGACCGCACGATGCTCGAACGCCGTCCGCGTCGTCGCCAACGAATACCCGACATCCACCACATCGAGATCCACACACGACACCAACTGCTCCGCCCGCGCCCGCAGAGCAGCCGGACTCCTCGCCGAAATCACCCACGGAACAACCGACACACCCGGCGAGACAACCGACCCCACCACCACCGGCTCCTCCGCCGGCTCCACCACCGCCGGAACCACCGCCACCGGCTCCTCCGCCGGCTCCTCCAAAATCACGTGCGCGTTCGTCCCACTGATCCCAAACGACGACACCCCCGCCCGACGCACCCGACCCACCTCCGGCCACACCCGCGCCTCCCCCAACACCGCAACACCACCACCCGACCAATCCACCCCCGACGACGGCACCGACACATGCAACGACGCCGGCAACACCCCGAACCGCAACGCCTGCACCATCTTGATCACACCCGCCACACCCGCCGCCGCCTGCGCATGACCCACATTCGACTTCACCGACCCCAACCACAACGGCCGCCCCACCACCCGACCCCGCCCATACGTCGCCACCAACGCCCCCACCTCAATCGGATCCCCCAACCGCGTCCCCGTCCCATGCCCCTCCACCACATCCACATCCCCCACCCCCAAACCCGCCCGACCCAACGCCAACCGAATCACCCGCTGCTGAGCAACCCCACTCGGCGCCGTCAACCCATTCGACGCACCATCCTGATTAACCGCACTCCCCCGCACCACCGCCAACACCCGATGACCCCGCCGACGCGCATCCGACAACCGCTCCACCACCACCACACCCACACCCTCCGACCAGGCGGTGCCGGCGGCCGAGTCGGAGTACGAGTGGCAGCGGCCGTCGGGGGACAGGCCGCCCTGCCGGGAGAACTCGATGAAGGTCGTCGGCGTGGCCATGACGGTGACGCCACCGGCGAGGGCGAGCGAACACTCCCCGGCCCGGAGCGCCTGCGCGGCCAGGTGCAGCGCCACCAGCGACGACGAACACGCGGTGTCCACGGTGACCGCCGGACCCTGGAGACCCAGCGTGTAGGAGACCCGGCCGGACACCACGCTGGAGGCGCGTCCGGTGAGGGTGTATCCCTCGACGCCGCTGGTGCTCTGTTGCAGGATCCCGTAGTCCTGGCCGTTGGTGCCGGCGAAGACCCCCGTGTCGCTGTCGCGCAGGGTGGCCGGGTCGATGCCGGCCTGTTCCAGGGCCTCCCAGGAGACCTCCAGGAGCAGCCGCTGCTGCGGGTCGGTGGCCAGGGCCTCCCGCGGTGAGATGCCGAAGAACTCCGCGTCGAAGTCGGCGGCGTCGGGCAGGAAGCCGCCGCCCCGGGCGTGGGTGTGTCCGGCGCGGCCCGGCTCCGGGTCGTACAGGTCGTCGGGCCAGCCACGATCCGTCGGGAAGCCGGTGATCGCGTCGCGTTCCTCGACCACGAACCGCCACAGGTCGTCCGCCGAACGGATACCACCCGGATAGCGGCACGCCATCCCCACGATCACCACCGGATCATCGGCGGTGACGGGCGCGACGGTCGGGGTGGGCTCCGGGCGTTCGCCGCCGACCAGCAGTTCCCGGAGGTGGTCGACGAGGCGTACCGGGGTGGGGTGGTCGAAGGCGACGGTGGTCGGCAACCGCAGGCCGGTCGCCTGGTTGAGCCGGTTGCGCAGCTGAACCGACATCAGGGAGTCGAAGCCGAGGTCACGGAAGGCGTGGTCCGGTGGAACCCGGGACGCGTCGCCGTGCCCGAGGACGAACGCCGCCTCGGTGCCGACCAGGTCCCGCAGGTAGCTGTTCTGTTCGGAGACGGACATGTCCCCGATCCGGGTGCTGGACGCGGCGGGTTCCCCCGGCTCCCGCGTGAGCTGCCGTTGCCCGTCGATGTCGGCGATGACCAGGAACGTCTCGTCCCGGTCGAGGGTCTCCTGGAGGGCGTCGACGGCGGTCTCGGCCCGCATCGCGACGAGGCCCTGGCTGGCCAGCCTGCGGTTGCGTCGGTGGGCGTCCGGTGTGTCCCAGGCACCCCACGCGATGGAGGTGGCGGTACGGCCCTGTCGCCTCCTGCGGTACGCGAGACTGTCGAGGAACGCGTTCGCCGCGGCGTAGGCGCCCTGCCCGGCGTTGCCGATGACTCCGGCGACCGAGGAGAACAGGACGAACGCGGACAGGTCGAGGTCCCGGGTCAGTTCGTGCAGGTTGGTCGCCGCGTCGACCTTCGGCCGTAGGACGGTCTCGAGGCTGGCCGGGGTGATATCGGCCAGCACGGCGTCGTCGAGCACCATGGCCGAGTGGAACACCGCGGTGAGCGGGAACTGCTCGGGCACCTCGGCGAGCACCAGGGCCAGGGCCTGACGGTCGGCGGCGTCGCACGGGACGACGGTGACGCGGGTGCCCAGTCCGGTCAGTTCCGTGGTGAGTCCGGCGGCTGCCTCGGCGTCCGGGCCACGCCGGCTCAGGAGCAGCAGGTGCTCGGCGCCGTTGCGGGCCAGCCACCGCGCGACGTGTCGGCCGACGGCTCCGGTTCCCCCGGTCACGAGGACCGTTCCGGAGGGCTTCCACCGGCGGCGGGCCGGGGTGGCGGTGTACCGGGCCGCCGGGCTCATCCGGCGGACGTACGTCACGCCGGCCCGGATGGCGATCCGGTCCGCGCGCCTGCCGCCGGCCAGGACCCGGCACAGGCGGGCGGTGACCTGGTCGTCGCCGGGCGGCCCGGGCAGGTCGATGAGGCCGCCCCAGCGGTCCGGCAGTTCGAGGGCGGCCACGGCGCCCAGACCCCAGACCAGCGCGCCGACGGTGCCCGTCACGGGATCGGCGGGTTCGGCCGGCACGGCGTCGTCGGTCAGCAGCCACAACGTCGCCGCGCTCCCGGTGTCCTCGATCGCCTGGACGAGGGCCACCGTGGCGGCCAGCCCGCAGGGCACGCCGGGGTGGTCCGGCAGCGGTTCGTCGGCGGCGGCCAGGAAGGACAGCACACCGCGTAGACCGCTTCCGGCAGAGGTGATCAGCTCGGCCAGGTCGGTCCGGCTGGTGGTGCCGGCCGGCACGTCGGCGTGGACGACGTTGACGCCGTGCGCGGTGAGCGCCTCGGCCCAGGCGGTCCCCCACGGGTCGCCGGCCGTCAGCACCAGCCATGTTCCGAGCGGTGCGGTCACGTCGCCGACTCCCGGGGAAGCGGACGCGGTGCCGACGTCAGTGGGGTGCCAGACGACATGGTGACGCCAGGCGTCGGAGGTCGGCCGCGCCCGGTCCGCCGTGGTCAGCCAGAAGTGTTCGTGTTGGAAGGGATACGTCGGCAACCCCACCCGACGACCACCCCGAAACGCCACCCCCCAATCAACCCCCACACCCGCCACGAACACCTCACCCAACGACAACAAAAACCGACCCCAACCACCCTCACCACGACGCAACGTCCCCACCACCGCCACACCCCCACCACCACCACCACGAGCCTCCACCACCTCCTCCACCGCCACCGTCAACACCGGATGCGGACTCACCTCAACAAAAACATCAAACCCCTCACCCAACAACCCACCCACCGCACCCTCAAAACCCACCACCTCCCGCAAATTACGACACCAATAACCCGCCCCCAACTCACCCCCATCAACCACCCCACCCACCACCGTCGAATAAAAAGGAACCCCACCCGACACCGGCACCACCGACCCCAACTCCACACCCAACCGACCCACCACCTCATCCACCTGAAACGAATGCGCCGCATAATCCACATCAACCACCCGCACCCACACCCCCAACTCCCCACACCGCACCACCAACTCCCCCAACGCACCCACCTCACCCGACACCACCACCGACGACGGACCATTCACCGCCGCCACCACAACCCGACCCCCCAACCCCACCAACAACCCCTCCACCACACCCACCGACACCCCCAACACCGCCATACCACCCCGACCCGACAACACCCCCAACAACCGACTCCGCACCGCCACCACCCGCGCCGCATCCACCAAACTCAACGCCCCCGCCACACACGCCGCCGCAATCTCACCCTGCGAATGCCCCACCACCACACCCGGCACCACCCCACACACCCGCCACACCTCAGCCAACGACACCATCACCGCAAACAACACCGGCTGCACCACATCAACCCGATCCAAACCCACCCCACCCGACACCACCTCCAACAAATCCCACTCCACAAAAGGAGCCAACGCCACCGCACACTCACCCATACGCGCCGCAAAAACCGGCGACGACACCAACAACTCCGCCGCCATACCCACCCACTGCGAACCCTGACCCGGAAAAACAAACACCACACCCCGCCCACCACCACCAGAAACACCAGCAACCACATTCGCCGACGCACCCCCGTCCGCCAGGGTCTGCAGGGCCGTTCGGAACCCGGCCCGGTCGCCCGCGACAATGGCCGCACGGTGCTCGAACACCGTCCGGGTCGTCGCCAACGAGTACCCCACATCGACCGGATTCAGATCCACACACGACACCAACTGCTCCGCCCGCGCCCGCAGAGCAGCCGGACTCCTCGCCGAAACCACCCACGGCACGACCGGCAACGCCGGAGACACCAGCGAGGCAGCCGACGCCGGCGGCGCGGACGACCCCGACACGGCTGATGGATCCAGCCCGACAGCCGGCTCCACATCCGCCGCCTCCTCCGCCGGCTCCTCCAAAATCACGTGTGCATTCGTCCCACTGATCCCAAACGACGACACCCCCGCCCGACGCACCCGACCCACCTCCGGCCACACCCGCGCCTCCCCCAACACCGCAACACCACCACCCGACCAATCCACCCCCGACGACGGCACCGACACATGCAACGACGCCGGCAACACCCCGAACCGCAACGCCTGCACCATCTTGATCACACCCGCCACACCCGCCGCCGCCTGCGCATGACCCACATTCGACTTCACCGACCCCAACCACAACGGCCGCCCCACCACCCGACCCCGCCCATACGTCGCCACCAACGCCCCCACCTCAATCGGATCCCCCAACCGCGTCCCCGTCCCATGCCCCTCCACCACATCCACATCCCCCACCCCCAAACCCGCCCGACCCAACGCCAACCGAATCACCCGCTGCTGAGCAACCCCACTCGGCGCCGTCAACCCATTCGACGCACCATCCTGATTAACCGCACTCCCCCGCACCACCGCCAACACCCGATGACCCCGCCGACGCGCATCCGACAACCGCTCCACCACCACCACACCCACACCCTCGGAGAAACCCGTGCCGTCGGCCGTGTCGGAGTAGGGCCGGCACCGTCCGTCGGGGGACAGCGCACGTTGGTGACCGAAGTCCACGTAGAGACCGGGGGTGGACATGATGGTGGCGCCGCCGGCGAGGGCGAGCGAACACTCCCCGGCCCGGAGCGCCTGCGCGGCCAGGTGCAGCGCCACCAGCGACGACGAACACGCGGTGTCCACGGTGACCGCCGGGCCTTCCAGGCCCATGACGTACGCGACCCGGCCGGAGGCGACGCCGCCGGTGGTACCCGAGCTGAGGTAGCCGGCCACCTCGTCGGGTGGCACGTCCACCCGGATTCCGTAGTCGTGGTACATCAGTCCGGTGAAGACGCCGGTGTCGCTGCCACGCAGGGTGGCCGGGTCGATGCCGGCCTGTTCCAGGGCCTCCCAGGAGACCTCCAGCAGGTGCCGCTGCTGCGGGTCCATCGCGAGCGCCTCGCGGTGGGAGATGCCGAAGAAGCCGGCGTCGAAGTCGGCGGCGTCGGGCAGGAAGCCGCCGCCCTGCGCGTAGGTGTGTCCGGCGCGGCCCGGCTCCGGGTCGTACAGGTCGTCGGGCCAGCCACGATCCGTCGGGAAGCCGGTGATCGCGTCGCGTTCCTCGACCACGAACCGCCACAGGTCGTCCGCCGAACGGATACCACCCGGATAGCGGCACGCCATCCCCACGATCACCACCGGATCGTCGGCGGTGACCTGCTGGTCCCCGCTCGCCGGGCGGCCGGGCGTGGCGGGTGCCTCTCGCCCGTCGGTCAACCGCTGGCGCAGGTACGCCGCGAGGGTGCCCGGATCGGGATGGTCGAAGACGAGGGTGGCGGGCAGCCGCAGGCCGGTCGCCCTGCTGAGCCGGTTGCGGAACTCGACGGCGAGCAGCGAGTCGAAGCCGATCTCCTTGAACACCCGGTCGGGTCGGATCAGGTCCGGGCTGTCGTGGCCGAGGACGGTCGCGGCGTGCGTGCGGACCAGGTCGAGCACCAACCGCAGTTGTTCCTCGACCGGCCTGCGGGCCAGCCGGCCGTCGAGCCGGTGCGGCGGGGCGGCCGGCGGGGCGGCCCGGCGACCGCGCAGCAGTGGGGAGGCCCCGTCCCCCGGGGTCCGGGTGAGCCGTGCCGCCACGAGTTCGGCAACGGGGGTCCGCAGGGCCGTGTCGAACAGCCGCAGACCGTCCCGTACGGACAGCGGGTGTACGCCGGCCCGGGCCAGCCGGGCACGGTCCGCGTCGGTCATCGCCCCGGTCAGGCCGGTGCTCACCTCCCACAGGCCCCAGGCGATCGACTGGGCCGGTGCGCCGCGGGCCTGCCGACGCCGGGCGATGCCGTCCAGCGCGGCGTTGGCGGCGGCGTACGCGGCCTGACCCGCGTTGCCGAGGACACCGACGACGGAGGAGAACAGCACGAAGAACGCGAGGTCCTGGTCGCGGGTCAACTCGTCGAGAAGGGCGGCCGAGGTGGCCTTGGCGGCCATCACCCGGGCCAGCCGGTCCGGTGTCAGCGACATGAGTGGGGCATCGTCGAGTACGCCCGCAGCGTGCACGACGCCGCCCACCCGTACCCCGCGCAGCGCCGCACCCAGTGCCGCCCGGTCCGTCACGTCGACGGCCACGATGTCGGCGCCCAGTTCCGCCGCCAGATCGGCTGCCCCCGGAGCGGCCGGTCCGCTGCGGCTGAGCAGCAGCAGGCGGCGTACCCCGTGGTCGGTCTTCAGCCGGCGGGCGATCAGTGCGCCCAGGGTGCCCGTGCCTCCGGTGACGACGACGGTGGCCCGGGGGTCGACGGCGACCGGTGTGTCGCCGGGGTCCGCGGGGACGAGCCGTGGCACGTGGGCGACGCCGTCGCGGAAGGCGAGCTGCGGTTCGTCCCAGCCGGCGATGTCGGCCGGCAGGGGGCCACCGTCGGAGTCCACCAGCAGGAAGCGGCCCGGGTGTTCGGCCTGTGCCGACCGGACGAGGCCCCACACGGCTGCGCTGTCCGGGCTGGGTGGTTCGTCGTCCGTCGTGACCGCCCAGGCCCGTCGGGTGGTCAGCACCAGCGGCTCGGACGGGCCGCCCAGCCGACGCTGCAGGATCTCCAGTACGGCGGCGATGTCCTGGCCGGTGACGTCGACGACGTCGCCGACGCCGGTGGTCGCCGGTGGATCGAACCGCTGCCAGGCGACAGTGAACAGTGCCCCGGCGGGCGTCCCGGCGTCGCCGGCCGGGGCACGCAGGGTCAACGCGTCGACGGTCAGGACGGGCACGCCGGTCTCGTCGACGGCGTCGATCGCCACGGTGCCGGGCGCGACGCGGCGGAGTCGGGCACGCAGCGCCGATCCGGCCGGTCCGTGCACGGTGACACCGGTCCAGACGAACGGTAGACCGCCGTCGGTTGCGCCGTCGAGCAGCGTCGCCGCATGCAGCACGGCGTCGAGCAGTGCCGGGTGTACGGTGTGCCCGCCGGTGGCCAGGTCGGTGCTCGTCTCGACGGTCACCTCGCCGTCGAGCGACCAGACCGTGTCCAGGCCCCGGAATGCCGGCCCGTACTGGAATCCCCGGCTTTCGAGCTCCTCGTAGAAGCCGGTCAGGGGAATCTCGGTGCCCCCGGTGGCGGGGTGGTCCTCGGGTGGCCGCTGCGGTTCGCGGCTGAGGGTTCCGATGGCGTGGCAGGTCCACTCGGGCGAGCCGGTGGCCTCCGTCCGCGCGTTGATCCGCACGGAGCGCTGTTCCGGGTGGTCGGCGGGGTCGATGACGACCTGCAGCTCGACGGTTCCCGACGGGGGGACCACCAGCGGGGTGCGCAGGGTCAGTTCGGCGATACGGGGGTATCCGGCGAGTCCACCGGCGGTCGCCGCGAGATCGAGGAAGCCGGTGCCGGGGAAGAGCACGTCTCCCCGTACCCGGTGGTCGGCCAGCCAGGGGTGGGTCCGGTGCGACAGTCCGCCGAGCAGCAGCAGACGTTCCGGGTCGGGGGTGGACACCAGTGCCCGGAGGATGCCGTGCTCGATCTGGTCCAGGCCGGTGCCGGTGGCCGGCGGGCCGGTGGGGTCGGTGTGCCAGAAGTGTTCGTGTTGGAAGGGATACGTCGGCAACCCCACCCGACGACCACCCCGAAACGCCACCCCCCAATCAACCCCCACACCCGCCACGAACACCTCACCCAACGACAACAAAAACCGACCCCAACCACCCTCACCACGACGCAACGTCCCCACCACCGCCACACCCCCACCACCACCACCACGAGCCTCCACCACCTCCTCCACCGCCACCGTCAACACCGGATGCGGACTCACCTCAACAAAAACATCAAACCCCTCACCCAACAACCCACCCACCGCACCCTCAAAACCCACCACCTCCCGCAAATTACGACACCAATAACCCGCCCCCAACTCACCCCCATCAACCACCCCACCCACCACCGTCGAATAAAAAGGAACCCCACCCGACACCGGCACCACCGACCCCAACTCCACACCCAACCGACCCACCACCTCATCCACCTGAAACGAATGCGCCGCATAATCCACATCAACCACCCGCACCCACACCCCCAACTCCCCACACCGCACCACCAACTCCCCCAACGCACCCACCTCACCCGACACCACCACCGACGACGGACCATTCACCGCCGCCACCACAACCCGACCCCCCAACCCCACCAACAACCCCTCCACCACACCCACCGACACCCCCAACACCGCCATACCACCCCGACCCGACAACACCCCCAACAACCGACTCCGCACCGCCACCACCCGCGCCGCATCCACCAAACTCAACGCCCCCGCCACACACGCCGCCGCAATCTCACCCTGCGAATGCCCCACCACCACACCCGGCACCACCCCACACACCCGCCACACCTCAGCCAACGACACCATCACCGCAAACAACACCGGCTGCACCACATCAACCCGATCCAAACCCACCCCACCCGACACCACCTCCAACAAATCCCACTCCACAAAAGGAGCCAACGCCACCGCACACTCACCCATACGCGCCGCAAAAACCGGCGACGACACCAACAACTCCGCCGCCATACCCACCCACTGCGAACCCTGACCCGGAAAAACAAACACCACACCCCGCCCACCACCACCAGAAACACCAGCAACCACACTCGCCCCGCCGACGTCCACGCCACCGCCGGCCACCTCGGCCAGACCCGACCGCAAACCCTCTCCCGTACCCACCACCACCGCCCGCGTGCCGAAGACCGAGCGCGACCCCAACGAGAAGGCGACGTCCACATCACTCAACCCGGCCACCGCATCCACCAGGCCGTCCGCCATTGCACGCAACGCCGGCTCCGACCGGGCGGACAGCACCCACGGAACCACCGACGCGGTGGACGCCACCGGCACCACGGACGGCACCGGTTCCTCCACCGGTGCCTCCAGGATCACGTGCGCGTTCGTCCCACTGATCCCGAACGAGGAGACGGCGAACCGCCGCGGCCGGCCGGTGGTCGGCCAGGGGGTGGGCTCGCGGAGCAGCGCGACGGAGCCGGACGTCCAGTCGATGCGGGGTGAGGGCACATCGGCGTGCAGGGTCCGGGGCAGCGTGCCCCGTCGCATCGCGCAGATCATCTTGATAACGCCGCCGACGCCGGCGGCGGCCTGGGTGTGGCCGATGTTGGACTTCAGCGAGCCGAGCCACAGCGGACGGTTCGACGGCCGGTGCCGACCGTAGGTGGCCAGGAGGGCCTCGGCCTCGATCGGGTCGCCGAGCCGGGTGCCGGTGCCGTGGGCCTCCACCGCGTCGACGTCCTGCGCCGTGAGACCGGCGACGCCGAGTGTCTGCCGGATGAGGGCCTCCTGGGCGGCGCCGTTGGGCGCGGTCAGGCCGTTGCTCGCACCATCGGAGTTGATCGCCGAACCACGGAGCACGGCCAGCGGCTGGTGCCCGTGACGACGCGCGTCGGAGAGTCTCTCCAGCACCAGCACGCCGGCCCCCTCGGCCCAGGCGGTGCCGTCGGCGTCGGCGCCGAACGCCTTGCACCGGCCGTCGGGGGCGAGGCCCCGCTGCCGGCTGAACTCGACGAACATGCCCGGACCGGCCATCACGCTCACGCCGCCGGCCAGCGCGAGGGTGCACTCCCCCTGCCGCAGGGACTGCGCGGCGAGGTGCACGGCGACCAGCGACGACGAGCAGGCCGTGTCGACGGTGACGGCGGGTCCGGCCAGCCCCAGGGCGTAGGCGATCCGGCCGGAGACGACGCTCACGGTGCCGCCGGTCAGCCGGTAGCCGTCCGAGCCCGCACCGGTGGCGTCGAGCCGGGGTCCGTACTCCTGGTCGGTGGCGCCGACGAAGACGCCCACGCGGCTGTCGGCGAGGCTGAGGGGATCGATGCCGGCGCGCTCGATGCCTTCCCAGGACACCTCCAGCAGGAGGCGCTGCTGGGGGTCCATCGCCGCTGCCTCGCGTGGGCTGATGCCGAAGAACTCGGCGTCGAAGGCCGCCGCGTCGTGCAGGAATCCGCCGTGGCGGACGTAGGAGGTGCCGGGCCGGTCGGGGTCGGGGTTGAAGAGTCGTTTCAGATCCCATCCCCGGTCGGTCGGCAGCGGTGTGATCGCGTCGGTGCCCTCGTCGACCAGACGCCACAGGTCCTCCGGTGACCGGACGCCGCCGGGGTAACGGCAGGCCATGCCGACCACCACGACCGGGTCGTCCGTGCCCGGCGGTGACGCGACCGGCAGTGACGCGACCGGCAGTGGCACGGCCGGCGGTGACGCGACCGGCAGTGGCACGGCCGGCGGTGGCGTGGCCGGCAGTGGCACGACCGGAGGTGACACGACCGGCAGTGGCACGACCGGAGGTGACACGACCGGCAGTGGCGTGGACTGGCCGGTGGGTTCCGCGCGCAGGAACTCCGCCAGGCCGGCGGGGGTGGGGAAGCGGAACGTCAGGCCGGTGGGGAGTTGCCGGCCGGTGGCGGTGCTCAGCCGGGCGGTGAGACTCGTGACGCCCGTCGAGTCGAGCCCGAGGTCCCCGAAGGTGCGGTGCGGGTCGACCGCGTCGCCGGTCCCGTGTCCGAGTTCCGCCGCCACGGTGGCACGGACCAGTTCCAGGGTGTCCCTGGCCGGGCCGGTCGGCGCGGCGACCTCCCCCACCCAGTAGCGCTTGCGGGTGAACGCGTAGGTGGGCAGGTCGACGTACCCGGCCGGGTCGGGTTCCAGGTCGGACAGCCAGCCGGTCGGGGTGCCGGTGTCGGCGCGACCGGCCGCGATCTCCGCCAGCGCCTCCCGGTGCCCGGTGCTGCGCCGTCCGTCGACGACGGCGTGGTGGGCGAAACGTGTCCTGGTCAGCGCGAGGGAGCGGCCGACCGCGTCGGGGTCCGCGTCGGGATGCTCCTGGAGCCAGGTGAGCAGGGCGGCGGCCTGGGCCTTCAGGGCGTCCGGTGTCGGTGCCGAGATCAGCCAGGGCACGGGTGTGCCGGGTCGGGCCGGCGGCCGGTCGGTGGTCGGTGGGGGCGCGTCGGTGAGGACGAGGTGGCAGTTGACCCCGCCCATGCCGAAGGAGCTCACGCCGGCGAGCAGCCGGCCGGCGGACGGCCACGGTCGCAGGGTGGTCTGTACCCGCAGTCGCAGGTCGTCGAGCGGGATCCGGGGATTCGGCCGGGTGAAGTTGAGACTCGGCGGCAGGTGGCGGTGCCGCAGGCTCAGCACGAGCTTGAGCAGGCCGACCACGCCGGCGGCGCCTTCGAGGTGGCCGACGTTGGTCTTGGCGGAACCCACCAGCAGCGGCCGGTCGGCGGGATGGTGGCGGCCGAGGGCCGCGCCGAGCGCGCGGGCCTCGACCGGGTCACCGACCCGGGTGCCGGTGCCGTGCAGCTCGACGTACTGCACGTCGGCGGGGTCGACGCCGGCCCGCCGGTGGGCCTGTTCGATGACCTCCCGTTGGGCGTCCGGGCTGGGCACGGTGAGCTGGTGGTCTCCGCCGTCGTGGTTGACCGCGCCGCCGAGGATGACGGCATGGATCCGGTCACCGTCCGCGACCGCCCGGGACAGCAGCTTGAGCACCATGACGGCGCCGCCTTCGCCGCGGACGTAGCCGTTGGCACGTTCGTCGAAGGTGTAGCAGCGTCCGTCGGGTGACAGGCCGCCGAAGCGGATCGCGCCGAGGGTGCTCTCGGCCAGGATGTTGATGTTGACGCCGCCGGCGATGGCGGCCGTGGACTCGCCCCGGCGCAGGCTCTCGCAGGCCTGGTACACGGCGACCAGTGAGGACGACTGGGCGGTGTCGACCGTCATGCTGGGGCCGCGCAGGCCGAAGAAGTGCGACACGCGGTTGGCGATGATGCCGCGGCCGATGCCGGCGAGGGTGTGCTGGTCGACGGCCTCCGGGTCGGCGTGCAGCACCAGCGACGCGTAGTCGTCCCACATCGCTCCGACATAGACGCTGGTGGCGGTGTCGCGGAGCCGGGCGGGCGGGATCCTGGCGTCCTCCAGGGCCTCCCAGCTCAGTTCGAGCAGCAGCCGCTGCTGCGGGTCCATGGCCGCGGCGGCGCGGGGCGGGATGCCGAAGAAGTCGGCGTCGAAGGTGTCGATCGTGTCGAGGAACGCTCCGAAGCGATGGGGCAACGTGATGCCGGGCCAGCGTCCCGGGGGTGCCTCGCCCACCGCGTCACGCCCGTCGGTCAGCAGATGCCAGAAGTGTCGCGGGGTCGGGGCCTTCGGTAGGCGGCAGGCCATCCCGATGACGGCGACGGGCTCACCCGCCGTGCTGTTCGTACCCGTGGCCATCACTGCCCCGGGCGGGTCGGGTCGGCGGCGGTCGTCCGCAGCGGCGGCGGGGCCGACATGTGCACGGTGCGGTGGGCGATGCGCCAGCGCGTTCCCTCGCGGCGTAGCCGGTCCACGTAGTTGCCCAGGCGGCGCAGTCCCAGCTGCCCGTCGGTGTACAGGCCGGTCACCGTGAAGATCGAGTACACCTCGGCCGTGGTGGGTCCGAGCGAGGTGACCAGGAGGTTGGAGGTCACGTGCCGGAACGCCACGCCGACCTCGTCGCGGGCGTGGTTCCACTGGTACGTGAAGCCCATGATGATCTGCTCCGGGGTGGTGAGCACGCTGGGGTAGCCCTCGGGGGGCGGGTCCATCCGGAAGACCGCGTCGGCGGTGTAGAGGGTCCGGAGGGTGTCGAAGTCGCCGGCGTCCAGCAGCAGTCCGGCCGCGACCACCACGTCCTGGATGGCGGCCCGGTCCCGGAGCGCCCCGGCGTCGAGGAGTTCGGTCTCGCCCGGGTCCAGCCAGTCCGTTCCGCTCATGACATCCCTTCCGTGGTGGCGCTGTCGCGCCGGATTCCGTCCAGCCATGTCCACATGGCGGCAGCGGTGCTGTCGGCGTACTCGCCGACCATCGTGCAGTGGTCCCCCGGTACCTCACCTGCCTCGTGGTCGCCCGGCCATCGTGAGCGCCAGTCGCCGGTGACGGGCGGCTCGTCCGGCGATCCGGGAACCGGCTGCAGTGGACGCAGGAACAGGGTGCGGGTCCGCACCGGTTCGGGACGCCAACCGCGGAACATCCGGCGGTAACTGCCGAACGTGGTGAGGGAGGTGAAGTCGGGGGTGGCGAAGGTTGCCCGGCGGACGACCAGTTCGTGGTTCATGGCACGCCGTAGGGCCGGGGACATGCCGTCGGGCAGGTAGGTGTCCAGCAGGATGAGGGCCAGGGGCGGTGTCCCTGCTTCCTCCAGGGCGGCGGTCACCGCGTGGGCGAGCCACCCTCCTGACGAGTAGCCGAGCAGGACGGGTGCCTCGTCGCCGCGACGTCCGACGACGTAGCGGGTCAGCACTCCGACCAGCGCCTCGACCGAGGTGGCCAGGGGGTCACCGGTCCGGAAGCCGGGCACCGGCAGCACCGAGAGGGTCGTGCGGCCCTGGAGGTAGCCGGCCAGCCGGGCGAACTGGATGGCGGCATCGACCGGCGCGAACGGCGGCACGGCGAACACCGTCGGTCCCTGTCGCCCACGTGCCAGGTCGACGAGGGTCGCGTCGGAGCCGAAGTCGGCGGCGCAGTCGAACGTCTCGCGCAGCGCGGCCGCGCCGACGCACAGGGATTCGATGGCGTTCATCTCGCCGCGCAGCGCGAGCCGTCGGTAGATGTCGTGCAGGCCGCCGTCGGTGCCGCTGGCGAGGGGGGTGGCGGTCGTGGTGTCGCCACTCAGCAGCGCCAGCAGATGGTCGGCCAGGGCCAGCGGGGTCTCGTGGTCGTAGATCAGGCCGGGGGGCAGCGGCAGGTCGGCCAGCTTGGCCAGCCGGTCGCGCAGCGCGACGGCGCGTAGCGAGTCGAAGCCGAGCTCCCGCAGCGGGCGGTGCGGTGCGACGGAGTCCGGTGAGGGGTGGCCCAGTTCGGCGGCGATCTCCGCGCGGACGAGGTGCAGGAGCAGGTCGGTCCGCTGCTCGCCGGACCGGCCGGACAGCCGGGTGCGCAGGTCGGATCGGGTGGACGGATCGGTGGTCTCCGGTGGTGGTGCCAGCTCGGTGATCAGGGGTCGGGGGCGGGCCGCGGTGTAGGTGGCGGCGAAGCGGGGCCAGTCGATGTCGGCGACGACCGGGACCGGGTTCGTGGTCGCGACCGCGCGGGACATCGCCTGGAGGGCGGTGCCGGGCGTCATCGACCGTACGCCCCGCACGGCGTAGTGCTCGCCGGCCAGTTCGGCCATGCCCGGGCCTGCCCATGCTCCCCACGCGATCGAGGTGGCGGCCTGCCCCCGTGCCCGTCGTCGCTGCGCGATGGCGTCGAGGGCGGCGTTGGCGGCGCTGTACCCGGCCTGGGAGCCGCTGCCCCAGATACCCGCCGCGGAGGAGAACAGGATGAACGCGTCGAGATCGTCGTCGCTGGTCAGCGCATCGAGAACCGCGGCGCCGCCGACCTTGGCGTCGAGCACCCCGGCGAGGTCGGTCGCCCCGGTCTCGGTGACCGTCGCCGGCGGTTGCGGGGTTCCGGCGGTGTGCACGACGGCCCGCGGTGGTCGGCCGGTGGCGCGTAACCCGGCCAGCAGGGTGGCCATGGCGGTCCGGTCCCGCACGTCTGCCGCCACCACCGTGGCCTCGACGCCCGTCGCGGCGAGGTCGTCGAGCAGCGCCGCGGCCCCGGGTGCCCGTGGTCCCTGCCGGGACAGGAGCACCAGGTGTTCGGCACCGGCGGTGGCGAGCCAGCGGGCGACCTGGCCGCCGAGGCCTCCGGTGCCACCGGTGACCAGCACGGTTCCGCTCGGCTGCCACGGGGTCGCGGCCGCCGTGGCGGTCGCCCGGGTGAGCCGGCGGACGTGGCATCCGCCGGGACGCAGCGCGATCTGGTCCTCGCCGGGGTCCAGCGCCAGCACACCGGGCAGCGCCGCGAGGTCCGCGTCCGACGGTGCGGCGGGAAGGTCGATCAGGCCGCCCCAGCGGTCCGGTTGTTCGAGCCCGAGCACCCGGCCCAGGCCGGCGGCGGCCGCGCCGGCGACGGTGGCGACGGGTTCACCGGCGACGGACGCCGCGCCTGCCGTCACGTACCACAGGGGTGCGGTGGTGCCGGCTTCCGTGAGGGCCTGGGCCAGGGTGACCGACCTGGTCAGTGCGGTCAGTGCGGTGTCCGCGCCGTCGGGTAGCCACAGGATGCCGGCCGGTTCGGTGGGCAGCTCCCTCAGCCGGGCCGCCAGGGCCTGTCGGCTCGTGCCGTCGTCGGTCAGTCGGGTCACGGTCATCCCGGCCGTGCCGCACGCGGCTGACAGCCGGTCGGCGAGTTCCCCGGCGGCGGCGACGATCAGCCAGGTACCGGCGGGGCCGTGGGCCGGTCGGGGGACGGTCAGCGGCTCCCAGCGGATCTCGTAGTGCCAGTCGTGCCCGTCGGCCGTGGCCTGCGGAGTGGACTCCGGGGCCGGGTCGGGCCAGTAACGGGTTCGTTGGAAGGCGTAGGTGGGCAGCTCGGTCCGGGCGCTTGCCGGGTGCGGGGGGACCAGGGCCGCGACGGGCCCGCCGTGGGTGAACAGGTCCGCCATCGCCTGTTCGAACGCGGCGGTCTGGCCGGTGTCGCGGCGTTGGATCGGCACGATCGCCCGGCCGGGCGACTGCGGGAGGCACTCACGGGCCAGCGTGGACAACACCGCGTCGGGGCCGACCTCGACGTAGACGGTGACGTCGGCGGCGTCCAGTGATCGCAGCGCGTCGGCGAAACGGACGGTGCGGCGGGCGTTGTCGAGCCAGTACCGGGGGGTGGCGAGTTCGACACCGGAGGTGATCCGGCCGGTGGTGGTGGAGACGAAGGCGATGGTGGGTGCTGCGAACGAGATGCCGGCCAGCACGTCGGCGTACCGGTCGAGGATGGGGTCGATCGCGGCCGAGTGGAAGCCGTGGGTGACCGTCAGCCGGGTGCTCCGCCACCCCCGCGCGGTGAAGAGCGTTTCGGCGGCGGTCACGTCGGCGTCGGTGCCGGACACCACCACCGACGTCGGCGCGTTGACGGCGGCGATGTCGACGGCCCGGTCGAGGGTGCCCAGCGCGGCGAGGACGTCGACCTCGCTGGCGCGGACCGCGCTCATGGCTCCGCCGGGTGGTAGTTGCTGCATGAGGGAGCCACGGGCGGCCACCAGGGCGGCCGCGTCCGGCAGGGAGAGCACTCCCGCCACGTGCGCTGCGGTGATCTCGCCGAGGGAGTGGCCGAGTACGTAGTCGGCGGTGTGGCCGAACGACTCGTACAGCCGGTACAGCGCGACCTCGACGGCGAACAACGCGGGTTGGGCGTACCGGCTCTGCTCCAGGTGGGCGGCGTACGGGGACGCCGGGGCCGCGAACACCACGTCGCGCAGGGGGATCGGCAGGGTGGTGTCGAACTGTCCGCACACCGCGTCGAACGTCTGGGCGAAGGAGGGGAACCGGTCGTACAGGTCCCGGCCCATCCCGGGTCTTTGCGCGCCCTGTCCGGTGAACAGTACGGCCGTCCGGACGACGCCGGCCCGCCCGACGTGGACGCCGGCGGCGGGTCCTCCCCCGGCCAGTGACCGCAGGGCGGTGAGCCGGTCGTCGCGGTGCTGGCCGGTGACGACGGCCCGGTGGTCGAACAGGGTCCGGTTGGCGGCCAGCGTGTGGGCCACGGCGGAGTCGGTCAGGTGCGGGTGGGTGGTCAGGTGGGCGTGCAGCTTCGCGGCCTGTGCCCGCAGCGCGGCGGTGTTCCTGGCGGTGAGGATCCAGGGGTGGTGGCCTGCCGGTTCGTCGGTGTCGACGTGCGGGTCGGCCACCTGTTCGAGGACGACGTGGGCGTTGGTGCCGCCGATGCCGAAGGAGGACACGGCGGCGCGGCGCGGCCGCCCGGTGTCGGGCCAGTCCCGGTGGCGGTGGAGGAGTTCGACGGCGCCCTGCGTCCAGTCGACGTGGGACGAGGGTGGTGTCGCGTGCAGGGTCGCCGGTAGTCGGCCGTGTCGCATGGCCTGGACCGTCTTGATGACACCGGCGACGCCGGCGGCGGCCTGGGTGTGGCCGATGTTCGATTTCACCGAGCCCAGGTAGAGCGGTCGGCCGGCTGGTCGGTGCTGGCCGTAGGTGGACAGGAGCGCCCGGGCTTCGATCGGGTCGCCGAGTCCGGTTCCGGTGCCGTGTGCCTCGACCAGGTCCACGTCGGCCGGGGAGAGCCCGGCGTTGGCCAGTGCCTGGGCGATGACCGCCCGTTGGGCGGCGCCGTTGGGTGCGGTGATGCCGTTCGACGCGCCGTCCTGGTTGGTCGCGCTGCCGCGTACCAGGGCCAGCACCGGGTGACCGAGCCGGTTCGCGTCGGACAGGCGTTCCACCAGCAGCAGGCCCGCGCCTTCTCCCCAGCCGATGCCGTCGGCGTCGTCGGCGAACGCCTTGCAGCGTCCGTCGGCGGCGAGGCCGCCCTGGCGGGCGAATTCCCGCAGCGGGGCGGTCGTGCCCATCACGGTGACCCCGCCGACGAGGGCCAGGTCGCATTCGTGTGCGCGCAGTGAGCGGACGCCGAGGTGCAGCGCCACCAGGGAGGACGAGCAGGCCGTGTCCACGGTGATCGCCGCGCCGGTCAGTCCGAGGGTGTAGGCGATCCGGCCGGACAGCACGGACAGCGAGCTACCGGTGACCGCGTCTCCCTCGCGGACGCCACCGGCACCGGTGGCGCTGGGCGCGTAGCCGGTGAACGCGGCTCCGACGATGACGTCGGTGCGGCTGCCGCGCAGGGCGGTCGGGTCGATGCCGGCCCGCTCGACAGCCTCCCATGCCGACTCCAGCAGCAGTCGCTGCTGCGGGTCCATCGCGAGCGCCTCGCCCGGTGAGATACCGAAGAACTCGGCGTCGAATCCGCTCGCGTCGTGCAGGAATCCGCCCAGGTTCGGTCCGACGTCGAGTGGGGTCCATCCCCGGTCGGTGGGCAGGGTGGTGATGGCGTCCGTGCCGGCGGCGACGAGGTTCCACAGCGCGTCCGGGGAGTCGACGCCGCCGGGGTAGCGGCAGGCCATGCCGACGATCGCCACCGGTTCCAGGGGCCGGGCCTCGACTTCGGCGAGCCGCTGGCGGGTGTGCTGCAGTTGGGTGACGGTCTCGCGGAGGAAGTGGCGGAGTCGCTCGGAGTTGGTCACGGACCCTCCTCGGCTGGTGGGCGGTCGGCCGGGTCACGAGATCCCGAAGTTCTCCTGCAGGTACTCGAACATCTCGTCGTCGCTGGCGGGCAGCGGTGCGGTCGTCGCCGTTCCCGCCGCCCAGTTCGCGGTCAGCTCGGCCAGTCGGGCGGTCACCCGGGCCCGGGCCTCGGCGGTGAAGGCGGTGGTGTTCAGGCCGGCTTCGAGCCGGTCCAGGTCGGCGAAGACGGCGTGCGACGGCGGTGCGTCGTTCGCGGGCAGGAGCGCGTCGCGCAACTGTCGTGCCAGCAGTTGGGGGGTCGGGTGGTCGAACACCACGGTGGTCGCCAGCCGCAGGCCGGTGGCGGCGTTGAGCCGGTTGCGCAGTTCCACGGCCATCAGGGAGTCGAAGCCCAACTCCCGGAAGGGCCGGTCGACGTCGACGGCCTGCGCCTGCGCGTGCCGCAACACCCCTGCGGCGCGTTCCTGCACCAACGCGGCCAGGATCTTCTCCTGTTCCGCCGGGTCGTGCGCCACCAGGTGTTCCCGCAGTCGGGCCGCCCGGTCCGTGCCGCCGTCGCGGTCGCCGTCGGCCTCGACGAAGTGCTCGACGAGCGTGCTCGGGCGCAGTGCGGTGTAGGCGGAGATGAACAGGGACCAGTCCAGGTCGGCCACGACCACGGTGGTGTCGCCGCCGGCGACGGCTCTGCCCAGTGCGGTGATCGCCGGCTGCGGGGCCATGGCGCGTACTCCGACGAGGTCGAACAGGTCGCGTAGTTCGCCGGGCGTCTCCGTCAGCCCGGTCTCGGTCCAGCCGCCCCACGCGATGGCCGTCGCGGTCCGGCCACCGGCACGACGACGGCAGGCCAGGGCGTCGAGGTGGGCGTTGGCTGCGCTGTAGGCGGCGTGTCCGGCGCCGCCGAGCACCCCGGACAGCGACGTCATCAGGACGAACGCGTCCAGGTCCGCGCCGCCCAGCAGGGCGTCCAGGTGTTCCGCGCCGTGCACCTTGCCGGCGACCACCTCGGCGAACTGCGCCGTGGTGAGGTCGGTGGTGAGGGTGTAGCCGCCGCTGACGCCGGCCGCGTGGACGACCGCGCGCAGCGGGAACTCCTGCGGGACGCGATTGAGGGCGTCGGCGAGCGCCGTGCGGTCGGCGGTGTCACACGCCTCGAAGGCGACGGTGGCGCCGCAGGCGCGCAGTTCCCCGGCGAGGGTGTCGGCTGCCGGTGCGGCGGCGCCCCGGCGGCTGAGCAGGACGATGTGCCGGGCACCGTTGCGGGCCGCCCACCGGGCGATCCGGGAGCCCAGTGCGCCGGTGCCGCCGGTCACCAGGACGGTGTCCCTCGGCTGCCACCGGTGGCCGTCGGGGCCGGGAGCCGGTGCCCTCACCAGGCGGCGGGCCAGCACCCGGGAGGTGGTCACCGCGACCTGGTCCTCGCCGGTGCGACCGGACAGCACGGCGGGGAGTTGGGCCAGGGCGGCGGCCTCGGGCAGTGGGGGCAGGTCGGCCAGGCCGGCCAGAAGTCGTGGGTGTTCCTGGGCCACGGCCAGGCCGAGACCCCACAGTTGGGCCTGTTCGGGGTCGGGTGCGGGGGTGGTCGCCGTGGTCGCGCCCCAGGTGAGGCACCACAGTTTCGCCGCCAGTGTCACCTGGGTGAGCGCCTGGACCAGGGCCAGGGTCAGGGCGACGCCGCCGGACACCTGGGGATGGTCGGGGTCGGCCTGCCGGGCCAGGGCCAGCAGCGACACCACGCCGACCACCGCCGGGGCGTCCCGCACGCCGTCGCGCAGCCGTTCGGCCGCCCGCGCGCCGCTCGCGTCCCGCGGTGACAGGGTCACCGTCCGCAGGTGGGCGCCGCTGTCCTGGAGCCGGGTGAGTACCGCGTGCAGGCGGTCGTCCTGGTCGTGGACCGCCGGCAGGACCACCACCCAGGTCCCCAGCAGGCCCGCCGGGGGCTGCGGGGGCAGCGGTGTCCACGAGACGTGGTAGCGCCAGGAGTCGGCGAGGGTGGTCTCGGTCGACTGTTGACGCCAGCGGGCGATCGCCGGCAGCGCCGCCCGCAGGGTGGTGTCGTCCGGTACACCGATCAGCCGGGCGAAGTCGGCGGGGTCGGTGCGGTGCGCGGCGTCCCAGAACCGTTGGTCCGCGACGCTGGTGGGGGCGACCGGTGTGCCGGGTCGTCGGTCGGCTGCCTCGTCGGCCTCGGGGAGCCAGTAGCGGTCGCGTTGGAAGGCGTAGGTCGGCAGGTCGACGACGGTCGCGCCGGTGAACGCCGCGCGCCAGTCGACGTCGGCGCCGCGTGCGTGGGCTTCGGCGACGGCCGACAGGAACTGGCGTCGGTCGCCGCGGCCGCGCCGCAGCGTGCCGATGATCGTGGCATCGGTGCCCGACTCGTCGATCAGGTCCTGGACCCCCATGGTGAGCACGGGTTGGGGGCTGACCTCGACGAAGAGGCTGTGCCCGGTGTCGAGCAACGCCCGGGTCGCGACGTCGAGCGCCACCGGCTCGCGGAGATTGCGGTACCAGTAGGTCGCGTCGAGGCCGCGGGTGTCGAGGTGGGTACCGGTGACGGTGGAGTAGAAGGGGACGTCGGACGGCCGCGGGGTGAGGTCGGCCAGCGTCGACTCGATCTCGTCGCGGATCTGCTCCACCTGGCCGGAGTGTGCCGCGAAGTCCACACCCTCGATGCGCCAGCGCAGCATGCCCCGACGGGACAGCTCGCGTTCCAGGTCGGTGAGGGCGGTGTCGTCGCCGGAGACGGTGACGGCGGCCGGTCCGTTGACGGCGGCGATCCACAGCCGGCCCCGCCACGGCTCGATCAGTTCCCTGACGTCGGCCACCGGCACGAGGGCCGAGAGCATCGCGCCGGCGCCGCGTAGCCGTCGCAGGGCTCTGCTGCGCAGGGCGACGACCTTCGCGGCGTCGGGTAGGGAGAGTCCGCCGGCCACGTACGCGGCGGCGATCTCGCCCTGGGAGTGTCCGGCCACCGCCGCGGGGCGTACGCCGTAGGACGCCCACAGTTCGGCCAGGGCCACCATCGTGGCGAACAGCACCGGCTGGACGACGTCCACCCGGTCCAGCGTCGGCGCGTCGGGCAGCCCGCGGACGACGTCGAGCACCGGCCAGTCGAGCCAGGCGGAGAGGGCATCGGCGCATTCGGCCATGGCGCGGGCGAAGGCGGGTTCGGTTTCCAGCAGGTCGCGTGCCATGCCGTCCCAGTGGGTGCCCTGCCCGGAAAAGAGCAGCACCGGTTGCCGGGCGGCCTCGGCGCGGCGTCCGGTGACGGTCGTCGGGGCGGGCCGGTCCTCGGCGAGTGCTCCGAGGCCGTCGAGGAGCGTGGCGCGGTCGGTTCCGGTCACGACGGCGGTGTGTTCCAGGGTGGCGCGGGTCGCGGCCAGTGAGTAGCCGACGTCGGCGGCGTCGAGGGCGTGCTCGTCGACGTGGGCGCGCAGGCGTCGGGCCTGGGCGCGCAACGCCTCGGGTGTGCGGGCGGACAGCACCCACGGCAGGATCACGGCCGGTCCGGGGATGGGTGCGGGGGCGGGGACGGGGACGGGGGCCTGTTCGAGGATGACGTGGGCGTTGGTGCCGCTCATGCCGAAGGACGACACGGCGGCGCGGCGGGGGCGGTCGACCGTCGGCCAGGGCCGTTGCCGGGTGGTCAGGCGTACGGCGCCGGTGGACCAGTCGACGCGGGTGCTGGGCTGCTGGGCGTGCAGGGTCGCGGGGAGCACGCCGTGGTGCAGTGCCAGCACCATTTTGATCACTCCGGCCATGCCGGCGGCGGCCTGGGCGTGCCCCAGGTTGGATTTGACGGAGCCGAGCCAGAGTGGTTCTCCGGCCGCTCGGTCCCGGCCGTAGGTGGCGAGCAGTGCCTGTGTCTCGATCGTGTCGCCGAGCCGGGTGCCGGAGCCGTGTCCCTCGACCGCGTCCACGTCGCCGGGGGTCAGCCCGGCGGCGGTCAGCGCGGCCTCGATCACCTGCTGCTGCGCCGCGCCGTTGGGTGCGGTCAGGCCGTTGGAGGCGCCGTCGGAGTTGACGGATGACCCGCGCAGCACGGCCAGGACGGGGTGGCCGTGTCGGTGCGCGTCGGACAGTCGTTCCACCAGCAGCACGCCGACCCCTTCGCCCCAGCCGGTGCCGTCGGCGGCGTCCGCGTAGGACCTGCACCGGCCGTCCGGGGCGAGTCCGCCGTGTTGCGCGAAGGCGACGAAGCTGGCCGGTGTGGCCATGACGGCAGCGCCTGCGGTCAGGGCGAGGTCGCACTCGCCACCGCGCAGGGAGTGGGCGGCCAGGTGCAACGCGACCAGTGAGGACGAGCAGGCGGTGTCGACCGTGATGGAGGGTCCGCGTAGGCCGAAGGTGTAGGAGAGCCGGCCGGAGCCGACGCTGCCGGACACGCCGGTGAGCAGGTGTCCCTGGAGCCCGGCCGGGGGTGGGACGGCGGTGAAGGCGTAGTCGGTGTTGCCCATGCCGACGAAGACGCCGGTGCGGCTGCCGCGCAGGGTCCGGGGGTCGACACCGGCCCGTTCGAGGACCTCCCAGGTGGTTTCCAGCAGCAGTCGCTGTTGCGGGTCCATCGCCAGGGCTTCGCGGGGGGCGATGCCGAAGAAGCCGGCGTCGAAGTCGGCTGCGCCGGTCAGGAATCCGCCGCTGCGTACGGACGGGGGTCCGGTGGTGTCGGTGGACGGCGGTGGCCAGCCGCGGTCGTCGGGGAAGCCGGTGATCGCGTCCGTGCCGGCGGTGAGCAGCCGCCAGAGGTCCTCGGGTGAGGCCACGTCCCCGGGGAAGCGGCAACTCATCCCGATGATGGCGATCGGCTCCCGCTGGCGTTCCTCCTCCGCGCGGAGCCGATGGGTGGTCCTGTCCAGCTCAGCGGTAACTCGTTTGAGGTAGTCCAGCAGTTCGTCGTCGCTCACCAAGATCGAAGCTCCTCAATTGTCAGAGAACGCCTGATCTATGTACCCGCATCGGGCCACGCGGATCTTCCGTAATCTGACTCGCGTGACGGAGACCACAGGGTGCGACGCCGGCATCCGTTCAACCATCCCCTGGTCAAACCGGCTGCGCAGAGGGCAATGATCTGCGGGACACCCGACGGAATCCATTTCCGATATTTACCGGCAATGTCCCGCCGCGCGTTTTCGCACCCTGCCCTGAATGGACGGATGAGTCATCTGACCTATGTCGGTAAATGTGCCAGGTGCTAGCCTCGCTCGCGGTGGGACCGGACACCGGTCAGCCGGTTCCCGGGAATCCGCCACGTCAGCAGCAGGAGTCCGCCACGTCAGCAGCAGGCCCACGTCGGGCCGCGCGCCACCAGGAGTCCGCTCGGGGCGAGGATCGTCGAGGGTCGGGGGCACACGCATGGGAGTCGAGTCCGAGCAGCGGCCGGTCGCCGTGGTGGGCGCCGGGGTGATGGGAACGGGCATCGCCACGACCGTGCTCGGCAGCGGACGACCGGTGGTCCTGGTCGACAACGACCCGGCGGCGCTCGACCGGGCCGCGCAGACGATCCCCCTCCAGCTACGCCACGCCCGGCTGATGAACGCGGCACCGCCCGACGGGCGGTCCGGCCGGCTGGTGACGGCCACCTCCGTACGGGAGCTGGGTGGCGTCTCGGCCGTGATCGAGGCGGTCAGCGAACACCTCACCACCAAGACCGCGATCCTGGTCGAGGTGGCCGGGGTCGTCAGCGCGGAGGTTCCCCTCGTCACCAACACCTCGGGCATCCCGATCGACGAGTTGGCCGAGGCCCTGCCCCGGCCGCACCAGCTGGTCGGCACCCACTTCATGAATCCCGCGTACCTGATCGACCTGGTCGAGGTGATCCGGGGACCGCGTACGGGCGACGCGACCATGGCCGCGCTGATGGCCCTGCTCGCGGGCCTGCGCCGGCGCGCTGTGCAGGTGCGTGACTCGCCGGGCTTCGTCACCAGCCGGCTGCTGCACCCGATGCTCAACGACGCGGCCCGCCTCGTGGGTGACGGCATCGCCACGGCCACCGAGGTCGACGCCCTCATGCAGGGCTGCCTCGGGCATCGGACCGGACCGCTGCGCACTGCCGACCTCATCGGCCTGGACAACCTGGTGGATTCCCTGGCGGCCCTCTACGAACGCACGGGCGAGCAGCGGTACCGGCCCTGCGACCAGTTGACGACGAAGGTGCGCGACGGCCAGCTCGGCCGCAAGTCGGGCCGCGGCTTCTACGACTACACGGAGGCACTGTCGTGACGGCGGAGCACAGCGCGGAGATTCTCGACACCGAAGAGATGTTGCGGTCGTACCTGGCCGCCCAGCTCAAGACCACCGTCGAGGCCGACCAGGATCTGTTCGACAGTGGCCTGGTCAACTCGATGTTCGCGATGGAGCTGGTGGTCCACCTGGAGCAGACCTTCCAGATCGCCGTTCTGGGCGCGGACCTGCGGCTGGACAACTTCCGCTCGGTGCGGTCGATGGCGACCCTGGTACGGCGGCTGCGTGACGACCGTGGCCGGTGAACGCCACACCGCCGCCCGCGACCTGACCAGCACGCTCATCGGCGACCGCGCCGGTGGGTGGGACCTCGCCGGCGAGCTTCCCGTCGCGGTGCTGCGGGAGTTGGGCCGGCGGGGCGCGCTGTGCGCCCAGGTGCCGGTGGAGTTCGGCGGGCTCGGTCTGAGCAGCGCGGACAACGGTGAGCTGACCGCGCACACCGGCGGTCTGTGCAGCTCGGTGCGCAGCGTGCAGACCTCACAGGGCATGGCGGCCTGGAGCATCAGCCGGTTCGGGGATCCGGAGCAGCGGCGGCGCTATCTGCCCCGGCTCACCGGGGGGCGGCTCGCGGCGGTGGCGTTCAGCGAGGTCGACGCCGGTAGTGACCTGAGCGCCATGACCACCCGCATCGAGGTCGCCGGTGACGAGGCCGTGGTCACCGGGGAGAAGGTGTGGACCACGGCAGCCGGCTACGCCGACCTCATCCTCGTCGTCGGCCGGTCCGGGTCGGGAGCGGCCGTCGCGGTCGTCCCCCGCGACAGCCCGGGGGTACGACTCACCCGGGTTCCGCATCCGTCGGGCTGCCGCGCGGCCGGGCACGCCGACGTACGTCTCGACGCCGTCCGTCTCCCCGTCTCCGCGATCCTCGGCGGCGGTGGGCACGACCTGTCGATGCTGGTGACCGCGATGCTGCTCTACGGGCGGATGTCCGTCGCCTGGGGTTGTGTGGGCATCCTGCGCGAGTGTCTACGGGTGTCGGCCACCCACGTCCGTTCCCGGTCCCAGTTCGGCACCGAGTTGGCCCGCCACCAGCTCGTGTCCCGGCACCTCGCCGAACTCCTGGTCGCCGAACAGGTGGCCACGCGTGCCTGCGAACACGCCAGCAGGTGCTGGGACGCCGGTGAGCCCGGGCTGGTCGCCGCCGTGGTGCTGGCGAAGCAGGTCAGTTCGCAGAACGCGGCACGCGGCGCGGCGACGGCCGTGCAGTTGCTGGCCTCCCGGGCCGCCCACGACGGGAGCCCGGTGGCCCGGGCCTACCGTGACGCCAAGCTGATGGAGATCATCGAGGGCACCACCGAGATCTGTCAGCTCGTCCTCGCTGACCACGTGCTGGCCACGGCGGGGAGGGGCGATGCCTGACCAACCGGTGAAGTGTCTCGTCTGGGACCTGGACAACACGCTCTGGCGGGGCACCCTGCTGGAGGGCGACGACCTCCGGCTGCCGGACGAGGTGCGTGAGGTGGTCACCACCCTGGACGCGCGGGGCATCCTGCAGTCGGTCGCCAGCAAGAACGACCACGCCCCCGCGTGGCGGCAACTGGAGCGGTGGGGTGTCGCGGAGTACTTCCTCCTGCCGGAGATCGGGTGGGGGCCCAAGTCCGAGTCGGTGCGCCGGATCGCCGACGGTCTGCGGTTCGCGTACTCGGCCGTCGCCTTCGTCGACGACCAGCCCACCGAACGCGCCGAGGTCGCGTTCCACCTGCCCGACGTGCGCTGCTACACCCACGACGAGGTGCCCGGACTGCCGCACCGGCCGGAGTTCACTCCGCTGGTGGTCACCGAGGACGCCCGGCAGCGACGCCGGATGTACCAGGCCAACGCCCGACGCACCGCCGTGCGACGCGACTTCACGGGGCCGGATCAGGAGTTCCTCCGCTCGTTGGAGCTCCGGATGCGGATCGACCGGGCGACCGACCGGGACCTCGCCCGGGTCGAGGAGCTGACCCGGCGGACCAGCCAGATGAACGCGACCGGGGTGCACTACTCCGATGCGGCGCTACGGCGGCTGCTCGCCGACGCGGGCCACGAGGTCCTGGTGACCACCCTGGCCGACCGGTTCGGTCCGCACGGGGCGGTCGGCGTCGTGCTGGTGGCGCGCAAGGAGGGCGTCTGGCAGGTGAAGCTCCTGGCCACATCGTGTCGGGTGGTGCAGTTCGGAGCGGGGGCGGTGATCCTGAACTGGCTCGTCGACCGGGCCTTCGCGGCCGGCGTCCACCTGGTGGCCGACTTCCGGCCGACGGAGCGTAACCGGATGATGGAGATCGCCTACCGGTTCGCCGGTTTCACCACCGATCCCTGTGCCTGCACGACGGTGTGTGACCGTCCGGACGAGGCGGACACCCAGCACCTGCATCTCGTGCCGACCCCCCGGGACGCGCCCGGCACGATCCGGGTCACCGCCACCGACCTGTTCCCGGCACGCGGACGCTGACCGCCGGTGGGCCGACCGCGGCGGGACCGACCGCCTCCGGCCCCGGGCACCCAGGCAGCTCCCGTGCCGGCAGACCCGATCGCCAGTGAACAGTGGAGGCCGTAGATGACATCGACAGCAGATGACAACACCACCCGGGTCGCGGAGATGTACGACGGGTTCGTCGGTGAGCAGATGCCGGCGAACCTGCACTTCGGCTACTGGTCGGACGACGACGACCAGGTCGATCTGATCGCCGCGTCCGAGCGGCTCACCGGGCGGCTGGTCGAGCGGCTGACGCCCGAGCCTGGTCAGCGCATCCTCGATCTGGGGTGTGGGGTGGGTGGTCCGGCGCTCACCCTGGCCCGCTCGTACGACGTCGAGGTCGTCGGCATCACGGTCAGCGCCGGTCAGGTCGCGGAGGCCACCGCCCGGGCGCAGCGGGCCGGGCTGGCCGACCGGGTGCGTTTCCAGCTCGCCGACGCGATGGACCTGCCGTTCGACGACGCGTCGTTCGACGGTGCGTGGTTCTTCGAGTCGCTGCTGCACATGCCGGACAAGCGGCGGGCGCTGTCCGAAGCGGCGCGCGTGCTCAGGCCGGGATAGCGGCTGGCCCTGGCCGACTGTTTCCACCGGCCCGGCTACGACGAGCCGGCGGAGGTCGTCGACCTCATCACCATCGACGACTACGCACCGCTGTTGCGGGAGGCGGGGTTCACGGTGCTCGACATCCGGGACGTCACCGGGCACGCGGTCTTCCCTCCCCCGGCCCAGGAGCAGCTTCGGGAGTACATCCGGCTGCACCCCGACATCGCGCGGCTGTACGGCACGAGCATCACCAACTGGCTGTTCCGGGACACCGAGGGGGCGGACGAGCCTGGCCGGGGTGGCTTTCCGGGGTACGTCCTGATCACCGCACAGCGCGCCGATTGACGTTGTCGACGCCCGGCCGCGCGTGCGGTAGCTGCACGGGCCACCCGGCCCGGACCAGCCGGGCGGGCGGGGGCTGCGAGAGCCTCGACACGTACGCGTACCTCGCCGGCCGCGGGCTCGACGACCGGCCCGTCGACGACGCCCACGACGTCGGACCGCCGGTCGATCATCCGAGCCGGCACCGGTTGCCAGCGGATCTCCGTGGCGCTAGGTTGACCATCTATCGATGAGCGTCTACGTAGGTGTCCGGGGGTCGCATGTCAACGTCCGTCACTCGCCGCACCGTCCTGGCCGGTGGCGCCGGCGCCGCCGTCGGCCTGACGCTGCCCGGCCCGGCCGCCCACGCCGCCGGCCACCACCCCACCAGCGTGAGCTTCACCCTCGACGCCACCACCCTCGACGGTGGTGAACAGGTCACCTCGGTCACCCTGCACACCGCACGGCTCGGGCCGATCGACGCCGCCGGGCTCCACCCCGGCACCTTCACCGTGCACGCCAGGGCCACCAGCCCCGTCCCGATCGCCCCCGGCGACCTGATCTTCAGCGAGTACGACCTCGACCGTACGGTGACCGCGGCCCGGCTCGACCGGCACGGAAACATCGTGCTCGACCTGAGCCACGCCGAAGGCCAACTCGGCGGCGGCACCCTCGGCTACATCCTGAGCAAGGGCCGCAACGTCCAACTGGACCTCGTCTACACCATCACGCAGAACACCCCGCTCGTCCGGCGTCACGGCCCGCCGGTCACCATCACCGCTTTCGTGCAGGGGCGGCTGTCGAACCCCGAGGTGGACGCCTTCAGCCACCACGTCTCGGCATCGGGCCTGAAGTACCGGTTGTACTCCCCGAAGCGTCCGGCCCGCCACGGCCGACGGCCGCTGATCGTCTGGCTGCACGGCGCCGGCGAGGGCGCCTCCCTACCCGACGACTACTACGACAACGAGACCACCCTGCGCGCCAACCGGGGCGCGTTGGGCTTCGCCACCCCGCAGGCGCAGCGGATCTTCTCCGACGCGTACGTCGTCGCCCCGCAGAGCACCTCCTACTGGATGGAGGACGGCCCCCGGTTCGTCCCGCTGATCCGCGAGATCGTCGAGGACCTCGTCCGTCGGGAGCGTGTCGACCCCGACCGGATCCACGTGGCCGGCTGCAGCAACGGTGGCTACATGTCCCTGAAGATGACCGTCGCCTGTCCCGACCTGTTCGCCGCGTCGGTCCCGGTGTGCGGCGTCGTCGAGCCGCTCGGCGGCGACGGCCCGCCGCTGATCACCGACGCGGAGCTGGCGGGCATCCGGACCCCGACCTGGCTGGTCACCTCGCGCGACGACGACACCGTGCCGCCCGAGACCAACACGGTCCACGCCCACGACCTCATCCCGGGATCACTGGTCACCCTCTACGACCACGTCGTCTGGAACGGCCACCAGTTCCCCGGTCACTTCTCCTGGATCTACGTGGCCCGCAACGACCCGAGCCACCACGGCACCCACCTCTGGCAGTGGATGGCCAGCCGCCGTCGGTGATCCGCCGGATCCGGCTGGCCCGCACACGGCGGTCACCACCCGTTCCGGGCTCGGCGCGACACCTTCCACCAGACCCTCCGGAGCCCTACCCGCCGGCCAGCTCGACGAGGGGAAAGGCCCGGTGCCGGCGGGGCGGGACCAGGAAGTTCTGCCGACGGGTGCAGGTCAGGAAGCGTTCCAGGCCGTTGTCCTGCTCGGCCACCCGGTGCTCGCGCACCAGGTCCACCGAGGCCTGGCTGCGCCGCATCCGGGTGAAGAAGTCCGCGGTCGGCACGAAGACGCTGAAGTGCAGCTTCGGTTGGCTGCTGCCGTCCGGCACGTCCAGCGGGTCGAAGCCCGGACCGTCCACCCGCAGGTGCATGGGGGTACCGTCCGACGCCCGGGAGCTGCGTTGCAGGGTCGACAGGTGACCCATCCGCCGCTCGCCCGGTGGTAGACCGATCCCCCGGGCGGTGCGCGCGGCGTAGTCCGGCCCACGGTTCTCGGCGGGCAGGAAGGACGGCCCGCCGCCGTCGGTGAGCTGGTCGGGGTTGCCGGGGTGCACCGGCGGGGCGTGGAACATGTACTGCACCCGCTTGGTGAAGTTGCCGTTCTCGCTGGGCGGAGTGCCCGGCGCGGCCATGTCGTAGAACTGGAGCATGTCGAGGATGACGTGCGACAGGTGCTGGATACCGCCGTTGTCGAGGTAGTCGCCGGGCCGGGCGGTGCTCAGCCGGGCCGAGGGGTGGCCGGCGAAGGTGCAGATCTCCGGTGGCCCGGAGGCGTTGACCTGTTGGTCGGAGAAGCCCATCCACATCGGCGAGTCGGGTTGGATGAACCGGGCGTACGACAGCTGGTTCTGCTCGGCCACCGAGCGGGGCAGGCCGACCTGGGTGAACATGTGCCGGCTGGAGGTGATCGTGAGCAGCCCGGCGAAGGCCGGCGGGGGTGTCGGCCGGCCGGCGAGCGTGCCGTTGCCGTCGAACCAGGCCAACACGTCCTGGATCACCGCCGCCCGGTCGCTGCGGAAGGTGAACAGCAGGTCGTTGTTCTCGATCCGGACCGGCACGGTGAACCGTCTCTTGGTCACCCCCGGGTTGTCCGGGTGGACGTCGGTCGGCGCGGGCACCGCCTCTTCCAGCACCGACCGGGTCGGGTCGGCGAGCAGCCGGGGCAGATGCGCGCCGACCAGGTCACCGGTGAGACCGCCGGGCAACCGCCGGAAGTAGGGCAGGCCGTAGGAGACGAACGTCATCAGGTCCGCCGCGCCGAACGGGTAGCGGGACTCCAGGGCGGCGAGCACCCGGGTCAGCTCCTGCTGGTCGTCGCCGCCGGGGGTGCGCGACAGCGCGGCGGTCAGGTAGACGGTGTGTACCGGCGGCATGACGAACGGGCCGCCGGTGGGTGAGGGCTGTTCGGGGGCGCTGAACCGGGCCACGTCGAACTGGATGTCGGGCAGCCCGGCGGCCGGGTCGGGGGCGGCCGGGCGGTCGGGGACACGGGCGTCGGCCGAGCAGCCGGCGAGGGCCGACGCGGCCATGGCCAGCGCGCCGCCGGCGAGCATGGTCCGCCGGCTGAGCCGGGGCTCGTCGCCCATGGCTCAGCTCGACCGGTCGAGCGCGGCGCGCAGTGCCGCGCCCAGTTCCTCGTCACCGGGGGCGGTCAGCCGCACCGTGTGCTCGGTGAGCTCGACGAAGCCCTCCCGGGCACCGCCGTTGCGGGTGGGGCTGACCAGCACCACGTCGGCGTCCCGCTCGACGCCGACGTGCCGGGTGCCCTTGGCGTAGGTGGCGTAGGAGCGCAGGCCGAGCGCGTCGAGGACCGGCGCGAGCGGCGACGGTCCGTTCCGCAGGTCGGGGGTGGGCACCCCAGTGCGGGAGGCGTCGAACATGCGGGACACCGCCGCGCCCAGTTCCCGGTCGTCGGCCGGCTCGTCGAGGAGCGCGAAGGTGCCGTTGGCGATCCACATGCCGTCGACGGTCAGCGAGGAGGAGTGGGCGACGTACCGACCTCTGCGCAGGTCGAGTCCGGCGAGTCTGGTCATCGGTGTCCTCTGTGGAGAGGGGGACGCCCCAGGCTGCCCGTGGGACGTCCCCGGTGGTCTATCTCATCGGGATGATCCGCACGGTCACCCCCTTCTGGGCACCGTACTGGACGATCTGGTTGAGCGCGTCGCGCTGGGCGCTGGTGGCCGCGCCGCGTTGGACGGCGATCTCCAACTCCCGGGCGGCGACCTGCCCCGGTCTGATGGTGACGCCGTCCCAGGTGACCGGATTGCTCTTGGCGAAGCCGGCCGCCTTGTCGACGTAGCCCTGCAACCGGCTGGTGAGCTGGCCGGCGCTCTGGTAGCTCTTCGCGGTCAGGTCGACGCTCTTGATGCTGGTGGCGGTGCCGCTGGCGAACCGGTCGATGGTCGGGAAGCTGCGCGGCAGGTTGCCGCCGAGTTTGGCCTCGATGGCGAGGCCGCGCTCGAACTGGTTGAGCTTCCAGACCGAGCTGCCGGCCTTCAGGTACGCACCGAGGCCGCCGGTGAGCCCGCCCAGTGCGCCGCCGATGGCGAAGTCCTTCAGCGCGTCGCCCATGCTGTACTTGCGCCCGGTCAGCGCGGCCAGGCCCGCGCCGATACCGACCGAGGAGGCGCCGCCGATCAGCGCCCCGATGAGGATCGGCACGCAGATCGGGCAGTCGCCGTTGGGGTCGGAGAGGTTGACCGGGTCGTTGAGGGCGTACGTGTAGAGGTTGGTGCTGCCGCCGCCGAACCCGGCCGGGTCCTGGCTGAGGAACCGGCCCGTCTCCGGGCTGTACCAGCGGGCCCGGTGGTAGGTCAGTCCGGTGTCGGCGTCGCGTTCCCGGCCGGTGAACCCCTGGGTGTTGCCGCTGGTCGTCCCGCTGGTGGTGACCGCGCCGAACGGGTCGTAGGCGTACCGGGTGGTCAGTGTGCCGGTGGAGTCGGCCAGGCCGAGCACGCTGCCCAGCGGGTCGGTGACCGGCACCCGGGCACCGGCGGCGTCGGTGCGGACCAGCGTCTGGTCCAGTCCGGCGGTGAGCCGGTCGGCGGCCGCCGTGCCGGTCTGTTCCCGGACGAGGTTCGGGCCGTCGTAGCCGAAGGTGGTGGTGGCTCCGGCGGCGGTCCGGCTGGCCAGCCGCCCGGCGGGGTCGTAGCCGTACGCGGTGGCCAGGCCCGGCCCGGTCACCCCGGTCAACTCGCCCCGGGCGTTCCAGGTGTAGCCGCGTATGCCGTCGCCGGTGAGGTTGCCCTCGTCGTCGTAGCTGAACGTCTGCGCACCGCGGCCGGTCAGCCGGTTCGCCGCGTCGTAGCTGGCGGTCGGCCCGGTGGCGGGGACGGTGACCTGGGCGAGGCTGCCGGTCAGGTCCGCCACCCGTCCGGTGCCGTCGTAGCCGTAGCGCAGATCGCCGATCGGCACCCCGCCGGTGGTCTCGTAGGACAGCCGGGTGAGCTGGGAGGCGGCGTCGTAGGCGTAGCGGGCGGTGATGCCGGCCTGGTCGACGCGGGTGGTGCGGCCGGCGGCGTCGCGGTGCCAGGTGGCGGTGGTGCCGCCCTGGGTGATCTGCTCGATCAGCCCGGTCTGGTCGTAGCTGTAGGAGATGGCCGGCTGACCGGGCACGGTCATCGCGGAGCGTCGGCCGGCCGCGTCGTAGCCGTAGCCGACGGTGCCGGTCGGGCCGGTGACGGTGACCACCTGGTCGAGGTCGTTCCAGCCGAGGGTGAGCAGCCCACCGGTCGAGTCGTCGATGGTGGTGAGCCGGTCGAGGGTGTCGTAGCTGAACCGTCTGGTGCTCTCGTAGGTCGGGCCGGCGGTGACGCCGTACCCGATGAAGGTGGTGCGGCCGAGGACGTCGTACTCGGTGACGGTGGTCTTGCCGCGCCGGTCGGTGGCCGAGACGACCCGGCCGAGCACGTCGTAGGTCTGGTGGGCCTGCTTGCCGCGCGGGTCGGTGACGGTGACGGGGCGGTCGGAGCTGTCGTAGGTGACGCTGGTGCTGTTGCCCCGGGCGTCGGTGACCGTGGTCAGGTTGCCGTTGCCGTCGTAGCCGAAGGTGGTGACCCGGCCGAGGCCGTCGGTGCTGGTGACGACCTGGTTGTCGGGGTCGTAGCGGACCCGTTCCAGCACCCCGTCGGCGTCGGTGACCGCCACCGGGCGGCCGACGGCGTCGACGAAGCTGCGGGTGGTCCGGCCCAGCGGGTCGGTCACCGCGACCAGGTCGCCCTGGTCGTAGGTGTAGCGGGTGACGTTGCCGAGCGGGTCGGTGAACGAGGTGACCTGGCCGGCGGCGTTGTAGGCGTAGCGTCGGGTCCGGCCGGCGGCGTCGGTCGCGGCGGTCAGGTTGCCCCCGTCGTCGTACTCCATCCGGGTGGTGCGGCCCTGGTCGTCGGTGACCGAGGTGAGCTGCCGGTACGGCCCGCCGGAGGTGACCGTCGCGGACTGCGCAGCGGCGGTGCCGGCGAGTGTGGTGAGCCCGGTGAGCTGCCCGTTCGGGCCGTATCCGAGGGTGGTGCGCCGCCCGTACGGGTCGACCAGCGCGGTCGGCAGGTGGGTGGCCGGGTCGCGGGTGGTGGTCGAGGTACGGGCGTGGGTGGTGCCGGCGGCGGTGGTTTCGGTGGTCACCCGGCCGGCGGTGTCGAAGCGGGTCTCGCGGACGCTGCCGTCGGGTTCGGTGACCGCCGTCTTCACCACCTGACCGGTGGCGTCCGTGGTGTAGGCGAATCCGTAGCTGACCCCGCCGGGCATGGTCTGGGTGGCGACCCGGCCGGCGGCGTCGTAGCTGTTGGTGAGGTAGGTGACGCCCCGGGCGTCGGTGACGGTGGTCATCCGGTGCGCGGTGTCGTAGGTGTACGTGGTGGTCCGGCCGCCCGGCGAGGTGACGGTGGTGAGGCGGCCGGCGGAGTCGTAGCCGTACTGCACGGCCCGGCCCGCGTTGTCCTGCGCCCGGGTGACCCGGCCGGCGGTGTAGCTGAGCTTGATCCACCGTCCGTTCGGCGAGGTGATCTGGGTGATGTCGCCGGCCTGTCCGCCGCTTGCGCGGGTGAGGGTGATCTGGTTGCCGTGCCGGTCGCGGATGGACTGCAACGGGGTGTTCTCCCCGAAGACGTAGACCATGCCGTCGGTGCGGACCAGGTCCCAACCGTCGCCGTTCCAGCTCATCACCGCGTCCCGGAACGGGCCGGTGGTGTCGACGGCCTTGAACACCGCGTCGACCCAGCCGGTGCCGGGGCTGGTCCGCACGAGGTGGACCTTGCCGCTGTCCGGGAAGATCAGGTCGGCCTCGACGTACTCCTGCTTGGAGTTGATGAAGATGCCGTAGGTGAAGTTCGCGCCGATGCCGAACTCACGGTTCTGGGTGTCGTTCTGCCGGTAGGTGCGGGTGATCGAGATCGGCAGCACGTCGTTGACGGTCAGGTCGGTGTGCTCGTCGACGAAGAGACCGCTGGCCAGGTCGACCGGGTCGCCGCCATCGTCGCCGTCCTCACCCGGGCCGGTGCCGGCGGGACGCTTGCCGCTGCCGTTGAACATCGCCCCGGTGAACTCCCAGACCCGCACGTCCGGGTCGGGCATGATCTGCCGGCCGTCCGGAGTGACGGTGCCGTGGCCGTAGATGTACCAGCCGGCCTGCGCGCCGGTCACCGCGCACACGGCGGGGGCCTTGACCGTCTTGACGGGCTTCTTCGGGTACGACTTCACGGGCGTCCTGACGCAGGGCCGGCGGCCCGGGTCGTAGTCCCAGAAGTCGAGCCGGCTGCCCGGGGCGAGGCCCTGGGTGTTCGGGTAGATGATCTGCGCGCCCTCGGGCAGGATCACCGCTCCGCCGGGCTGCACGGTGAAGTAGACGGGGGTGCGGACCCCGGCCGGGAGTGGGAACGGTGGCTGGTCCACCGGCAGGGCGGTGATGGACAGTTCGGTGACCCGCTTGCCGGCCCGGTCGCGGATCACCGAGCCCTGGGGCAGCCGCACCTCGAAGCCGGGGATGGCCGGGGTGGTGATGACTGTCTGCTTGCGGGTGGGTGAGGGGAAACGGACGCTGTTGGCGGTGTCGAGCCGGGTCATCCAGATCGGGTACGACAGCTCGACGGTCTCCCCCGCCCGCAGGTCCACCCCGGTTTCGAAGCGGCCGAACGCCCGGCCGGGGCGGCTCGCCGTCGCCCCGTCGATGACCAGGACGTGGTGGCCGGCGGTGAGCCCGGTGAGCAGGAACCGGCCGGTGGCGTCGGTGCGGGTGCCGCGCCGGCCCACGGTGAGGGTGACGTCGGCGAGCGGCTGGCCGTTGAGCAGCAGGGCCTGCCCGGCGAGGGCGGTGACGCCCCGGTCGGCCCGCAGCGTCGGCTGGAGGTGGCCGTACGCGCCGGTGCGGTGGCTCGCCCAGTCCTCACCGGCGAGGTTGAACCGGTCCGGGGTCCAGGTCTCGGTGACGTCGCCGACCGGCCGGACCGGCGTCTTCGCCGGTGGTCTCCTCTTCGCGGCGGTGGCCGCGGCCGGCAGCCGTACCTCGCCGGTGATGGTGCCGACGGTGCCCGCCGACGGGTCGACCAGGACGGTGTACGTGCCGGCGACCGGCAGGGTGACCGCGCTGAGGGTGCAGGTGTCGCCGCAGTACGCGCTGCTGCCGAGGTTCGTGCCGTCCGGTCTGCGGATGACCACTGTGGCGTTGTAGCGGCTGTAGGTGCCGGCGGTCATCGCCACGGTGACCACCTGGCCGGCGCTGCCGGGGAAGGTGAGGGTGGCGTTCTGGCCGGGCACGGTGGTGGTCAGGGTGGCTGCCGCACCGCCCGGGGTGACGGCCGCGGTGGCGTCGGCCGGCACGTCGTACAGCTGGAGGGTGACCGTGCCGGTGTACATGCCCTCGGGGTTGAGCAGGATGCTGTACGTACCGGCCACCGGCAGGGTGACGGCGTCGAAGAAGCACGTCGCCCCGCAGTACGCGCTGCTGCCGAGGGTCGTGCCGTCGGGTCTGCGGATGACGGCCGTGGCGTTGTAGGTGCCGTAGCTGCCGGCGCTGCCCTGCACCGCGATGCGCTGCCCGGCGGTGCCGGGGAACGACAGCACGGCGTTCTGGCCGGGGGCGGTGGTGGTGAGGGTGACCGCGCTGCCGCCGGGCGTCGTGCCGGCGGCAGCGTCGGCGGGGACGTCGTAGATGCGCAGTGAGACCGTGCCGGTGTACATGCCGTCGGGGTTGAGCAGGATGCTGTACGTCCCGGCGACCGGCAGGGTGGTGGTGTCGAAGAAACAGGACGCCCCGCAGTACGCGCTGCTGGTCAGGTTCGACCCGTCCGGCTTACGCACGATCGCCGACGCGTTGTACGTGCCGTACGTGCCACCGGTGCCCTGCACCACGATCCGCTGACCCGCCGCACCCGTGAACGACAACACCGCGTTCTGCCCCGGCGCGGTGGTGGTCACCGGCACGGCCGGGCCGCCGACGGTGGCACCGACCGCCGCGTCCGCCGGCACGTCGTAGACCCGCAGGGTCACCGCGCCGGTGTACAGGGCGTCCGGGTTGAGCAGGATGCTGTAGGTGCCGGCCACCGGCAGGGTGGTGGTGTCGAAGAAACACGACGCCCCGCAGTACGCGCTGCTGGTCAGGTTCGACCCGTCCGGCTTACGCACGATCGCCGACGCGTTGTACGTGCCGTACGTGCCACCGGTGCCCTGCACCACGATCCGCTGACCCGCCGCACCCGTGAACGACAGCACCGCGTTCTGCCCCGGGGCGGTGGTGGTGAGGGTGACGCCGGCTCCGCCGGGGGCCGTGCCGGCGGCGACGTCGGCCGGCACGTCGTACACCCGGACGGTGAGCGCGCCGGTGTAGGTGGACGCCGGGTCGACCAGGATGCTGTACGTGCCGGCGACCGGCAGCACCATCGTGTCGAACAGGCACGACGTGCCGCAGTACGCGCTGCCGGTCAGGTTCGACCCGTCCGGCTTGCGCACGATCGCCGTCGCGTTGTACGTGCCGTACGTGCCGCCGGTGCCCTGGACCAGGATCCGCTGCCCGGCCGTGCCGGGGAAGGTGACCACGCCGTTCTGCCCGGGGCTGACGGTGGTGACGGTGACCGGGTCGCCGCCGGGGGTGGTGCCGACGGTGGCGTCGACCGGCACGTCGTACACCTGCGCGGTGAGGCTGCCGACGGCCGCCGCGGCCGGGTCGACCAGCACCGTCCAGGTGCCGGCGGTGGGGAGCGACACCGAGCTGAACGAGCAGGTCGTCGCGCAGGACGAGGAGCCGGCGGCACTGCCGTTGGGTGCCCGCAGCGTCGCGGTCACGGTGCCGCCGCCGAACGCGCCGGCGGTGAGGCTGACGGTGACGACCTGCCCGGCCGTGCCGGGGAACGACACCACGGCGTTCTGGCCCGGCACGGTGGTGGTCACCGACACCGCCGCGCCACCCGGGGTGGTGGTCGCGGTGGCGTCGGCGGGCACGGCGTACACCCGGGCGGTGAGCGCACCGACGGCGGTGGTTCTCGGGTCGACCAGCAGGGTGTAGGTGCCGTCGGCCGGCAGGGCGGTGGTGTCCAGGAAGCACGACGTCCCGCAGGAGGTGTTCGACACGACCGTGCTGCCGTCCGGACGCCGCAACGTCACCGCCGCCTCCGACGACCCGAACGTCCCCCCGGAGAGCTGCACCGCCACCCGCTGCCCCGCGCTCACCGGGAACGACACCACCGCGTTCTGCCCCGGCACCGTCGTCGTCACCGACACCGCCGCCCCACCGGGGGTGGTGGTCGCGGTGGTGTCGGCGGGTACGGCGTGCACCTTGACCGTGATGCCGCCGACGACGGTGCCCTTCGGGTCGACCAGCACGGTGTACGTGCCGGCCACCGGCAGGGCGGTGGTGTCCAGGAAGCACGACGTCCCGCAGGACGTGTTCGACACGACCGTGCTGCCGTCCGGACGCCGCAACGTCACCGCCGCCTCCGACGACCCGAACGTCCCCCCGGAGAGCTGCACCGCCACCCGCTGCCCCGCGCTCACCGGGAACGACACCACCGCGTTCTGCCCCGGCACCGTCGTCGTCACCGACACCGCCGCCCCACCGGGGGTGGTGTTGGCGACCGCGTCGTTGGGCAGGTCGTAGACCCGGGCGGTGATGGTGCCGACGATGGTGCCGGTCGGGTTGACCAGCACGGTGTACGTGCCGCTGGCGGGGAGGGTGACCGCGTTGAACGAGCAGCTGGTGCCGCAGTAGCTCTCGCTGGCCACGGTGGAGCCGTCGGGGGCACGCAGCGTCACGCCGGCGTCGTAGGTGCCGAAGGTGCCGCCGCTGAGGCTCACCGAGACGACCTGCCCGGCGGTGCCGGGGAAGGAGACGACCGCGTTCTGTCCGGGCACGGTGGTGGTCACCGACACCGCCGCGCCGCCGGGGCTGGTGGTGGCCGAGGCGTCGGCCGGTACGGCGTGGACCTTGACGGTGGCCTGGCCGAGGTAGGTGGTGTCCGGGTTGAGCAGGACGGTGTAGGTGCCGTCGACCGGGAGCGTCACCGTGTCGAAGAAGCACGATCCCCCGCAGTAGGCGCTACCGGTGAGGTTGGACCCGTCCGGCTTACGCACCACCGCCGACGCGTTGTACGTCCCGTACGTCCCACCGGTGAACTGCACCGACACCCGCTGCCCCGCCGTACCCGCGAACGCGACCACGGCGTTCTGCCCCGGGACGGTGGTGGTCACGGTGACCGGGGTGCCGCCCGGGCTGGCGGTCGCCGTGGCGTCCGCCGGCACCGGGTGGACCTGCACCGCCACCTGGCCCGCGGTGACTCCGTCGGGGTTGACCAGGATGGTGTACGTGCCGTCGACCGGCAGTGCCACCGTGTCGAAGAAGCACGATCCCCCGCAGTAGGCGCTACCGGTGAGGTTCGACCCGTCCGGCTTACGCACCACCGCCGACGCGTTGTACGTCCCGTACGTCCCACCGGTGAACTGCACCGACACCCGCTGCCCCGCCGTACCCGCGAACGCGACCACGGCGTTCTGTCCGACGGTGGTGCTCACCGTGACCGCGCCGGCCCCGGGGGTGGCGGTCGCCGTCGCGTCCGGAGCGACGTCGTGGACCTGCACGGTGACCGCGCCGACGTAGCTGGTGTCGGGGTTGACCAGGATGGTGTACGTGCCGTCGACCGGCAGCACGGTGGTGTCGAACAGGCACGAGCCGCCGCAGTACGCGCTGCCGGTGAGGTTCGACCCGTCCGGTTTGCGCACCACCGCCGAGGCGTTGTACGTCCCGTACGTCCCACCGGTGAACTGGACGAGGACCCGCTGGCCGGCCGTGCCGGGGAAGGAGACCACGCTGTTCTGGCCGGGCACCGTCGTGGTCGCCGTGACCTGCGGGCCGCCGGGTGTCGTCGCCGCCGTGGCGTCGGCCGGCACGTCGTACACCTGGACGGTGATCGTCCCGGTGGTGGCGGCCTGCGGGTCGACCACGACGGTGTACGTGCCCTCGGTCGGCAGGACGGTGGTGTCGAGGAAGCAGGCGGTGCCGCAGGAGCCGTGGGAGACGACCGTGCCGCCGCCCGGCTTGCGCAGCGTCACCGCGGCGTTGTAGGTGCCGTAGGTGCCGCCGCTGAGTTTGACCGAGACCCGCTGGCCGGTGCTGCCGGCGAAGGTGACGGTGCCGTTCTGCCCCGGCACGGTGGTGGTGACGGTGACCGCCTCCCCGCCGGCCGTGGTGACCGCGGTGGCGTCGGCCGGCACCTCCCGCACGGTCGCGGAGACCGAGCCGGTGGCCGTGCTCGCCGCCGCCAGCAGCAGCGTGTACGTGCCCGCCGTGCGGGCCGTCACCGTGTCGATGAAGCCGGTGGCCCCGACGCAGCCGGCCGACGCCGCGGTACGCCCGAACGGGTCGAGGATCTTGGCGGTGGAGATGCCGCAGGAGCCGAAGGTGCCGTCGGCGAGTTGCACGCTCGCCCGCTGCCCCTCCGCCAGGTCGAAGACGACCAGCGCGATGTCGCCCGCGCTCGCGATCGGAACGGGCGTGGTGACGCCGAGCGCGACCCGGGCGGTGTGCGCCACGTCGGCCACCGTGTAGGGGGCGGGCGCGACGAACACGTCGGTGGCACTCTCCCCGCTGCCGTGGGCGGTGCGGACGCCGATGCGGCCGGAGGCGACCCCGGCGGGTACCTCGACGGTCAGGCTGCCGGCGGCGACCGTCGAGGGGAAGGCCCGGGTGCGGTTGAGGGTGACGGCGTTGTCGGCGGTCTGGGCGGCGAACCCGGTGCCGGTGACGGTGACGGTGCCGCCGGGCGTCACGACGGGAGGCGTCACGGCGGTGACGGTGGGCGCGGACTCGTCCGGGCCGGTGACCACGAAGGACTGCGGGCTGGTCGCGGTGGTCCCGCCGACGGTGACGGTGACCAGGCCGGTGGTCGCCCCGGTGGGAACCCGCGCGACCAGACGCCGACCGTCGGCACGGGTGACGGGGGCGGGGACGCCGTTGAACGCGACGGTGTTCTCGGCGGCCACGTCGGAGAAGCAGCCGCCCTGCAGAGTCACCTCGGCACCGACGGCGGCACGGGCCGGCACCACCGACAGCAGGGCCAGGGCGGGGGCGGGGCTGCCGTCGTCGGCGACCGAGGTGACGTTGCCGGTGGGGTCGTACCGGTAGCGGGCGGTCCGACCGGCCTGGTCCTGCACCCCGGCGAGTTGCCCGGCGGCGTCGTAGGCGTAGCCGACGGAGTCGCAGGAGACCGAGGCCGGAACCATGTCCGGCAGGTCCGCCCGGATGGCGAAGGCCAGCAACAGGACGAGGGCGGCGAGCGTCGCGGTGGATCGCAGCCGCGTACCCGCCCAGACCCTCGATCGGATGGTGCCGCGGTCGAGCGGTCCCGACATGCTGCCTCCTCAGACGCGCTTCTGGGTGGCAAGATAGGCGAGTTGCATCAACCGGAATAGATGGCCGAAGGGGGCAGCGGACCCATTGATGCGATCACTTACGGTGACCGGGCCGTCTACCGGCTGAAACGGCGGCCGGCCAGAAAGGCGGTGTCAGCTATGGGACAGTTGGTTGTGTAGTCCGATCACCGGCAAATATGGGCAGGTCAGCGATGTGCCGATTCAGTGGGGATAGTCAGCACTGACACCGAATGCGACCGCCTCGTCGAGCTGCACGAGGTCGCTCACGCCGACGATGGGCCGGATGCCCTGCCGCAGCAGCCAGGCGAGCACGACCTGGTTGCGTGTCGCCCCCGTCTTCACCGGCTCACCCCGATGTCGTACGCCCGCATCCAGGTGTCGATCTCCAGTAACGGCAGCACCAGGTGGGCCGCGTTGACGTGGGTCATGGTCCGGTTCCCCGACTCGATCAGCGCGCGGACCCGCTCGGGATCGAGGTAGCCGTACAGCGGCGAGGTCTCGTCGACGACGAGTTTGTGGACCGCGCCCAGCACCTGGGCGTCGTACCCGGGATCGTGCATCGCCGGGTAGGCGCTCTTGCGGCGCTGCCGGATCTCCTCGGGCACCAGGTCGGCGACGGCCATCCGCAGCAGGCTCTTCTCCCTGCCGTCGGCCTTCTTCATCGACCAGGGCGTGTTCCACACGTACTGCACCAGCCGGTGGTCGCAGAACGGCACCCGGACCTCCAGGCCCGAGGCCATGCTCAGCCGGTCCTTGCGCTCCAGCAGCACGGACAGCGGCCCCTGGAGGCTGAGGAACAGGGCCTCCCGGACCCGCGCCTGCGCCGGGTCCTCACCCGGCAACCGGGGTACGGCGGCACGGAGCCGCCGGTAGTGGTCGCGCTCCACCTCGTCCGGCCGGATCCGCCTGACCACGTCGGGTGCCAGGCACTGCCACAGCCGGGGGGCGTCGCCCAGCCACGGGAACGTGTCCGTGCCGAGGGTGGCGGGGTCGTGGAACCAGGGGTATCCGCCGAAGACCTCGTCGGCCGCCTCGCCGGAGAGCAGGACGCGGGCGTCGGTGCGGTCCCGTACCCCCGCGAAGAGCAGGTACATCGAGGCGTCGAACTGGCCGCTGATCGGCCGGTCCATGGCGCGCATGGCCGACGGGCGCGCGTCCGCGACCGCCGCGGCCGACAGCGCGACCACCGTGTGGTCCGTACCGATCCGCTCGCTCGCGAGACGCGCGTACGGCGCGTCCCGTTCGGGCCGCAGGACGGTCGGGCGGAACGACGCCTCGTCCTCGGGGAAGTCCACCGAGAAGGTGGCCAGCCTGCCCTCGCCACGTGCCGCGAAGGCGCGCGCGGCGATCGCGGTGGTGGCCGTGGAGTCCAGCCCGCCGGAGAGCAGCGTGGCGATCGGCACGTCGGCGACCAACTGCTGGTGCACCACCTCGTGGAGCAGGTCCCGCACGTTGCCCACGGTGGTGGGCAGGTCGTCGGTGTGCGGGTCGGTGCTGAGCCGCCAGTAGCACTCCTGCCGTACGCCCGCGCGGTCCACTGTCACCACGTGCCCCGGCTTCACCTCGTGCAGTCCCCGCAACGGGGTCTGGCCCGGCAGCGCGAGCCGCCGGTTCAGCAGGACGGGCAGCAGCGCCTCGTCCACCGCCGGGCGGAACGCCGGGTTGGCGAAGATGGCCTTCGGCTCGGACGCGAAGAGCACGCCGTGCGGCAGCGGCGCGTAGAAGAGGGGCTTGACGCCGAGCCGGTCGCGGATCAGCACGAGTTGCCGCCTCGGCGCGTCCCACACCGCGAAGGCGAACATGCCGACGAGGCGCTCGGCGCAGGCCGGCCCCCACTCCCGGTAGGCGTGCAGCACGACCTCGGTGTCGGAGCGCTCGACGAAGACGTGCCCGCGCCGTTGCAGCTCGGTGCGCAGCTCCCGGAAGTTGTAGACCTCGCCGCTGTAGGTGAGGACGGTCGCGGCGTCGGGCGCGACCATCGGCTGGCGGCCACCCACGAGGTCGATGATGGCCAACCGGCGGTGCCCCAGCGCGACGTGCCGGTCGACCCACACGCCGTGGTCGTCGGGGCCGCGCCGCCGCATCGTCCCGGTCATCTCCCGGATCAGCTCGACGTCCTGACCGAGGTCACGGGTGAAGTCGAGCCAGCCCACGATTCCGCACATTTTCCCTCTCCCCAGACGTCACGCGGCCGCGGTCCGAGTCAGACTCTTCGCCCGGCGCATCGGTTTGCTCAGCGATGGAACGAGGCACGTCGCGACGACGGCCACCGACGTCACCATCGCGACCCGCAGCCCGAACCGGTCGCCGACGAGACCGGCGACGACCGCCCCCACCGGCATGACGCCCCAGGTGACGAAGCGGTGCACCGCGGTGGCGCGGGTCGACATGTGGTCGGGGGTCACGAGATGCCGGATGGTCAACGCGTTGGTCTTGAAGGCCCCCGAGCCCGCCCCGTAGACGAACGTGCCGACGCTGACCATCACCGCGGCGTACCCGCCGAACGCGCAGACCGTGGTGGCGAGTCCCGCCACGATCGGCACGCTCGCGATCCCGAGGGTCGGCCCGATGCCGAACCGCCGGGTCAGCCACCGGGCCAGCAGCGTGCCCACCGGGAAGCCGGCTCCGCCGAGGCCGACCGCGAGGCCGAAGACGGTCGGGGACAGGTGCAGGTGGTTGACCGCGAAGATCGCCACCATGGCCATGTACATCGCGATGCCGAGGTTGTAGACCAGGCCGGACGCCATGATCAGGCGCAGCAGCGGCTGCTGGAGCACGAACCGGATCCCGGCGCCGACCTCCTGCCAGACCGGCCCGCGCTCCACCACGGGCACCGGCGCCGCACGGTGGCGGATCAGCAGCAGCGTGACCATGCTGACCAGGAACGTCGCGGAGTCGGCGAGCATCGCCCGCACCGCTCCGGTCAGGCCCACCACCAGGCCCGCCAGCCCCGGCCCCAGCAGCAACGCCATCGACTCGGAGAAGGTCAGCCGGGTGTTGGCCGCGTGCAGCCGGTCGCTGTCGGCGATCAGCAACGGCGCGTACGACTGGTAGGCGATCTGGAAGAAGACGCTGCACACGCCCGTCACCAGCGCGGCCACCATCAGGTGCGCGAAGCTCAGCACCCCGGCGAAGCCGGCCAGCGGCACCGACAGCACGGCCAGCGCGCGGATCCCGTCCGCGCCGATCATCGACCGGCGCAGGCCCACCCGCGCCACCCAGACGCCGGCGGGCAGCCCGATCACCAGGTACGGCAGCTTCACCGCCGCCGCCAGCAGGCCGACGTCGAACGCGCTGGCGCCCAGCGCCTGCGTCGCCGCCAACGGCAGGGCGAGCATCAGGACCTGGTCGCCGACGAGGCTGACGCTCTGGCCGCCCCACAGCCACCGGAAATCGCGCCAGCCCTGCCGCGCGTCCTCGCGTCCCCGTACGCCGACACCCGTCACCGGCCACCTCCCGGTCGACACCGCACCACGGTCATCGGTCGACCGCCCCCAGCAGGCAGCCGAGCATGGCGCCGCTCTTCACGGTGACCGCGCCCGGCCCGGTGGCCGTGTCGAACCGCATGAGACAGCCGGTGGGCACGCCGCCGACGCAGAACGGGCTGATCACCGGGTTGGCGAGCACCTCGTCGGTGCGACCGGATTCGTCCAGCATCACCCGCACCGGGTGCCGGACGGGGGTGACGAGTTCCTGCGCCACGTAGTACTCGGATTCCGTGCCGGTACGCACCAGCTCGGCCCAACGCTCGGGCGCGGTGTTCGCGCCGAAGAACACCTCCAGTGACGACAGGCCGGCGGCGCCCTTGAGCACGAAGTCCTCCTGCCGCTCGACGAGCAGCCGGGGCAGCTCGTACGCGCTACCCCGCCAGCGCACCCGGCGCTCGCCCAGCACCCTGCTCCACGGCACGAAGCGGCGTACCAGCTCCCGGTCCTGCCCGGACATCCACGGCAGGCCCTCGGAGAGCCAGGCCAGGACCTTCTTCGAGTCGACGAGCCGGGAGGTCTGCGACGGCGTCGCGTGCATCCCGCTCTTGACGGCGGTCAGCAGCGGCGTCGCGTCCCAGCCGAGCTGCTCCGCCTCGTCCTCGCAGAACTGGACGACGCCCAGCAGGTCGGTCGGCCGGATCTCGTCGAGCAGGTGCGACAGTCGGGCGAAGCGGGCGGGCAGGCCGTGCTCGCCCAGCAGCTGGACCTGCATGTCGTTGACCCGGCCACGCTTGCCGGGATCCGCCAGTGTGCCGATCAGCAGGGCGCCGGGCGGGAGGCCCAGCTCGGCGCAGGTTCTCCTGAGCAGGGCGGCGAAGAGCGCGAAGATGTCCTCGCCCACGAGCGGCGGCAGCCCCGCCGCCGACCGGACGCGTTGCCAGGCGCGGCGCTGCTGCTCGAACTGCACCATGCCGCCGATGCCGGCGCCCACGTTGAGTTCGACGAAGCGCGGGCCGTCCCCGCCGATGACGACGTCGGCGCGGACCACGTCACCGGCGTGCCGTAGCTCGAACGCCTCGTCCGGGTTCGCCCGCTGGTATCCGGCCGGGTCGACCCGCAGCGCGGCCATCCGGCCCGCCAGGTCCGGCGCCAGGCGCAGCACCGTCTGCTGCGACAGCTCGACCAGGCGGCGGGTGACCGCCAGCAGTTCCCGGTACTCGGCCGACGGCATGACGACCGGCTCGGCCGCGATGGGGAAGCCACCCATGGGGATGTCCCGCAGGTGCTCGGCGAGGATCCCGGCAACCCGCGCCGACGAGGGTCCGCTGGTGGTCATGCGGTGACGCTCCTCGTCGACGATCCTTCGGGTACGGCGGCGAGAAACTCGTCGAGGTCGACGTGGCGGGCACCCCGAACGCCCGGGGAGTTCGCGGGGTAGTCGAGCCGTGGGGGCCGTCGGGCGTCGTGGAAGTAGACGGCCTCCAGGAAACCCTGCTCCGTCTCCGCCACGAACGGGTTCGCCACCAGGAAGTCGCGCACCGCCGGGGTGTCCCGCCGGACCCGCAGCCACAACCGCTTGCCGCCGAAGTGGTTGGGCGGCAGGACCACGCGCGTACCGATGAGGCGCTTCGACTGGTAGGTGCCCTTGCTGAGGAAGGGTTCCGTCCCCTGGAAGTCGAGCTGACGCACCCCGTTGGCCGCCGCCCACTCGATGAACAGGACGTTCATCGCCTTGATCACACCGTTCGCGTAGTGCACGTCGGCACCGTCGCGCACTCCCACCAGCCGCGACGTCAGCACGCCGGTCGCGGGGTTCCAGTGGCACAGCCGTCCGGCGATGCGCTCGCCGTCCTCGGTGAGCACGAACAGCCGGCCGGTGCGGAACAGGCACTCGTACGCCGACTCCCGGGATTCGGTGCGCTGCCGGGCGCCGTGCCGGTTGTGCATGGTGGCGCTGTAGTAGTGCTCGTAGAAGTGGTCGAACCAGGCGGCGTCCCGCACGATCTCGCTACCCCACCGGTGCCGACGCGCGTTCCTGCGGAACCTGCGTCGTTCGTTCTTCGAGATCCGGCCGAGCACCACCTCCGCGTCGTCGTCGAAGTCCACCACGAAGTGCACGCGCATCGGCAGGACCAGCGCCGCGTCGGCGGGCATCCGCCGGGCCCGCGCCGCGCTCGTGCCGAGGATCGTGATGTCGGCGTCCGGCAGCCGGTCGGCCGACCTGAGGTCGCGGCCCCGCAGGGCGGCGGTGCGGCGTGCCGCCGTCCGCTCCCCGTCCGCGCCGCGGCGCTGTTCGGTGAAGTCGAGCGTGTAGGCCAGCCCCTCCGGCAGCCCGGAGTACGAGATCGACAGGCCGCCGAGATCCGAGCGTACGGCGGGGAACCGGGCCCAGTCCCTGGTGTCCCAGGCGACCCGGGCCGTGGTCAGCAGCGGGTGACCGCTGTTACGCCAGTGGTAGCCGGCGTGCAGGCGCAGCCGTCGAAGGAGGGGTACGCGGGCCGGGGCGGTCGTCTCAGACACGGGATCGGCTTTCCTCGTCATCGGATCGGTTCCTCGTCACTGCGCCGTGATCGCCCGGACAGGGCAGCGGCTCGCCGCCTCGCGCACCGCGCCGTGCAGCCCGGCGGGCGGCCGGTCGTCCAGCAGCACGACCCTGCCGTCGGCGTCGTCCTGGTCGAAGACCTCCGGCAGCGCTAGCGCACACTGCCCGGAGCCGACGCAGGCGTCACTGTCGACCTGGATTCGCACGCGTTCCCTCCTCGTCACCAGGTGACCGGCAGCTCGTGCACGCCGTAGACGCTGACGTTCGTCTTCAGCGGCACCTCGTCCGGTACGACGGCCAGCGCCAGCCGGGGGAAGCGCCGGAAGATCGCCGGCAGCGCGACGCGCATCTCCATCCGCACCAGGTTCTGCCCGAGGCACTGGTGGATGCCGTAGCCGAACGCCATGTGCCCGGCCGTCCGACGGTCGAAGTCCAGCCGGTCCGGCTCGGCGAACCAGCTCCGGTCCCGGTTCACCGCGGGCAGCGAGATCGTGATCGACTCGCCGGCCCGCAGCAGGTGCCCCTCGACCTCGACGTCCTCCAGCGGCGTTCGCGGCACTCCGAAGTGGAAGATCGTCAAATATCTGAGCAGCTCCTCCACCGCGTTGTCGACCAGCGTGGGCTCCGCCTGCAGCCGGGCCAGGTGCTCGGGGTGCGACAGCAGGGTGAAGACACTCAGCCCCAGCGAACCCGCGGTGGACTCGTGCCCCGCGGTCAGCAGCAGCACCCCGATCCCGGCGATCTCCTCGGTGCCGAGCGAGCCCTCCGCCGCCAGCATGCTCAACAGCCCGCCGGTGTCGGTGTCCCGGCCCACGACCAGTCGCCGCAGCAGCCCGTACAGCTCGTCCATCGCCCGCGAGGCGTCCTGCGCGCTGGCCTCCAGGCTGAACAGCGTCGCGCTGTTGCGCTGGAACTCCGCCCGGTCGCGGTACGGCACCCCGAGCAGCTCGCAGATCGCCAGCGACGGCACCGGCAGCGCGAACAGCGACACCAGGTCGGCCGGCGGCCCGTGCTTCTCCATGGCGGTGAGCTGGTCGTCGACGATCCGCTCCAGCAGCGGTCGCAGGTCCCTCATCCGTTTGGCGGTGAACTTCCCGGCCAGTTGCAGCCGCAGCCGGGTGTGCTCCGGCGCGTCCATGTCCACCAGCCAGCCGGGCAACGCCGGTGCGCCGAAGAACGGGTCCGCGCTCGGCCGCGCCACCGGCGCCCGCTTGAACTCCGACCGCGCGCTGAACCGCTGGTCGGACAGCAGCCTCCTGGCCAGTGCGTGACTGGTCACCAGCCAGCCGACGTGTCCGTCCGGGTAGACCATCGGCCTGATCGGCGTCTGCTCCCGGTACTCCGCCAGCTCGGCCGGCGGGTCGAACGGGGTGATCCGCGCCGTCGGCAACGGAACCGGCTTCATGCCCTCACCTCTTCCTTCACGAACGCGGCCAGCCGTCGTACCCCGGTGTCGATCTGGTCGGGGTCGAGGTAGCTGCAGGACAGGCGCAGCTGCCTCTCGCCCCCACCACCGAGGTAGAACTGGGCCATCGGGGTCCAGAGCACGCCGTACTTGCTCGCCGACCGCTCCAGCAGGTCGACGGTGACCGGGACCGGCAGGCGCATCCGGACGAAGAAGCCGCCGTGCGGCCGGTTCCACGCCAGCCGGTCCGAGCGCGCGTCACCGAGGTGCGCGTCGAGCGCCGTGACCAGGTGGTGCAGGTTGCGCCGGTAGAGCTCGGACTTGCGCCTGGAGAGCTCCAGCAGGGACCGGCCGTGCTCCAGCAACATGCCCCCGATCACCGCCTGGCACAGCGGTGAGGTGTTCACCGTGACCATGGTCTTGATCGTGGCGAGTTCGTCGGCGAGCACCTTTCCGCCGTCGCCCACGCGCTGGTCCGCGAGCACGTACCCGACCCGCGCGCCGGGGAAGGCCACCTTGGCGAAGGTGCCGATGTGGATGACCCGCCCGCCCTCGTCCAGCGCCTTGAGCGGCGGCAGGTGCTCGTCGGACGGCGCGGTGAACGCGTACGCGTCGTCCTCCAGCACGAAGAAGTCCTCCCGCGCGGCGAGCGCCAGCAGCTCCCGCCGGGCGGCCAGGGTCATCCGGCTGCCGCCGGGGTTGGAGAAGTCCGGGGCGACGTAGCACGCCCGGATCCGTCGGCCCGCCCGCCGGGCCTGCCGACAGGCGGTCGCGAGCGCGTCGAGATCGATGCCGGCCGGGGTCTCCCCGATCGCGAGGCGCTCGATGTCGAGCAGCCGCGCGGCCCCGGTCATCCCGACGAAGCAGGGGTCGACCACCGCGAGCACGTCGCGGTCGGAGCGGAACAGGGCGCGCAGCACCAGGAGCATGCCCTCCTGCGCCCCCACGGTGATCACGATCGCGTCCGGGTCGACGTCGATGCCGTGGTCCCGGGCCAGTGCGTCGCCGACGATGCCGTTGATGATCCCCCGGCCGGGGCCGTACTCGTAGAGCAGCCGTTGCGCCTGGGCGGGGGTGCGGCCCTCGTCCCGCAGGTGGGTCAGGAAACGTTCGGTGTACCGCTGGATGTCGATCTCGGTGAGGAAGTCCGGGTGCGGTGCGCCGGGCGCGAAGGAGATCGCGTCCGGGAACCGGCCCATCACCTCGTTGAGGAAGCCGATCGACCCCAGCAGCGGATCCCGTAGCGACGGGTGCAGGGAGTCCTGGTCGAGCCACGCGGCGCTCATCGGCGCGCTCCCGAGCGCTGCCAACGCCGCTCGACCTTGGCCAGGACGTCGTCGCTGTAGGCTCTGCGCACCTGGGCGTACGCGAACTCGGCCAGATACTCCCGGAACACGTCCAGCGGCTCCTCCGCGAGCACGAGCATCCGCCGGTTGGCGGCCACGGCCGGTGCGCCGAGTTCCCGCACCGCGCGGTCGATCGCGTCGGGCATGTCCTGTGGTTCGACGACCTCGTCGCAGATCAGCCGGCCCTCCGCGCTCGCCACCGGGATGCTCCGCCCGCCCAGGACCACCTGCCGGGCGAGCCGCGCCCCGGTGAGCCGGGTGAGCCGGAGGTTGCCCAGCCCCGGCACGATGCCCTCCTCGGCCGCGGGCAGGCTGACGTAGGCGTCGCGTTCGGCGATCACCCGGTCGAGGACGAGCAGCAGCTGCATGCCACCACCGATGGCGAACGAGTCGACCGCGCCGATCCACGGTTTCGCGACCGTACGGTCCGACCAGGGACCGGCCGCCACGTCGACCAGCAGGCCCCGGCACATCTTGTTGAGGTAGCCGAGTTCCCGGCCCAGCAGGAACTCCAGCAGCGGGATCGCGCCGTTGCGCAGGTCCTTGAGGTTGATGCCCGCGCTGAACACCCGCCGCCCCCGGTAGCGGGGGTGGTCCACCTCCCCGCCCCGCAGCACCCCGACGCGCACCTGGTCGTCCAGCAGCGCCAGGTCGACGGCCGTCTCCAGGTCGGCGATCAGGCCGGTGTCCTCCGCGTTCAGGCAGTGGGCGTTGCGGAAGGTCACCTCGGCGGCGTGCCCCCGGCGTTCGACCAGCACGGTGTCCAGCTCGGCCACGCCCGTCCGCCGGAAGTCGGCGAGCAGCCCGAGCGCCCGCGGGGTGGGCATCAGCATCGCGTCGATCAGGTGCCGCCCGGCCGTGGCCGACCGCAGCACCGCGGCGCAGAAGATACCCTGGTCGATCTCCCGGCCCTCCTTCTCCGCCTGCACGTGTCGTCGTTCGGCGTCCATCTGGGCGGCCGACGGCACGAGCCCGGGAAACCGCTCGGCCGCGGCCCGCACGAGTGCGGGCAGCCGGGGATAGCGGGTGCGGCCGTCGGTGAGCAGGTCGTACACGGCGTCCACGTGCCGGGCGAGGAACGCGTGGCGGGCCGCCCGGCAGGCGGCGTGGATCCGGTCCGCGGCCTGCCGCTGCGGGCCGTCGCGCGCGGCCTTCGGGGGCAGCCCGGCCAGTGTCTCCTCGCCCGCGGCGACGTACCCGGCCAGTTCCCGCGCGTCGTCGTCGAGCACGCCGGAGAGGACCGGGGCCGCCGCCTCCCGCACCGGGGCACCGGTCGTGGTCACGAAGCGGCCCCTACCGCCAGCCTGCGCAGTTCACGGTCGCACGCGGCCAGGTGCACGCCGAGCGCGTCGTCGTACTCGGCGGCGGACGCTTCGAGCAGCAGTTGCCGGCGCACCGCGAGTTCCTGGTCGGACACCCGGCCCATCAACACGGTCGCGGTGTGCACGGCGTCGTCGAGGTCCTCGCTGACCTGGTCGACCAGGCCGAGTTCGGAGGCCTTCGCCACCGAGATGTCCATCCCCCAGATCACGATCTGGCGGGCCCTGGCCACCCCGAGGTTCTGGACCAGCCGGTAGACCGACATGCCCGGCCAGAAGTGCCCGTCGTTGACGGGCAGCAGGAGCACCAGGTCCGGTGCGCCGATGCGGAAGTCGACCGCCAGCAGCAGGTCCAGCGCGGGACCGCCACACGGACCGCTGGCCGCCACGACGTTCGCCGCCGGCAGCCGTTCGAGCCTGCGGACCGCCCGTTCCCACCGGTTGACGTCGCGGATCCCGACCTCGCCCGGCCACACCCGGCTCTGCGCCGCCGTGCCGTCCAGCCGCAGCACGACGACCGTCCGTCCGACGCGTTTCTCCACCTGCTCGCAGATCGCGTTCACGGAGTCGGTCAGTTCGGCGAGCGGTCGTGTCACGTCGACCGTCAGTACGAGCGCGAGCCCGCCGGAGACGCCTGTCAATTCGAGGTGCCTGCTCATCGTGGCGGTCTCCCCTTCCGTCACCAGGCCACCAGGGCCATTTCGATAGTTGATCCCGGTCCCATCGTCATGAGGACGCCGAATTCGCCGGGCACCGCGCTCTGCTCGGCGAGCAGACGCTGGTAGGAGAAGAGGAAGGACCCGCTCGACAGATTCCCGTGCTCCCGCAGGACGCCGGTCGTGTGCCGTACGTCGTGGCGGGACAGGCCGAGATTCGCACGCACGGAGTCGATCACCTTCTTGCCACCGGAATGGATGATCCAGTGCGATATGTCGGAGCGGTGCAGGTCCGTCCCGTCGAGCAGCTTTCCGAGCGCGAGTTCGGCGTGCGCGCCGACCACGTACGGCACGTCCTGGTCGAGCCGGAAACTGAACTTGCCGTGGTCGTCGTCCCAGTCGTACCGCATCGCGTCGATGGCGTCGGGGATGATGCAGCTGGAGAAGCGCAGGAGCGCGGTGCCCCGGGGGACGTCGCCGTCCGGCCGGCGGACCGCCACCGCCGCAGCACCGTCGCCGAACAGGCTGTTGACCACCGACGAACGCATCGTTCCGTCGAAGACGTACGCCGCCGAACACGCCTCGATGCAGACCATGAGCGCCAACTCGCCCGGGTGTGCCCCGGCCCAGCCGGCGACGGCGGTCAGGCCGTTCAGGCCGGCGTTGCACCCCATGCCCACCACGTCGAGCCGCGAGCAGTGCACGCTGAGGCCGAGCTCTTTGATCAGCAGGGCGGAGAATCCGGGCGTGATGAATCCCGTCGAGGAGACGCAGCACAGGTAGCCCACGTCGGACGGCGTCGCGCCCGCGGCATCCAGGCACGACGCGACGGCTCTCGTGCCCAGGGCGAGACCGTTGGTGACGTGTTTGCGCAGCAGGTCGCCCTGGCTCTCCACACACCGCGAGCCGTCGGGTCCGAGCGGCGGCAGCGTGAGCCCCCGGCGGTCGATCGCGCTGTTGAGGAAGACCGACCGGATCCGCGGGTCGGTGATGCGGAATTCGTCGAGCAGCTCCCGCTGGCTGTATGACGTCGCCGGTACCGCGGTGCCGACGCCGACAATGCGCGGGGCATCGACCCGCTTCTTCACCCCGAGCCGCATGGACCTATTCCTTCCCGTGAAAGTCGAGCCGACTAGACTCGCTGCCATGTCCCCTGGAGTGCGTTACGAAAAGAACGGTCATGTGGCCGTCGTGACCCTCGACCGGCCTGAGGTGCTCAATGCGATGGACCTGCGCATGCACCAGGAACTGGCGCGGGTCTGGGACGATTTCGAGGCCGATGACGACCTGTGGGTGGCCGTGCTCACCGGCGCGGGCGACCGAGCCTTCTCCGTCGGCCAGGACCTCAAGGAGCTGGCCGGACGGGTGCGGGCGGGCACCGCGGGCACGGCGACCTTCGGCAGTCGGGGCAAGCCCGGCTGGCCCCGGCTCACCGAGCGGTTCGACCTGGCCAAGCCGGTCGTCGCCAAGGTACGCGGGTACGCGATGGGCGGCGGCTTCGAGCTCGCGCTGGCCTGCGACCTCGTGATCGCGTCGACCGATGCCACGTTCGCGCTGCCGGAGGCCCGGCTGGGTCTGATGGCGGGCGCGGGCGGCGTGTTCCGGTTGACCAGGCAGCTGCCCTGGCGTACCGCGATGGGGCAGCTGCTCACCGGCAGGTCGATGACCGCCCGGCGGGCCTTCGAACTCGGCCTGGTCAACGAGGTGGTGCCCGCCGACGAGCTCGACGCCTGCGTCGACGGGTGGGTGGCCGACATCCTCCGGTGCGCGCCGCTGTCCGTGCGGGCGATCAAGGAAGCGGCGACGAAGTCGCTCACCATGCCGCTGGAGACCGCGTTCTCGACCCGGTTCCCCCGGGAGGAGCAGCGGATGCAGAGCATGGACGCCGTCGAGGGTCCGCTCGCGTTCGTGGAGAAGCGCGAACCACGGTGGCAGGGCCGCTGAACGCCCATCAGCGGAGGTAGTCTTCCGCGCCGCCCTGGCGGACGGTGTCCAGGGTGAAGCAGTGCAGGCCCCCACCGAACAGCCGGCGGTGGCGGTGGCGGACGGGTACGGCGGTGAACCCGTGCCGTTCCAACGTGCGGGCCAGCTCCGGGCACGCCTCGTTGACCAGCACCGTCGCCGGGTCGACGGAGAGCACGTTGAGGTCGATGAACGGGCTGGTGAGGATGAGGTCGTCGTCGTCGTAGCGGGGGAAGCTGTCGCCGTCCGGCTCGGGCGCGACGATGTGGTCCCAGCTGCGCAACGGCGCGGGGAGCTTCTCCATCACCTCGGCGGAACGCACCAGCAGGGTGCCCGGCCGTAACGCCAGCACCATGCTGTCGAGGTGACTGTCGCTCAGCTGGTACACCCGGTGGATGCGGAACCGTCCGGCGAGGTGGCGTTCGAGCCAGTCGCACGCCAGGGCGTGGTTGGCCGTCGAGACGTTGGCGACGACGTCCCGGCCCAGTCGCAGACACTGGGCGCCGTCGAACATCATCTCGAACCCCACGTCGTACGGTGACGGGCGCGGGTCCTCGATCGTCTCGGTCGGCCCGCCCGCCGTGCCACTGCGGACGTAGGACAGGTCGAACGAGGCGTCGGTCATCATCGGCCGCGGCATGACCGTCCACCGCGCGCCCCGCCGGAAGTAGTCGGCGAAGATCGGCTTGAGCAGCTGCGTCTCGAAGTACCGCGAGCGGATCATGGGTGGGGTCTCGATGATCTCGTCGCCCAGGATCAGGGTGTTGTCCCGCACGTTGAGTGGTGGGACGACGGCGGCCGACCACGCCGGCGTGGCGACCTCCACCGTGGACGGGTCCAGGGTGATCGGACGGTGGACGGTCACCGCGAGGGATTCGAGGGTCTTGGCGAGCCCGTCGAGGTCCTCGCAGAGCTCGGCGACGTACCGCTCCTTGATCGGCACCCGGCCGGGCTCCGGCGCCGCCGCGGTGGCCGCGCGAGCCGCCAGGCGGGGGTAGTACCACTCGGTCCGGAAGGACCGGTTCTCCCTGATGTTGTCGTGGAAGAACAGGTCGAATGACAGCTCACGGTCGTGCGATATGTAGTTGTCGGCCGAGCCGACAATTACTTCCTTCAGCGGCGACCACTCGTCAAAGCTGTTGAGCTGCATGCACTCCCCCGGGGCTGCATCTGATTAGTCCGCGCCGGACACCCGCGTGACCAGTGGTGCGGTCTCACCGGCGGTGTCGAGGGATGCGCGAGACGGTAACCCACAAGGCGCTTTCCATTAGTCGATCTAGGCACCCGGGGGCTTCGTGACCACTTAATCACACACAATCACCGCCGTAAATGTGATCCACGTCACACCAATTGGGATGCTGGGCCTTTCGGCCTTCAGGTAGGCTCGCCAACGCGGTCAATCTATTCAAACTTCTCAATGATCATCGATGGTCGGGAGAGGTGAACGGGGGTCTCCGCGACACGAATCCGCATTTCAAACGCGACAACCATCCGCGCGACCGATCGCCTGCGGCATGTCGCGGAAATACTTTCCATCGGGAATTCTTACCAGCCTGCACGGGAGAGGTGGGGCCAATGCGTGCCGCACACGATGGCGATCCGGTCTATGAGCGCTTCCAGTTCCTGATGAACGCTCCCGCGTTGTTCAACGCGGTGGCCACCTCCGTCGAGCTGGGGATCTTCCATTTCCTCGCCGACCGGGCCGAGGCGACGTTCGACCAGATCCACCAGCACACGGCACTGCCGCTCCACCAGCTCCGGGTCCTCCTCCAGGCGGTCTGTTCGACCGGGCTGCTGACCAGGCGGGACGGCCGGTACGCCAACTCGGCGGTCGCCCAGGATCTCCTCGCCTCCGACGACGAGGACAGCTGGGCGCACATCATCGTCGGCTGGAAGGAGGTCTACTACCCCGCCTTCGGGCAGATGACGACGGCGCTGCGGGCGGGCACCAACACCGCACTCGACGCCTACCCCGGCGACGAACCCACGCTCTACCAGCGGCTTTCCCGCAACCCTGACCTTGAGGCGGTGTTCCACCGGGCGATGAGCGCCTTCACCCTGCGCTCCGTCGACGCGCTGGTCGAACGGCCGGAGTTCGCCGAGGTGCGGCACCTGCTCGACGTCGGCGGCGGCGACGGCACGACGTCGATCCGCCTCGCGGCACGCCACCCCCAGCTGAAGTCGACGATCTTCGACATTCCCAGCGTGTCCAGAATCGCCGACGGCAAGACGACCGCACTGGCCGACCGGGTCGACCTTCTCTCCGGCAACATGTTCACCGACAACTTTCCTCTCGGCCCGGACGCCGTCCTCTTCAGCCACGTGCTGGAGATCTTCTCCGCCGAGCAGATCCTGGCGATGCTGCAGAAGGCCTATGACGTCCTGCCGGTCGGCGGACGGGTCTTCCTGTACGGCTACAACGTCTCCGACGACGAGACCAGTGGCATTTTCTCGGCCCGCCTCGGCCTGTACTTCAATGTGCTGGCGAGCGGGCAGGGCATGGCATATCCGGCAGCGGACTACGAGCGCTGGTTGAGCCGCGTGGGCTTCCGCGACGTGACCACGGTCCGCGGTCTCCCCTTCGAGCACGGCCTCAGCATGGGCACCAGATAGCACCGACCACCGAAAACAGCGCGGAATTCCGGAAGGCTGTCCACATGCTTCTCGAGAATGCTCTCGCCCATTATTATCCGCAGGTTCAGGATGCACTGCGAACACTGTCGGGCAGTGCCGCGTCGAGCGAGTTCACGCCCGGTGTCGAACTGCCCGAACCGACACCCGCGATGCGCGAGTACCTTTCGGCCTCCGATCTGGGGCACACCCCGATGGGGCGGTACCGCGGCAGGAACCTCGCGCTGCTGGACCTCACCCGCAACCCCGGGACGATGACGACGAAGACCTTCGCCTCACTGGTCATCGTCGCCCGTGCGGTCGGGTACATCCAGCGCACCGGCGAGCGGGTCACGATCATCACGCCGTCCTCCGCGAACAAGGCCGTCGCCATGCGGGACGCGGTGCTGCGGGCGATCGGCGCCGGACTGGTCACCCCCGACCAGCTCAACGTGGCGGTCGTCGTACCCGCCGGCTCGGTCCACAAGATCCGCGCGTCGGAACTGCTCACCGACCCGTACCTGCGCGCCCGCAACCCCATCGCCGTGTACCGGGGTGACGTGCCCGGCACGGTGAAGACGATCGCGCGGACCATGGTCGACACCCACAGGGAGGCACTGGAGAAGAGCGCCAAGACCAACCTCTGGTACACCCTGCAACTGGAGAACTACCTGGCCGCGGACGTGGTGCGGGCGCTGGCGGAGGAGGAGTTCTTCCCGCCGGCAGCGACCGTACCGCGGCTGCACGTGCACGCCGTGTCCAGCGCGTACGGGCTGCTCGGGCACGCGTACGGCCGGGAGCGGTTCGGCGGGACCGGCCTGCCCTCGCGCTACTTCCTCGTGCAGCATCTCGGCGCGCCGGACATGGTGGTCAGCCTCTACCACGACGGCGACTTCGACAGCAGGCACCTGCCCGACTACTCCTACCAGCCGGAGTCCGGTCGCTACGTCCAGCAGGAGGACCCGCACTTCCCGGCCGTCACCTTCGACCCCCGGGAGACGCTCGACCCGACGTTCTACACCAGGACCCCGGTGACCTCGGCCCGGATGAACGCGCTCATCCACGGCCAGGGCGGCGGCGGCGTGGTCGTCTCCCTCGCCGAGTGCCTCGAACGGTACGGCCAGACCCGCGCCCTGCTCGGTGAGGCGGGCGTGCCCGTCCCGGCGAATCCGACCGCGCTCCGCGAGTGGTCGCTGGTCATGGCGGTGACCGGGATCCTGAACGCCATCGACCGGGACCTGGTGCCGGAGGACGACATCCTCGTGCACGGCTCCGGCTGCTACGCCACCGGCGACTTCGACGAGGTGACCCTCCGCGACATGCACGAGGTCGACACCGACGACGACTCGCTCAGGAACGTGGTGCTCGACGCCGCCGCACTGTGACCGCCCGCCACCGCTTCACCAGGAGGGGACCTTCCCGATGCGCCTGAACAGCTACGACGACTTCTCACCGCTCAAGGAGGTCGTCCTCGGCTCCGCGACCGACTACCTCGACCGCATCGACGACCTGTCGTTCGACATGTTCGTCAGCGACAACCTCACCGGCGCCAAGGGGTACTACCCGAGCATCACCGACTGGTACGACGGCGCTTCCCGGGCCGACCGCAACGAACCGCACCGGCTCGCGACGAAGAAGCGCTTCCTCGGCGAGCTGATCGAGGACGTCGAGGGCATCGCGGCCATTCTCGAGTCCCTCGGGATCCGGGTGCTCAGGCCGATGCCGCTCGACCCGCGCCCCGGGAACGTGGCGACCCCCGCGTGGTCCGCACCGGTCACGCCCCCACTGAACGTGCGGGACAACACGCTGATCCTCGGCGACGAGATCATCGAGACGCCGCCGACCCTGCGGGCGAGGTACTTCGAGACGCAGTTCCTCAAGCCGATCTTCATGAGGTACTTCGCCGAGGGCGCCCGCTGGACGACGATGCCCCGGCCGATGATGACCGACGCCTCGTTCGACCCGGAGAACGTCGCGAACGCGGCACCCAACATCGAGGTGCCGGTCGACCCCCGGCCGTCCGCGTACGACGTCGGCCCGGAAATCATGATCGACGGCGCGAACTGTCTGCGGCTCGGCCGCGACCTGATCGTCAACATCTCCAACGCCAACCACGCGCTGGCCTACGACTGGCTTCAGCGGCACCTGGCGGGGCGCTTCCGCGTCCACCGCATGCACAAGCTGACCCAGAGCCACATCGACAGCGTGGTGATCCCGCTGCGGCCGGGCACCCTGCTCATCAGGTCCGAGCGGGTCCTGGACTTCCTGCCGGAGCGGCTGCGCTCGTGGGACCTGATCGTCTCCCCGGTGCCCGACGTCAGCGACTACCCACAGTACGACAACGACGACCCCATTCCCGCCAGCCCGTACATCGACCTCAACCTGCTGTCGATCGACGAGAACACCGTGCTGGTCAACGACGCCTGCAAGACCCTGATCCGCACCCTGGAGGACCACAGGTTCACGGTGGTGCCGGCGCGGCACCGCCACCGTCGGTTGTTCGGCGGCGGTTTCCACTGCTTCACCCTCGACACCGTCCGTACCGGCGGCGCCGAGGACTACCTCGGCTAGGAGGGGTTCATGGCGGTTCCCGACTGCGCATCGGCCCTGTCCGACGCACTGCTGGAGCACGAGTTCGCACCGTTCTTCGGCACCCCCTGCGGCATCCTGGCGCCTCTCTACAGCCGGCTCGAGGCCGCCGCGGACCTGTGGACCATCTCGCGCGAGGACAACGCGGTGGGTGTCGCCGCCGGCGCCGCGATGGCGGGGAGGAGCCCCGTGGTCCTGATGCAGAACTCCGGTCTCGGCCAGTCGGTGAACGCCCTCGCGTCCCTCGTCGTGCCGTACCGGATTCCGATGCTCCTCATCATCAGTCTGCGCGGTATCCCCCCGGACTTCACCACGGAGAACATCGTCATGGGTCGTCTGACCGAACCACTGCTCCGCGAGGCGGGCATCCCCACCGCCCGACTCGCGGAGGAGAACCTCGCGGCGCAGACCGACTGGGCCAGCCGGCTCGTGGTCGAGGACCGCCGACCGGCGGCCCTGCTCGTTCCCCCGGCCCTGCTCGGGTGGCAGGCATGAACAAGACGGCAGTGATCCGCGCGCTGATCGAGGCGACGTCCACCGACCCGATCATCTTCACCACCGGCTACTCCTGCCGCATCGCCAGGAACGTGGCGGACCGGCCGAACCACTTCTACATGACCGGCAGCATGGGCCTCGCGGCCGCCATCGGTACCGGCATCGCGTTGTCGACGGGCCGGCTCGTGGTGGTCGTCGACGGTGACGGCGCACTGGCCATGAATCCGGGTTGCCTGCTCACCGCCGGCGCGCTCCCCCACCTTCCCCTGCTGCACCTCGTCCTCGACGACGGTCGGTACGACTCCACCGGAGGCCAGCGCGTCCCGTCGCGACGCATCAACTTCACCGCCCTGGCCGAAGCCGCCGGATACACCGGCGTCTGGCACGTCGACGATCTGAGCAAGTTCCGGGAGTTGCTGCACAGCGAGGCGAGGACGTGCACCAGCCCCACCTTCGTCCACTGCGAGCTGACCGAGGAGGACGAGGCCGGCACACCGCCGAGAATCGAGGCCGAGCTCGCGCAGCACCAGCTCCGGTTCAGCCGACACCTCACCTCGTCCCGGTGACCGGACGCCCGCGCCGTACGGTCGGCCTGCCGCGGTGGCTGCCAGCGGCCGGTGATGCCGGGTCGGCTAGCCCAGGATCGCCTCGATCAGGCGCATGGTGCCGTCATGCTCCCATCTCGCCTGGTAGCCGGCGACGGTCATGCCCGGTGGATAGGGCGCCGGCAGCTCCGCCCAGCTGCAGCCGGTGCGTCTGCGGTGGTAGATCGCTTCCACGAGCAGCCGCCGGTGGTGCTGCCGGCTCCGGTGCGGGTCGCCCGGCAGGATCGCCGCGATCTGCCGCCACTGCTCGTCGGTGATGACGCCCTGAGTCGACGGTCCGTGCTGCTCGACCCGCTCGGGAGGGCGGGATGGTGGTCGCGGCACCTCGACGGCTCTCGGCGCCCCGACCGGTTCCGACGGTTCCGCACCGCCCTGCCGGCTGTCCCTGGCCGACAGCCGGGCCCGCGCCGCCGCCGCGATCTGTTCCCGAACCGGCAACGGCTGGGCCGGCGGATATCCGGTGAAGCCGGGTTCGAGGGCGGCGGTGAGGAGCCCGCAGACATGGCGGAGCTGCTCCCACTGCGGGGCGAGGGCCAGCAGGTGGGCGGTCGCCGGATCGTCGCCGCCGAACGACTGGAGGCGACCGAGGATCACCGGTTGGCGGTGGGCGTACCGGGCCAGGACGCGGGCGATGGCATCGTGCACCGACGACCGGTACTCCTCCTGGTACGGCCCGGCCAGGTTGAACGCGTACGCCTGGGTGTTGTATTCGGCCATCTCGGCGGCGAGGTCGGGGCAGTCCGCCAGCACCTGCGGGAACTGGTCGGGATCCAGGTAGTCCAGCCACCGGGGCGCCGGCTGGTCGCCGCCGTCAGGTGCCGGGTTCCCGGGCTGACCGGTCAGGTCCGGTTGCGCGACGGTGGCGGGCAGATACCACTGCCGCAGGTGCTCGTCGCAGGCTGCGGCGAAGTACGGCAGGTACGCCGCGGCGACCTCGCCGGCGAGGGCCTCGGCGGCCACCGACCATTGGGCGAACGTGTACCCGGTGTCCACCTCGAACACCTGCGTCAAGCGGGTGACCAGCGCGAACATGTCGTCGAGCTGGGCGAACTCCGCGACGAGCGTCGGATCGACCTCCCCGAACGCCATCGCCAGGGGGTGGTCGACCCACGGCGGCCGGACGGTGTCCACCAGCGCGACGACGAGGTGGTCGCGGTCCAGCTGCCCACCGGCGTGCTGCTGGAGCAGCGTGATCGTGGCCAGGCTACGGCGCAGCTGGTCGACGCCGGTGTGGGCGGCCTGTTCGTCGGCCCAGGCATGGAACATCGCCAGGCAGGTGGGGTTCTGCTGGGTTTCGACCCAGGCGAGGCTCTGGAAGAACGCCGGCTGGTGCTCGGCGATCCAGGCGAAGGTCGTGGCGAACGTGTGTTGCCATGGCGCCGGCTGGACGTCCTGATGCGGGTACACGCCTGTCTCCCGGTCGGTGGGCGGGTCCGCACCAGCGTGCGCCGGACCTACCGGCCCGTTCCCCGGTCGCCGGCCGGTCCTGCGGGCAGTCCGGGTTGCCCCTACGGGCAACGCGGTGCCGACCGGTGCGGGCGCGGCGACGTCGAGACGCGGTGCCCACCGCCGGAGGCCGGCTGGACAGCACCGTCCGGCTGGGCCGTGTGTCGACGTCGGTCGACGGAACTCCGACGGCAGATCGGTCTACTGCTGGTAAGGCTCAGAACGCTCTATGGTGCGCGACAGTAGACCTTGATCGACTGTCCTGCCGACTCGTGGCCGGTACGGCCGGGCGGGTGACTGCCCCGTCGTGGATCCGTACCGGAACGACCTTGGTCGTCTTCCCTTTTCGGCCATCAAGGGTCGTCACGGTCAGACTTACCCGGTAGTCACCGTCGGCCGCGTACCGATGAGTGGGGGAGAGCCCTTCGAACGTCGTTCCGTCACCGAATTTCCACAACCGTGAGGCGAATTCCACCCTGCCGGGGTCGAACGAGTAGTCATGGAAGGAGACGGTGTCCAGGGTGCTCGGATCGGTGGGGCTGTAGGAGAAATCCGCATTCGGGTTCGGCGTGACGTGGACGTCGAGTTCGGCCGGTCCCGTGCTCGGTTCGGTCGGGCAGCACCGCAGGTCGACCTGGAACAGGTAGGTCGTGCCGGCTTCCGCCCGGAAGGTGAACGGGACGTTGTACCGGTATGAGCAGCCCAGCAGGGTTAAATTCGTCAACGACGTCCCGCTGTAGCCGGCGACCGAGCCCCAGTAGCCCGCTGAAGCGGTGATGGAGCGGGTGACCGCGGGGGTGTACGAGTACCAGCGCGTCTGCTTCGCATCGAGGCAGGCGGTCGGTTCGCCGACCTCCATGCTCGCGGTGTCCAGATCCACCGCGCGTGAGAACGGCAACTTGTTGATCACCTTGGCGGCGGCGAAGCTGTCGTTCTTCGGCCGGTTGGTCCGCCTGAGGGAGAACGCCAGCTCACCGGCCTCCGCCTCGAAGTACGAGGTGACCATGAAGTGGTAGGTGGTGCCCGCGGTGGCCGTGAAGGTGATCCGGGAATCCGCGTCGCCGTAGCTTTCGTTGCAGGCTACGAGGTCCAGCGACCCGGAGGGGCCACTCCAGGCGGACAGGACCGTACTGTAGTCGCTCCCGAGGGTGCTCGCCTGGATCAGCGTGTCCTTGGTGGGAGTGAAAGTGAACCAGACGGACTGATACTCTCCGCATTCCCCGGGATCCGCCGGATCGGTGGTGGCGCTGCTGGTGTCCTGCGTTGTCTGGAAGGGCAGGCTGCCGACCGTCGTGGCGCTGGCGAATTCGTCGTTCGCGGGCTGGGCGAAGGCCGCTGTCGGCCGGACACCGACCAGCGCGGTCAGAATAGCCAAAACTAGGGAGAGTCTCAGTACCGCCGGTTTGATCATTGCGACTCCTTGCGGTAAGCGTCCGGTTTCGCTCCGTAGGCCGTGTCAGGTTAGCAGAGCGCATTGCCCGGAGTGATGATTCGTATCGCGGGGTACGTTTCATTCATGGTTCATTCCAGTTCGCATCCGATTGTGGATATGATGCGGCATTGCCTATGCATCAGTGATGGTTCGCCACTCCGCCGAGATCGAGTAGGATCTCAACCCACCAATGTCTGCATTCTTTCGACGGTCGGCACTCGTGGGAAGCTGATGAGCGTCCTGATGCGGACGAACGGTGGGTGGCATTCGTCGTCGGCGTCGATGAAGGGGCGGATCGCACCTATCAGGTCGGCCGCGTCCAGGAGCCGGTGCACGTCAGATCGTGGGACACGCCGCGCACCTCGGCCGCCCCTCTCGCCCCGACCGCCGTACCGTCAGGCGGTGACGGCCGGATCACGGCCGGACCTCACCGGCATCCACCCACCCCGATGTTCGGGACCGGTCGGTTCTCCTGTCCAGACTCGGCGGTCGCCCTCCGACGTTCGCTCAACTCGATAGCATGCCCGCATGTACGCGCTCTACGCCTGGGGAAACTTCATCGGCGAGGTCGGACTCGACCGGCGGCCGGCCTGGCTCGACCCGACCGTACTCCGCGGCGAACGACAGGTCGTCGACGA